>DATNFV010000034.1:0-74138 GCA_035606215.1 Hanamia sp.
TGTGAAAAAGGTTACAATAGAATGGCTGGGAAGGTTATAGGTTTTTAAAATAATTTATAAAGCTCTGTCGAGATGAACATAGCCACCATCAACATGAATGATCTGCCCTGTAGTATGACTTGATTTTTTTGACAAAAGAAAAGCAACCATATTTGCAATTTCTTCCGCTGTTGTCATTCTTTGCTCTAGAGGAATTTTTGAAGTAATTGATTTTAATTTATCATCCGGGTTTTCAAATGTTTTTATCCAGCTTTGATATAAAGGAGTGAAACATTCCGCAACCACCACTTCATTCACCCGAATATCAAAAGGTAATAATTCTACTGCCCATTCTCTTGTTAAGGCATTTCTTCCGCCATTTGAAGCAGCATAGCCGGAAGTGTTGCCCTGTCCTGTTTCCGCAGTTTTTGAACCAATGTTTACGATCGCCCCTTTCGATTGTTTTAAATATGGTAAGGCATGATGAGCCATTAAATAATAATGCACTAAATTTTTATGCAGGGAAGCAATAAATCCTTCATAATTACCACTTTCTAATCCTATACTATCATTCACTCCGGCATTATTTACCAATCCATCAATTCGATTATATTTTTCAACAACTTTCTTTACTGCATTGGCGCATTCTTCTGGTTCTGTCAGTTCGGCAACCAACTCAAATCCTTTATTGCCAATACTTTCAAGAGTTTTTATATTATCTTCTTTATTTCTTCCCACAATAACAGGAATTGCATTTTCCTGTGCCAGAACTTTTACAATTCCTTCGCCAATTCCTTTAGCGCCTCCCGTTACAATGATTATTTTATGATCGAGTTGAAGATTCATTTGATAGAAATGTTTAAATAAGTAGAATTTTATTTCTGATTAGATGTTTAAATTATAAAAGTAAATTGCATTTTCTCTAAATACTTTTTGTTTTTGTTCTGATGGAAATTGGCTCATGTATTTTTCCAAAAGATTTTTCCAAAGAGTGTAATTGCCGCTTAACAACATTACAGGCCAATCGCTTCCGAATAATAATCTTTCAGTCCCAAATGATTCAAACACTGCATCTAAATAAGGGTACAAATCTTTTTCATTCCATTCATTCCATTTTGCTTCAGTAATTAAGCCGGAAATTTTGCAACATACATTTTCATTTCTCGCAATTTCTTTCATCAGGGTTTTCCATTCGCTGATACTTTTATTTTTAATGCCTGGTTTTGCACAATGGTCAATAATAAATTTTTGATCCGGAAATTTATTTACAAATTTGATCGCCTCTTTTAATTGATTTTCATAAATAAGGATATCGTATGTGAAGCCGGCTTTTTTTAAAAAACTAATGCCATTTAAGAATTTTTTATTTGCTAAAAACCCCTCGTTTTCCGATTGAACAATATGCCTGAAACCCTTTATCTTAGGGTTGTTTAGATAGTAAAGCAGCTTTCTTTCAATATTTGCACTTTGCAGATCAACCCAACCAACAATACCTTTTATTATTGAGTTTTTGTCTGCAAGATCTGATAAAAATTGCGTTTCATTTTCACTCTGATCTGCCTGCACGGCAACAATGCCTTCCACATTATTTTTTGATAATTCATTTTCTAAATGTTCAGGAAGAAAGTCTCTTTGCAAGACCTTCATTTCATCAGTGATCCAGGTATCTTTTATTTTATTGTAATTCCAAAAATGTATATGAGTATCTATCATTTCTGAAAATTATTTAGACCATTTTTTGACAAATTGTTTTTGTTTTCCTAAACCATCAATGCCAAGTTCTACTACGTCACCTTCTTTTAAATAAACAGGCGGATTAAATCCCAAACCTACACCAGCAGGTGTTCCCGTTGAAATAATATCGCCGGGTAATAAAGTCATGAACTGACTAACGTACGACACCAGGAAAGGAATTTTAAAAATCAGATCATTGGTATTCTCATCCTGCTTTTTTTCACCATTAACAGTCAACCACAAACGTAAATTGTTTACATCTTTGATTTCATCTTTTGTTGCGATCCATGGACCAACAGGAGCAAAGGTGTCGCAACTTTTTCCTTTAACCCATTGACCTCCACGTTCTATTTGAAACTCACGCTCGCTAACATCGTTATGCAAACAATATCCTGCCACGTAATTTATTGCTTCATTTTCTTCCACATAAGAAGCACGGTTTCCTATAACTACGGCCAATTCTACTTCCCAGTCAGTTTTTGAAGAATTTTTTGGAATGATAATATTATCATTTGGACCGACAATAGCAGTAGTGGATTTGAAAAAAATAATGGGTTCTTTTGGAACATTTGCATTCGTTTCTTTTGCATGTTTTGCATAATTTAATCCAATGCAAATTATTTTTGAAGGTTTGTAAACAGGACATCCTAATCGTTGATGTCTGCCAATTTCCGGTAATGTATTTTCTGCAATAATTTTTTCTAACGACAGTATTCCATTAGCAAAAAAATCTTCATCATAATCTTTGACAAAATCTGACACATCAAACCATTTGTCTTCAATGATAACTGCCGGCTTTTCATTTCCAGGTTCTCCAACTCTTATTAATTTCATTTTCGCTTCGTTATATTTTTATATAATTAGTAAATAAATTCGCTTCGTCCCTTTTTACTTTGTTTCTATTTCAATAATTGTATCGATATCGTCCAATGCAATTCCGTCCAGATTTAATACTACTCCTTTTTTATCCTGTTTGAATTTTATCCTCTCACCTGTTCCCATTAGTTGACAACTTTTTACTTTGCCGCTAATGTTTTCGATCAGAAGAGATGATTGTTTAGGGTCTTTTAAAATATGCACATAAACTTTATTGTCCTTTGATGTAACAACACCCCAATCCTGGGGTGGCATTATGTTTCCCCGAGTTCCATAAATGCTTTCCCCATGATCTTTCATCCAATTGCCAACTGCTTTTAAAGTATCTGTAAATTCATGCTGGATGATTCCGTTTGGCATCGGACCCACATTCAATAAAAAGTTAGCATTGCGGCCGGCAGCATTTATCAGGTAATGAATGACCTGGGGAACTGTTTTATAATTGTCGTCCTTGATGTTAAATCCCCATGAATTATTCATTGTCTCGCAAGTTTCCAATGGTAATTTATCAGAAGCTTTCTGAAAACTTAATCCTGATTTATTTTCTCCGGGCAGATCCCGTTCAAACATTTGAAAATCTTCCCCCGGAAAAGGAGTGAGGTGATGATTATTTCCAATCAGGCATTGTGGCTGAAGTTTATGAATTAATGCATAGATTTCATCCAGATGCCAGTCAACCTTTGGACTTCTGTCTTTTGCTCCTTCTGGGGCTGTCTGATCCCAATATCCATCAAACCAAATTCCGGAAATAGTTCCATAGTTTGTAAGTAGCTCTGTCAACTGATTTTTCATAAAAGCGATGTAATCATTCCAGTTACCATGAACTGTCCGGCCAGTACCCTGACCTGTTCTGCCGGTCCACCACGAATAATCATTGCGCCTCCAGTCGAGCAAAGAGTAGTACAAAAAAAGCTTAATGCCCTGCTGATGACATTCATCTGCAATCATTTTTACAACATCTTTTTTATAAGGCGTATTCATGATATTGAAATCAGAATATTTTGTATTCCACATACTGAAACCATCATGATGTCTTGTAATTAATGTGATGTATTTCATGCCGGCATTTTTTGCCATACTTACCCATTCATGCGCATTAAATTGTGTAGGATTAAAAAAATCCATCAACCGTGTATAGTCTTTTACAGGAATGTTTTCATTGTTCATTACCCATTCCGCATCACCCAAAATGCTGAACACACCCCAATGAATAAACAGACCGAATTTAGCATCCTGAAATTCACTTCTTGCTGCAAGATTTTCAGCAGTTGGAGAATACGTTTGTGCATGGATGTTAGTAACTGAAGAAAAACTGAGAAGAAGAATGAACAATAATTTCATAACAAAATTTTTTAGGTATTTAATTTTAAAAATCCACCATCGATAGGGTAATCAGTTCCTGTAATAAATGATGCTTCATCACTTGATAAATATAAAGCCAAAGCCGCTACTTCTTCCGGTTTTGCCATGCGGCCTATTGGTTGTGTTTTTGATAATTGCCTGAACATTTCTTTTTCGTTTCCCGGGTAATTTTTTTGAAGAAAACCATCCACAAAAGGTGTATGAACTCTTGCCGGAGAAATTGAATTGCATCTTATGTTTTCATTGATATAATCTTTTGCAACTGATAACGTCATTGCAGCTACAGCGCCCTTTGCAGCTGAATAAGCAAATCTGTCTGCAAGGCCCGATGAAGCTGCAATGGAAGCCATATTGATGATCACTCCGCCGCCTCTTTTTTTTATTAATGGAATTGAAGCAAAAAGACAATTGTAAACGCCTTTGATATTCACATTTACCACCCGATCAAAATCTTCTTCAGTAGTATTGTCTGCTTTACCGATATGTGCAATGCCTGCATTATTCACTAAAATATCATGGAGACCAATTTTTTGAAAAACCGCAACTACTTCCTGTTGATTAGCAACGTTGCAGGAATACGTGTATGCATGCCCGTTATGCTCCTCAATTTCCTTTGCGGTTGCTTTCGCATTTTCGGCATTAACTTCAATAATGTGAACCTCTGCGCCTTGCGCGGCAAATAAAATTGCAATGGCTTTTCCAATGCCGCTGCCTGCGCCTGTAATGATCGCTTTTTTATTTTGTAAAGAAAACATTGGTTGGTTTTTAATTCGTGGTTTTTTAGTTTTTAATCTTTGATCTTATATCCGTTCCATCCGTACCAGGCAAC
Organism: Hanamia sp.; assembly: GCA_035606215.1. Classification (GTDB taxonomy): domain Bacteria; phylum Bacteroidota; class Bacteroidia; order Chitinophagales; family Chitinophagaceae; genus Ginsengibacter. The sequence goes on from DATNFV010000034.1 coordinate 4,781, forward strand.
CACTACAAAGCATATTACCGGTACAAAATAGGAAATGGCTGTAGAATAACTTTCGGCTATTAGCCCCATTGCATAAGGCATGAGTGCTCCGCCAACAATTGACATAATAATAAATGAGGAAGCTTTTTTTGTATGATGTCCAAGATCTTTTACTCCTAATGCAAAAATGGTGGGAAACATAATGGATTCAAAAAAGAAGATGGCCATCAATGAATAAACAGACAGCCAGTTTTTGTTGAGAATTACTACTACACACAACAAAATATTAATGACAGCAAAAACAAATAACAACTGGTTGGCTGCAATTTTTCTCATCAAAGCTGTTCCTGCAAAGCGGCCGGCAGTAAATAAAATTAGACTGATAGAAAGAAGATTTGCCGCATGTGCATTGGTAATATTTATATTATTCTCTGTGCAATAATTAATAAACCATGCTGCGATACTCACCTGTGCTGCAACATAAAAAAACTGCGCAATGATAGCATTGGTAAAATTTTTGTGTTTAAATAATGGCTTTACAATCTGTGCTACGTTATCTACCATCTTGTCCTCCTTGATCTCCGGTAAATGTGTTCGCCAAAATAAAAATGCAACAAACAAAACAGTAAGTCCTGTGATGAAGTAAACCATTTTTACAGATTGCAAATTTGATTCACCGGAAATAACAGTTCCAAAGAAAAGAACAGCACCGATTTTTGGGCCGATAATAGATCCGACACCATTAAAGCTCTGTGAAAGATTTAATCTGAAAGCAGAATGTTTTGGATCACCTAATACCGTAACATAGGGATTGGCAGCAGTTTCAAGAAAAGCAAGTCCGGAAGCCAGAATAAAAGTGGACAACAAAAAGAAATTAAAACTTGACATTTGCGCAGAAGGATAAAATAAAAAAGCGCCTGATGCATATAATAGCAAACCAGTAATAATACCTTTTTTATAACCATAACGTTTCATGAAAATACCTGCAGGTAAGGCCATTAAAAAATAGGCCCCAAAGTATGCCATTTGCAAAAAGGAAGAACGCGCTTTATCAACATGCAATGTTTCCTGGAAATGTTTGTTCAAGACATCCAAAAGACCATAAGCGAGTCCCCATAAAAAAAATAAAGAGGTTACTAAAATTAAGGGAAATAAGTAATTATTCTTCGTGCCCGAAGATGTGATATCAGCAGTTGGAGTAATTGTAGTTAAGGCCATTGGCTTTATTTATTTAGATCAAAAATTTGATTCATTAATATCCATTTTTCTCCCGGCTTTGCCAGCGGAAGCGCCTGCTGATATTTCCACATGATATTTTCCCATTTCTGCACTTTCGGATTTGCCTGATCCATATCATTTTTTTTATCAAAAGAAAATTTTTCATTTGTTTCCATAATCATAAAAAGGCGGTTAAAGACCCTGTAAATTTCTAATTCATTAATTCCTGAATCCCTTATAGAATCAATAATTTCAGGCCATACAGCTTTATGCCAATCTTCATATTCTGCAATTAATTTTTCATCATCCTTTAAATCAAGCGCTAAACAATATCTCATAGTAAAAAAATCTATAAATGATGTACAAATTAAATCATTGTCAACAAATTTCGTATCAAAATATTATCCTTCTCTGCAATTATATTATCTCTGTTCAAGCAAAATCAGTTGGAAAAACAGATTGTTTGTTCACTAGTAAAGGGTAGAATAACAGTTATGCATACACGAAAAGGTAGAATACTTTTCAAATGCAGATTTTTTTTTAAAAGTTTTATGGAAAGTTTTGGCTTAATGAATCTTACTGAAAAATACAGTTATGGAAGCGAATCAAATTTTAAAGGCAAACATTCTGGAAATCATTTTTGATGGGAAAAATAAAGCTTACGGAGCTTATGATCTGCGCAAAACCTATAATAAAAGAATAACGACGGCATTACTTTTTACGATGTCTGTAATGATGATTCTTACCATCAGTTCTATCATTGCTTCGCATTTTAAAAAGGATGAAACAATTGTTCCGGATTATATCCCCGACACACAATTGCAGAAAGTTAAAGCGGAAGAGATAAAAATTTTGCCAACTCCAAAATTGCCAAAACAAACTGTTGCTACAAAAAAATATACAGTTCCAATTATTGTGAAAGATCCGTTGGTAAAGGATCCTCCGCCAGATGTCAAGCAACTTGCATCAGCAAAGATTGATCTTAAAACTATAGAAGGAACGAAAGATATCGGAATAGTTTCACCACCATCAGGTATTGAAGGAAGCCATGTTATAGCGACTCCTGTAAGTAAAAAATCAGAAGATGATATACCGTTTGGACCAGTGGAAATAGAGGCACAATTTCCCGGCGGCGCAGAAGCTTGGCAGCGATATATCCGGAAAGCGATCATGGCACAACTTGATGAATTTTCTGATGCAGATTATGGAACCTGTATTGTTCAATTCATTGTAGATAAGAATGGAAATGTAAGTGATGTAAAGGCAACAACAATGATGGGTACAAAGCTTGCCGAAATTGCCATAAATGCTATTAGGAAAGGTCCGGGATGGACTCCTGCAATGCAAAACGGACACTATGTAAATGCTTACCGGCTTCAACCTGTCACCTTGAATAGGCCAGGAGAATAGGTAAAATAAAGATCAATTTGTTCTGGTTATTTACTCCCTGTTAAATCAGTAAAAACAATATACGTTTCGGATATTTATCTTTCTCTATCATTATATTATCTTTATCGCGGGAAAGAAGTTATGAGAATTGTTCAAACAGAAATTACACCAGGCATCAATAGCCATCTGACTTTGATTGAAAGAGACGAATCTTTTTTTAAAGCCCCATTTCATTTTCATCCTGAATTTGAGCTTGTATATATTGTTGAGAGTTATGGCAAAAGAATTATTGGTGATAGCATTGAACCGTTTTCAGCCGGCGATATGGTTTTTATCGGAAGCGGCCTTCCGCACATTTGGCAAAACGATGAAATATTTTATAAGCGGACTGATCTAAAGGCAAAAGCGATCGTTCTTTATTTTAATAAAAATATTTTCAGTCCTGTTTTTTTTCAAATGGAAGAAGTTCTGAAGGTGAACGAATTTTTTCAAAATGCTTCAAGAGGAATCAGGATTTGCGCAAAAACGAAAGAGATTATTGTCAAAAAACTGGAAGCTCTTTTGGAAAAAAAAGATTTTGAAAAAGTGATTGGTTTATTTGAAATTTTGGATATCCTTTCAAAATCAAAGGAAATAGAGTTTATTACGAGCGACGGATACAAAGCGCAACTTGAGCATTCAGAAACTGATCGCTTATCGGACGTCTATAAATATGTTCAGAAAAATTTTAAAGAAAATATAAGTCTCAGTACGATTGCAAATATTTCCAACCTTACGCCACAATCTTTTTGCCGCCTTTTCAAAAAAAGAACCGGTAAAAGTTTTGTAGAATACCTCAATGAAGTACGTATTTCCGCAGCTTGCAGATATTTATTAGATACCGATTGGACTGTTTCTGAAGTTGCTTACAACTGTGGTTATAAAACCGTTTCTAATTTCAATAAATTATTCAAAAATATCAGCGGCTTAAGTCCAAAAGTTTATCGTGAAAGCGGTAATTAAAGATGAAATGATAATATAAGAGCCACGCATAAACGTAAATAAAAAACCAATTTATTTTTTGCTTTACTATCCGGAAATTCCAGCCAATTTTCACATTTTCACATTTTCACATTATTCAACCTCAAACTCTCCATTCAGCTTAATATCTTCAGAGGAGGCGCCAATCATCACTTTGAAGGTTCCCGGCTCTACTACGAAATGCATATCGCGATTCCAGATGGAAAGATCATCAGGAGTTAATGTGAAATTTACCGGTTTTGTTTCGCCGGCATTCAGATGAACTCTTTCAAATCCACGCAATTGTTTTTCATAAGTGGTAACAGTAGTAACTTTTTCATGAATATACATTTGTGCTACTTCATCACCTTCCCTTTGTCCTGTATTTTTTACATCAAAACTTACCTTAAAATTTCCCTGCGAATTTTGTTTTTCGGGAGTGATCTTCAGATTGCTGTAAGCAAATGTGGTATAGCTTAATCCATAACCAAACGGATATAATTTACCTTTCAATCTTGCTGTTTCTCCTTGATCAGTTTGCGCGCTGGGTTTTGATGGAAAATTCATTGGTAATTGTCCGACCGATCTTGGAAAGGTGAGTGTTAATTTTCCACCGGGATTATAATCTCCGAATAATACGTCTGCAATCGCAGTGCCTCCATATGTTCCCGGATACCATGCTTCAATAATGCCATCAATATTTTCTTTTACCCAATTAAAACTAATCGGTTGTGAATTGATAAAGACTATAACAACCGGTTTCCCGGTTGCTTTTATTGCTTTGATCAGATCAGGCTGAAAACCAGGGAGGTCAAGAGTTGTGCGCGATTTACTTTCGCCGGCTGTTTCCGTATTTCCTCCCATTACCATAATGACGGCATCAGACTTTTTCGCGGTTGCTACTGCAGAATCCATCTGAGCTTGTTCTTCTTTTGTTGGAGATTGTGGAAGTACTTCGCTTTCTGGCCAGGTCTTATCGACCAGCTCACAACCTTTCGCGTAATTTACCTGCACATTTTTTCCTAATTTTTCTTTTATGCCTTCCAAAGCTGTGATTCCTTTTGTTCCGTGAGGTCCATAATGTGTGTCAGCATAATCCGCATTATCAGCATTGGGACCGATAACAGCAACTGAATGGATATTTTTACTAAATGGTAAAATATTATTTTCATTTTTTAATAAAACAATGCACTCGCGTGAAGCCTGCAGCGAAACTTTTTTATGCTCAGGATTGTTTACAGTTTCGACTGATTTTTGAGCATCTTCAATATAAGGATGATCAAATAACCCAACCCAGAATTTTACATAAAGAACTTCTCTTACCCTTTCATTTAATGTTTCTATCGAAACTTTTCCATCCAAAATATCTTTTCTTAAAGGCAGGATCATGGTAGAAGGAGGACTGAAATTAGTTCTGACATTCATACCTGCATTTACAGCTTGTGCTACTGCATCTTCACGATCGCTTGCCACGTGATGCTTGCTGAACAAGTATTCCAGGGCATCACTGTCTGAAACGACATATCCATGAAATCCAAATTCTTCTCTTAAAACTTTTGTCAGCCAGTAATAACTTCCGATGATCGGAATGCCATCGTAATCATTATAAGAAGCCATAACGCCAAGAATTCCGGCTTCTTTGATCACATGTTCAAAAGAAGGAAGCAACAAAGTTTTTACTTCGCGCAAAGGCATTTGAGGATCCGTCCTTGCAAGCCCTTCTCTTGCTCCAAAATTAGCACTGTAAATGGCGAAATGTTTTGCTGTGGAAACGATAGTATGATCTTGCTGCATTCCTTTTGCCATCTCAACTCCAAGCCTTGCAGCGAGGTAAGGAGATTCGCCGTAAGATTCTTCAAGTCGCCCCCAGCGCTGATCCCGCGCTACATCTAGAATAGGTGCATATACATTTGTATAACCCATAGCGCGTGCTTCAACACCTGTAATTCTTCCAACCTCATTCACTAATTTTTTATCCCATGTATTTCCGAGCGCCAGTTGTGTTGGAAAGCCTGTTGTTCCATAAGCTTCCACACCACGTATTCCCTCGTCAGTAAAATCAACGGGAATTCCAAGTCTTGTATCTTCAATAAAAAAAGCTTGTGTGGTGTTCATCGCCCAAACATGTTTTTTAATATCGGTGATGATGTCCAGGTTCGTAACAGGAAACCCATTCAAATGTTCATCGATATTGGCAATGCCATCTTTCCAAATCTCATTTTTCCATTGCGGAGTTGGAAGTGAATCTTTTAAAACGCGATGGTAGCCATATAAAGTTGCCAGTTGACAGGTCTTTTCTTCCATTGTCATCTGCGACAAAAGATCTTCAACCCTTTTATCTATAGGTTGTTCAGTGTCTTCGTAAATATCCTTTTTCCCGTTTTTATTCAGATCGATCCAGCCCTTGTGATAGATGCTTTTCATTTTCGGTTGAAAAGCCTGGCCAAAAGAATGTTGAAAAAGCAGGAAAGAAAAAATGAATACAACGAATGTTTTTTGTTTGGATAAATGCATTTGAATTGATTTATTTTCTCGTAAAAAAGTTTCATGGTTGACATAACGGCAATGCACAAACGATTTTTATTTAAAAAAAAATTATGGAGATGTCTGCTTTCAAAAATAGAATAAAAATTACTTGGAGGAATTTTTTGACTGTAAAGAGTACAAGCGGTTTGATTTGATTCCTTTTTCAAAATTGATCTGGATCAAGACAATTTATTATCATAGATCATTGTTTCCCGCCTTACCACCATGGTAAATTTGCATTATTAAAAATGGTGAAAATGTCAGCAATGAAAACGATAGCGATTGTTGGAGCAACAGAAAAAACAGGTAAGATCATCGCAGACAGCTTTTCGTCTTTGCCTTATCGGTTGCTTCTTGTTTCTTACAATTTAGAGCAATTACAAATGTTAACCAAAAATATTTTGGCGAATAAAAATGCAGCAGAAATTGATTCAATCGAGTGTGTAAAAGAGGGTTGCTGGGAAGCAGATATCATTATTCTCGCTGTTCCTTCTTGTCAAGAAAAAGAGGTAGCAGAAAAAATGAAAGAAGTATCAACACAAAAGATTGTTGTAGCAGTTTATCAGGGATTTGACTCTCTTAAAGATTTGCATAAAATATTGCCTTATTCAAAGCTGGTGAAAGTCTCAGGAGTTCTGGAACACGAAATTTTGATCAGTGGTGAAGATGATGCAGTAAACGAAGAAATAAGATCAATTTTTAATCAGGCTGGTTTTTGTGTAAAAGCAGTTGCTGATTTAGAAGCATCAAATAAGTAAACAAAAAAATAAAATACAAATTACAATTATGAACAAGATCATTGCAACAGATTCCAACAATTGGCCGGCTTTAATCGCCAGACTGGCATTAGGTTTAACCATTTTTCCACATGGTGCTCAAAAACTTCTGGGTTGGTTTGGCGGTTACGGATACACTGGCACGATGGGATTCTTTACAACTCAAATGCACATTTCTTACTTTGTTGCATTACTGGTTATTCTCATCGAATTTTTTGGATCTATCTTTTTAATATTCGGTTTTCTAAGCCGTTTGGCTGCTCTCGGTCTTATCGGGATTTACATTGGAGCAATCGCTTTAATTCATGCATCGAACGGATTTTTTATGAACTGGAATATGATTCCAAACAAAGGAGAAGGCTGGGAATATTTTATCCTGCTTTTTGGACTGGCAATTATTGTTCTGGTAAAAGGTGGCGGCAAAGCCAGTGCAGATGCAGCTCTTACCAATAAACATGGATAAGTAAATCAAAAATAGCAATTAGTAAAATTAAAAATTAAAATTAAAAATTATGTCATTCACAAAATGGTCAGTTGATCCAACTCACAGCGAAATTACTTTTAAAGTAAAACATCTCATGATCTCTACCGTAACAGGTCAGTTTAATAAATTCAGTGTAGAGGTAGAAACAGAAAACAATGATTTTAATTCAGTTAAAAAGATCGGATTTTCTGCTGATATTGATTCTATCGATACTAACAATGAACAAAGAAATGCACATTTAAAATCTGCTGATTTTTTTAATGCTGAACAGCATCCGAGAGTAGAATTTTCAGGCACAGATTATGAAGTAAAAACAGGAAAGTTGCAGGGAAATTTATCCATTGGAGGTATTACAAAGCCTGTGACATTGGATGTGGAATTTGGCGGCCAGGCAAAAGATCCATGGGGCGGAGAAAGAGCAGGATTTGCGGTTACAGGAAAGATAAGCCGCAAAGAATTTGGCTTAACTTATAATGCCGTAACAGAAGCAGGCGGAGTGGTAGTAGGTGATGAAATAAAAATAAATGCAGAAGTTCAATTGGTAAAGCAAGCAGGAGAATTGCAATCTGAAGAAGCTGCATAATTTCTAAATAAATAATATAACTGTCATGCATATACGAAAATGTGCATGACAGTTTTCATTAAATAAATTGGATAAAATGAACGACAAAGTTTTGGGATTCCATCATATTACTGCAATTGCAAGTGATCCAAAAAGAAATCTGGACTTTTATACGAAAGTTCTGGGGCAAAGGCTTGTGAAGAAGACAGTAAATTTTGATGATCCTGAAACATATCATTTCTATTTTGGAAATGAAGCCGGAACTCCCGGAACGATTCTCACATTCTTTCCCTGGCCCGGGGCAAGAAAAGGTTTTAATGGAACAGGAATGGCAACGGAAATTGGATATTCTGTGCCACAGGGAAGTCTTGCTTTTTGGAAAGATCGTTTTAAACAATTTGATGTAAGTTTTAACGAAGTGAATGAAAAGCTTGGCGAGAAATATCTTCCGTTTCGCGACCCGGACGGGCTTCATCTCAATCTTATTGAGGTTGTAGGTGATAATCGAAAAGCATGGGAAACAGCCGAAGTAAAGGCAGATGTTGCTGCACGAGGCTTTCGAAGTGTAGTGCTTACTTTGAAAAAAACAGAACCAACTATTGAAGTTTTAACCAGTATTCTTGGTTATCATTTGGAAAAACAGGAGGGGAATTATTACAGGTTAAAAACTGATGCAATTGACAATGCCAATATCGTCGATCTTGTGATTGCTCCCGATTTGCCAAATGGTTTAAATGCTGCCGGAACCAATCACCATGTGGCTTTCCGGGTGAAGGATGAGGATATTTTGATGGACTACCGCGAGAAAGTGTTGATTAAAGGTTTGAATATTACTCCAAAAATTGATCGTGATTATTTCTTTTCACTTTATTTCAGAGAACCAGGCGGGGTATTATTTGAACTGGCAACCGATAACCCTGGTTTTACAAAAGACGAGCCGCTTGATGAATTGGGGACACATTTAAAACTGCCAAGGCAATATGAAAGCATGAGAAAAGAGATTGAAAGTGTGTTGCCAAAATTGTAATTCTTAAAAATAAAGTTCTCTTTATTTCTTTTTTGCTATTCGATGGCATCTAAATTGCTGGCGTTTATAAAACCCCGCACCTTACGAATGACTTTAACTTTTCATGGAGCTGCACGAACTGTCACCGGCTCAAAGCATCTCTTGTCTTTAAAAAACGGTTTCAATATTTTATTCGATTGCGGTATGTTCCAGGGAATGGGAATTGATACTGATTCATTGAACAGTGAATTTGGATTTGATCCTTCAAAAGTGCATTGTGTATTGCTTTCCCATGCTCATATTGATCACAGTGGCCTTCTTCCAAAATTGGTTAAAGAAGGTTTTACAGGGAAAATTTATTGCACACAGGCAACGGCTGAATTAGCGGAAATTCTTTTGCATGACAGTGCGGAAATTCAAACGTACGAAACGGAATACATCAATAAAAAAAGAACTGCACATAATCTTCCGCTTTATGAGCCCTTATACAATCATGAAGATGTCATGAATGCAGCAAAACAATTTGAAGTGATTGAGTATGATCAATCTTTCTCGCCGGCAAAAGATGTTGAGGTTTTGTTTACGAACAACGGGCATATAATAGGAAGCGCTGCAATCAATCTTACCATAACAGAAGATGAAAAAGAAACTAAAATTCTTTTCAGTGGTGATGTCGGAAGAACAAGAAGTGCCTTATTAAAACCTCCTCAGAACACACCTCAGGCGGATTACATCATTATAGAAAGCACTTATGGCGACAAACATCATGATATTTCATTCAACCATATTGAGAACATGCTGGATTGGATCAACAGAACCTGTATCAAAAAGCAGGGGAAGCTGATCATTGCTGCATTTAGCGTTGGCCGTACTCAGGAAATTCTTTACATTCTAAATCAATTGGAGCTTGAAAAAAGATTGCCCGAATTGAATGTTTTTGTTGATAGTCCATTGAGTTTGAAAGCAACAGAAACGGTAAAAAAATATCCTGAGCTTTTTAATGATCATTTACAGGAAATTTTAAAAATAGATGATGATCCATTTTTGTTTAACGGTCTGAAATATATTGAACTAGCAGAAGATAGTAAACGTTTGAAAGAAAGCGATACGCCTTGTGTAATAATTTCAGCAAGCGGAACCGCAGATGCCGGACGAGTAAGACATCATATTTTTCAATGCATCGGCGATTACAGAAATACAATTCTGATGTCAGGATATTGCAGTGTTCATTCTTTAGGAGGACAACTTTTGAAAGGAGTGAAGGAAGTTGAATTATTTAATGAAACACGGAAGGTGTCAGCTGAAATAGGCGCTATTACTGGCCTGAGCGCTCATGCTGATTCAGATGATCTTTTACAATTTTTAAGTTCACAGGATCCGAAAAAAGTGAAAGGGATGTTTTTAGTTCATGGGGAGTATGAAACTCAGGTTGCCTTTAAAACCAAATTAGAGAATAAAGGATTTAATAATATTTTTATTCCGGATCAGCATGAGAAAATTGAATTGAAATAATTTTTTGATCACAAAACAAGCTGGTGAAAAAGTTTGTTTAGAGTTTCACTTGCATCATCACAAAAGCCCGGATGAACTTTTGAGGTTTGTATGATCGTACTTCTTGTAGCAGTTAACCAGCGAAATCTTTCTGCAGGAGGAAGTTTCCCGATTGGTCCGGAACCGGGACTTCCTTTAGAAATCAGATCGAATATTTTTAAATTATTTTCCAGTTCTTCTATATCTGATTCGTTGCAAAAATTCCTGATCCTTTTTTCATTTAAATAATAAAGAGATTGCAAAAATTTTTCTTCTTTGCAATAAAGAATCACACCCACGTTCAGAAACTCTTCGCGTTCAACCCGTGGTACAATGCGGATTACAGCATATTCAAATAATTTTTTCTCTTGCATGTTTTGCTTCGTTTACAAAATTTTCTGAATGGGCAACCCGTGTTTTTAAAAATTCAATATATGCCTGCCGGTGTTCATTTGAAGATTGAAAAGTAGGTTCATCTTTAAGCCAGTCATTAGGAATTAATGCAACAATATTTTCTATTAATTCATTTGTAAAGACCGCTTTCAATTCTTTATCCACTTTGTCTAACTGAGAAGCGTAGGGCAAAAGCACATGATCTTTTACCAATAAAAAAGGTTTCTCAGCCTGCTCTTTCCAATTGTTCCATGAATGATGAAAATAGAGTGACGCGCCAAAATCAATCAGCCACAATTCTTTGTACCAAATCAGCATGTTTGTGTTTCGTGAAGTGCGATCAACATTCATCAGCAAACAATCAAGCCATACAATTTTTGAAGCAAGTTTTGGATCAATATTTGAAACGACCGGATCAAAAGTAATAGAGCCGGAAAGATAATGTACACCAAGATTTAAGCCAATGCTTGCCCTGAGCAAATCCTGGATTTCTTCATCAGGCTCTGTGCGCCCAAACGCCTCATCAAGATTGGCAAAAACAATTTCAGGAACTTTTAATTGTGCAGCGCGTGCCAGTTCGGCACCGATCAGTTCTGCAATCAAAGCTTTTTTCCCCTGTCCTGCACCGCGAAATTTTAATACATACAAAAAACTATCATCCGCTTCTGCAATGGCAGGCAATGAGCCACCTTCACGCAATGGTGTTACATACCTTGTTACATTGACTGTTCTTATCTCAGGACTTTTTGATGACATATTCAGCGCACAATTTACATTAAAGAGTAAACAAACAAATAATGATGATTTTTATTTTGTCCCGATGCAAATGAATCCATACTTTTTATTAAAAGATTTTTCAACAGCAGATATTTTTTTACCTTCGGCGGCTCAAAAAAAATGCAGAAGTATTTCAATTATGTTAATCTATTCTTCTATTGTTTCAGAGAAATTATCTATCTCTGAAAAACAAGTTGTTGCCGTTTTGGAATTATTGAATGAAGGCGCTACGATCCCGTTTATTGCCCGTTATCGCAAAGATAAAACCGGCGCGCTTGATGAAGTGCAGATTCAGAAAATACAGGAAGAAGCAAAAGTTCAGCAGGAGTTTGCTGACCGGAAAGCTTTCATTGAAAAAACAATTACAGAGCAGGGAAAAATGACGGGTTCCTTGCAGGAAAAAATTAATCATGCAAAAACAATTAATGAGCTTGAAGATATTTATTTGCCCTATAAACCAAAGCGAAAAACAAAAGCCCAAACTGCCCGGGAAAATGGTTTGGAACCATTGGCTTTGTTATTATTAAAGCAGGAAAATATTTCTGTAAGAAATGAAGCCGAAAAATTTATTAATGAAAAAATTACCGACGTAGATTCTGCTTTACAAGGTGCACGGGATATCATAGCAGAGATCGTAAATGAGGATGCTGAAGTGCGGGCTAAAATGAGAAAATTATTTGAACAATCAGCAACAGTTCAAAGTAAAATATTAACGGGAAAGGAGGAGAGTGGAATTAAGTACAAAGATTATTTTGAATTTGCAGAACCTGTTTCAAAAATCCCATCACACAGAATGCTCGCCATTATGCGCGGATTTATGGAGGGATTTTTAAGAATGACCATTTCACCTGAAGAAGAAATGGCTCTCCTCAAAATAGAAGACCAGTTTATTAAAGCAAATAATGAATCATCAGAAGAAGTGAAAAAAACAATTAAAGATGCCTATAGAAGATTGTTGCAGCCCAGTTTGGAGAGTGAATTTCGCATGACGTTAAAAACAAAAGCTGATGAGGAAGCGATCAGTGTGTTTGCTGAAAACCTGCGCCAGCTATTGCTTTCATCACCATTGGGAAGTAAAAAGATATTGGCAATTGATCCGGGTTATCGCACCGGATGTAAAGTTGTTGTATTAGATGAAAAAGGAGAATTACAAAAAACTGATTTGATTTTTATTCACGAGAAAAATTTTAAAGTTCAGGAAGCTGAACAAAAAATTCAATCTTTAGTAAAGCAATTTGGAATAGAAGCATTTGCAATTGGAGATGGAACTGCAGGTCGCGAAACGGAACAATTTATTAAAGGATTACAAACCGGGCTACCTGTGTTTTTAGTGAACGAAGATGGTGCATCTATTTATTCAGCTTCTGAAATTGCACGTGAAGAATTTCCGGATCAGGATATCACTGTTCGTGGTGCAGTGAGTATTGGAAGAAGGTTAATGGATCCCTTGGCAGAGTTGGTAAAAATTGATCCGAAAAGTATTGGCGTTGGTCAGTATCAGCATGATGTAAATCAGTCCCGCCTTAAAGAAAAACTGGATCAAACTGTGGTTAGCTGTGTAAATGCGGTTGGAGTAAATTTAAATACAGCTGGAAAATATTTATTGGGTTACGTGAGTGGGATTGGTCCTTCAATCGCGGAAAATATTGTGAGCTATAGAAAAGAAAAAGGAAGATTTACCAATCGTCGTCAGTTGAAAGAAGTAGCACGGCTTGGTGACAAGGCTTTTGAACAATGCGCCGGTTTTTTGAGAATTAAAAATGGCGACAATCCTTTGGATGAAAGTGGCGTTCATCCGGAATCTTACAGTATTGTAGAGCAAATAGCGAAAGACGCAGGAGTGGACGTAAAAGAAATTATTGGCAATGAGAATGTGATCAATAAAATAGCTCCACAGAAATATGTAGACGGCAATACCGGGCTTCATACTTTACAGGATATTTTAAAAGAATTAAAAAAGCCGGGACTTGATCCCAGGAATGAAGCACATGCATTTGAGTTTGCCAATATTTATTCTATCGAAGATGTGCGGGTTGGAATGATTGTTCCGGGGCAGGTTACAAATCTGACACGCTTTGGCGCTTTTGTAGATATTGGGGTAAAGCAGGATGGCCTTGTTCATGTGTCTGAAATTGCACATAAATATATTTCTGATCCGGGTGAAGTTTTAAAACTGAATGATAAAGTGATGGTGAAAGTAACAGAAGTGGACCTCGCCAGAAAGAGAATTGCATTGTCGATCAGGCAAACTCAGGAGGCGCCAAAACATAATGAAACACGCCACGGGCAACAGAACCGGGGAAAGGGAAATCATAAAAATCATTCTGACAGGATTGAAAAGGAAAGTGCGTCCATGGAAGATGCAATGAGTTTATTAAGAAAGAAATTTGGAAAATAGTAAAATAGGATAGTGGTATAACGGCTATGCATAAACGAATTTCTTTTCCCGGTATGATAATCCAGGCTATAATTTGATTTTCTATTTCAGGAAAATAACCTTCTCATTTTAATCTTACAATTCAGGTTGATGAATTGTACAATAGTTTTGTACAAAAGAAATAAAATGGAAAGAAGACCGATCAAAAGAAATGAGAACATTGTAAAGATCTCAAGGGATCATCATGCAAGTCTTTTATTTTGCTGGAAACTGAGGCAAGGCATTAAATATCATGCTTCTAAAGATCGTATTTTCACATACGTCCAATATTTCTGGGATCATCATTTTTCTAAACATTTTAAGGAAGAAGAAGAATTTCTTTTTGCACCATTGAAAGATGAAGTGGTTCAGAAGGCAATTGATGATCACCAAAAGATAAAAATATTTTTTGACCAGATAAATGTGGAAGGAATGGAAAGTGAAGCTGATATTTTATTGGAATTAGCAGATATGGTTGATCAGCATGTTCGTTTTGAAGAAAGAATTTTGTTCCCTCATTTGGAAGAAAAATTATCAAAAGAACAATTGGAAATAATTGGAAAGCAAATAACAGATGATCCTTTAGCCGATCACTATGAAGACGAGTTTTGGATAAAATCAAATTCCTTGTAACTGCTTATAAAACCTGATGATCACACACGAAAAAGATATTTCTTTTACATTGATTTATTTTGATGAAGAAATAAATATTGAAACTTTCGAAGGCGAGTTTCGCAATTTGATGATACTCATCAATGAAAAAATTTATGTAGAAGATTTTGGTGAATGCAAAGGAATTGGCCGGTGTGGTACATGTTTGGTTGAGGTGGAAGGATTAGGCGAGGCCGCATCAGTAATGGAAAGAAATGAAAAAAGTACATTGGCGAAATGTGCAGTGCAGAAACCAAATCTGCGCTTATCGTGCCAGATAATGATCAATGATGCCTTGCAAAATTCACGGATAAAAATTGTGGAAGAAAGAGAAGATGTACGATGATGGAAAGTTTAGTGAAGCAACGAATAAACTGATTTTTTATTTTCTTTCATTCGATCATTGATTCTGCTTATTTTTATTCAAAAAAAATCTCTTGAAACATTTATTTGCACTATTTATTTTTATTTCAATTTCATTTTTCAGTATGGCTCAAACAAAACCTGGAAGCAGTATTCCAGATTATTATACCACCAAAAAAAGTTTCAATGATTCTCTTTTGAAAATTGTTCAGGATGTAAATCTTGATGGAACTTATGATGCGGGCGAAGATGGAATGCAAACCATTTCATTTGCGGTCATTGATTTGAATGGGCGCAAACCTTTACTGGGTGGAGTTCATATGGATCACTTCATTTATCCGGCATCGGTTTATAAAATGTATGTGGCAATGGAAGTATTGAAACAGGTAAGTGAAGAAAAATATTCTTTATACAAATCGTATGTGGTTAAATCTCCAAACGATGTTGATCATACATCGGAAATTGCATGGGATCCGCGTCCGTTATTAAAAGATGGGGATACCGTGACGGTCGATTATTTGTTAGACCTTATGATCACGCGCAGCGATAATTCCGCTGCTAATTGTATGATCGATATTGCAGGAAGAAAAAATATCAATGAAACGATTGATGAAAATGGTTGGAATGGAAGTGAAGTCACACGAAAATTTTTAGCGAGAAAATTTGAAGACCCCGGATTCGATACGGTTAGAAGTACTGTTACCAGTGCATTACATGCGGCCGACTTTATGTACAAAATTTATAAAAATCAATTGGTAAATCCATGGGTTAGCCAGCAATTGAAAGTGTTACTGGGAAGACAACTGGATACAACAAAACTTTCTACAGGCCTTCCGCACAATGCAATGTTTTATCACAAATCGGGATGGTGGAGTTATTTTACAAATGATGTTGGTATTGTGGATGACGGACAAATAAAATATATCATTGCTTTATTTACGCCAATTACAGAAGAAAAAGTAAGGCCGGCATTTAAAGAGCTTTCAAAACGGGTTTATTGGCTGATTAAAAACATGCATCAGAAATAGATCAATTTCGTTTATGCATTCATGTTATATATTTTTTCACTTTTTATTTTAAAACTTAAATAAATACCTCTTCTGTAATGGGAACCGGGTTATTTATTCATTTATTAACAGAAATAAAAAAGTTCATTCAATTTTATTACTGGATAAAAAATCTCTCATTTTCAAATTTTGTGGCAGAAATTCCGTTTTTATTTCTTTAACATGGCATTAAACTTGAACATTATAAGTATCCTTTAAAAACTTCGTTTCTTTGACACTATTATTGACAGATTGACAAGTGAAAAACTTTATATGAGTAAAAATTATTTCCTGAATGGGCCCGAAGATGAGATGGAATTTATGCCCATGATTCCTTTACATGAAGACAATGACGCAACTGATGAACAACCGATCCCTGCTGAATTACCGCTGCTTCCATTAAGAAATACCGTTCTTTTTCCGGGAGTAGTAATTCCAATTACTGTTGGCCGCGATAAAAGTATAAAGGCTGTAAATGATGCATACAAGACTGACAAATTAGTAGGTGTAGTATCACAAAAAGACAGTCTGGTGGAAGAGCCAAATGTAAGCGATTTGGTAAAAATTGGTACGATCGCTAAAATTCTTAAATTGATCAAAATGCCCGATGGCGGAACAACCGTAATTATCCAGGGCAAAAAAAGATTTCAGATAGAGGAGGTGACATCAGAAGAACCTTATTTCAAAGCGAAAGTTACCGTTCTTGTTGACGATGAATTGAAAGACGATAATGATTTTGATGCCATGGTTTCTTCCATTAAAGAGCTGGCAAGCCAGATCATACAACTGTCTCCGAACATGCCTTCTGAGGCAACCATCATTTTAAAAAATATTGAAAACCCTGCGTTTCTGATTCATTTTGTGAGCAGCAACCTGAACAGTAATGTTTTGGAAAAACAAAAATTACTTGAAATTCAAAACATAAAATCACGTGCGGAAGTTTTATTGAATTTACTGCAGACAGAATTGCAATATGCTGAGTTGAAAAATAAAGTAACGAACAAAACCCGCGCTGAGCTTGATAAACAGCAGAAAGATTATTTTTTACAGCAACAATTAAAAGCCATCAAGGAAGAATTGGGTGGCGATAACGTGGCCGAGGTAAAAGAAATGCAGAAAAAAGCAGAAACTAAAAAATGGCCGGCTGCTGCAAAAGAAATGTTTACGAAAGGTGTTGAAAAGCTGGAACGGATGCATCCTTCAACTCCGGATTATTCGGTTGTTTATAACCATTTGGATCTGATGCTGGATTTGCCGTGGGAAGAATATACCAAAGATCAGTACGATTTTAAAAAGGCTAAAAAAATCCTGGATCATGATCATTATGGTATGGAAAAAATCAAGGAAAGAATTTTGGAATATCTGGCTGTATTAAAACTGAAGGGTGATATGAAAAGCCCTATCCTTTGTTTTGTTGGGCCTCCGGGAATCGGAAAAACATCACTGGGAAAAAGCATTGCCAATGCGATCAACAGAAAATATGTAAGAGTTAGTCTCGGTGGTTTGCATGATGAAAGTGAAATTCGCGGTCATCGCAAAACATATATCGGTGCGATGCCGGGAAGAATTCTGCAATCTATCCGCAAAGTAAAATCTTCCAACCCTGTAATGATCCTTGATGAAATAGATAAAGTAGGAACTGATTTTCGTGGCGATCCGTCTTCAGCTTTGCTCGAAGTTTTGGACCCGGAGCAAAACAATAATTTTTACGATAACTACCTGGAGCTGGAATACGACCTGAGCAAAGTGCTTTTCATTGCCACAGCAAATAATTTGCAAAATATTCAACCGGCTTTGCGCGATCGTTTGGAAATTATTGATTTGAGCGGATATGCGATCGAGGAAAAAATAGAAATTGCCAAAAGGCATTTGATACCAAAACAAAAAGAAGCGCATGGCTTAAAAGACATTCCTTTTAAAATAAGTGACGCGGTTTTGGAAAAAATAATCGCGGATTTCACAAGAGAAAGTGGTGTTCGGGAACTGGATCGTCAGTTGGCCGGCGTAATGAGAAAACTGGCGCGGGAATATGCAGAAAAGGGGAAATTGAAGCCCACTGTCAGCATGAATGATGTTGAAAAAATTATGGGGAAATCCCGTTACAGCAATGAGGTATATAAGACTGCTAATATGGCCGGAGTAGCTGTTGGGCTGGCGTGGACATATGTTGGAGGCGATATATTGTTTATTGAATCTGCCACCAGCGATAATGGAAAAGGAGACCTGAAACTTACGGGAAATCTGGGAAATGTGATGAAAGAAAGTGCTTCTACCGCATTGAGCTATCTTCAATCAAATGCCAAAAAATATGGTATTGATCCGGAAATTTTTTACAAAAAAAATGTACACATTCATGTTCCTGAAGGAGCGGTTCCAAAAGACGGCCCAAGCGCAGGAGTAACAATGATGACAGCTCTCGCCTCTTCATTTACAGGAAGAAGAGTGAAACCTTATATGGCGATGACTGGCGAAATTACTTTGCGTGGACAAGTGCTTCCGGTTGGAGGAATCAAAGAAAAAATCCTTGCTGCAAAAAGATCAGGAATACGTGAAATAATTATGAGCGCGCAAAATGAAAAAGACGTAACAGAAATTAATCCAAGTTATATCAAAGGGTTGAAAGTAAATTACGTAAAAACAATGCAGCAGGTTCTGGATCTGGCATTGCTCTAAAATTTATAAATTCTTTTAAGAAAACCTTTGCGATCTCAAAATTGCAAGGGTTTTTTTATTTATAGAGGTAAAACCACTGCCAATGCTCTACTCAACGGATATTTTTTCTACTAAAATATTTTTTTAATTATCTTATTTTCTTCCTAAACTTTTTAAAAATGTTTATTTTGAAGAAGAAAAAGATAAAATCGTTGTATATTATATTTAATAAGTACGATTACTTTGTGTAATTATTTAAAAAGTTTTAGAACTAATTGCATCTTCGGTGTCAGAAAAATTAAATATTTATAAAAGAGAGCTAAAAAAGCATCTGTATTTCTCAAAGATGTTGTCTTGTGCTGACCTCAGTATTATGACAAACAAAAGCGTTCCTTTTACAACAAAGTTTCTGAACGAATTGATTGCAGATGGAAGTGTTGTGGAAACCGGATATGCCCTTTCTACTGGTGGTCGCCGTCCCCAGATGTATTCTTTAAAATCCGACCTGCATTATATTGTTTCAGTCGCTGTCGATCAGCTGATTACAAGTATTTGCCTGATGGACATGCAAAATAATATGATTGGCGATTTGCTAAAGGTTGATATTGCTTTACAGGATAATCCTGGCGCACTTGAACAATTAAGAAATGCCTTGGTTGAATTCATAGAAAATGTACCGTTCCCAAAAGAAAAAATTGCAGGAATCGGTATCAGCATGCCTGGCTTTGTGGATGTAAAGAAAGGCATCAATCACTCTTTTTTACCTTCCGGGGATGAAAGCATTGTAAGCTTTATCCGCAAAGAAATTGATATTCCTGTTTTGATAGATAATGATTCGAGTTTGATCGGGCTCGCTGAATTAAGAATGGGAACTGCCCGAAATCATAACAATGTAATGGTCATCAATATTGGCTGGGGTGTTGGTTTGGGAATGATCCTTAATGCGGGTTTGTTTCGCGGGCATAATGGCTTTGCCGGAGAATTTAGCCACATTCCTGTTTTTAAAAATAATAAAATCTGCAGCTGTGGTAAGACAGGTTGTTTGGAAACAGAGACTTCTTTACTGGTAATTGTTGAAAAAGCGATGGAAGGACTGAAAAAAGGAAGAATGTCTGTGCTGAATAATTTTTCATTTGAAAATGTGGAAGAATCATGCAATGCGATCATAGATGCCGCCTCAAAAGGAGACACTTTTGCTGTCGAACTTTTTTCTGAAGCTGGATATAATCTGGGTTTGGGAATTTCTATTTTGATTACCCTGATGAACCCTGAATTAATTGTTTTGAGTGGAAGAGGAGCGGCAGCAGGAAAACTGTGGCTGGCGCCAATTCAACAGGCGATCAATGAACATTGCATTCCCAAAATTGCTGAGGATACGGAAATCATGATATCCAATTTTGGTCAGAAAGTTAATTTAATGGGAGCCGCTGCATTGGTAATGGAAAATTTTGATGCACCATCCGTTACAGAAGGCAGCGCTTTAAAACAGGAGTTTAAAAAAATAAAAACTGTTTAATCGAAGAAAAACATGATAATAAACAACCCTAATCTTTTAAAGAAAAAAACAAATGCAATGAAAAAGTTTACGAAAAAACTATTGCTCTTTTCGTTTTTCTCCTTATGCGCGATGATCACGTTTGCGCAGGAAAGAACGATCACAGGAACAATAAAAGACAACAATGGAGCGCCTCTTGCAAATGCCTCTGTGCTTGTAAAGGGTACTAACAAAGGTGTTCCATCAGACGCGAATGGCAATTTCAGTATTGCTGTTAGCGGTAAAAATCCTGTTCTGGTAATTAGCTCTGTGAATTTTAAAACGAAAGAAATTTCTGTTGGAACCGCAAGTTATCTGGACATTTCGCTTCAGGACGGCACTGGGTCCATGCAGGAAGTGGTGGTAACTGCGTTAGGAATTCAAAAGCAAAAAAGATCTCTCGGCTATTCCATTCAGGAAGTAAAAGGGCAAACACTTGTTGATTCAAGGGAAACTAATCTTGTAAACGACCTTTCTGGAAAAGTTGCGGGCTTACAAGTAGTACGTTCTGGCAATGGGCCGGCAGGTTCTTCTCAAATCGTATTGCGTGGAAACAATTCTTTAACCGGATTATCGCAACCTCTTATAGTAGTGGATGGGGTACCGATGGATAATTCTACAGGACGTGTAGGTATTGGTGCTTACGACGGTTTTTATAATTCAACGCTCGATATGGGAAATGGTTTAAGTGATATTAATCCTGAAGACATTGCATCCATCAGTGTGTTAAAAGGCCCTGCTGCTGCTGCATTATATGGTTCTCTTGGGGGTAACGGGGTTATTTTAATTACAACCAAAACAGGAAAAAAACAACCGGGTTTGGGAATAACTGTTTCATCATCCGTAGGCTTTGAAAGCATCTTTACCAATCCGAAGATGCAGAACCTGTATGCACAGGGAAGTAACGGGCGTTATGATTCTGTTTCTACTTCAAGCTGGGGGCCCAAAATAAATGGCCAGGAAGTAACAGACTGGGCGGGCAAACAGGTAAAACTGCAACCTTATGATAACGTAAAAAACTTCTTTCAAAACGGAATTGTTTCAAATCAAAACATGTCGTTTCAGCAGCAGATAAATTCAACATCTGTATATGCCTCTTACAATCGCTTTGACGATAAAAGCATCATTCCTGGCGAAAAGCTTTCGCGCAATAACATTACTGCAAGAGCAGTAACAAAATTTGGCAATAATCAAAACTGGACGCTTGATACCAAGTTTCAGTTTATAAATGCTACTGCAAATAACAGATCCATTGAAGGGCAGGACTTTAGTATTTTTGGCACTATTTATAATTTACCCCGAACACTGGATATTCGCAATTTTGAAAATCCCTTAGATCCCAACGGAAATATGTTTTGGTGGCAAAAGGGAAGTGGAATGAATCCATATTGGTCAGCCAAGTATAATCTCAACTCAGATACCCGCAACCGCTATATTATGTATGCCTCTGCGAAACATAACTTTACCAGTTGGCTTATGGGTGAAATAAATACCGGTGCAGATATGTACAATACCAATACAGAAACAAAACTATATGCAGGAAGCCCGGGTAATCAAACCGGAAACTATGGGCTTGGCAGGCAAACCTATCAGCAAACTAATTACAGTGGCATGCTCACCGCAAAAAAAGATGACCTGTTTGGAAAGTTGGGCGGTTCCATAATGGTGGGCGGTAATTTATTGCAATGGCAAAACAGCGCTCTTAACGCAAGTGCCGGTTCATTAAGAGTTCCCAATTTGTTTTCAGTAACCAACTCTTCAGGTAATCCTTCTGTTGATCAGGCATACAGCAAAAAGAAAATTAATTCGCTTTATGGATCAGTAGAATTAAATTATGATAATTATTTGTTTTTGAGTAGTACCTGGCGTAATGACTGGTCATCCGCGTTAAGCCCCAGGAATAATTCTTACTTCTATCCTTCAGTAAGCCTTTCCTATGTATTTTCAGATATGTTCAAAACTCTTCCTTCATGGTTAAGTTATGGAAAGTTAAGAGCTTCTTATGCTTCTGCCGGCAGCGATCTTGACCCCTATGAGTTATATAATTTTTATTCTATCTCGGTTGATCCTAATGGCCATACTATTGCATCGAGAAACGGTACTTTATTCAATGACAGTGTAAAGAGCCAGTTGATTACATCTTATGAAGCAGGGGCTGAACTTCGGTTTCTTAAAAATAAGATTGGGATTGATGTGTCTGTTTACAAATCAAATGCTACTCATCAGTTAATCGATCTTCCTATGGATCCGCTGAGTGGATATAGCGCAAGGAAAATTAATGCGGGTAATGTACAAAATACCGGAATAGAAATAACGGCAGATGCAAGGATTCTGGATAATCCTGAGTCTTTGAACTGGACAACGACTATTAACTTCTCTCATAATAAAAATACAGTACCATCTATTTATCCTGGTGTAGAACAATACACTTTGCCCGCGGGGAGTATTGATATATTTAAAATTTTAGCAGTTGCAGGGCAACCTTATGGAGAAATATATGGAACAAAATTTTTGAGGGTTACAGATTTGAAAGATGCCAATTATGGTAAGCTTATTTTAACCAATAATGGTCTTCCTAAACAAAGTACAGACATATCAAGATTAGGAAACCAGCAAGCAGATGCGCTATTAGGATGGAGTAATTCATTTTCCTACAAAGGGTTCGGACTTTCTGTATTGGTCGATGCAAGATTTGGCGGAAAGATATTTTCTCAAACGCTGGACAATATGGAAAGAAACGGAACCGCTGCAATTACTGTACAGAATGGTACAAGAGATTCAATGGTAGTACAGGGAGTAGTGCTTGACCCAAATACAAATCAGTATTCGGCAAACACCAGTAAGATTTCAACACAACAATATTGGGGAGCAGTTGCAGGGGTAGGAAATTCAGGTATTACTGAAGCGAACCTTTATGATGCAACAAACGTGAGAATACGAAACATTCAGTTGAGTTACAATTTCCCTAAAAAGTTATTAAATAATAGTTTTATTCAAAAAGCGATTGTGTCAGTATCGTGTACTAATGTATGGCTTATCACCAGCCACATGCATGGGTTGGATCCTGAATCAGTATATGCAGCAGGAACTCCCTCTGTAGGATTTGAAAACGGAAGTCCTCCAACTACCCGTACATTCTATGTAAATCTATCATTAGGTTTTTAATCCTAAAACTTTAAATTTCAAAAGAAATGAAACACATAATTAAAAAATCAGCCTTATACCTAACAGTGATCCTGTTATTATCAGCCTGTAAAAAAATCACTGATATAAATACAAATCCCACGGCAGCGAATACAGCCCAGGTGCAGGTAGAGTATTTTATTAACAATTCCATTGTTCATGCACAAATGAACCCGGGAGTTTCGGAAAGGGCATTTGTACTTTATTGGGTGCCCGGAGGCCGCCAAATTGCCGATGCAGATGGAGCCACTTTCTCCCAAGCCAACTACAATGATGAATGGATCACTGAATATTACGATAACCAGTCCGGAGCGCTCAATACCATCAATAGCGCTATTGATGTAG
Organism: Hanamia sp.; assembly: GCA_035606215.1. Classification (GTDB taxonomy): domain Bacteria; phylum Bacteroidota; class Bacteroidia; order Chitinophagales; family Chitinophagaceae; genus Ginsengibacter. The sequence continues at coordinate 28,610 of DATNFV010000034.1, forward strand.
CCAGTCAACAAATAGCAGAAGGAACCCAAAAAGAATATACCAATAATCTTCTGCAGATTGCACGTATATGGCGTGCTTATATGATAAGTGAAATGAGTGATAACTTCGGCCCGATGCCTATTACAGCTTTCCAGGGAAAAAACCCGGAGTTTACAGATGTAAAATCTGTTTACTATTACATTCTTGAAGAATTAAAAGATGCAACTTCTAAATTGGATCTTTCTGTACCTGCGGTAACTGCACTTGTTGCTTCAGACGATCCTGCTTATGGTTTTAATTATTCAGATTGGCAGGCTTACGGAAATTCACTACGCCTAAGGCTTGCAATGCGTTTATCAGAAGTAGATCCTTCAAAAGCCCAATCAGAATTTGAAGATGCAGCAAAGGGTTCTTTAATTACAGATAAGTCTCAAATTTTCCAGGTACAGGAAGGGCCTGATTGGAATGACCTTTCCGGCATGTACACCCGTTGCTGGTACCAATTGCCTGAGTCAGTTACGTTTAATAATCTGGTGGTAAATCTGGGGAGTATTACTTCAAAGGAACAGATCCCTGCTGTTATAACTGATCCTTCCGGTCAGGCAGCCGCTATCACCAATATTAAACCTGCTGATTATGCCGGTAAATTTTATCCTGTACAACTTACCACAAAAACAAATAATCCTTTTTCTGCTTATTGGTTAGATGGATTGCCTAATACAATTGATCCAAGGGCATACCAAATATTTTATATGCCCGGAAATAGCAGTGATCCATCATTCCCAAATGGAACCTGCGGAGCGGTAACTGCTGCTACAACAGGCTCAGTAAAAGATGTAAATGGAAACACATTAAAAACAATTGATGCCAAATACACGTGGAATGGCACTCCTGATGGTAACTGGGGCACAAAGGGCGACTGGCATAATACTCTTTTTCAGGGCGAAGATATAGGCTCTGCTACAGGAATGGCACCATCCTTGAAAAACCAATTCAGAGACCATAGTGCTAAAAGAGTATTCTTTGCTCCATGGGAAACTTATTTTCTCTTAGCCGAAGGCGCAGTAAGAGGTTGGGCAACACCCATTGATGCTAAAACCGCTTATGAAACCGGTATCGCAAAAAGCTTTGAGTATTGGGGTACTTCAAGTTACCTGAGTTCCTACCTCACTTCTACAGATTACAATAATGACGGCACATCTGTAAACTGGGATAATACAACAGAACCTGGCGATTCTCATGAAATGACTTTTGTAGATGGAATAACAGGAACTCCTGGAACAGCAACCATCGCTTATCCAAAAAATACACTTTACAAAAATGGAACCGTAAGAAATGATCATCTTACAAAGATCATTACCCAGAAATTTATTGCTCAAACTCCATGGCTGCCTTTGGAAACCTGGAGCGACCACCGAAGGCTGGGGCTTCCTTTCTTTGAAAACGTAGTGCTTGAAGGCCCGATTCAAACGCTTCCGACCCTTACCAACTCAAATTATATGACCAGTAGTCAACAGTTCTTTCCTCAAAGGATGAAATATCCTTCAGAATTGCAAAATAGCAACGTAAATGGTTATAAACAAGCGGTTGGCGCTCTTGGCGGCCCTGATGAAGTTCTTTCTCCACTCTGGTGGGCACAGCATTAAAATTGTCTCTAGTTAAAGTTTTCTCATAATCAAGTACGATGGCCAGTCCCTAAAAAGACTGGCTATCTTTTTTAAGAAATAGTAATGAACCAAAAAATATTCACGCTACATTCGTGTTACTGCAAAGGACATCCCGGCGAAGGACAGCCTGCATGGATTTTTGCTGATGAGATCATGGTGCAATGAACCAACTTTTAAAAATGATTTTGAAAATTTTTCAAACTAAATAAAATGAATAAAAAAAATCTCCTAATCTTAATCCTTGCTTTTTGCGTGAATATTTTTTCTGTAAATGCACAGGAATCGAAAACAGATTTAGCGCCAACGCCTCCAATGGGCTGGATGACGTGGAACTTTTTTGGCACCAATATCAATGAAAATATTATTCATGAAATGGCAGATGCAATGGTGGCCAATGGAATGGTAAAAGCGGGTTACGACCATATCATGATCGATGATGGCTGGCAGGGCGGAAGGGACAATAAAAACAATATGATTCCTGATCCCAAAAAATTTCCCTCAGGCATCAAAGCGCTGGCGGATTATGTTCATTCCAAAGGAATTAAACTCGGTATTTATTCAGATGCGGCACAACTTACATGCGCCGGTTATACTGCAAGTTTGGGCTTTGAAGACCAGGATGCAAAAACTTTTGCGTCATGGGGAATTGATTATCTAAAATATGATTATTGCAACGCACCTTCTGATTCCAACACGGCAAAAATCCGGTACAAAAAAATGGCTGAAGCATTGCGAAACAGCGGCCGTTCCATTGTTTTCAGCATTTGTGAATGGGGTGGAAGACAACCATGGTTTTGGGCTGCAAATGTTGGAGGACAATTATGGCGAACTACCAGCGATGTAAGAGATTCATGGAAAAGTTTGATGTACAATCTGGATATCAATGATCAGCTTGCTGCTTTTGCAGGTCCCGGACATTGGAATGATCCGGATATGTTGATAGTTGGTTTGCGCGGAAATAAAGGTCCCTCTTCGGACCTGGGTGGAACCGGTTGTAATGATATCGAATATCAAAGCAACATGAGCCTTTGGTGCATTATGGCATCTCCGTTAATTGCGACAAATGATGTGAGAAATATGAATGAAGCCACAAAAAGAATTTTATTGAATGAAGAAGCAATCGCTATTGACCAGGATGCATTGGGCAAACAGGGGGAATTAAAAATCAAAGACACTGTTTGGAATGTTTTTGTAAAACCATTGTCAAACGGAGATGTTGCCGTTGCAATTTTAAACAGGAGTGATGCAACTCAAAACGCATCCATCAATTTTAAAGATTTGGGCCTTGATGGCAAATATGAAATTCGCGATTTATGGGAACATAAAACTCTAGAAAAAGCAAAAGCTTATAAAGGCAAAGTGATGAGTCATGAAACCAAATTATTCAGACTGAAGAAAATTTCCTGAAAAAATATTTAATGAAAAAGCTTTCGCTCTTATTCATTGGTTTACTATTATCGGTTGCTTTGTTTGCCCAATCTGATCTCCAATTAAAGTTTGATTCACCCGCGTCGCATTTCACACAATCAATTCCTTTAGGCAACGGAAGATTGGGAGCAATGGTTTTTGGAGATCCAAATCATGAAAGAATTGTACTGAATGAAAAATCAATGTGGCCGGGAGGTGTACAAGATCCAAATCGACATGATGCCCATGAATATCTGGCAAAAATTCAGCAGCTTTTACAGCAGGAAAAAAATAAAGAAGCGCAGGAATTATTGCAACAACATTTCATTTCGGCTGGGAAAGGCTCTGCTTCTGGAAATGGTGCACATGTAAAATTTGGTTGCTACCAGGTTTTATCAGACCTGTTGATCAATTGGAAAGATACCACCTCGCCTGTCACTGATTATAAAAGAACTTTGCAAATAGATTCCGCTCTTGCAACAACAGAATGGAAAAGAAATAACGTCCAATACAAAGAAGAAGTTTGGGTAAGTGCACCGCAACAAGTAATCATTATTCATTTAACTGCCGCCAAAAAAGACGCTTTAAATTTTGAGCTTTTTCTGAAAAGAAAAGAAAGCGCATCATTTTCATCAGAAGGAAATACAATAACGATGAAAGGACAATTGGACGGCGGGGATGGAGATGAAGGAATTAAATTTGCAGCATTTGTAAAAGCAATTGCGCCAAATGGAAAAGTAAGTGCTTTCAATAATGGATTAAAAATTGAAGGTGATAAAGAATGTACAATCATCATTGATGCCGCTACGGATTTAAACTGGCCGGATGTTGAGAAGCGTGGCCCTGCTCCATTGCCAGTTGCAATCAGCAAGGTGAATCAATCTTCAAAATTGTCAACAAAAATTTTGCTTCAAAATCACGTGAAGGATTTTCAATCTTTTTTCAATCGTTGTTCTCTAAAATTTACTTCAGCAGAAAATGATTCTATAAAAAATATGACAACAGCCAGGCGATTGATTCGCTTCGCAAATGGGAACAGCGATATGAATTTGCCTGCTTTATATTTTAATTTCGGACGATATCTTTTGATCTCAGGTTCGCGTCCAAAAGGACTTCCGGCGAATCTGCAGGGATTGTGGGCTGAAGAATATCAAACTCCATGGAATGGAGATTATCATTTGAACATCAATATTGAAATGAATTATTGGCCGGCAGAAATTACCAACCTTGCCGATTGTCATTTACCGTTAATTCATTTTACAGAGCAGTTAGTGAAGCCCGGAGAAAAAACTGCAAAAGCTTATTATAATGCTGATGGCTGGGTGGCCCATGTTATCAGCAATCCCTGGAAGTTTACTGCTCCGGGAGAAGGCGCCGAATGGGGATCAACATTAACCGGCGGTGCATGGTTGTGTGAACATTTATGGGAACATTATATGTTTAATCCTGATAAAAATTATTTGCACGAAATCTATCCGGTTTTAAAAGGTGCTGCTGAATTTTATAAAAGCATTTTAATCGTTGATCCTAAAACAAATTGGTTAGTTACCGCGCCTTCCAATTCTCCTGAAAATACTTACATAATGCAGGATGGTTTTCATGGCCAGACGACAATGGGCCCAACAATGGATATGCAGATCGGAAGAGAATTACTAACCAATACAATTGCCGCGGCCACCATTTTAAAAGTTGATAAAAAGCTTGTTGATTCTCTGCGAAAAATTAAATCATGCTTGGCTCCTGATCAAATTAGTCCAACCACCGGCGGTATCCAGGAATGGATTCGCGATTACAAAGAAGCAGAGCCGCATCATCGGCACGTTTCCCAATTGTATGGCTTATATCCATATGATGAGATCAATAATGAAACTCCTGCTTTAAAAGCTGCGGCGGAAAAAACATTGCTTGGAAGAGGCGATGAAGGAACTGGCTGGTCACGGGCATGGAAAGTTAATTTTTGGGCAAGATTAGGAAATGGAGATCATGCGTGGAAAGTGCTGAAAGGTTTACTGTCTCCTGCTTTCAGTATGGATAGCGGTTACAAATTGACCGGAGCCGGCTCATATCCGAATTTATTTTGCGCTCATCCGCCTTTCCAGATCGATGGAAATTTTGGAGCAACAGCTGCGATTGCAGAAATGCTTCTCCAAAGTAATGGCCGGAATAATGTAATTCGTTTTCTGCCTGCATTACCATCGGATAAAGATTGGCAAAATGGTAGTGTAACAGGCATGTGTACACGAAAAGGATTTGAAGTAAATTTTAGCTGGGAAAATGGTAAATTAAAAAAGGCAGCTATCACTTCTAAAAATGGAAATAATTGTGATGTAGCGTTGCCTGGGCATTGGCAGATTTATGATTCATCCGGGAAAAAGATTCATTTTAAAAGATCCGGAAATAGCGTCGTTCAATTCTCCACCGTAAAAGGAAGCAGTTATTTTATTAAATAACATTTCATGCTGAACGATGTTCTGTTCTGGCAGCTTTTTTGAAGAAAAATCAATAAAAAAAGTTATGTCAAAAACAACATGGGAGCCACATACAGAGCATGGCGATTTAAGCAGTAAGGATAAAAAAGATTTGCCGGACAGTGCTTTTGCTTTTCCAAAAGAACGAAAAGAACCAATGACAGATGCTTCGCACGTTAGAAGTGCCTTGGCAAGATTTGACCAGGTAAAGGGTGTTTCTGATGAAGATCGTGATCAGGCTTTTGCAAATATTAAAAAAGCAGCGAAGCATTATCATGTAGATGTCAGGGAAAATAACTGGCATGAATTGGGCAAAAAACCACATACAAAAAATCCTGCTCATTAAGCACGTCTCTTGAAAATGAACTGGTTATATCTGCAGCAGGAAAACTACTTGTTGCGGGCATAAAAATTGCAGAACTTATTTCTGGTTTATTATCGATTTTTTAAAGTTTAAATTCCTCACCCATGAATAAACTTAAAATAGAAATTGCCTTAAATGATGTTTCTCTGCCGGCCAATTTAAATCAGCCGAATGAACCGGCAGCAATGGTAATCTTTTCCCATGGCAGTGGTAGCAGTCGTTTAAGTCCCAGGAATAATTATGTTGCTAATATTCTCAATCAACATCGTATCTCTACATTGCTGGTCGATCTTTTAACTCCTGATGAAGATGAAGTATATGAAAATCGATTTAATATTGATTTGTTGACAGATAGGTTAATCAGGGTTACTGAAAAAGCGCTTGAGCAACTTGCATTTGATGATCTTCCTCTTGGCTTTTTTGGAGCCAGCACTGGCGCAGCTTCTGCCTTGGATGCAGCTGCTTTTCTCGAATCAACTATCAAGGCGGTAGTCAGTCGTGGCGGACGTCCTGATCTTGCAAAGAATCTGGGAAAAGTAAAAGCTCCTACTTTGCTTATTGTTGGTTCGCTGGATAACCAGGTAATTAATTTGAATGAACATGCCTATACCCAGCTTAGCGGCGAAAAGCAGATTGAAATTATTGAAGGTGCTTCTCATCTTTTTGAAGAACCCGGAACGTTGGAAAGTGTGGCGAGAATAGCAGCAGAATGGTTTGATGTTCATCTTTGCCATACAATGGCTGAACAACGGACCCATTAAATTTTTGTTATGCTTTTTATTGATCGGGTAGATGCAGCTCGTCAACTTGCCCAAAAGTTGGAAAAATATAGAGGTCAGGAAGGAGTAGTGATGGCAGTGCCACGTGGCGGCGTTCCCATTGGCTATTATATTGCAAAGCATATCGGTTTTGATCTTGATCTGTTAATGACGAAGAAATTAGGCCATCCTTTTAATGAAGAATTCGCAATTGGTGCAGTAGGTTTGGAAGATGCAATTGTGGAAGAACGAACGGGCATTTCTCCTGAGTATATTGAAACAGAAATAGCTAAAATCCGCAGGCAACTGAAAGAGCGTTATAAAAAATTTATGGGCGAAGCAAGACCTTTGAATATTCAGGGAAAGGTAGTTATTGTTGCAGATGATGGAATTGCTACAGGCAGAACTATTTTGGCTACTTTGAAAATGTTGCGAAGCAAACATCCTGAAAGACTGGTTGTGGCAGTTCCTGTTGCTTCTGAGCAGGCAGCGCAACGTATTAGTGAAGAAGTCGATGAATTTGTATGTTTATATACTCCTTCCCCTTTCTATGGAGTAGGAGGATTTTACCACGATTTTACTCAAACAACAGATGAAGAAGTAATTTCCTTCCTGAAAGAAAACAGGAATAAAAAATGACTTTTCGAAGGTTGATTTATCTGTTTTTACTGCTTGTTTTTTAGCTTTTTCAAATTTTTTAAGTCAGATTTTATTAAAATTATTAAAAAAAACTTTCGTAGTTTATTGATTACTACTCTCTTGGCTCATTTGCGGTTTTTGGCAACATTTTTGCCATATTATACACACAAAAGAGAATTGAAAATCCCAATTCCTATAATTCAATAACCTATATCAACACATCCAATTTTTATGATTTATTCGGGAAAATCTGATTTTTGAAGAACTACCAGTTTTAAGTTATTATTGAAGAACCTAAGAATTTGGGCAACGCGAGTTGCCCTTTTTGTTATGCCAAAGCGACAAATACATGAATCAGAATGCAACTTTAGGTATGGAATCAATCAGCCGCTGAGTATATTCTTTTTTGGGATTGAAATAAATTTCGTCTGCAGTTCCACTTTCTTCTATTTTTCCTTTATTCATTACCATAATCCTGTTGCTGATGTAATGAACGACGCCAAGATCGTGTGAGATAAAAATGCAGGTAAATCCAAGTTCGGCTTTTAAATCATTCAATAAATTCAAAACCTGCGCCTGTACACTCACATCCAATGCAGAAACACTTTCATCGCAAATAATAAAATCAGGATTCAATCCAAGTGCACGGGCAATACAAATTCTTTGTCGCTGACCACCACTGAATTCGTGAGGGTAACGATTAAAATATTCCGGTTTCAAATCAACTTTTTCCAATAGATCAACCACCCTTTCTTTTCGCTGCTTATCAGAAGATAAGAAGGAATGAATTTTCATAGGTTCGTTAATGGCATCGCCAATGGTCAGCCGGGGATTTAAAGAGCCATAAGGATCCTGGAAAATGATCTGAATATCTTTTCTCATTTTTCTAAATTGATCTGCGGGAATTGCAGCAATATTTTTTCCATTGAAAAAAATATTTCCTGAAGTAGGTTCAATCAGCCTGATCAATGTTCGCCCTAATGTTGTTTTGCCACAGCCGCTTTCACCAACAAGTCCGAGCGTTTCACCTTTTGCTACAGTAAAACTTACATCATCAACTGCTTTAAATTCTTTTAATGTTTTTCCAAAGAAGTTTTTCTTTACCGGAAAATAAACTTTCAGATTTTCTACATTCAACAGGGGAGAAGTGCTTATAAAAGTTGCAGACTGCAAAGGATCTTTAACTGCCACGGGTTCTCTTTTCCCTGTATTTTCATTTAAGAAATCGCTGATTACAGGAAGTCTTTTTCCTTTCGAAGAAGCATCAGGCCGGCAGGCAAGCAAAGCTTTTGTATAAGGGTGTTTGGGCGCTGAAAATATTTGTTTTACACTTCCGGTTTCCACTACTTCGCCTTTATACATGACAATCACTTTGTCGGCGATTTCGGCAACCAACCCAAGGTCATGAGTGATATAAATGACGCTCATGTTTTTCTCGATCTGCAAATCTTTGATCAGTTGCAAAATGGTTTTCTGAACGGTCACATCCAGTGCTGTAGTTGGTTCATCAGCGATCAGCAATGAAGGATTACAGCTCATTGCCATGGCAATCATGACTCTTTGTTTTTGGCCGCCGCTGATCTCGTGTGGATAGCGATGAACAATGGATGCAGGTTCCGGTAATTTAACCTTATGAAACAATTCAATTACTTTCTCCTTAGCTTCTTTTTGTGAAATTGACTGATGAATCCTCATGGCTTCCATTACCTGTTGGCCACAGGTTTTTACTGGGTTCAGCGAGGTCATTGGTTCCTGGAAGATCATCGAGATCTTGTTGCCTCTTATTTTTCTTAAATTCCTGTCATTAGTTTTTAAAAGATCGATGGTTGAAGTTTCGTTTTCTGAAAAAAGAATCTCACCTGTTTTATATTTCGCAGGGGGCGACGGCAATAATTGTAAAATAGATAACGAAGTCACTGTTTTTCCCGAACCTGATTCTCCAACAATGGCAACGGTTTCGCCACGGTTGATTTCAAAAGAAATATTTTTTAAGGCTGAGGTAGTTCCTGTGTCTGTAACAAAGTCAATGCTTAAGTTATTTATTTGAAGAAGAGGCAAGGGGGCGTTGGTTTATTGGTTGATTAAAAGAGTGATGCAGCAATGGTTCCTTTTACTGATCACTTTTTATAAATTTGATCACGGGCTTTCTCAGAATTTCAAATGCCTTACGGTAAGTCCGTTATTGATCAATTGTTTCAAAGATTCGATACCAATTTTTAAATGCATTTCCACAAACTGTGCTGTTACACTGGCATCGCTTTCAGAAGTTTTCACGCCTTCAGGAACCATGGGCGAATCACTCACAAGCAATAAAGCGCCGGTGGGGATCTTGTTATAAAAGCCAACAATAAAAATCGTGGCGGTTTCCATGTCAACGGCATAAGCCCGGATTTTTCTCAGGTAGCTTTTAAAAACTTCATCATGTTCCCATACCCGCCTGTTCGTCGTATAAACCGTGCCTGTCCAATAATCTACCGAATGATCGCGGATCGTTGTAGAGATGGCTTTTTGCAAAGCAAATGCCGGCAATGCAGGAACTTCCGGAGGAAAGTAATCGTTCGACGTTCCTTCGCCTCTTATCGCAGCAATCGGCAGGATCAGATCGCCAATCTTATTTCTTTTTTTCAATCCGCCGCATTTGCCTAAAAATAAAACGGCTTTTGGTTCTATTGCGCTCAGTAAATCCATTACAGTCGCTGCTCCGGGGCTTCCCATTCCAAAATTAATAATGGTAATATCGCCCGCAGTTGCACATTCCATTGCCTTTTCCACACCTACAACCGGCACGTCATGCATATCGGCAAACATCTTTACATAGTTGCTGAAATTGGTAAGCAAAATATACTTTCCAAAGTTGGATAATTTTTCGCCTGTGTACCTTGGTAGCCAGTTGTTCACTATTTCTTTTTTTGTCTTCATAATTCGGTTCTCTGTGTTTTTTTAACTATCGCCAAAATAACGATTTTAAATTTTTACATTGCATATTTTATAAAAGGAACACAAATTTTCACAAAATAAGGAATGATCAAAATCGAATTTCCTGAGGAACAACCGAAAATAAGGCAACAAAAAGATGTTAAAGAAATTTTCGATGTCATCAGGAAAAAGTGGCTCGTATTAACACCTGAAGAATGGGTACGACAAAATATTTTGCTCTTTCTTTTATTAAAAAAACATTTTCCGGCATCGCTTATCTCTGTTGAGAAAGAGATCAAACTGGCCGATTTAAAAAAACGTTGCGATATAGTGATTTATAACCGCAGTTCACAACCGGCAATGATCATAGAATGCAAAGAAATGAATGTGACGCTTTCAGAAAAAACTCTGGACCAGATATTAAGGTATCATATTGTTTTGCCGGCAAAATTCCTGATCATTTCTAATGGAAATTATTGTTTTGGCTTTGAGAAAAAAGAAGGAAAATTAATTGAGATCAATGATTTTCCTGATTTTGAATCCTTCAATTGATGACAATAAAAAACCCGTCAGATAAATGACGGGCGATAATTTTTACAAAAATTTAAATATTATTTTTCAAGAACAACCACACTTTTGGTCAGTTTGCTTTTCAGGTTGGCTGCTTTATTTTTATGAATAATTCCTCTTTTGGCAAGCTTGTCTATTTTTGAACTTAGTTCAGGCAAATTTTTTAAAGCTGCTTCTTTATTATCAATTGCTTTAAAATCGCGGATAGCATTACGGGTTGTTTTCCCCTGGTAACGGTTACGCTCATTACGTTTGCTTGATTTACGTACACTTTTCTTCGTTGCTGAATGGTTTGCCATTAATTAATTTTTTTGGGCTGCAAAGATAAGGATATTATTTAAAAAAAAACACTGTGAAGCTTTAAAATTCTTTACAGTCATTTTGCTGATTCTCACAAATTAAGAAATCAGTTTATTTGTTGATTTACTATCTGTTTTTTTCTACGGCAATTGTTCAGGGTATCCATTTTTCCAATAATCCATTAAATTCTTTACCTGGAATAAATTCTGCACCTAAACTTTCGAGATGAGACGTATAAACCTGGCAATCGATCAATTCAATGCCGTTATTTCGTAATGTATTTACCCAGTTTATGAAAGCAAATTTGCTGGCGTTGCTTTTAATGGCAAACATACTTTCACCAAAAAAAACTTTTCCCAACAACACTCCATAAAGACCGCCAACCAATTCATTATTTTCCCATGCTTCGGCACTGTGAGCCACGCCTTTTTTGAATAAGTTATGATACGCATGTACAATTTCATTTCCAATCCAGCTTTCAGTTTCCTTGCCTCTTCTTACCGTGCGGCAATTGGTAATAACATCAGCAAAAGCGGAATCAAAAGTGAATTTAAATTGATGTTTGTTTAAAACATTTCTCATGCTGTGGCTGATCTTTAATTTTTCAGGAAAAAGAACAAATCGGGGATCAGGAGAAAACCATTGAATAACTTCGCCGGGATTGAACCATGGGAAAATTCCTTTTCGATATGCATTGATTAAAGTGCCAAAAGAGAGGTTTCCGCCAATGGCGACGAGGCCATTTTCTGCAGAATTTACATCCGGAAAATCATAGATCGCTTCTTCCTGCAAACCGGGAAAATTATAAAATGAATAATGACGGTTATCTTTCAGAAAGTTCTTCAACTGTTGCGCCGATGCCACGTTCTGTAATGGCATCACACATGGGTTTCAGCGTATTAAAAGAACCTTCTTTTACAGCATATTTTCCTTTCGTATGAATGATCATCGCCGATTGTTCAGCCTGTTCCGCTGTATGATGGCAAACCTCGATCAGTGTTGCAATCACCCATTCAAAAGTATTCACCTCATCGTTCCAAACCACCAGCTGGCAATTGTTTCCATCATCAATCATCATTTCCGCCTGGTCCGATTCAATCTTAAATGGTGCTGTTATATTCATAATTTCAATAGCAAAATTACAATAATAAAAAATGAAACGACAGGATGAAAGTGACAATTTATGGAAACTTAAAGCTAAAATCGTGTAAGGGAAAGTATATTAATAAATGGTGATATTGTTTTACTGTATTTCTTCCCGTTTCATTTCCCGTTTTCAGTTGGTTGTTCCATTTCTTTCTTTTCACTTTCTGCATCTTTTTTGGTAAGCAATAATCCTATCATCATGATCAGTGAAGTACCTACGATCACCTGGATGATGAGTGATTTATTGATCAATGGAATTTGTTTTCCCGGGACAATGGAAAGAAATAATAAAATGGTTACCAATCCGCGCGGGGCAATGAAAAGCAGCGGGATCAATGGGAGTTTTGAAATCCATAATTGAACAATCCGCACAATAAAGATCATTACTATGATTGCTATTGCCCAAACCAATGTTTCTCCGTTTAATAATTCTTTCGTTTCAATCATAAACCCAAACAATAAAAAAAACAGGGAACGCAACATGAAAGCCGCTTCAATGGTCAGTTCTTTAAACTTTTTCATTTCATGGTCCAGTTCATCCGGCTTCACTCTTCTGAACCACCTGAAACGTTTTAATTCATCAAGGTTACCCAGGAAAATACCGAATAATAAAATAAAGATCAATGCCGGAAGCTGGTAAACATGCGAGATCGTATAGATCAAAATGACCAGCAAAATGATCGGTACAAATTTGATGTTGTGATCGATCTTGCTTAATAAGATGGACAATAAAATAATGGCGATTAAAGAAATTAGCGTAATAGCAAGAATCTGCAAGCCAAAGGTTGCAAAAGAGTGGCCGTTTACATAATTATTGAGAATTATAAAATTGAAAAACAATACTCCGAGAATATCAGAAAAACTGCTTTCATAAATGACAAATTCCTTGTCAGCGGAAGCAAGATTTTTAACGCTGGAAATGGCGATCGAACTGCTGATAACGCAAAGCGGGATTACGTTTCCGAGACTATCTTTAAATGAAGCAATAGCAAAGAAGCGTAATAAATAAGCGAATAAAAATGCCAGGAAAAGCATCGGGATCAACGCGCCGAAAAATGATTTACTGACAAGAGATAATTTGGATTGATTCAACTTCAACTCCAAAGCGCCTTCCAACACGATCAGGATGAGACCAACGGTTCCAAGTACGGGTAAAACTGCTGTAAAATCCGGAAGTTGAATTTGAAAAAAATAAGCCAGTTGTTTTGCGATCCATCCTAAAAGCAACAATAAAATAACCGCCGGAATCCTGGTAAGTTTTGCACTTAAATCAAAAATATAAGCAACAAGTAAAACAGTACAAAACGTTATGATAATGGTTGTTGTCATTCAAAACAGGTCATGTAAAAGATTTCATCGAATAAAAAATTGTTTTTTGCAGTAAATGAAATAATGAGATGATTTTTTAATCTGGATTTTTCATTTCACTTTTAATTGAAAAAATATATTTAACTTGTTCAGCACTAACGATGTTATAAAATGAACAAAAAATCCTTTCTTTTTCTGCCGGTTTTGTTTTTAGCTGCATCCCTTTTTGCACAACAAAATAATTTTTTAGCCATCCGTGCCAGAACGGTCAATGGAGTTGTCGAAGGCAATTATGATACCAAAACAGGAATGCAATTTTACTTTGGAATTCCTTTTGCGAAGCCGCCGGTTGGTGACCTTCGATGGAGAGCTCCACAACAATTGGACAATTGGAACGGTGTAAAAATTACCAAAAGATTTGGTCCAAGGCCGGTTCAGTTTGATGTTTTTGGAGATATGAAAAGCCGCTCTGATGGTCTCAGCGAAGATTGTCTTTACCTGAATGTGTGGACACCTGCAAAACGAAATACAAAGAACCTTCCGGTACTCGTTTATTTTTATGGAGGAGGTTTTGTTGCCGGTGATGCATCGGAGCCACGATATGACGGAGAAAGTATGGCCAAAAAAGGAATGGTTGTAGTAACAGCAAACTACCGGTTGAATATTTTTGGATTTTTGGCTTTGCCCGAATTGAGTAAAGAATCGCCTTACAAAGCTTCCGGAAATTATGGAATGCTCGACCAGGTGGCGGCTTTGAAATGGGTTCAGAATAATATCAGTGCATTTGGCGGTGATCCAAAAAAAGTAACTATCGCGGGAGAATCTGCAGGTTCTATTTCGGTAAGTTTGCTCATGGCATCACCATTGTCAAAAGATCTGATAGCAGGAGCGATTGGTGAAAGTGGGGCAGCGATAAAACCAACACTGCCGCCGGTTCCACTGGCTGAAGCAGAAAAGACAGGATTGGATTTTGCAAAAAAAGCAGGTTATCCAACATTGGCTCAATTGAGAAAACTCAGCACACGCGAAGTGTATGAAATTTATAACGAATCAAAGAGATTTGGATTTCCCCTCGTGATTGATGATTATTTTTTATCTGCTCCTCTTCCTGAAATTTTTAATACACAAAAGCAGGCAAAAATTCCCCTTTTGGTCGGTTGGAATTCCGCTGAAATTCCCGGCGTTGCTTTCATGCAGGGCAAGCCTTTTACAGAAGAGAATTTTATTGAAAAAGTAAAAAATGCGTATCCGGAAGATTATGAAAAAGTATTGAAATTATATCCTCATTCTACCGCGAAAGAAGTAGAGCAATCGGCTACAGATCTTGCTTCTGAAAATTTTATCAGCTATAGTACGTGGAAGTGGTTTGACCTTCAAAGAAAGAACAGTTCTCAGCCTGTTTATCGCTATTTATTCAGCAGGATCCGTCCGCCATTGGTTGATAAAAATGCAGCTCCTGGTTTAGCCGGGGGAACACAAAAAAAGAATGATCAAAATAAAATGCCGCCATTGATTGGCGCTTCTCATGCTTCAGAAATTGAATATTGCATGGGCAATCTTTATCTCGTTAATGATTACGCGTGGACAGAAGACGATTATAAAGTGTCGGAAACAATGCAGGATTTTTTTGCAAATTTCATCATCAATGGAAACCCGAATGGCACCGGCCTTCCTCAATGGAATGCAGCAAAAACTAACGATCCTTCTCCTGATGTGATGGATATTGATGTGGAATCAAAAGATATACAAGCGCCGAATGACGCACGTTTTGAATTGTTGGATGAAGAGTTTAAGTGAACTTTCAATTATTTTGTAGCACGGAAAGTGAATGTATTTTTTGCGGACGATAACCGCGGCCTAAGCAATACTCGGATCATTTCTTAGATCAATTTTTTCAAGGTCCTTTGTTGCAGGAGCCGTAAACATCTCCCCATCTTCATTAAACCTTGAACCATGACAAGGACACTCCCATGCTTTTTCAGCAGTGTTCCATGAAACACTACAATTGATGTGAGTACATGTCGGGTTTACGGAATGAAGTGTTCCATCCTCATCCCGGTATAATGCAATCGTTTCATTTTCAAACTTCACCAGTTTTGCTTCCCCGTTTTTAATCTGCTTAAGCTCTGGCATTTTTTCTTTTGGAACCAGTTTGCTTAGAAAATTTCCGGTTACATCGGCTGCGTTTTTTACAAAATTGGTAAAGCCTGCAATCGGTTCAATCCTTGATGGTTTAAAAACTTCCTCAAACTTACTTTTTCCTTTAATAATAAGATCAGAAACGATCTTCGAGGCAATCTGGCTGTAAGTAATCCCATTACCGCCATATCCTGTGGCAACAAAAACACTTTTTGGACTTCCGGGCAAATGACCAATATAAGGCAAGCCATCAGCGGATTCAAAATATTGTGACGACCATTGATAAACCACATCCTTCACGTC
This sequence comes from Hanamia sp., assembly GCA_035606215.1. Classification (GTDB taxonomy): domain Bacteria; phylum Bacteroidota; class Bacteroidia; order Chitinophagales; family Chitinophagaceae; genus Ginsengibacter. The sequence continues at coordinate 44,574 of DATNFV010000034.1, forward strand.
AAAATGCTTACGCAGATAATCCTCAAGATTTTTAAAACACTTTCCGGTATCTTTTTCTTCCGCAGTTCGGTGATCTTCTCCTCCGGCAATGAAATATTCAACACCATTGATCTCCTGGGTTCTGTAATAATGATAAGGATCATATAAATCGTAAGCCAGATCTGTTGGATAATTTCCGTTTAGCGTTACCGCCATTGCATAACTTCGATATGGCGCCAATCTGAAATCCAGGATGTTTACTCCCGGAGGAATGTGAGTCGCATAAATAAGGTTTTTGGCACTAAAGTTTCCCAAAGAGGTTTCTATATTTAGAATTTCTTCATCGTTTTCTCTCACATCTCTGACCCTGGATTGCTGCAAAATTTCACCCCCTGCATTTTCAAATGCTCTCGCCAATCCATATATATATTTTGTCGGATGAATCTGAGCCTGCCGTTTAAATACCAATGCTTTTTCAAAATCAACAGGAACAGGAATGGTATCGCTATACGCAACATCACATCCGGCTTTTTTTGAAGCTTCAAAAGCATCATCCAGCTTTTTCGTCTGCTGTTGATTGGTAGAAAATAAATAGCCTGTCTTCTCTTCAAACTCACAATCAATATTATATCTTCTTACGTTCTTTTCTGTAATATTAATGGCCTCCAGGGCGGCAGCTAAAACCATCTTTGTATTTTCCTCGCCAAATTTTTTTTCTATTTCGGCATAAGTGAGATCCAAAATTGTATTGAGATGTGCGGTAGTGCCTGAAGTGGTTCCAAAAGCGAGATTTTTAGCTTCGACTAAAAGACACTGTTTACCGGACTCCTGGAGCGATAATGCAGTGGTGATTCCGGTTATACCGCCGCCCGCAATAATGACATCGTAAATATTATTTTTGATGTCTATTTTCTTTGAAACATAATCCGGCATATTTACCTGCCATAAACTTTTTGTAGCACTATCTCTTTGCATAATTCTTTTTGCAACGCTGCCCAAAAAAGCGTGCCGCATTTTTAGGCATTGACTACTCGTTACTCACAAAAACATTTTTTCCGCTACAGCTTTATCATGTCCATAAATATCGTCCCTGAAATTAAGCAGGCCATTGTCATCAACCCATGCAGTGTAATAAGTGATAAAAACCGGAACCGGGTCTTTCAGTTTTACAAATTGCTGATTACCACTGTTCATAGCCTCATTTATTTTTTCAGGAGTCCAGTTTGGATTATTTTTTAAAATATAATCGGCAAGTTTTTCTGCATCCGCAAGCCGGATACATCCATGACTGTATGCTCTTACATCTTTATCGAAAAGCCCTTTTGCCGGTGTGTCGTGCAAATAGATGTTGAAAACATTCGGGAATAAAAACTTTACTTTTCCAAGAGAATTTTCCGGCCCTGGTTTTTGCCTTACTACCGGCAAATTATTTTCAGTTCCGGTAATTTCCATCTGGTGCTCTTCCAGGTAATTTTTATCAGAATCTATGCCGGGGATGATTTCTTTTTTTACAATGCTTGGTGGTACATTCCAATAAGGGCTGAAAACAATTGTAGTCATCAGGTCTGAAAAAATAGTGGTGTTATGCCCGTCTTTTCCAACAACAACAGGCATGGAAAAAAGCTTTTGCTTTCCATCATAAACATGTAGTGTAAATGCAGGAATATTTACTTCGATCAATCTTCCTTCAGGTTGCTGTGGAAGCCATCTCACCCGGTTCATGTTGATCAGAATTTGTTTTACACGATCAATTGCCGGCACATTCATTTGATCAAGAATTTTATCGGTTAGTTTTCCATCCGGGGAAAAGCCAAATCTTGTTTGAAAACTTTTGATGCCGTTTTCAAGTGTATCATCAAAAACATCAGTAGTATCTTTTCCGGGAATATCACCGGTTAACATCAACATTTTTTTCATCGAAAGAACTTCAGGCGATGAATGATGTTTTTTAAATTCTTTTTTGTTGATCTTTCCAATTACAGGCCAGCCGCCGCTTTTCGCAATTCCAACATATTTTCTTAACTGATCTGAAAGAGCTTTGTAAGATGGATTGATGTCTGAATAATATTTGTCGTCTTTGTGTTTATGATTTAACAAAGAGTCTGCAAGTTCTATCGGATCTTTTTTCTTGAAAGGAATAAATCTTTCCAGTTCTTTTCTTTTTACATATCCTTTTTCAAAATTAGTAAGAGAATATTTGATGAGGCTTTCGGTTAAAAGCAATTCAGTATTCCGGATGGATTTGTTATTTTCGGAAACCTGGAGATCTGTATCTGACATCAGGTCATCCATCTTTTTTTCCAGTTTTTTTTGCCTTGCAGAAGTATCGCCGGTAAAATTCAACAGGCTCGAAAAACCCATTGCCTGTTCTGATAAGCCATCGGATGCAAACCAGGCATATTCATAGTTCCGGGTGTTATAAAAACTAATAATGCGCCGTGAAATAGAATCAGGAATTTTATTTTCAGCAATATATTTTACCACGTAACCACTGTCTAAAAAAAGATCATTGTAGGAATTGTTTTTTGTAATGCTGTAATCCCTTTTGCTGATTTTCTTCTCTTCTTTCTGTTGCTGTTCTTTTTCCTGTGTATGGCATGCCAATAAAACGACCGAAGCCAGCAGGGTAAGCATTATCATTCTTTTCATATTGAGTCCTTTTGCAAATGAAATGCCGGTTTAAATTTTAATAAATCTCTTCCCATAAATACGCTCTTATTTGCCTCATCTATTAACATTCCTTTGTTAAACCACTTCTTCAAAATATCATCTCATTCTTTGAAAACAATTTTAAAAACAATTAAAAAATTGAGTTATGAAAAAGATTCTTACCCTCTTGCTTTCACTTGGCATTTTTACCGTTTCATTTGCCCAGGGCAACCACCGGTATGATAGAAATGATCAGTATGCAACATCTAATGGACGTTATGACAACCACAATGATCGCCGTTATGATGATCGTAACTATGGCCGTAACTATTCTTATGCGAATCAACGCGAAATGGAAATTCAAAAAATTAACCAGGATTACAACTACCAGGTAATGTCAATTCAAAACAATTATTACATGAAAAACCATCAAAGAAAAGTGGCACTTCGTAATGCCATGAGAGAAAGAGATCGCCGGCTTGATGCTGTTAATGCAAAATATAATCGGATGAATCAGAACTGGGGAAGAAGATAATCCGTTCCTCCTTTGAACCTCCGCCCTGCATAATTGTGGGGCTTTTTTTTCTCAGGCATATTTCAATAAGTAAAGAAATATGTAGTTTTTATTTTCATTCTTTTTGAGAAATCTAAATAACGGTTATGCATAAGCGAAAAAACTTTTTTATTTAAAGGTTACTGTTTCAGAATTAATAATAAAGTCTGGTTAATAATGACGAGGATTGCGAAAACCGAAGCGGACATTGTGTTTCCGGTCAGGAATAATAATGAAATGGCAGCTCCAAACATCACTAAAGCAAAAAAATATCTTTGAGGTTGCTGCAACCGGTGTTTCGATTTTGGTGCGGCAAAGTATCCCCAAAGCGCCATTGCAATAATGGGTAAAAGGATCACTAAAATGTATTGGATCAAAATAATTTTCGGGTAATGAAAACCAAAATATCCAAAAGCTATGATCATCGCCAGTTCAAGAAAAAAAGCCATTGCAAGATTAACCGCTTTTATTATTTCCATAAAGTTCACTTCAGGTCTAAATTCATTTTTTGAATCTTCAAAATACTTTTTTTTTAAATAGTAAATCAATAAATAACATGATTTTCTTCTTTTATTTTCTGCAAAAAAGGATATAACAGTTATGGATAAACGTAAATAGATTTTCATTTAAAAAAATATTCCTGATGAATCAGGAATGATTAATTTTCAGAAAAAAATTACAAAATGAAAAACTCAATACTTTTTTTTCTGTTGATCTTCATTTGTTTTTCGGCTCAATCGCAGGACAGTACTTATGCTGAGCGGTTAGGATATCCAAAAAATGCGCGGGTAATTATTCTTCATATGGATGATGCCGGTATGTCTCTAAGTTCTGATCGCGGAATTGAAAAAGTGTTTGCAGAAGGAGTTGCGAATTCAACCAGTGTAATGATGCCTTGTCCGTGGGTGCCTCAAATGGTAAGATATATTAAAGGGCATCCCGCTATTGATGCAGGCTTGCATCTTACGCTCACTTCAGAATGGAAAGATTATCGCTGGGGCCCTTTGGCAGGAGCAGCCGTGGTTCCGGGTTTGGCAGATTCGACCGGAAGTATGTGGCCCGATGTTCCGGATGTGGTCAGGCATGCTTCTGCAGATGAAGTGGATAAAGAGATCAGGGCGCAATTAAATCGTGCTGAGAAAATGGACTTTCATCCAACACATCTTGATTCACACATGGGAACTTTATTTGCCAACATTCCTTTTTTATTAAAATATATTCAGCTCGGTATTGAGAAACAAATTCCGGTAATGTTTCCGGGCGGCCATGATACTTATATCAAAAATGAGATGAACTTTACGGATGAACAGATTGCGGGTTTTCGCAAACTGGGCAAAACGGTATGGGATGGCGGATTACCTTTGCTTGATGATCTTGTCAACAGCAGTTATGACTGGGATCCGCCGAAAGGCTTAAGTGATGATGCTTTAACCAAATGGCGTGTTGATCTTTATGAAAAAGCAATGCTGCAATTGAAACCTGGAATTACGATGGTGATCATGCATTGCACCGATCCGTCTTCAGTTTTTTCTTCTATTTCCGACAGTGGAAAAAAAAGAAAATCGGATATGCTGGCCATGCTTGATCCTGGTTTTAAAAAGTTTTTAAAAGACAATGGATTTATTTTAACCACTTTTCGGGAGTTGATGGAAAGAAGAAAAAAAATCAAATAACAAACTGATTTTTGTATAACAAAAATTGAAAAAAGAAATTGTTTATGAGAATAACAACTTCAGAAAATACGGTAAAAAGATCTATATTAACTGCCGCCGTATTCGTTGCTGCTCTTGGATATTTTGTTGACATCTATGATCTTCTGTTATTTAGTATTGTAAGAGTTCCAAGTTTGAAATCACTTGGATTTACAGGCCAAACGCTGACGGATCACGGAATTTTTTTATTGAATGTTCAAATGATTGGTTTATTGCTCGGTGGAATTTGCTGGGGAATTTTAGGCGATAAAAAAGGACGCTTGTATGTTCTGTTTGGTTCCATTTTCCTGTATTCAATTGCCAATATTTTCAATGGCTTTGTTCATTCGGTTGAAGCATATTCTGTCTGCCGTTTTGTAGCAGGATTTGGATTGGCAGGAGAGTTAGGAGCAGGCATCACATTGGTTTCTGAAATAATGCCGAAAGAAAAAAGAGGTTACGGTACAACGATCGTTGCTGCTGTTGGTGTAAGTGGGGCAGTGGTTGGATTTTTTGTTGCAGAGTTATTCAATTGGCGAACTTCATTTTTTGTTGGTGGTGGCCTTGGACTAACCTTGTTATTATTAAGAATTGGAGTAGCAGAATCGGGAATGTTTGGCAACATGAAAAAAGAAGATCATCGGCGCGGCGATTTTTTTTCATTATTTTCTAACCGCAAAAAACTGCTGAAATATTTGCGTTGTATTGTCATTGGAATTCCAACCTGGTTTGTTGTTGGCATTCTTATTACACTTTCCCCTGAATTTGGAAAAGTGTTACACATCCAAGGTGTTGTGAATGCCGGCGCGGCAGTGGCATATTGCTATGCAGGCCTTGTTTTGGGCGATATTGGCAGTGGCATTTTGAGCCAGTATTTGAAGAGTAGAATTAAAGTAGTTTATACATTTCTCTTCCTCATTATTCTTTCCATTGCGGCTTATTTTTTATTCAACGGAATCAGTGTTGCTGTATTTTATGCGATTTGTTGCATTCTTGGATTCTCTGCAGGTTATTGGGTGATATTTATGACAATTGCAGCAGAACAATTTGGTACAAATATCCGGGCAACGGTAACTACCACAGTTCCTAATTTTGTAAGAGGATCACTCATTCCCGTTGCATTGCTTTTCCAATTTTTACGAAACATTTTTCATGGCTCAATTATTTATGCCGGAGTTGCAGTCGGCGCATTGACAATTGGCCTGGCATTTTGGGCATTGTTATACATGCCGGAAACTTTTTCAAAAGACCTGAATTATACTGAGGCTTAAAAAGGAATTTTTTATGTCGGTAAAATGGTTTTACTTTTGATTTGGCAACAGGCGAATTGACAGGCAAGCTGATTTTTTCTTCAAATACCTTTCCCCGGGAATATTCACAAATCTTCATCCTATTTTTACTGTCATTACTCATTTCTTACACTTAAATCTACCATTATGCCAAAGTTTGTAATTGAAAGAGAAATTCCCGCGGCTGGAAATTTATCCGGCGATCAATTAAAAGGAATTTCAAAAATTTCGTGTGATGTTTTGCGAAATATGGGCCCTGAAATCCAATGGGTTCATAGTTATGTAACCAATGATAAGATCTATTGTGTTTACATCGCACCCTCTGAAGAAATGATTCGCGAACATGCAGAGAAAGGGGGTTTCCCTGCAAATTCAGTCAGCGTTGTTTCTACTATTATTGATCCAACGACAGCTGAATAAAAATTTTCATTCATTTACCTGTAAGCCATACATACGTTGTCATGGTGGTTTTCTCATTTCCATAGTGAAGAAGTAGATCCATTTCCTTTTGATACTTTTTTAGCTATTTCTTACACAATTCTTATGATCGGCCTCAATGGCCGAAAAAATATTATTTTGCAAACTTCAGGCTCAAATATTTCTATTTGTCTCATCGAATTTTGAATTTGTCCAAAATAAAACCACTCATGACTCGCTTCAAAAGTATCCGCAACTCACTTCTGTTTTTTTTATTTTTATTTTCCGTCAATGCCGTTTCTGCACAGGTAAGATCCTTTCAAAAAACAAACTTTGGTGTCAGCTTTATTTTGAATAAAGGCAATATGGATATTTACCTGTTACAAAGCGATCTGGCTGAAATAAAATATTCGGTTTTGGAAAAAATGCCGGAGAAAAGATCATTGGTGGTTGAACCGGTAAAAAGATATTTGAAAAACTATTCAGTTACCGAAAATAAAGACCAGATTGTTATTACCACAAACAGGATTAAAATAAAAGTTGACCGGAAAAATGAGGCAATTACTTTTACAGACCCGGATGGAAATATTATTCTTACAGAGGCTGATGAAAATAATAAACAGATGCGTGATACTTCTATCGTTGGTATTAAAACTTATAGTTGTGCTACCTCGTTTCAATCCCCGAAAAACGAAGCTTTGTACGGGCTTGGCTGTCATCCGCTGGATTCTCTTTCTATCAATTACAAAGGCCGTAATCAGGATATGGCGATCAAATACCTGACAGGCGCTATCCCTGTTTTATTGTCAACGAAAGGGTATGGCTTATTGTGGGATAATTATGCGGAATCAAAATTTTATGGCGATGAAAAAAATAATTCGCAGTTCACTTATGTTTCCGAAAGCGGCAACATGGTTGACTATTATTTTTTCTATGGCCCTTCTTTTGATCATATCATGGATCTTTATAGAAATCTGACCGGCGTTGCACCAATGTATCCGAAATGGGCATTTGGATTGTTTCAATCCCAGGACCGGTACAAAAGCCAACAGGAGATTTTATCAGTAAAAGATAATTACCGTAAAAATCATATTCCGGTAGATGTGATTGTGCAGGATTGGTTTTATTGGGCACCTCTGCCGATTGGTTCTCATGTAATGAACCCGACTTCATATCCTGATCCGAAAGCTATGATTGACGAACTCCACAAAGCGAATTTACATGCGATGATTTCCATCTGGCCATGCTTTGGTTCCGGAACCAATAATTTTAATGCTTTGAAAAAGGCAGGATTTCTTACCAGCATTACGTGGGATAATTTTGTCGCTCATACCCGGGACACGTATTATGATGCACACAATCCCGGCGCCCGGGAAATGTATTGGGACCAGGCAAGAGATAGTCTTGTAAAACGCTATGGCTGGGACGCATGGTGGGTAGACCAGTGCGAGCCTGATACTGAAGATCCGAACGATCGAAAAAAAGCAAAGTTCTATACAGGGCAGGGAACTGATTATTTCAATTCCTATTCCCTGGAACATACCAAAGGGCTTTACAACAAATGGCGCAGGGATATTCCGCAAAAAAGGATTTTTCTGTTAGCACGGCAGGCATTTGCAGGACAGCAAAAAAATGCTGCAACTTTGTGGTCGTCTGATATTACAACTACTTTTTCTTCTTTTAAAAACCAGGTTCCCCAGGCGATCAATGCATGTGTTTCGGGCATTCCTTACTGGACTTCCGACATTGGAGGTTATCTTTCCCGCGTTTCTCCCGAAGGAATTCCGGATTGGTCTCAACCTTCGTTTCGCGAATTGTTCACCCGGTGGTTTCAATTTGGTGCTTTCAGCCCGATATTCAGAATTCATGGAAAAGGTGAACGGGCTCTTTTTTCCAAAAACTGGGACGAAAAAACAAGAGCAGTTTTATTGAAATTCGATGATCTGCGTTACCGCTTGCTGCCTTATATTTATTCATTGTCATCTGAGGTAACGCGAAACAATTATACCATCATGCGCTCTTTGGCTTTTGATTTCAGAAATGATCCGGAAGTGTATGATATTCCTGATCAATACATGTTTGGTCCGGCCTTTTTAGTGAACCCGGTAACGCAGCAATTATATTCCGGTGAGGAAGCTAATAAATTAAGAAGTACGAGAAAAGTTTATCTTCCAAAGAACACGCAATGGATTGATTTCTGGACCGGAAAAAAATTAAATGGCGGAGAAACTATTGATGCTTCTGCACCGATTGATATTTTGCCATTATACGTTCGTGAAGGTTCTGTCATTCCAATGGGAGAAGTAATGGAATATGCTACTGAAAAGCCGGCAGGTCATATTGAATTGCGTATTTATCCCGGAGCTGACGGTCATTTTACTTTGTATGAAGACGCCAATGATACTTACAATTATGAACATGGAGAATTTGCCACTTTCACCTTCAGTTGGAATGATAAAACAAAAGAACTCAGTATTTCTGAAAGAAAAGGTTCTTTTCCCGGAATGCTGAAGAAAAGGACTTTTGAGGTGGTATTGGTAAAAGAAAATAAAGGCATTGGAGTAAACGAAACCAAAAATGCAGATAAAGTAATTCAGTACGATGGAAGAGCGATGAAAGTTTCATTGAAATAGAAAATAAAAAATCAATTTATTTCACATTTACTGTTGAATGCTGATTTTATTTTCAGGAAAAAAGATCAGGCCCTTTCCAATTGCGATGAGGAATTTTTCCAAGATGGCGGTATGCTTTTTCAGTAACTTCTCTTCCTCTTGAAGTGCGCATAATAAAACCTTCCTGTATCAAAAATGGTTCGTACACTTCTTCCAAAGTTCCCGATTCTTCGCCAACCGCAGTTGCGATGGTAGTAATTCCAACAGGACCACCTTTAAATTTTTCAATTATCGTACTCAAAATTCTGTTATCCATTTCGTCCAGGCCATATTCGTCCACATTCAATGCTTTTAAAGCATGCTGTGTAATTTTTAAATCAATCACTCCATTTGAAAGCACCTGCGCAAAATCACGCACTCTTCTCAATAAACCATTAGCAATTCTTGGTGTTCCACGGCTCCTTCCTGCAATTTCTGTGGCTGCATCGGAAGTGATTTTTGTTTTAAGAATAGAGCATGAACGTAAAATAATTTTTTGCAAAGTAGCGGTATCATAATATTCCAATCTTGATTTGATACCAAATCTTGAAAGCAACGGCGCTGTCAGTAAACCGCTTCTTGTTGTAGCGCCAATTAACGTAAACGGATTCAAATTGATCTGAACACTTCTGGCATTGGGGCCGGTGTCAATCATGATATCAATGCGATAATCTTCCATCGCAGCGTATAAATATTCTTCCACCACATTGCTTAACCGGTGAATTTCATCAATAAATAAAACATCATTAGGTTCAAGATTTGTAAGCAATCCGGCAAGATCGCCGGGTTTTTCAATTACAGGCCCGCTGGTTTCTTTGATATTCACCCCCAATTCATTAGAAACAATTCTGCTCAAAGTTGTTTTTCCCAATCCGGGAGGACCATGAAATAAAATATGATCGAGCGCTTCTCCACGTTGCTTGGCCGCTTTAATAAAGATGCGAAGGTTTTCAATGATCTGCGCCTGCCCGCTGAATTCATCTATCGCCGCCGGCCGGATATTATTTTCAAATTCTTTATCAGCAGAAGTCAGGGTTTCTTTTTCTTTATTTAAATTTTGGTTTTGCATTCAATTTTTTTTCTACCTTGTAAAACTAAAGTTTTTAAAGTTAAAAATAGTTAAAGCGAATGTAACCAACGTTTTTTTAGTTGGTAGTAAAAGCCTTTCAAACAATGCTTTTCACCATTAATCAAGTCCTTGATAACAAAGCTGCTGTTACCAATTAAATTTGTATGATGAACAAAACAACTTTACGGTATTGGGTTTGCCAGATTCTGGGATGGGGAGGATGGACTTTGTTGAACCTTTCCTTCTTTTACTTCTTTTTGCAGGATGTTTACTGGAAGGCCGGTGAGAGAAAAAAACTTCTTTTTGCGATCCTTTTTATCCAGTTTTTTTGGTACATCGCGGCTACTCATTTATTAAGGTTTTTTTTAAAGAAAATCGGTTGGATGAAATTTGCAACTGATCAGGTAATCGCATTGTTTATTTCCAGTGTCATGCTTACAGGATTACTTGCTTATTATGGGGCCAAATCAACCGCCCTGGTTACCGGAAGTTCATTGGTGCAATATGAAAAAAACCTGAGCCTTAAAGATGCGATAGCAAAAGAAAAATCCCTGGGATTAACAGGGACAAATTATTATCTGGCACAGGCAAATAATCCAAAAGATTCTTTGAATTATGCCTCATTGCGAACTATTAAAAGAAGTACAGGGTGGTATAGAAATGCACAAGGTGTCTGGAAATACGAAGAACAGCACAAAGGGCGCTTTTGGTGGGATATTATTTTTACTTTCATTTTAATCGCTTTGTGGCTGCTGCTTTATATGATCTGGCATTATCTGGAAAGAAACCGGAAGGATGAAGTGGACAGGTTGAACCTTGAAAAAACTGTGAAAGAACTTGAACTGAAAACGATAAAATCGCATATCAATCCTCATTTTATTTTTAATTCATTAAACAGTATCAGGGCTTTGGTAGATGAAAATCCAAAACGGGCGAGAACCGCAATTACTGAGCTTTCCAACATTTTGCGCAGCAGCCTGCAGGTGGAAAAAATGGAAACGGTTCCTTTGCAAAAAGAACTTGACATTGTAAAAGATTATCTCGCTTTGGAACAAATGCGTTTCGAAGAAAGATTAAAAGTTGAAATGGAAATAGATGAAGACACACTCGATCAGCCCTTGCCGCCCATGATGTTACAAACGTTAGTTGAAAACGCTATCAAACATGGTATCAGTAAAAGAATTAATGGAGGACTTATCCGCATTATTTCAAGATTTACTGAAAACGATTTTGAACTGATCGTGGAGAATTCCGGCAATCTTGAGAAAAAATCAAATGAAGGCTTTGGTTTTAAAAGTACCCGCGATAGACTGAAATTCCTGTGTAATGGAAACGCTTATTTCAAAGTAGAGGAAATTGACGGAACTAAAGTGCAATCAAAGATTGTAATGCCGGTTAAGGGTTCAAAGTTGAAAATTGAAGGTTAAACGTGAGTAATTTCTAATACAATAATTTAAACAGATATGCTAAAAGTAATTTTAATAGATGATGAACGCCTTGCCAGGAGCGAGCTTAAGAGAATGTTACAGGAATTTCCGGATGTGGAAATCATTGGCGAAGCCGCCAATGCTGAAGAAGGAATTGAAAAAATTGAAACTTTGAATCCGGACCTCATTTTTTTGGATATTCAAATGCCCGGAAAAACAGGTTTTGATATGCTGACCGAATTGGAAAAAGCACCGCATGTAATTTTTGTAACTGCTTATGACGAATATGCTTTGAAAGCTTTTGATGTAAATGCCTTGGATTACCTGATGAAGCCGGTAGAGCCAAAGCGCCTTGCTGATGCGCTTTTGAAAGTTCGGCAAAAGGATGAGGAAGAAATGCTTTCTTATAATAATCGTGGAATTTTAAGTGAGCATGACCAGGTATTTGTAAAAGATGGTGAGCGCTGTTGGTTTGTAAAATTATCTGATGTGCGTCTTTTTGAAAGTGTTGGAAATTATGCGAAAGTTTTCTTCGGCACCAATAAGCCACTCATTTTAAAATCGTTAAATGCACTTGAAGAAAGACTGGACGAAAAAGTCTTTTTTCGTGCCAACAGAAAGCATATTATCAATTTGAGAATGATAGAAAAAATAGAACCTTATTTTAATGGAGGGCTTTTACTGGATCTTGCAGGTGGAGAAAAAATTGAAGTAAGTCGCCGTCAGGCCGTGAAGTTTAAAGAAATGATGAGTTTGTAACATCAATTAATGAAAATTATTTTATTATTGAATTATTGCCAGACTCTGAAATTGTTGCTGGCATTTGATAAAATTTTGCAACGCCCTTCATCAACTATAAATAATTTTTCATGAAAAATTTCCTGGTTTTCTTAATCTCTTTATCGTTTTTTTCATGCAGGCAATCTTCATCCGATTCAACTTTGCAAAAGCAGGTGGATAGCCTGCAACTTGCTGTTAAGAATGCCTACAAGCCTGGGCTTGGAGAATTTATGTCAGAAATCCAGGTGCATCATGCCAAGCTTTGGTTTGCCGGTAAAGAAAAAAACTGGGATTTGGCCAATTTCGAAGTTGGAGAAATCCAGGAAGCGTTGAATGATATTCCAAAATATTGTTCAGACAGGCCTGAAGTAAAATCAATTGGAATGATCACCGCTCCAATTGATAATATTGCCAATGCGATAAAAGAGAAAGATGAAAATAAATTTGTGAACGATTTTACCGTTCTAACTGTAACCTGCAACGACTGCCACAAGGAAACCAGCCACGGTTTCAATTTAATAAAAATACCAGATGTTCCGCCTGTTTCAAACCAGGTTTTCAAACCACAATAAATCAAAAACACAGACAAAATTTAAAAAATGAAGATTGTTTTCACGTTGCTGCTAACCTGCTTTTCCATAGGTATTTCTTTTTCCCAAAAAATTGATAAGATCATTAATGCAAAAAAAGTCAGAAAGATAGAAACTGTTTTGTCCTCGGATAAAATGGAAGGCCGCAAAACTTTTACACCTTCAATTGACAGGGCCGCCGATTTTATTGCCAGTGAATTTCAAAAATCAGGACTGAAATACTTTGATGGATTGAATAGTTATAAACAACCTTTTTTCATGAAAAAAGCCACCATGATCGCTGCTTCCGGAAATATGGATGGAAAGCCGGTTGATGGTGACAAGATATTTGCATTGACAACAGATAGTATTTTGAATATTGATGAAACTTCCGGTTTTACAAAAGTGGTGATTACAGACACTTCCAATTTTTTCAAGGCATTTGCTTTAATAAAAAGCAATCAAAAATATTTGGTTCTTGTTGATCCTGCTCATGAAAAGATCTTCCGGCGTTTGAAAAGTTCCGGACGTGAAAGTTTTGAAGATAAAGCGCCCGTAGTTTTTGTTTTGACAAATGAAAATCCAACGAATTATCATTTTGAAATCAAAAGCAATATCACTTCTTCGTCCCTGGCAAATGTAGTTGGCGTGTTGCCGGGAAAAAGTAAAAAAGATGAGTATGTAATTTTTTCTGCTCACTATGATCATTTGGGAATTGGGAAACCTGATGCAAAGGGTGATTCCATTTATAATGGCGCCAACGATGATGCTGCCGGAACTACCGCCGTAATTATGCTTGCAGATTATTTTAGTAAACTGAATAACAATAAGCGCACTTTGATTTTTGTCACTTTCACTGCAGAAGAAATTGGGGGCTTTGGTTCTCAATATTTTTCTAAACAAATTGATCCTGAAAAAGCGGTGGCCATGTTCAATATTGAGATGATTGGAACGGATAGCAAATGGGGGAATAACAGCGCTTACATTACAGGTTTTGAAAGATCCAATTTTGGAAAAATATTACAATCGAATCTTGCAGGAAGTAAGTTTCATTTTGAACCGGATCCCTATCCCAAACAAAATTTGTTTTACCGCTCAGACAACGCAACCCTTGCTGCACTTGGTGTTCCTGCTCATACCATCAGCACTTCCAAAATGGATAATGAACCCAATTATCACAAACAAAGTGATGAAATTTCGACCCTGGATATGAAGAACATGGCTGAAATCATTAAAGCAATTGCCATCAGCAGTCAAACGATAATCAGTGGAAAAGATACGCCGGTGAGGGTGGAGAAGAAAGATTGATTATACTAGTTTACTTTTTACCGGGTTTCCTTTTTCTTCCTGATCATGAGAAAAATTATTTCGCCGTAATTTTTTTCAAAAAGAAAAATCTACCAATCTACCAATCTACCAATCTACCAATAAACCAATCTACCAATAAACCAATAAACCAATAAACCAATTAACCAATCTTCACCGGCACGGAATGAACTGCAGAAGCCATTTCCATGATCAGTGATTCGTCTTTTTCAATCGCATTTCCTACCACAATAATATCGGCACCAGCTTTGCAATTGAGATATGCTTTTTCAGGATCAGTAATGCCGCCGCCGATGATCAAAGGAACTTCAATAGAGTGAGAAACCTGCGAAATCATGCTTTCTGTGATTGGTGTTTTAGCCCCACTTCCGGCATCCATATAAATGATCTTCATACCAAGCATTTCTCCTGCCATTGCTGTGCACATGGCAATTTCATTTTTATCCGCAGGCAATGGAGTAGCATTTGAAATGTAGGAAACTGTTGTCGGGGCGCCACCATCTATCACCATATATCCGGTGCTGATAATTTCCAGACCACTTTGTTTTATTGCCGGCGCACTTACAACATGCTGCCCGATCAATAATTCAGGGTTTCTGCCGCTGATGAGGGAAAGATAAAGCAGGGCATCGCCATATTTTGAAACCTGTGTGGAGCTTCCGGGAAAAAGTAAAACAGGAATAGAACAATTTTGTTTAATGAGCTGAACGCATTGATCTAAATAATTCGAAATAACCAAACTTCCTCCGACTAAAAAATAATCAACTTTTGCAATAACAGCCAGCTGGATTAATTGCAGCATTTTCTCATCATTCACTTTGTCGGGATCAATCAAAACCGCAAAAGATTTTTTGCCATTATTTTTTCTTTCGCAGACGGAGGAGTATATTTCTTTTAGCTTCATTTACTATCTGTTATATGCAAAAATGTATTTTTTTTCTCTCTTATAAAAATTAGCGCTACAAATTACGAATTTATTGGACGGACAACTTTGCGAAGCCATGAATATTTTAAACGGCGGGAAACCTTTCAATGATTTTTGTATTTTTATCCAATGATAAACGTACTGAAAGAAATAGAATTTAATACAGCACGCAGCGGTGGCAAAGGCGGACAGAATGTAAACAAAGTGGAAACAATGGTTGAAGGAAGATTTCACATTGCATCTTCAGAAATTCTGACCGGCAAACAGAAAGAAATGATCCTTGCAAATCTTGCCAATAAAATTACCAACGATGGTTTCCTTTTGGTAAAAAGCCAGAGTGAAAGAACGCAATTAGGTAATAAAGAAGAAGTGATCGTAAAACTTCATTTGCTGCTGAACAATGCGTTGATCAAAAGAAAAAAGCGCAAAGCTACCAAACCTACCAAGGCATCAAAAGCAAAAAGAATCAAAAAGAAAAAAGAAAAAGGAATTATAAAAGCAGGAAGAAAAAAGGTTACAGATTTTTCTGAATAAAAAAAATCCATCCGGCAAAACAACAAATAAACACGATTCCTGTTTTCAATTTTATACGATTAAATTTGCCTCTTTTTAAACCAAATATTTTTTGAGCAGCATAAAAAAATTAGCAGGACAAACGATATGGTATGGCGTCAGTTCTATCATAGGACGGTTTTTACTCTACCTGCTTACCCCGTATCTTACGACTAAACTGTCAGTTGAAAAGTATGGCGACATGAGTTTAATGTATGCTGCTATTCCGTTTTTAAATGTAATATTTACCTACGGCATCGAAACCGCTTACTTCCGTTTTGCTACAAAAGCAGAATACAAAAAAGATATTTATAGCACTGCTATTATTTCTATTCTTTCGAGTACCTTTTTTCTTACCGTTCTTTTAGTTCTTTCGAGGTTTTCACTTGCACATTTTCTAAGGATAGACGACCACCCGGAATTTATCACTTATGCGGCTTTGATCATCGCATTCGATACTTTAACCACTTTGCCTTTTGCAAAACTTCGCCTGGAGCAAAGGCCAAGAAAATATGCGCTCATCAGGATTTCGAGTGTTATCCTGCAGGTGATCGCAGTTTACTTTTTATTATCCGTTTGCCCACGCCTTGCGAAAGGATCTCCCAACGGATTTTTTGGTACTTTTTATAAACCTGAATATGGCGTCGGTTATTATATGATTGCTAATCTAATGGCCTCTGTTTTTGCATTTGTTTTTTTGTATAAAGAGTTTTTTTCTTTCAATTTCAAATTCAATAAAAAGGTATGGACGGCAATGATGATTTATTCGTTGCCGCTGATCATCGCAGGTTTTGGAGGAATGATCAATGAAACTTTTGATCGTATCATGCTTTCATGGCTTGCACCAGGAAATATTATGGCTGCTAAAGACCAGGTAGCAATTTATTCAGCGTGTTATAAACTATCCATTCTCATCACTTTGTTTATCCAGGGGTTCAGGATGGGCGCCGAGCCTTTTTTCTTCAAACAGGCAGAAGGACAAAATCCACAAAAAGTGTATGCACGGGTGATGAAATTTTTTGTGATTACGATTACCGTGATGTTCCTCGTCGTTGCTTTGTACCTTGATATCTGGAAATATTTTTTAAGTACCGATCCGAAGAAATTACAAATTTATTGGACAGGTCTGAAAGTAGTTCCCATCCTGCTTTTGGCGAATATGTTCCTGGGGATTTATTACAACCTTTCTATCTGGTACAAACTGACTCATAAAACCATTGCAGGCGCTTATATTACTTTGATTGGCGCAGGATTAACGCTACTCATCAATTTTATGTTCATTCCTTATTTTGGCTATATGGCTTGCGCATGGGCTACATTTCTTTGTTATTTCAGCATGATGGTGATCTCATTTATCTGGGGACAAAAAGATTATAAAATTCCTTATGCCTGGAAGAAGCTAAGCGCATATATAGTAATTGTCGTGCTTTTATTTTTTATTCATCGTGCGTTTACCCATTTCTTCGCAGGAAATATTATCAATTTTATTTCCGCAACTTTTCTTTTATTATTATACATCTGGTTTGTATTAAATGTAGAATGGAAAGAGTTTCAGAAAATGCCGGTTGTTGGAAAATATTTTAAAGAAGGAAATGTCCTGATGAGAAGAAGATAATTTTAGAAAATTGCTCCTGCTATTATTCAAAATTTTGTCTTCCGGAAAAGATATTACTCGGAAAAGATTTACGAAGGTTCTTTGTATAAAAAAAGAAAGATCATACACAAGTCAAAACAAAGTGTAAGATCTTTCTTTCTTTTCAGTCTTTTTGCTAAGCCAAAAGCTTACTGTGCCATTTGCATCAAATCCTGCGCTCCGGTTGCTTTGGTGTTCTGGCGTTTGAATAAGTTTACATCCATTTTTCCAAAATGATAAGTGAAATTAACTCTGACAATCTGCGGATTGTTCAAACGGCTGTAATTCTGAACAAAATAAGGGCTTTCAGAATACTGATCCTGGATTCGTGTGCGGAAAATATCATTCATGCTCACACTTACTGAAGCTGCATTGTTTTTCAGGAAACTTTTCTTTATAGCAATGTCGGTGCCCCAGAAGGATTTAATATATCCCTGTGAAGAACTTTGTGCCTGTCCAAAAGGTCCGCCGCCACCTGGTCCACCCTGGTTGTTATTGATAGGCAAATTTGTTTTGCTTTGATAATCTGCAGACAACTGTATGCTGAAAGATTTAGGAAGTTTAAAATTGCTGTTCAATTTTCCAAACCAGCTTACCAGCGCATCCTGCGAAGTACTGCCGGGAATGTTGGAAGTATTGATCTTCGACTGGTAAACATTTACATTTGTTGTAAGATCCCACCATTTGGTCAGCTTATTAATTGAAGTTATTTCTGCGCCGTAAGAATAACTGGAGTTGGCGTTGATATAAGTATTGATAATGTCGCTTTTACCTGTAAATGGATTTGTTCCCGGGCTAAGATAACGTGTGATCAGGTTATTTGAATGTTTATAGTAAATGGATCCAAGCAAACTATTGCCGCCTTTGAAAGTTTTGCTGTAACTCATTTCAAATGAATTGGTGAATTCAGGAACAAGAGCCGGATTGCCTCGCGTAATGTTTAAACTATCGGTATAGTCTGTGAAAGGAATTAACTGAAAGAAGTTGGGCCTGTTGATACGGCGTGTAGCACTAAATTGCAATTCCTGGTTATTTTTCAGTTTCTGGCTGAGGAATAAAGACGGGAATAAACTAACAGGATATTTATTGCTGAATTGTTCACCTGTGTTCGTTAATTCGCCATTATAATTGGAACTTTCCGCTCTGAGACCTGCTTCATAGCCAAAATTCTTAATGGTGCTTTTCAAGCTTATATATCCTGCAAAAACATTGTCAGTACTTTTATAATCATTGGTTCCGGATGGAATTTTTACCAGGTTATCACTTGCTGTTCCGGTAAAATTATCATTATTCTGTCCAATCTGGTGTTGTTGAAACCTCAGGCCCGCTTCCAGTTTTGATTGTTTTTGTTTGCCAAAAGGTAAAGCATAATCTGTTTGCATGGTCAGAAATTTAATTTTTCCATCATTGGAAACCTGCTGCAATTGTGTGCCTCCGATTGTATTTCCAGATAGGTAATTAGTGGTGTATAATGAGTTTCCAGTGTTCTCACCGGAAAAATAATTTGCATTGGCGGTTAACTGCTCCCCATCTTTTGGAAAATTATATACATAATCCAACTGCAATCCATTGGCATCAAAAGTTCTGGAGCCCGAAGTGTAACGAACGCTGTTAGTGCTTTTGACACCGCTGTCTAACAAACTATCGGTAGTTGAATGAATTGTTTCATTCGGATCAAATTTACCATGAACTTTAATGAGCCCTAGTGAAATAGTGGCGCGGTTAGTAACGTAATAATCAAGACCTAATTTTCCAAAAACAAATGCACCATTCATTTTACTGATATCTGTTTGAGAAACTTTTGTGAGAGTATCTCCCAGGTTCGTACGGTCGGTAGTTCCGGTTGTATTGCCTTTAATTTGGTGCAACATACCTGCCGCAGAAAAGTTGAACTTATTTTGTCTTACATTAAAATTAGCACCCGCGTTGATTCCTCCGCGGCTGTCAATTCCGGCAGAAATATTTCCGTTGTATCCACTGGCTTTGTTCTTTTTCAAAACAATATTTAATATTCCTGCATTGCCACCAGACGCATCGTATTTTGCAGACGGGTTGGTGATCACTTCTACACTTTGAATGGCATCGGCCGGTATCTGATCAAGAGATAAAGTAGTTGGCCTGCCATCTACATAAATTTGTGGAGCGGCATTTCTAAGTTTTACATTTCCATCAATATCTACCTGCACTGAAGGTACATTACGCATCACATCCACAGCAGTACCACCTGCGCTCACAATATTTTTTTCTACATTAAAAACCTTTTTGTCAATATCCATCTTTAAAGCAGGAGCCGAACCAACAACCGTTACTCCGGTCAATACTTTTGCATCTGTCTCCAGTTTTAAATTACCCAGATCTTTATCAAATGAGAATCCGGCGCCCGGCTTAAATGAAACATCCTGCTGAAGAGTTTTATAACCGCTATTGCTAATACGAAGTTGCAATTTTCCCATTACCGGTACACCGGTGAAGTCGAAATCACCATTATTTTTTGACATAACTCCGGTCACAAGAAGCATCTTCATTTTTTTGCTAGCTGTGTCCATTTGTTGATGAAGCAACAGAACAGAAGCACCTTCTACAGGTTTACCGTCAGCATCTGTAATTTTTCCATATAAATGACCGCTGCTTTTCATCCCTGCCGGCATTGCCTTTGGATATTGTGCATAAGCCTGAGCCGCAACAAAAACGAGGGCGGCTAAAATTATTTTTTTCATAACTGATTTAATTTGACCACAAAACTACTTTGCCGGAAATGGCATTTTAAGTAAATGAGATGAGCGGTTAAAATCCTGCGACGAAATGGTAAAAAGATTTGGTGCGACCGGCAAGACAATTTATAAATTTCCGGTTAGGGCAGAAACCGATTGGCGGTAAGTATCGCTGAGCGGCAGTTCAAGAGAATCAATAAATACACTTGATTTTCTAATGGCGGTAATGAAAGAAATAGAAACAATATACGATTTATGAATACGGATAAATGTCGATTGCGGCAATTGCTCTTCAATCGTTTTCATTGGCATTCTTGTTACCAGCGGATGTTTTGCGCTTTTAAGATGAAAACTGATATAATCCTTCAACCCTTCAATATAAATGATGTCAGTAAGAGTTATCTTAACCATACTATAATCAGCATTTACAAAAATATATTCGGGCTTAGAGGCAATTTTAGGTGTGGATTTTAATTCAAACAATTGTTTTGCCTTATTACACGCTTTCATAAAACGGTCGAGAGATACTGGTTTTACGAGGTAATCTGTTACATCGAGGCTGTAGCCCTCCAGTGCATATTGCTTATAAGCCGTTATGAGAATGATCATTGGTTTTTCCGTCATGCTTTCGATAAATTGAAGCCCGGTAAGTCCGGGCATTTGAATATCTAAAAAAATAAGATCAACAGATTGCTGCTGCATTTCTTTCATTGCATCCATCACATTATCGCAGCTTGCAATCAATTTCAAAAAAGGTACTTTGCTGATATTATCTGTCAGCAATTCCAATGCTAATGGTTCATCATCTATTGCCAGGCATCGGATCATCAGCTTAAATTTATTTGAAGGGAAACAATAAACATATTGTTATTCTTTGTGATGTTGAGCGAATATTTTCCCGGATGCAAAAGATCAAGCCTTCTTCTGACATTCGACAGGCCAATACCGCTTGCTCTATCTTTTATTTGCAGTGACGCAGGATCATATTTATTGCTTACACGAAAATAAAGAATATTATCTTTTGCATTTAATGCAATGTCAATGTGCGGATTTTCTATAAAACCGGTGCCATGCTTGAAGGCGTTTTCTACAAAAGGAATCAGCAGCATCGGATCAATTTGATAAGGCTGGTCACCCTTGCATATATTTACCGTAACCACTACTTTTTTACTGAGCCTTTGTTGCTGCAAGTCAATATAGCTTTGCAGGTACTCTTCCTCATTTTCGAGAGAAACTTTTTCTTCGTCGTTTTCATAAAGCATGTAGCGCATCAATGAAGAAAACTTGATGAGAGAAGGCTCCAGTTCAGCAGATTGTTTACGTGCCAGCGCTACCATGTTATTCAACACATTGAACATGAAATGTGGACTTGCCTGCGAACGAAGCAAGGATAATTCTGTTTTAAGGTGCTCCGTTTCCTTTTCTTTTGCTAACCTGTCCTGGATAAATTTGTCACGTATCGTTTTATACGCCATGCTGCATGCAAGGATAAAAAGAAACAGAAAAAAACTAAAAACGAGGCTTGTTCCAAACGTAAAATCTACTTTGGTGAAGCTGCCCCAAAGTGTCCACATCATCACTGCATAAAAAGCGAAATAAGAAATGAGGCAGAAGGTATAAACCAGGTATTTTCTTTTATATAAAAAGCGGGGTATGAAGAGAAAGGCATTCAGATAAAAAAAAGTGATCAGCAAAATATCACTTATCCTTGAGATTAAAAAAATCACATTCCCATTCAATGATTTCATGGTATTCATATCATTGGGATTATGCGACGGACGCAATAAAGCAGGCAATGAAAACAGAACGATCCACACCAGTGCATGAGTAAGAATCGTCATCCATTTATTTGAATACCACGGTTTTCCCATCAGAATACTAACTTTTCTTTTCAAACATAAACAGATATTTTTTCTTTTTTAAGAAAATGAGACAAAAGCGTGAAAAATTGCGACGAAAAAGGATAAAGAAATGGGAATTCTTAATTCCACCTTAAATGGATCTTCTGTTAAGCCTTTTTTTCATTGCACGGAACATCGCGTTAGAGTAAACCCTGAAATATCTTTCATTTTTTTTTGCAAATATTTATTATGAAAAAACTGAAATAAAACTTTTCGAATTGTTTTCTTTTTGGCGCTATCATCTTACCTTTGCCGCCAAATTGAAATAAGGACTTTTTTAATAAAAAATTTTATGGCAAATACCGGAAAAATAAAACAAATCATCGGAGCGGTTGTGGACGTTCATTTTGAAGGCGAAAACAAACTACCCGAGATATTTAACGCTTTGGAACTAACCAGGGAAAATGGCGACAAACTTGTTTTGGAAGTGCAGCAACATCTGGGCGAAGACAGTGTTCGGACCATTGCGATGGACAGTACAGAAGGACTGAAACGCGGCATGGACGTAGTAGATACCGGTTCCCCAATTTTGATGCCTACAGGCGATGCTATTAAAGGACGTTTATTTAATGTGACCGGCGATGCAATTGATGGTTTGCCACCTGTAAGCAAAAAGAACGGCCGCGCAATTCATGCGAAGCCGCCATTATTTGAAAATCTGAGTACTGCAACAGAAATATTATTTACCGGAATTAAAGTAATTGACCTCATCGAACCTTATGCAAAAGGAGGAAAGATCGGATTGTTTGGTGGAGCAGGTGTGGGAAAAACCGTTCTGATCCAGGAATTGATCAACAATATCGCGAAAGCTTATAGTGGTTTATCTGTATTTGCCGGAGTAGGAGAGAGAACCCGTGAAGGAAATGATCTGATGCGCGAAATGATCGAAGCAGGCATTATGAAATATGGCGATAAATTTATTCATAGTATGGAAGAAGGTGGTTGGGATCTTGACTCTGTGAATATGGAAGAACTGAAAGATTCCAAAGCAACTTTCGTATTCGGACAAATGAACGAGCCGCCGGGAGCAAGAGCACGTGTGGCTTTGAGCGGATTGACTGTTGCCGAATATTTCCGTGATGGAGATAACACCGGAAAAGGAAGAGATATTCTATTTTTCGTAGATAACATTTTCCGTTTTACACAGGCTGGTTCTGAGGTTTCGGCTTTATTAGGACGTATGCCTTCTGCAGTGGGTTATCAGCCAACACTGGCAACAGAAATGGGATTGATGCAGGAAAGAATTACTTCCACGAGAAACGGTTCTATTACTTCCGTTCAGGCGGTTTATGTGCCGGCGGATGACTTGACAGATCCGGCTCCTGCAACAACTTTTGCCCATTTGGATGCAACAACTGTATTAAGCAGAAAGATCGCTGACCTTGGGATTTATCCGGCTGTCGATCCATTGGATTCTACTTCAAGAATTTTGTCTCCCGCCATTGTGGGTGATGAGCATTATGACTGTGCAAACAGGGTGAAACTGACCTTACAACGGTATAAAGAATTACAGGATATTATTGCCATTCTTGGTTTGGATGAACTGAGCGACGAAGATAAATTAACCGTAAGCCGTGCCCGCCGTGTTCAGCGTTTCCTTTCCCAGCCTTTCCATGTAGCAGAACAATTTACAGGATTGAAAGGTGTGTTGGTTTCTATTGAAGATACCATCCGCGGATTTAATGCGATTATGGATGGTGAAGTGGATGAATATCCGGAAGCAGCATTCAATCTTGTCGGAAATCTGGAAGATGCAATTGCAAAAGGTAAAAAAATGATGGAAGCAGCAAATTCTTAATTAGCTAATCAGCTAATTAGCTAATCAGCTAATTAAAGAAATATGAATTTAGAAATATTAACACCTGACAAGAAAATTTTTAGCGGCGATGTTTATGGAGTACAACTTCCGGGTATCGGCGGCGTCTTTGAAGTGCTGGATAAGCATGCACCAATTGTAAGTGCACTAAAAGCAGGCAACCTAAAGATTTTGAAAGACAAAAATGCGACTGCTCTGTATACCATCCAGGGCGGCTTTGTGGAAGTGATCAATAACAAAGCAACCGTCTTGGTGGAAGGAGTAAAAGAGAGTTAATAATTTGTACGTTTTAAAAAATATTAAAAAACCGGAATTGAAATTTCCGGTTTTTTTGTTTACCGTCCGGAATCCTTAAAACTTTAATGGTAAATATTTTTTAATTAAATCTTCATGGTAAGGTTTTAATTCTTGCAGATTGGGTGGATTAGGACTAACTCTCAGCCGAGTCTCCCGCAGGGCACTCGGCGTTGTAATAAGAACTATTTTAATTTCAACTCATGTCTGTAAAACTAAAAATTGCCGAACCCGTAATGACCCAGCTATTCGTAGAATCTTCAAATTAAAAAAAGGCTGCTGTCCTGACGTTTGCAACTCAGGACATTTATATCATTTTTAGAAAAAAAATAATGGGTACAGGCGGTTATAAAATAACAGATCACAAGTTGCATTGTTCCTTTAATGAGAATCCGGCGTTTTAAAAAATATTAAAAAGCGGAATTGAAATTTCCGGTTTTTTTGTTTACCGCCCGGAATCCTTAAAACTTTAATGTTTCAGGTAAATATTTTTTAATTAAATCTTCATAGTAAGGTTTTAATTCTTGCAGATTGGGTGGATTAGGACTTTTGGAATACAAATCGTAAGGATTAAAAAGCTTTACCCACTTCAGCATTTCCCTGTCGTGGTCGTCCATCAGGTAATCATATTCTCCTTCACGATGCCATGCATAAAATGAATGAAACCGCAACATATACAAGCCTTCTTCCGGAAGATAGTCTTTGAGCATTTGATATACATACTCATCATGCCCCCACGACATTTGAGCATTTCTTAAACCACATCCTTTTTCATATACTCCATATTGACTGTTGTATTCAGGGTTGCTGTAATCAGGATTATTTTTGAAGAATTCGGGATAAACAATTTTATCAGAATAAGCGCATCCAACCGGAAAAGTATCTCCCACTACAGCCCATTGAGGTTCGCCAAAAAGGCACAGCACTTTCCCCATATCATGCATCAGTCCTGCAAGGATCATCCAATCCGGGTGCCCGTCATGACGGATAGATTCTGACGTTTGTAACAAATGCTGCAATTGATCCAGATCGGTATCCGGATCAGAATCATCGACCAGCTCGTTTAGAAAATTAAACGCTTCCCAAACCGGCATTTCTTTTTTATTAAACTGCAGGTAATTCTTCTTCTTTTCTTTTACGAAATCATAACTTTGATACATATGATTTAACCGGTAAAATTCTTTGACGGTATCTCTGACCGGGTTGTCATAATTACGAAACTCTTCTTTGGTTTTGAATGTTTCCGCTTCAGGATCAGGATATCTTTCCAACACATCGTCTTCCCATTCATCCAGGCTTTCTAAAGGATTGATTTCTTTTGAAGTGAGACCTTGTTGCTGATTTTCCATAAAAATCATTTTTGTTGTTATTAATGATTATGCTAATTTCCTTTTTTTTCTTAATAGTTGCAGTTTTTATTTCGAAACCGGTATTGCCTTAAACGCAAGCAGCAAATGACTAACCATTTTTTAAACATCACCAATTTTATTTTGCATTACATATAAATTATACCTTGTGCTTTACAAACAAAATCTCACATGAGCCTTCACATTGCGGACTACCTGATCATTATTGTTTATTTTCTTTTTGTAATAGCAGTCGGATTCATCATAAAAAAAAGAATTAAATCAAGTAATGATTTTTTAGCAAGCGGCAGAAACATCCCTTTGTGGATCACCAGTCTTGCATTTATCTCCGCAAATCTTGGCGCACAGGAAGTAATAGGAATGGTGGCTTCCGGTGCAAAGTATGGAATCATGACGGTTCATTTTTATTGGGTGGGCGCCATATTCGCGATGGTTTTCCTGGGAGTTTTTATGATGCCTTTCTACTATGGCAGCAGGGCAAGAAGTGTCCCTGAATTTTTAAAACTTCGCTTTGACGAAAAAACGAGAGGGTTAAACGCCATCTCCTTTGCAGTCATGACCATTTTTTCATCGGGAATATCTTTATATGCATTGGCAAAATTGCTGGAAGTTATTTTGCATTGGAACTTTGACGTTTCGATCTGGCTGGCTGCCGGTATTGTAATGATTTATACTTTTCTTGGTGGTTTAACAAGTGCAGTATATAATGAAGTACTGCAGTTTTTCCTGATAGTTCTTGGCCTCTCGCCTCTTGTAATTGTAGCATTGCATGATGCAGGCGGATGGTCAAATATTAAAACAGTTTTACAGCCCGAACTGACTCATGCATGGAAATACATGGGCAATGCAGATTCAAATCCAATGGGAATCAATTTTATGTCTTTGATATTCGGGTTAGGCTTTGTGATGTCTTTCGGATATTGGTGTACCGATTTCCTGGTTGTGCAAAGAGCTATGATGGCAAAAAATATGAATGCCGCCCGGCGCACTCCTATCATTGCCGCCATTCCTAAAATGCTTATGCCGCTCATAGTTGTATTGCCGGGCGTTATCGCAATCGCATTATTGCAGCCGGCGCTGGCTTCAAAAGGCTTTAGAATCCCTTCTGATGCCAACGGCGGCCTTGATTATACGATGACCTTGCCTGCCCTTATTTCTCATTATTATCCTACCGGTTTACTTGGTGTTGGTATTACAGCCCTCATCGCCTCATTTATGAGTGGCATGGCCGGAAATGTAACCGCATTTAATTCAGTCTTCACTTTTGATATTTACCAGTCTTATTTTGTCAAACACAGATCCGACAGGCATTATCTTATTGTCGGCAAAATAGTAACCGTTGCGGGAATACTTTTGTCGATTGTAACTGCCTATATCGCTAAAGGTTTCAATAACATCAATGATTTTCTGCAATTGGTTTTCAGTTTCGTAAACGGACCATTGTTCGCCACATTTTTGCTGGGAATGTTTTGGAAAAGAACAACAGGCCATGGGGCTTTCTTCGGACTTCTTGCCGGCACAATTGCTGCTGCTCTTACTCACGGGCTTACACTTGCAGAAGGCAAAGGCGGCTGGATTTATCCATTATATGAAATTCACAGCGGAATGGGGCAGGCATTTATTGTTGCCTCGGTTTCATGGATCGTAAATTTTTGCACTACTATTATTGTAAGTTTATTTACAAAACCGAAACCTGAAAATGAACTGGTAGGATTGGTATATTCATTGACTGTAAAGCCGCCTTATCACGAGGATAAGTGGTATCTTAAAGTGGTTCCACTGGGGTTAATATTAATTGCCATCACTATTGTTCTCAATCTCATTTTCTTTTAAATAAAATCCTATGTATAAAAAACTAAATAATCTTGCATTTGTGATCGGTATCTTCTTTATTATAATTTCACTTATTCTGATAATCGGTGGTCTTTTATCAGCAGCTTTGAACAACAAACTGAATTTTTATACCGGCTTTTCATTCCTCATATTTGGCTTCTGCATGGCATTTTTCAACAGGAAATAAATACATCAGCATCAGGAAAATTGACTCTTGTAAGCGTAAGAAATAGGAGTATTACTCATTTATTCCTTACCTTTTTCATTTTTAATAATATAATAAACACATGTAGTTACAAAATTTCTCAGGTATGGAATTTTGCTTATTAAAGCATTTTGCCTTTTTGGTTTTAGATTGAACTTGTATTCATAAATTGGATTGAATAAATAATGAATCTTTCCAACAACGGCATAATTTGTATGCTTCACTATTCTTTCAAAACGCTCAATTGAAATTCCGGTTTCTTTAATTTCTGCCAGGTCTTTCACTACATATTCCGGCTCTTTAAAAAGTCGCAGAACACTTTTGTATATTGGAGTCGGGAGCAAATGGAAATACGGCACTTTCCCCAACTTTTTTTGACACAATTGCTGATGTCCGCCAAAAGGCATTTGCCATGGTGGAAATCCGAAGAAAATAATTCCACCAGGAGTAAGAAAATCTTTTAACCTTCTTAAAAGCTTTTGCTGGTCATGGATATGCTCAATAACATCTTTGAGAATAATGATGTCAAATTTTCCGCCAAGATTTTCAACATCTGTATCATATATGTCTTTTGCAACAAAAGAAAGTTTTCCTTTTTCAATATCACCGGCCAGCCATTTCTTTCCATTTTCAATTCTTGTCTCGTCAAATTCTACTCCAACTCCTGTACATCCTTTATTGATAAAAGCTTTTAAAACCCCGCCTTCGCCACAACCAATTTCCAATGCCCGCATTCCTTTTTGAATGGTAAAATTGGTTTCAATAAATGGCAAAATATATTTCTCTGCGTTCAGCAACTGAATATCAAAATATCTTTTTCTGTCAGCATGAAATTCAAACATGAAAGGAAGTGTTTTAAAAAATTAAGTGGCGAAATTATGAAAGAAGAATTGCTTTTTTGAGAACCATTTTATACCATAAAAAAACCTCTTATTTTTTAATAAGAGGCTTATTTTATGAAAAAATGAAAAACAACTACAACTATCTTTTCTTTTTGTTTTGTTTTCTTGATCCAAAAATGTTTCCTGCTTTAAATCCATTTCCTTCAGGACTTCCAAGACGGGTCATGGCGCAACGGAAACCTACAGTACTG
Source organism: Hanamia sp. (assembly GCA_035606215.1). GTDB lineage: Bacteria > Bacteroidota > Bacteroidia > Chitinophagales > Chitinophagaceae > Ginsengibacter. The sequence continues at coordinate 73,304 of DATNFV010000034.1, forward strand.
CTGGATTCATCCTGCGACATGAAACGACGTGCACCCGGTGATAGCCAATAAGGAAAATCATTCCAGCTGCCACCTTTGATAACACGCGATTTATCACTTACCAAAGTAGTAACTCCATATCCATAAGTTACATTTGAAATAGAGTCGCCATCCAGGTAGTTGATTACATCACCTTTCTGATAATTACGGCGAAGAACGGCTACTGAATCAGGAACTACTTCCTTTTTCAATCTTCCTAAAGTATCCCTTACATATTCACCGGACTCATCTTTATAATATCTTTCAAATTTATTACCACGGAACGGATTCACATCATCTTCATCAAGAGGAGTCATCGGACGATAAACATCGGCAACCCACTCACTTACGTTTCCGCTCATATTATATAATCCGTATCCATTAGGATAAAATGATTTTACAGGACCCGGAATCGCAGCACGGTCATTCAATCCCCCTGCAACTCCCATTACGTCACCGCTTCCTCTTTTAAAGTTTGCTAAAAATTCACCCTGCCAGCTACCGCGACGATTATCACGAAGTCCGTTTACATTTTTGCTCCATGAATAAACCTGCTGGTTGGAAAGAACTTCTTCACCGTGATTTTTTTCTTTGGTACGCGGTTTAGGGTTTTGAGCAATAATACCATAAGCAGCATATTCCCATTCTGCTTCAGTTGGAAGTCGATATCCCGGTAACAAAATTCCATCTTCCAGGGTAACTACTTTTCTTGGCCTGCCGCTTACATCTTTTAACGCGCCTTTTTTAGGAGCAGTTTTATTATTGATCAGGTCAGCATTCATGATATAAGTGTCTGTATTAAAAGTAGCATCTCCGC
>DATNFV010000035.1:0-152802 GCA_035606215.1 Hanamia sp.
GTATTATTAATGTAAGCGTATACTAATACTTTAAGTAACATTCTTGGATGGAAACTGCTTGTGCCGCCACCTTTGTATTTTTTGATCAGAGGCTCAATATCTATCTTATCGAGTACCTGGTTGACTACTCTTACAGGATGGAAAGGACTAATCAGTTCATCCAGTGAAGGCGGAAGCAGCATTGCCTGATTTTGTTGATAGGCTTTGAAAGCCACACTGAGTTTACGTTTTGCCATAGTTATAAGACAACTTTCAACTTCAAATCATTGCATAAATACTACACAAAATTTATCTACATCAAATTGTGAATAAACCCACCTAAAATTTAAAAATAAAAAAAAAGAGACTGCCCTTTTGAGACAGCCTCTTTTTATCCCTGGTATTACATTTTCTTATGTATTGCCTGGATTGAATCCAGGTGTTTTTGCAATGTAGGCAATGCCTTTATTACAAAATCCTTAAAGTCAGCATCTTTAATATTCCTGCCGGCTGTTTTAAATTTATCAATGTCTTTTTTATGGTCGTCAATCATCATTGAAACATAATCCTTATCAAAATCTTTTCCTGTTTCTTTACTTAGCTTATCTACTTTTTTTTGTTGATCGTTTGTAAGTGTGCTAGGAAGATTTACATTCTTTTTTGCTGCCAGATCTTTTAATTTATCGTTTAAAGCTGAATGATCATCCACCATCATTTTTCCAAAATCTTTGATTGACTGAGTTGATGAATTTTGTTGGGCAATTTTTCCAAGTTGAACTTCCATCATTCCCCCTTCTGCTGCTTCCTGGGCAAATTTTACAGCGTCTTTATCAACAGTGGCGTTTGCATTGTTTTTGTTAGTATCTGTTGCCATTCTGTTTGTTGTATCGGTAGAATTCATTTTGTTGGAATTCGTATCATTACCACTCATTGTTGAATTCGTACTGTCTGTATTAGTAGTACTGGTATTCGAATTTCCATTGCAGGCATATAAAACAAGAGATCCTGAAATAATAGCTGCCAAAAATAACTTTTTCATAAAATTTTTTTTAAGATTTAAATGTTATATACAAGCTCATCAAAATATATTCCAGTAACATGCAATACCTTTTATTCTCAAAAAATGTGGCACATTGTTGATTTTTTTACCGATGTGAGAATGATTTACCCAATTGCGCATCTTTTAGAGAAACAGAGGCTTTGTTTTGAGGCATATAAAATTAAATATCCAATTTATTTTGATACCGCATTAGCTTTTCAACCGCTTGTTGTAGCGTACTTTCTTTTTTTGCAAAGCAAAAACGAAGTACTTTATCATCTTTTCCATTTTGATAAAATGCAGACACAGGAATAGAAGCTACTCCTGCTTCTTTGGTTAGTTTTTTTGCAAAATCAATCTCACTTTCATTACTGATGTCTTTATAACTGAATAATTGAAAATAACTTCCTTTAGAAGGCAATGGTTTGAATTTTGTTTTATGCATCAGGCGGTTAAAATAATCTCTTTTTGCCTGGAAAAAATTTCCTAATTGAAGGTATTCATCTCTACATTGAAGAAAAGAGGCAAGAGCATACTGAAAAGGTGAATTGGCACAAAAGCTATTGTATTGATGCACTTTTAAAAATTCCTTCATTAGCCAATCAGGAGCAATGCAATAGCCCGTTTTCCAACCAGTGCAATGATAGACTTTTCCAAAAGAAAAAGTCACAAAACTTTTTTGAAAAAGATCCGGATATTTTAAAATGCTTTCATGTTCATGATCATCGAAAATGATGTGTTCATACACCTCATCACTTAAAATAAGAATCTCTGTTTCTGAAACGATATTTCTTAATTCTTCGATATCATTTTTATCCAGAATTCTTCCTGTCGGATTATGCGGAGAATTTAAGATGATCATTTTTGTAGCAGAACTTATCTTTTCCCTGACCAATTCCCAATCAATTTTATAATTTGGAAATACTAAGGGAATAAAAACAGGAATTGCACCATTTATTACAATATTCGGAGCATAACTATCGTAAGCCGGCTCGAAAACGATTACTTCGTCACCAGCATTTAAAACGGAAGTAAGTGCGGTATAAATTGCGTAAGTGCCCCCAGGCGTAATGGTAATTTCAGCTTTAGGATCAACTTGCGCATTGTAAAAAAAATCTACTTTTTCAGCAATTGCTTCTCTTAAAGAAAGCAACCCGTTCCGGTGTGTGTATTGATTATGACCATCTCGCATCGCTTTGCTAACCAGATCGATCAACGATTCATTCATTTCAAAATCGGGAGAACCCTGGCCAAGATTAATTGCGTTGAATTCTGCAGCAAGCGCGCTCATTACCGTAAAGATGGTTTCGCCGATGTTCGGTAATTTGCTAGTAACAAAACGGTTCAAAATGTTTATTTTAAAAGAGAGCTATAAATATTTATCGCCCTTGTTTCTTTTTATTTCAGATAAATACTCTTTGATATTTTGTTCATTTTCTTTTTTACACACAAGTAGCGCATCGTCTGTATCAACGACTATAAAATCATCCAGGCCCTGCAATAAAACCAATTTGTCTCCGGATGTATGTACAATATTTTTAGTAGAATCAAACATCACTACATTCTCTCCGGTTACCGCATTTTCATGATAATCTTTTTCAAGATTCTCGTAAGCGCTTCCCCAGGTTCCGAGGTCGCTCCAGCCAAAAGAAGAAGGAATTACATAAACATTATCAGCCTTTTCAAGAATACCGTAATCGATAGAAATATTAACACATAAAGGATAGATGAGGTCTATCGCTTCTTTTTCCGTTTCTGTATTCATTCCATTTTTTGCACCATCGAATAGTTCATGAATTTCCGGAAGATATTTTTCAAAAGCAGTAATGATATTTTTAGTTTGCCAAACAAAAATTCCGGCGTTCCATAAAAAATCTCCACTGGCAAGGAACGTTTTTGCCAATTCTAGATCCGGTTTTTCGGTAAAGGTTTTTACTTTAAAAATATTATCGCTAACTGATTGTTGCTCATACTGGATATAACCATATCCTGTGTTTGGTTGAAAGGGTTTGATACCCAAAGTAAGTAAAGCATTATTTTTTTCAGTGAATTCCAGTGCTTCGAGACAGGTTTTTATAAAAGCGGTATCATCTAAAATAAGATGATCAGCCGGAGCACAAATCAAATTACTTTCAGGATTTAATTGTTGCAGTTTATAGGAAATATAGGCGATGCAGGGTGCTGTATTTTTTCTTGAAGGTTCACAAACAATATTTTCAACCGGCAATTGTGGTAACTGTTTCGCAACAATGTCCTTGTATTGGTAAGAGGTAATGATATAAATATTTTCAAGCGGAATGTATTGTGCAAAACGGTCGAATGTAGATTGAATCAACGTTTTTCCGGTGCTTAAAATATCGAGGAATTGTTTTGGATAATCTACACGACTTACCGGCCAGAAACGACTTCCAATACCACCAGCCATTATGGCAACGTAATTATTTTTATTCATAAATTCTTATTTAAATAATTCCTTCGCGAACAAGATCATGCAGATGAATGATGCCCGCATATTCGTTGTTTTCTGTTACAATTAGTTGCGTAATATTTTTATTCCTCATAATATCAAGTGCTTTTACCGCTAAACTTTTTGAATCAATAGTTTTTGGTCCCGATGTCATAATATCTTTTGCTTTTATTTCTGTCAATGAAAGACCTTTTTCCAACATTCTGCGAAGGTCACCATCGGTAATAATTCCTATAATTTTCCGATCGTCATTCAATACAACAGTCACCCCTAAACGTTTTTTTGTAATTTCCACAATTACATCTTTCAACAGACTCTCTGCATGGACGGAAGGCTTTTCATTATTTACAGAAAGATCAGAAACATGGAGATATAATTTTTTCCCTAATGCCCCTCCCGGATGAAATTTAGCAAAATCATCTGAATTAAATCCCCGCATCTCCATAAGGCAAACAGTAATAGCATCACCCATTACCATTTGGGCTGTTGTGCTGGTCGTAGGAACAAGATTATATGGAGATGCTTCTTTTTCTATTGTCGTATTTAAAACAATATCTGCACATTTGGCAAGGTAGCTTTGCATGTTTCCACAGATTGCAATTAAAGTATTATCGAAATTTTTTATCAGGGGAACCAAAACTTTTATTTCAGGACTATCCCCGCTTTTGCTAATGATCATCACGATATCTTCCTGCTGAACCATTCCAAGGTCACCATGGATAGCATCAGCTGCATGAAGAAAAATAGCCGGTGTTCCTGTACTGTTTAAAGAGGCAACGATTTTTTGAGCAACAATGGCACTTTTTCCAATTCCGCTGATGACAACACGTCCTTTTGCCGAAAAAATCGTTGAAACTACTTTTTCGAAATCCTCATTCACAAAATCCACCATTTCTGCTATAGAATGAGCTTCAGCGATAATTGTTTGTTTGCCCGTATTGAGAATACTATTTTTCATTAAAAAGGGTTAGAAAGGCATTTTTTGTCATTAATTTCCAAATATGCACAAATTCTTCGAAATGTCAGCAAACGATTGAAAATGATGTGCAATAAAAGGTAAAGAAAATTGTTTATTTGAATAAAAAACATCGTACCTTAACGGAAATTATTTGACTTTAAGGAGGAATTTATAGAATAACTTTAACCATAGTTTTCAATTAATAAATTAACTTTGGAACCCTTTTTAAAGATTGAATAGTAGAAACGAAAAACCATGTCCACAAAAACAAAAAATACATTAAAACCAAAGAATTCCAAAACCTCGCTTAACAAAAATTCCAGCAGTATTGACGAATCATTTCTCTTAGAAAAACTTCAACAACATTTTGGATTTAATTCATTTAAAGAGCCTCAGCATGAGATCATTAAAAGTCTTTTACTAGGGAAAGATACGTTTGTAATCATGCCAACCGGTGGTGGTAAAAGTCTTTGCTATCAACTTCCGGCAATTATCAGCGAGGGGTGCGCAATTATTGTTTCGCCACTAATCGCTTTAATGAAAAACCAGGTGGATCTTGTGAGAGGTTATAGCAGCAAAGATAATATTGCTCATTTTTTAAATAGTTCATTAAATAAAGGCCAACAAAAACTTGTAAAAGATGATCTTCTTTCAGGACACACCAAGCTTCTTTATGTAGCTCCGGAAACATTGACTAAAGAGGAAAATGTAGACTTTTTCAAAGATTTAAAAATTTCATTTTTTGCAGTAGATGAAGCGCATTGTATCAGTGAGTGGGGACATGACTTCAGACCGGAATATAGAAGATTGCGTGAAATCATGGAGCAAATCGACGAAATTGCTCCGGTGATTGCATTAACGGCCACGGCTACGCCAAAAGTTCAGAGCGACATCATTAAAAATCTTGGACTTCGCGATCCAAATGTCTTTATTTCTTCTTTCAATCGACCCAACTTATATTATGAAGTAGTTCCGAAAGTAAAAAAAGATCAGGCAATAAAAAGCATTGTAAAATTCATTTCTCAAAATAAAGGTAAGAGTGGAATTATTTATACACTGAACCGTAAAACCACCGAAGAATTAGCGGATACTTTAATGGCAAACGGAATTAAAGCGGTAGCATATCATGCGGGACTTGACACTAAACTAAGAGCCAAAAGACAAGATCAGTTTTTGGGCGAAGAAATCCAGGTAATTATTGCAACGATTGCTTTTGGAATGGGTATTGACAAACCAGATATTCGCTTTGTAATTCATTATAATATTCCTAAATCGATTGAAAATTACTATCAGGAAACCGGGCGCGCCGGACGAGATGGATTGGAAGGAAAATGCTTACTTTATTATTCTCATAAAGATGTTGCAAAACTCGAACATTTAATGCGGGATAAATCTCTTAGCGAAAGAGAGATCGGTGCACAATTGATCAATGAAACAGTTGCATATTCTGAAAGCGCTGTGTGCCGCAGAAAGATGCTAATGAATTATTTTGGCGAAATTTATACCCAGGATAATTGCGGTGGGAAATGTGACAACTGTAAAAAACCTAAAGAGCTTGTAGAAGCAAAAGCGGAAACTTTAATTGCGTTAAAAGCAATAAAAGCTTTAGAAGAAAGATTTCCGATCACATACATGATTCCGATTATTATTGGAAAATTAAATCCGCAGATCAAAATGTATAGGCACGAAGAAAGGCCAGAATTTGGAAGCGGAAAAGATAAAGATGAGCATTTTTGGAATTCTTTGATTCGCCAAATGATTCTTGAAAACCTTGTACAAAAAGATATCGAAGATTACGGGGTTTTGAAGATTACTAAAAAAGGTGAGACATTCTTGAAAAAGCCCGGCTCTTTCAAAATTGCCCTCAATCATATTTATGAGACTGACGGAGAAGAAGAGGATGATTCTGTAGAAACCGGAGAAGCTGGTGCTGCGGACGAAAAATTAATTCAATTACTAAAAGATTTACGCCAACAGGAAGCCAAGAAGCGAAACTTACCTCCGTTTGTTATTTTCCTTGAAAACAGCCTTATCGATATGGCTACTCTTTATCCGACAACATTAAAAGAACTGGAAAAATGCCAGGGAGTAAGTGTTGGAAAAGCGATGAAATTTGGACGTCCTTTTGTAAATCTAATTGAGAAGTATGTAGAAGAAAATGAGATTGAAAAGCCCGATGATTTTGTGATGAAAAGTGTTGTAAATCGCAACAGCAACAAGATTTTTATCATTCAGAATGTTGATAAAAAGATGCCTTTGGAAACAATTGCAAAGAATCGTACGCTAAGACTTGATGAGCTTTTAGAAGAAATGGAAACAATTGTCGCAAGCGGAACCAAGCTAAACCTTGATTATGCAATTGATGATCTCATGGATGAATATGAAAGAGAAGAGATCATTGATTATTTTAAAGGATGTGAAACATCCAGTCTTGAAATAGCTAAAGAAGAACTTTCTGATGGAAATTATTCCCTGGAACAGCTTAAAATCATGCGAATAAAATTTCTGGTAGAATATGGAAATTAAAAAGTTGAAAAAGTATTTTTATTTTAACTGAATAATTCTATTTTTGCCGCCCGTTGGTGCGGTAGCTCAGTTGGTAGAGCAAAGGACTGAAAATCCTTGTGTCGGCGGTTCAATCCCGCCCCACACCACAAAAAACCCTTATAACTTGTAAGGGTTTTTTGCTTTTAAAAGAAATAAGAAAAAGGTTAAAAGAAATTATGAAAAGAGCTTTCTTCTTTCTGCCAATTACCTTCCAAAATCATCTTGTAATCTTACAATATCATTTTCATCACTAGGCTGCAAATAGTCTGCGTGCTGCCATATTTCTGCAACAATTCCCCAGGTTTCCAATCCGATTAACCGGTGACGTTCGCCCTGTTTTAATTTTATTAAGTCGTTGATTTTCTTTGTTTTAACTTCTGTTTCTTTATCATTCTCGCTTTGAACTACTCCAACTTTTCCTCCGATTACTTTCCATAATTCCGCACGACGGTAATGGTATTGCCAGCTTAACCTTTTTCCTGGCTCTACAATTAATATCTTTGGACTAATTTTTTGTTCTTCATTGTAGGCATCCTCTGTACCATTGAAAAAAAAGGCCACAAATTTTTGAGATTGTTTCTCATCAATTACAAAAAAACCTCCCCATGGACGAGTTTCGTCAGAATTAATAATTTTAAAGCCATTTTCCTTCAAATAATTTTTTACGGCTTCAAATACCTCACTTTTACTTAAATGTGTCTCTAACTTTAAATTCATTTTTTAAATTTTATCGTCCCATATAAACCATTAAAATTTGTACATCACTTGGGTTTACTCCACTAATTCTGCTTGCTTGTCCCAGTGTTCGTGGTTTTATTTTTTTAAACTTTTGTCGTGCTTCATTCGACAGTGATGAGACATGTTCATAATTGAAAGTTTCAGGAATTAGCTGATCCTCAAGGTCACTCATTTTTTTCACAAGCTCTTGCTCCTTAATTAAATATACTTCATATTTTATTTGAATCTCTGCTTGTTGAAGTGCTCCTAATGAAAAGGTGTTTAGCTTTTCTTGTACCAACGGAATTTTAGAAATCATTTCTGACACGCTTATTCCAGGCCTTAATAAAATTTGAGAAGCTTTTGTTTTTTGCTGAATCAGTGACATCTCATTTTTTTCCAAAAATGGATTAATAGCACCTGGTTCAAATTTTAGTTCATTAAGAAGTTGAATAATCTCCTTTATTTCAGCCTTCTTTCCTAAAACCTTATTCATCCTTTCCTGTGATGCAAGTCCTATTCTAAAACTTTTTTCTGTCAACCTAAAATCCGCATTATCTTGTCTTAGTAAAGTGCGATACTCCGCACGGCTTGTAAACATTCTATAAGGCTCATCAGTTCCCTTGTTGATCAAATCATCAATTAAAACTCCAATGTAAGCCTCGTTCCTTTTTAAAATAAATGGTTCGTCGTTATTTATCGCCTGATGTGCATTGATTCCTGCAATCAGTCCCTGACATGCTGCTTCTTCATATCCTGTTGTCCCATTTATTTGTCCTGCAAAAAATAGGTTTTTAATTAATTTAGTTTCCAGACTAAACTTTAATTGAGTTGGAGGAAAGTAGTCGTATTCAATAGCATATCCTGGACGAAATAATTTACAATTTTCAAATCCAGGAACTTTTTTTAGCGCCTTATATTGTATTTCTTCAGATAAGGAAGATGAAAATCCATTTACATAAACCTCAATTGTATCCCAACCCTCCGGTTCAATAAAAAGCTGGTGTCTTTCTCTTTCAGCAAATCGATTAATCTTGTCTTCAATGCTAGGGCAGTATCGTGGACCCTTTCCTTTTATTCTTCCCTGAAACATAGGACTTTCACTAAAACCTGTTTTAAGAATTTCATGAACTTCAGGATTTGTATATGTTATCCAGCAACTTCTTTGCTTATTTGGTCTATTGCTTTGTAAAAAGGAGAATCCTGTTATTTCTTCATCTCCTTTTTGCTCCTCCATTTTAGAATAATCCAAAGACCTTCCATCTACTCTTGGTGGCGTTCCAGTTTTTAATCGTGCACTTTCAAACCCCCATTCTACCAGTTGCTCTGTAATTCCTAATGAATTTTTTTCTGCCATTCTTCCTCCTTTAGACTGCTTTTCACCAATGTGAATTACACCATTTAAAAAAGTACCATTAGTAAGTATTACAGATTTTGAATAAATACTATTTCCTAAAGCTGTTTTTACACCTGAAATTAAGTTTCCGGTTTTTAGCAATCCTACTACTGAATCCTGATAGAAATCAAGGTTATCTGTTTTTTCAAGCATCGACCTCCATTTGGCAGAAAAAAGCATTCTGTCATTTTGTGTTCGCGGACTCCACATAGCGGGCCCCTTACTTTTATTTAACATTCTAAACTGAATCATGCTTTCGTCTGAAACAATGCCGGAATACCCTCCAATTGCATCAATTTCTCGAATGATCTGGCCTTTTGCGATTCCTCCCATGGCAGGATTACAGCTCATTTGAGCCATATTCTGCATATTCATTGTAATTAGAAGGACGGAGCTACCCAAATTTGCAGCAGCAGCAGCGGCTTCGCAACCGGCATGGCCGGCTCCTACCACGATAACATCATATTCTTGGAACATTCTGTAAAATTAAAGCAATTGAAATTTTACAGATAATTTTTTGTTCCACGTGGAACGATTTTACATTTGTTTCACGTGGAACAAATCTGAGAGAGATAAAAATCTTCTTTTGCGCGCATTTCTTGCTTTTCTTCTGCTGTTCCATCTTCATAGCCACATAAATGTAAAACGCCATGAATCATTACCCTATAAAGTTCTTGAAGAAATGGCACCTTTATATATTCTGAATTTTCTTTTACCCGCTCAATACTTATGTAGATCTCAGAAATAATAGGCAAAGACGTTTCAGAAAGTGTAAATGTTAAAATATCTGTTAGGGTATTATGATTAAGGTATTGTTGGTTTAATTTTAATAAAAATTCGTCAGTACAAAAAACATAAGAAACAGATTTAAAATCTTCTCCCTCTTGAGCGAAAATAGACCCGAGGAAGGTTTTTAATAAAAGTTTGTCTTTTAAAACAAGAGAAGTATTGTGATTATTGAATGTTATTGTACCCAATGAAAAGTGAGTTAGAATAATTTATAAAAAATGAAGTTATCTCAAGTAAAGCCGGGAACAAAAGTAAAAATTAAGTCTTTTGAAAACCATGAAATCATTTTAAAACTAATGGAAATGGGATGTCTTCCTGAAGAAGAAATTGTTGTTTGGAAAAAAGCACCCTTTGGCGATCCTATTTATATTCTTGTTGCGGGATACTCATTAAGTTTAAGACTTGATGAAGCAGAACAAATTATTGTAGATTATATTGTTGAGGTTTAAACCAATCGCAATGACTATTGGATTGTATTTCGGTTCTTTTAACCCTGTTCATAACGGCCATCTGATTATTGCCAGTTATATTGCAAACTATACTGATTTAGAAAGAATTTGGTTTGTTGTTTCTCCCCAAAACCCATTTAAAGAAAAACAATCACTTTTAAATGCAAACCACCGTAAACATTTAATAGATCTTGCAATTGAAGGAGAAAAAAAATTAAGAAGCTCTTCAATTGAATTTCATCTTCCAAAACCCTCCTTTACAGTAGAAACATTGCAATATCTAATTGAGAAATATCCTCAGAATCAGTTTTCTATTATTATTGGAAGTGATAGTTTTCAAAATATAAAAAAATGGAAGCGCGGCAATTATTTATTAGAAAATTATCCCTTTTTAATTTATGAAAGGCCCGGATTTAAAGTAGACCCTTCAGTGTTAAATGAAAATATAACAGTTTTAAAAGCGCCTCTTCTCGAGATTTCAAGTACTCAAATCAGAAAAATGCTTCAGCAAAAAAAATCCATCAGGTATCTTGTTCCAGATATTGTCAGAGAAGAAATAGAAAGACAGTTGTATTATAAATAGATATTTTCGTATAGGCATGGCCGTTATACTATAAAAATGAAAACTGCCTTAAAATTAGCCTGATAATTTTGTCTAAACAAATTTCGTATATCCATTACTGTTATATCGCCCGTTATGGTTCTTTTGAGGGCGGTTTTTGTTTATTGGGCCTGGTATTATTTTTATTGTGATTTTTGGGCGGTCTGTTTTGCTGGTTATTAGGAGATTTACGGCTTGCGGTTCCCTTGTCGCTTACGCTCAACCTTTGGTCATTCCCTTTTTGATTGCCTTTTCTTTTTCTATTGGTTTTTTCTAAAGATTTGAGGCTTATTTGTCCAACTACATCTACAAATTCCGGCTCTACCTCTTTCGGTTTTGCACTTACAATTTCTACTGTTTCGAGGGCCTCTGGTTTTATTCCCTCCTTATTTTGCGCTTTGATTTTTTTTACTGTTTCAATTGAAAGAGGGTAATGTTTAGTGCTATCGGCCATGGAGTACCACATCAGATTTCTAAAAATATCTTTTTTTACCAAAAAAGCACGTCCTTTCGCTACTTCAATTACATCGGCATCTTCAGGAAAGTGCTGTAAGGCATCAAGATAAGTATCAAGTTCATAGTTCAGACAACATTTTAATCTTCCACATTGTCCACTCAATTTTGTCTGATTAATACTTAAATTTTGATAACGTGCAGCGTTAGTATTTACACTTTTAAAGTCTGTCAGCCACGTGCTGCAACAAAGTTCGCGTCCACAACTTCCAATTCCGCCAACCTTTCCCGCTTCCTGACGCGCACCAATTTGCTTCATTTCTACCTTTACTTTGAATTCCGAAGCATAAATACGGATCAATTCTCTAAAATCAACACGTTCATCTGCAATGTAATAAAAGGTGGCTTTCCTTGAGTCTGCCTGAATTTCTACCTCAGACATTTTTAAATCCAGTTTCAATTGTTTTGCAATTGCCCGGCTCCGGATCAATACTTCTCTTTCCTTGCCTTTTGTTTCCTTCCATTTCGTGATATCACCATCAGTTGACAGTCTTAAAATCTTTTTAATTTCGTCACTGGTTTCATCCACTCTTTTCTTTTTCATTTGCATTCTCACCAATTCACCAGTAAGATTTACTGTTCCTACATCAAACCCGCTTACTCCCTCCACGGTTACAATATCGCCTTTTGAGAAAAGATTTAGAGTCGTATTTCTATAAAAATCTTTACGACTTCCCTGGTTAAAAGAAACTTCAACAATGCGGCAAGTGCTTTCCATATCATCAATTGGCAAATTAGAAAGCCAATCATGAACATTTAATCTGTTACATCCCCCAGAACTGCATCCCCCATTACTTTTACAGCCATTCGGTTTTCCGGTACCACAACTCGTACATCCCATATAAATAGTTAAAAAATGAATTAAAAAAATACAGAGGCGTTTTGCAAGCAAGTGCAATAAATTTTTATAAAAACCGATTTTTGTGAACCGTTTGGCTTACAGCGTTTTATTAAAAGGAATTTATTTAATGTTACCTAAACTTCTACTCGTTCACATCGATTTACCTCATTGGACCAAAATTAGCGAATTATCCTTAATAATGTGAAAAATGCGAATCGTTAGAGCATGAAATAACAATTTGGCATTAGCATTTCGTTCAATGTAAAAAATAGAATTATCTAATTCTTTAATAATCGCTTCCTGCGCCTCGGTTGAACTCATCTTATTCATGCGCAGAGCAAAATCTCTTTCATTTTCAGGAATAATACCAAGATTATCACCCAGGAATTCGGCCCGGATTGATTGTTCAAGTAAATGAATAAAATATTTTAAAAATTGCTTCTGTTTTTCGCGACCAATTTTATTGATTTCATCAATCCATTTTATTTGCGAAGAAACATTGTTTTTTAGAATCACATTCAGCCAATCTCTTATTTGTGCTTGAAGGTTTTCTTCGGGATTCTTCAGGAGCTGTAATGCTTCCCGAAAATTACCTTCAGAAATAGCAGATATTTGAGCGGCCTTTTCAGCAGGAAGGTTAAATTTTGAGACTAATGCATTTTCAATTCCGGCATCAGAAAGAGAAGGAATTTTTACCAATTGCGTACGCGATAAAATTGTTGGCAAAATTTCATTTTCATTCTCAGCAACAAATATGAAAAGTGTATCTGGTGGCGGCTCCTCAATCAGTTTCAATAGCTTATTCCCTTCTTTGCCCAAAAACTCAGGCATCCACATAATAACGATTTTATAATCACTTTCAAAAGCCTTCAAACTTACGTTATGAGAAATATCATCACACTCAAAAACACTAATGTTTCCTTGTTTATTAGCGGGATTTTCAATATTACTTTTTGAATTTTCTTTTATAAAATTGATCCAATCTGCCACATTATTATATGGAAACTGGCGAATAAATTCTCGCCATTCTGTTATATAATCTCTGCTTAAAACACGGTCGTGTTTGCTGTCTCTTTTTAAAGCCGGATAAGAAAAATGAAGATCTGGGTGAATTAACTGGCTGACTTTCAGGCAAGAAGAGCATTCGCCACAGCTATCGTCACTGTTGATTTTAACACTTGGAGCCTCTTCTCTAAAAAGTGAAACTGCATTGTTTTTTGATTCTGGATTTATTTTTTCACAAAGAATATATTGTGCGAAAGCAATTGACAACGGTAACGCGCCACTGCCTTCTCTTCCAAGAAATAAAAGGGCATGAGAAAGCCTATTATTTTGAACAAGATTTTTTAGCTGAAGCTTTACATGATTATCAGCAATAACTTGATTGAATTGCATTGGGAAAACTTAAAAATAAAGGCGAAAGTAAGAGACTAAATATCAATTTTTGAATTGATTTTTTTAAATGTGCTTGAAAACCTTCAGTTATCCCTTCAGGTATTTTAAAAGCTTTTCATAAGCCTCTTTTCCTTTTGGATCAGGATTATTTGGAATTAAACGATCTCTGTTAAAAAAAACACTAAGGAAATTTCCATTTTCGTCAAACAAAAATTTGGTAAAGTTCCATTTAATCGGATCTGAAAAGCCTTTTTGTTCTGCCACCGCCACTAAATACTTATAAATTGGCGCTATATCATCTCCCTTTACCGAAACTTTTGCAGCCATTGGAAAAGTAACGCCGTAATTTTTCTTGCAGAATTCGGCAATCTCATTATTAGTTCCTGGTTCCTGAGCGCCAAAATTATTGGCAGGAAATCCAACGATTACTAACTGGCCTTTATATTGATTATAAAGACTTTCCAAATCATCATATTGTGGCGTATTTCCGCACTGGGACGCAGTATTTACGATTAAAATTTTTTTCCCTTTAAAAGCGGAGAAATCAATAGTTCTCCCTGTGAGAGCCGGAACTTTAAACTGGTATATTGATTCTTTCTTCATGATGTTTGATGTGGAGGCTGGAATAATGAATGAAAATAACAACAAGCAGCTTGCTGCAAAAAAGAACTTTTTCATAATATTTTTTAATGAAGGTACGGATTGCAAAAGAAATCATTTTGGAAAGATTTTATGAGGTTATACGACCTTTGCGCCTCAAAAAATAGAAATATAGATGGAACATGTGCAATTAAAGATTGATAAAATATTGAATGAATTTGAAACGAAAGCTGTCATTTTTGATCTTGATGGAACGCTACTCGATAACAACTCGGTTCATTTGAAAAGCTGGATTCAGTATTTAAAAAATATGGGACGAGAAATTTCTGAAGAAGAATATAATGCGAATTTTAATGGCAGGAGCAACAAAGATGTTATTGAATATATTTTCAATAAAAAAATGACACCCGAAGAAATTCTAAAATATTCTTTGGAGAAAGAAGCGGTTTATCGTGAAATGTACAAGCCGTTTATTAAGCCCGTTAGGGGATTGCTTCAATTTTTGGAAATTTTAAAAGACAAAAAAATCCCAATGGGGATTGCAACATCAGGCATTCAGCCAAATATTGATTTTATGTTTGAAAATGTTCCAATCAAAGAATATTTTTTAGCGGTTGTCAACTCGTCTGACATAACTAAAGGAAAACCACACCCGGAAATCTATTTAAAAGCTGCATCACTGCTAAAAATTCCATCGGAAAATTGTTTGGTTTTTGAAGATGCTGTGGTTGGAATAAATGCGGCAAAAGCTGCAGGAATGAAAGTGGTAGCACTTACAACTACTCAGCCAAAAGAAGAACTTTATAATGCCGATAGAATTATTGATAATTTTGAATTTTAAAACAAGAGAAAAAGGCATGAACTTCATTTATTGATAACCCCCTTTGACAAAACGAATTTGTTTTACATTTGCTCTGCCCTCTCATTTTAAAAGAATTGTTTTAAGTTACAGAAAATTACTGCAGAACAGTTTATGCAAATACCATCCGGAAAAAAAATATATTTTCTTTCAGATTTTCATCTTGGAGCACCTGATTATGAAACCAGTTTGGCACGTGAAAAAAGGATAATTCAGTTTTTGGATGAAATAAAAAAGGATGCAGAAGTCATATTTATTCTCGGCGATCTTTTTGATTTTTGGTATGAATACAAGAAAGTGGTTCCAAAAGGATTTGTAAGAATTTTGGGCAAGCTTGCGGGACTTACAGACAGCGGAATCATTATTTATTTTTTTGTGGGAAATCATGATATGTGGATGAACGGATATTTTGAAAAAGAACTGAATATCCAGGTTTTTCATGAAGCAAAGGAATTTGAATTTAATGGAAAAAAATTTCTAATTGGTCATGGTGATGGATTAGGTCCGGGCGATCATCGGTATAAAATGATGAAAAAGGTTTTTAGAAACAAGTTTTCACAAACACTTTTTGGATTATTGCATCCATCAACAGGAATTGGAATGGCTGATTATTTCAGCCGTAAAAGCCGGGCTTCCACAGGGGAGAAAGATGAACAATTTTTAGGAGAAGAAAAGGAATGGCTCATTATTTTTTCAAAAGAAGTTTTAAAAAAAGAGCATTTTGATTATTTTATTTTTGGCCACCGCCATTTGCCGATAGAATTTAAGTTGAACGAAAAAAGCATTTATATTAATCTTGGGGATTGGATCAAATACAATAGCTATGCGGTTTTTGACAACGGAACTGTTGCACTGAAATATTACCAGTCATGAGAAAAAAAATTCTGGTTCTTTTGATTTTTTTCAATTGGGTTAATTGCCTACAAATATTTGCGCAAGATGATTCTCTTTTTCATTTTGTAAAGCAAATTCCATTTCCAATCGCTTCTTTTTCTGTTAATAATATTGGAGAATTGTACCTGATCACTCCTGGTAATCAATTAAAAAAGGTCAATGAAAAAGGTGATTCTATCGGAGTTTTTAACCAGGTAACCCAATATGGAAAACTTACGTATGTAAATGCAGAAAATCCTTGGAAAACGGTTTTATTTTATCAAAACTTTTCTACGATTGTTTTACTGGACAAATACCTAAATGTTGTTTCTTCAATTAATTTACGAAAGCAAAATATTTTCAGAGTGCAGGCAGTTGCTACTTCTTATGATAATAATATCTGGCTTTTTGATGAGCAGGATAACAAATTGAAAAAGATTGATGACAATGGAAGTGTTCTTTCAGAAACCGTAGATTTTCGTTTGTTGTTTGATTCTGGGCCAGATCCAAAACAAATCATAGATCAGGATGGATTTGTTTATTTATACGATCCTCAAAAAGGCATTTATATTTTTGATTATTATGGAACTTTTAAAAATAAGCTGACTTTTTTAAACTGGAAAAGCATCGCTGTAATCGGGAAAAGTATTTATGGGTTTGATTCAGAAAATTTATACAAATACACTCCACCGTTACCCGATTTTACAACAATTTTATTACCTTCTGAATTACAAAACAGCACTTCTGTAAAAATCAGTAATCATAAGATATATGTACTAAAAAATAACCGTCTTTCGGTTTATGATCTGAACTGAATAACTATTAATTAGATCGATTCTTATATTTTCTTCAAAAAGATAAATAAGAACTTTTTATGTTATTGTTTTTATTATTCTGTGATTACAAAAAAATCAGCATCTTTCCAGAAAGGAAATTTATTTCTTGTTTCAGTTATTTTTTCTTTTTGTAAACTGAAAGTAAAAACATCTTCCTCTTTACTTTTTTGGTAAATAATTTCTCCCAGCGGATCGATGATACAACTTTCTCCATCATAAATAATTTTATTTCCATCCTCTCCTACTCTATTCACTCCGGCAACAAAACATTGGTTTTCGATGGCTCTTGCCCGCAATAATGGTTTCCATGCAATGCTTCTTTTTTCAGGCCAGTTGGCAACATTGATGAGCAGATCATACATATTTTCAAATTCTCCAGGATTTTGACGCGACCAAACCGGGAAGCGCAAATCATAACAGATCTGAAGATTAATTTTCCATCCTTTTACTGAAGCAATTAGTTTTTTATTTCCTGGGGAATAATGATGATGCTCATTGCCAAAAGCAAACAAATGTCTTTTATCATACACACCAAATTCTCCATTTGGTAACATCCAGATAAGCCTGTTGAAATATTTTCCATCTTCTTCAATAATCACACTTCCGGTAAGAATAATTTTATTGTCAGCAGCCATTTTTTTCATCCAGAACACTGTTTCTCCGTCCATTTTTTCTGCCAGCAATTCACAATTCATACTAAATCCCGTCGTAAACATTTCAGGAAGAATAACGATCTCTGTTTTCTCTTCGATGCTCTCAATTTTTCGTTGAAGCATTTCAAGATTAGCCTTTTTATTTTCCCAAAAAAGATTAGCTTGAATAAGAGTGACAGAGAGGGAGGACATTGTAATAGTATGAATGCGTAAAGTTATTAGTTTAGTTATAAGATTATATACTGCCTGCAAAATCGATTTTACTTCATGCTGCCCACTCTCCAAGGCCCTGGCGGATTACAGACCATTCATTAGTGGTACAATCGACCACAGTTGAAGGAATAATTCCCCCTGGTCCGCCATCAATTACAATATCTACCTGCTTGCCAAAAGTTTCATAGATCATTTCCGGATCTGTAAATTCTTCCACCATTTCTCCGGGAAGAGAAGCGCTGAGAATAGGATTGCCTAATTCTTCCAAAATAGAATGACAAATAATATTATCAGGCACGCGCAAACCAATTGTTTCTTTTTTGCTCTTCAAGATTTTTGGAACCTGCTTGCTTGCTGGTAAAATAAATGTGTACGGTCCGGGCAAAGAATTTTTAAGCATTCTGTAAAGCGGTGTGTCGATGCTTTTTGTATAATCGCTCAGGTGGCTCAAATCGCGGCAGATAAACGACAATTGTGATTTTTTCGGATCAATGTTTTTGATTCTGCAAATACGTTCAACCGCTTTTGGATGATGAATGTCGCAGCCTAATCCATAAATAGTGTCGGTAGGATAAATAATTACGCCGCCATCTTTTAAACATTCAACCACTTGATTGATCAGTCTCTTTTGCGGATTTTCAGGATGAATTGATAAAAGCATAATTGAAAAATTGAAATTCAAAGATAACCCTTATTTAAAAAATTGAAGGCGGCGAAAACTATTGCCAATAACCATTTAATGAATTAACCAACAAGCCATTCAACTATTATCTTTTACATTTGCAGCGATTTTTAAAAAACTTACGATTTATGGCAGTTATTTCTGTTGGCTCGATGGCTTTTGACGCTATTGAAACTCCTTTTGCAAAAATAGATAGAATCGTTGGCGGTTCCGGTACTTACGTCGCTTATTCAGCGAGCCATTTAACACAACCGATTCAACAGATTTCAATCATTGGAAATGATTTTCCCGCGGAAGAATTGGATGAATTAAAAAAACGCGGCGTGCAATTGAATGGTGTTGAAATGGTTCCGGATCAAAAATCTTTTTTCTGGAGTGGGAAATATCATTTGGACATGAATACACGCGACACATTGGTTACCGATCTGAATGTGCTTGCCAATTTCAATCCGCAAGTTCCGGAAGAATACCAGGGTGCGGAATACCTGATGCTTGGAAATGTGCTGCCAAAACTGCAACTCAGCGTTATTGAACAATTGAGAACAAGACCGAAACTGATCGTGCTGGATACGATGAATTTCTGGATGGAAGTTGCCATGGAAGATTTGAAAAAAGTATTGTTGAAAGTAGATGTATTGCTGATCAATGATAGTGAAGCACGACAATTAAGCGGCGAATATTCTCTGGTAAAATCTGCAAAAAAGATCCTTCAAATGGGCCCTAAATTTTTGATCATTAAAAAAGGCGAGCATGGCGCATTGTTGTTTCATGAAGGGAAAGTCTTCTTCGCACCTGCATTGCCTTTGGAAGATGTTTTTGATCCGACAGGAGCGGGTGATGCATTTGCAGGAGGTTTTATTGGCCATATTTCTCACACGGATAATTACAGTTTTGAAAACATGAAAACTGCTATCATTGTGGGTTCTGCGATGGCGAGTTTTTGTGTAGAAAAATTTGGACCGCAAAGATTGAAAGAGATTTCAAAAAAAGATATTGATGCGCGTTTGGAACAATTTGTCCAG
This sequence comes from Hanamia sp., assembly GCA_035606215.1. Lineage (GTDB taxonomy): Bacteria > Bacteroidota > Bacteroidia > Chitinophagales > Chitinophagaceae > Ginsengibacter. Next base: position 19,430 of record DATNFV010000035.1, read on the forward strand.
CTCGTAAATTTTGATATTTCACTTGTATAAACAACCGGGAAATGCTTGATTTAATTGTACTCATATTTTTAACCCGCGAAATCGGCAGATTGGCCGCCAGGAAAGGCCTGAAGCCGCTTACATGGCGAATTTACAATGTCACCGGTTGGCTGCTTTTCGAAATAATAGGATTGATCTTTGGCATCTGGATCTTTGGAAAAGACAATCTGATCACCATCAATCTGATTGGCTTTATGTTTGCAATCACCAGTTATTTTATTCTCAGAGGCCAGTTAAATAAATTGCCGGATCAGGATATTGATGAGGATATTAATAATATAGGAAAATAACTTTTTCTTTCCGCTTCTTTTTAAAATACAAAAGGAATTATTCCTTCTCCTACTGAAGATTTTTACTTGCTTCCGCTGTAAATTTGTGGCCTTTTCTTTTCAATGAGGAAAGATACTTCTTCAATAACTTATTTAAAAAATAAATTTTATGTCCTATCTGATAAAAGAATTTAATGACTATCGTGAAAAAATGAACGAAGTTATTTTGAGTAAAAATAATTTGGTGATGAAGCGTTTGTGGAATCTTGATACTAACACATACGAAGAAGGAGCGCTGGATAAAAGAACCAAAGAAATGCTTGGGCTTGTTGCCAGCATGGTTTTGCGCTGTGATGATTGCATTAAATACCATTTGGGAAAATCGCACGAACTCGGTATCACAACCGAGCAGATGTATGAAGTTTTTGCTGTTGCCAATATCGTTGGTGGAACCATTGTAATTCCCCATACAAGACGTGCGGCAGAATATTGGGAAGAATTGCAGAAGCAATCTTCGTAACATGAAATAAAAATTCGAATTATTTATTTACTACGAACCTGAATTAAATTTTTTAAGAAATCATTTGTTCAACAACTTCATTTCTCAGCAAGTTATTTTCTTTAATTTTAGACAATAAAAATTTTTAAATACAGCAAGTGGGGTTTTTACAAAATATTTTTCTTTCAGAGGAGAAGCGCAATTTTAGAAAACAACTTCGCAATGTGCTGGGGTTTACGCCTCATCGCCTTGATCTTTATAGAACCGCGCTGAGTCATCGTTCTGTAAGAGAAGGAGCGGATGAAAATAATGAACGGCTTGAATATCTTGGTGATGCAGTGATCAGCAGCATCGTTGCTCATTATCTTTTTATGCGCTATCCATATAAAGACGAAGGGTTTCTTACCGAGATGAGAAGTAAGATGGTAAACCGCAACCAGTTAAATGATATTGCTGTAAGAATCGGTCTCAAAAAAATTACACTTTATAATCATTTTGACCATTCGCTAAAGATCTCACAGATATTTGGAAATACACTGGAAGCTTTAGCTGGCGCGGTTTACCTGGACAAGGGATATAATGAAACGCAAAAATGGGTAACGGAAAGAATTATCAGTCCGCATTTATTTATGCAGGACCTGGAGAACCTGGACATCAATCAAAAAAATAAATTGTACGGGTGGGCAAATAAAAATGGAAAAATTCTTGAGTTTGAAACTCTGGGAGAAACGATGGAAAACGGAAGAAGATTGTTTACGATCGCTGCCATGGTGGATGGAGTTTTAATTGCTGAAGCAAAAGCATTTAATAAAAAAGACGCCAGCCAGATGGCCGCACAGATTGCGATAGAAAAATTAAACTTATCATGAAATTTGGAATTATAGGAAGCGGAAGCTGGGCAACGGCGCTCGCAAAAATTTTAACCGACAATAAAAATAAAATCAATTGGTGGCTCAGAAGCGATTCCAATATCAGCAGTTTTAAAAACCGCAGACACAATCCACAATATTTAAGCAATATTTTTTTTGACACAAGCCTTATCAATTTTTCCACGAGTGCTGATGAAGTAATTAAAAAAAGCGATACTTCTATAATAGTTGTCCCTTCTGCATTCGCAGCCGAAGCGCTTTGCGGATTGCCAAAAAATATTTTTGAAAATAAAAAAATAATTTCCGCTGTTAAAGGGATTATTCCTGAAGGCAATGAACTATTAAACGACTATCTTAAAAAAGAATTTGATGTAGACTTAAAAAATTATTTTACTGTTCTCGGGCCTTGTCATGCTGAAGAAATTGCGGCTGAAAAGCTTTCGTATCTTACGTTTACAGGAATAGATGAACCAAGGACGACAGAAATTTCTTATCATTTTAAAACTCCGTATGTAAATACACTTCACAATACGGATATTTATGGAGTTCAGTATGCGGCGGTTTTAAAAAATATTTATGCGATAGGCGCTGGCATTGCTCACGGACTTGATTATGGTGATAATTTTTTGAGCGTTTTGATCGCAAACAGTGCAGATGAAATGGCAGGCTTTTTAAGAAAAGCAGGAATAAAAAATATTGCAGTAGGATCGATAGAACATTTCCCAACAGCGAGAGAAAAGCCACGAATTAATTATGCGGCTTCTGTTTATCTGGGCGACCTTTTGGTAACTTGTTATTCGTTATACAGTCGCAATCGTACTTTCGGAAATATGATCGGTAAAGGATATTCCGTTCAATCGGCAAAGCTGGAAATGAACATGGTGGCCGAAGGATATAATGCCAGCAAATGCATATTTCTGATCAATAAAAAAGTAAAAGCAGAAATGCCGGTTGCGGAAACGATTTATAAAATCCTTTGGAATGAAATGCCTGTTGATAAAGGATTTGAGGAAATTGAAAGGAATTTGGTTTAATCATTTAATCATTCAGTAATCCAAATAATTTGAAACTTTTATTTTCCATTTTCCTTGCCGCAACCATTTTCTTTTCATGCAAAAAAGATTCTTTCATTACGAGCCCGGGTGCATCTTTAAATACGAGCGCTGATACCTTATTTTTTGATACTGTTTTTGCCAATTCAGGTTCAGTAACCCAATCTTTTAAAATCTTTAATAATAATGAGCAGAAGCTTCGCTTGACACAGGTAAAACTTTCCGGCGGGAATTCATCTCCTTTTAAAATTAATGTTGACGGCAGTTCGGGGCCAGAAGTCAATGATGTGGAAATTAATCCCAATGACAGCATTTACGTTTTTGTACAGGTGAATGCAAATCCATCTTCATCAACACTGCCTTTTATTTTGTACGATAGTATTCAGATTGATTATAATGGAGATAAGAAATTTGTACAGCTGCAGGCGTATGGACAAAATGCAATTTTTTTAAAAAATAAACTGATCACCGGAAATGTTTCGTGGAACAAAACTTTGCCTTATGTAATTCTTGGCGGACTGCAAATAGATACAAACGCGACACTTAATATTTCTGCCGGAACAAAAATTTTTATTCATGCCAACGCGCCTTTTTTAGTTGATGGCACTTTGAAAACAACAGGAACAAAAGATGCTCCCGTAATTTTTACAGGCGATAGACTGGACGAGGATTACAAAGACTTGCCGGCAAGCTGGCCCGGAATTTATTTTCGTGTGCCAAGTCAAAATAATTCTTTAAAACACACGATCATTAAAAATGCTTACCAGGGAATTATCATCGAAAATCTGCCAGCAACATCCAGCCCAAAACTGAATTTATCTCAATGCATAATTGAAAATATTTATGATGCCGGAATTCTTGCTGCCAATACAAATATTTCTGCTGATAATTGTCTCGTCAGCAATTGTGGGAGTAATATCCAGATTCAATTTGGCGGAGTTTATCGTTTTGTAAACTGTACTATTGCTTCTTACAGCACAATATATAAACCGCACCAGCAACCGGTTTTGCAAATTTCAAACAATATTGTTCAGGGAGGAACTGTATATACTTCACCGCTGAATGCCGTTTTTCAAAATTGCATTTTTTGGGGTGATGGTGGAACAGTGGATGATGAGCTTGTAATCAATAAACAAGGTACTGATCCATATACGGCTTCATTCGATCATGTCTTATACAAAGCGAAAAATAATGTTGCAAATGCTACATTTATTTCTTCTATAAAAAACGAAGCGCCGATGTTTGACAGTATTGATGTTTCAGGAAATATTTTTGATTTTCATTTTAAAAACCACCCGAATTCTCCGGCAGTAAATGCCGGAATGGTTACGCCTTTTCTTTATGATCTTGATGATAAACTCCGCGATGCCAATCCGGATATCGGTTGTTATGAACGATAAAAATTCGATTAAAAAAAAACAGAACAGTGTTATTTGTCTGGTTACTCTGAGTAAAACATTCTCTGCTAGTAATGAATTAATTTCTGAACCATTTCATCCAATCTTGATTTTGCAAGAAAATTTTTTTCCAGTTCTGTATTAAATGGAACCGCTGTATCAAGCGATCCACAACGCATCACAGGCGCATCTAAAAACTCGAAGCAATTTTGTGCAATCCATGCCGCTACTTCAGCGCCAACGCCTCCCGTGAGCGTATCTTCATGCAAAATCAAAACTTTGCCTGTATTATTTACGGAAGTTCTTATCGCTTTGTAATCCAATGGCAGCAATGTTCTCAGGTCAAGTATATCGATTGAAATCTCCGGATGTTCTTCTGCATATTCTGTTGCCCACACAACACCCATTCCATAAGTGATAATACTTACATCCATGCCTATGCTAACTTGCCGCGCTTTTCCAATTTCCACTTCATAATATTCTTCAGGAAATTCGGCGCTGATACTTCTGTATAAAACTTTGTGCTCAAAAAACATGACAGGATTTGGATCATTGATGGCAGCAATCAATAAACCTTTTGCATCTCCAGGATTAGAAGGATAAACGATTTTCAAACCCGGCGTATGCATGAACCACGCTTCGTTGCTTTGGCTGTGAAACGGCCCTGCACCAACGCCAGCACCAGTTGGCATGCGAATCACCACATCTGCATTTTGTCCCCAGCGGTAATATATTTTTGCAAGATTATTTACAATTTGATTAAAGCCAACAGAAACAAAATCTGCAAACTGCATTTCCACGACACTCTTAAAACCCTCAAGCGATAATCCTAATGAAGCGCCAACAATCGCGCTTTCGCACAAAGGTGTGTTACGAACTCTTTCTTTCCCAAACGCTTTTAAGAACCCTTCAGTTATTTTAAAAGCGCCTCCATATTCAGCGATATCCTGTCCCATCAGAATCAAATGCGGATGTGTGATCATAGATTGGTACAGGGCTTCTTTGATCGCATCAATAAAACGAACACCCCTTACGCCTGATTGAATAGTAAACGAAGCTTTATGTTCTAAATATCTTTCTTTGTCTGTTTCAAAAGGAACCACTCGTTGTTTGTAAACATCTTCAAGCTCTCTTTTTGCTAATGCTTTTTTGTCTGTAGGATTTTCATTAGATCCTGAAGCAAAAAAAGCTTTATCAATGTGTTGATGCATCTCACTTCGTATTTCCTGCGCCTGAAACTCAGAAAGAATATTCTGTTCAAGAAGATACTGCTCATAATTTTTTACTGGATCTTTTTCACTCCATTCTTCAAACAATTCTTTCGGAACATATTTTACTCCACTGGCTTCTTCATGACCTCGCATTCGGAATGTCATACATTCAATCAGGTAAGGTTTTTGATGTTTGATGCAATATTCGCGAACGCCTTTAACGGTATCATAAACAGTCAGAATATTATTGCCATCAATCTGCACGCCCTCCATTCCATACCCTCTGGCCCGATCAACCAAATTTTCGCAATGATATTGTTGGCACACAGGAGTGCTTAATCCGTAACCGTTATTTTCAATGATAAAAATTACCGGCAAATTCCACACCGCTGCAACATTCAATGCTTCATGAAATTCGCCTTCGCTGGTTCCTCCTTCACCGGTAAAAGCCAGGGAAACTTTGTCTTCTTTTTTTAATTGATAAGCAAGTGCTGCACCATCAGCAATGGAAAGCTGAGGTCCTAAATGAGAGATCATTCCACAGATAAAATGTTCTTTATTTCCGAAATGAAAACTACGTTCGCGTCCTTTCGAAAAGCCATCCAGCGCACCTTGCCATTGTTTGATCAATTCTGAAAGAGGAATTTTTCTCGAAGTAAAAACACCCAGATTTCTATGCAAAGGCATGATCCATTCGTCAGGACGAAGGGCATGTGTCGCTCCAACAGAAATTGCTTCCTGGCCAATACCACTAAACCACTTGGAAACTTTCCCTTGTCGCAATAACAAAAGCATTTTTTCTTCTATCATTCGGGGAAGCAGAAGTTCTTTATAAAGGTCTGTTAATTGGTCATCGGATAAATCGTGTCTGGAGAATTGCATCTTACAAATTTCATGTTTTCATTGGTAAAAAGAATAGACTGCTGGTAACGAATCAAAATTTATCTTTCTCCTTTTTCAAGATTGGAAATGGCAGAAGATAAAAAGGACAATAAAATTCCAAAAACAAATGCCCAGAAAAATCCGTGAATATGAATTCCGTCAACGAATTTACCCGCAAGAATTACCATCAGAACATTGATGATCAGCAGAAAAATTCCTAAAGTAAGAATCGTAATGGGCAGCGTCAAAAGAATAAGAACAGGCTTTACAATCGCATTTAAAATGCCTAAAACAATTACAAAAATTAAAGCAGTAGAAAAAGAATCAATAACAATATGAGGCTTCAGGATCATTGACAATCCATAAGCAATAACAGCAGATATGAGAAGGCGGACAATAAATTTCATTGCGTTTATTTTCTTAAAACTACTTTATATCACAAGTAATTCAAAAAAATCTTCAGGCAATAAATATTTGTTGGCAAGCGCTTGCAATTCTTCGGCAGAAACCTCTTTGATCGTGCGGATGGAATCATAAAAATAATTTTCATCCACATCATTCAGAACTAAGCTTTTCCATCTTGAGATTACCTGGAACGGGCCATCAATGTATCCCAGATTTAAGCCCATCATGTAATTTTTCACCAATAAAAGTTCTTCGGCATTTACAGGTTCTTCGCGCAGCAATTCCATTTCTTTATACACTTCTTCAATCGTTGCCTGGCAAACTTCCTTTCCTGCTTCAGTGCTTACAACCCAGGAGCTTTCTTCTAAATGATTTTCAAGATAACTATGAATTCCATAGGTATAGCCCTTGTCTTCACGGATATTTCCCATTAGTCTTGAACCAAAATATCCGCCGAATAGAGTATTCAGAACAATCGTTTTTTTAAAATCCGGATGACGACGGTTTGGAAAAGGGCGGCCGATGCGAATAGCTCCCTGAACGCCATTGGGATCATTATTAATAAAATGTTTTTTCTGCATGGCCGGTTCACGTTTGTATAAAACAGGAATTATACTTTCGTGGAGAGATAAGTCGCCGAAATACTGATCCAGCAATTGTTCAAAATCGGATGGAAGTTTTCCGGCAGAAAAAATGCGGCATTTTGATCTGATGTAATACTGATTGTAAAATGAAACCAAATCTTCCCTGTTAATCGATTCAATATCCAGTTTTGTATTTACTTTTCCGTAGGGATGATGCGGCCCATATAAATATTCATCAATAACACGATTAGCAACAAATTCACATTTTAATAAATTAACGGACAGCCGCTGAATACTATTTTGTTGAAAAATTTCCAGTTCGCTTTGAGGAAAAATTGCTTCCGTGATAATTTCCCGGATCAATGGTAGCAATTCTTTTAAATGTTTTGAAAGACAATGAAGTGTGATAGAAGCCGTTTCATTAAAAGATTTACGACTCAGGTATGCGCCGTAATATTCAATAAACTCTGTTATTTCAAAAGCATTTTTTTGGGCAGTTCCGTTTTTAATTAAATGATTGGTGGCAGCGGCTATTCCATTTTTTATTTCGAAATTATTTCCGGCATCAAACACAAAATCTATCATGGCCACTTCTTCCGCTCCATCATTGATATAATAAACCGGAACTCCGTTCGAAAGAGAAACGAGTGTATAAGGCTTTAACGAGATTTCAAACTCTATCGCATCTTTTATGGGTGGGGCTATTGTTCTGTTTAGCATTTATTATTTTCAAATTTTTGATTAATCAAAATCATTTCTGATTCTTTTTTCCTCACTTTATCCGCGGATCAATCATAACTAAAATGTTTTTCCAAATTTATTCTTTAATTGTAGAACGGTAATAAAGTGTACTACAATTGGTATCTACAAAAATCCGGTTACATTCTTCCATAATTTCTTCTCTTGTTACCGATTGGTAGCTTTCCAGTTCCGTATTCATCAAATTGGCGTCGCCCAGTAATTCATAATTCGCAAGACTATTGGCGCGATTCATCAGGCTAATGTCTTCAAATGCCAGCATGCTTTCTGTTTTATTTTTTACTTTTTCAAGTTCCACTTTGCTTATCAATTCTGTTTTCATCTTTTCCAATTCAATAATGACTGCATTTTCTGCTTGTTCTATCGTAACACCTTTCAATAATTTTCCCTCAATATAAAGAAGTCCGGGATCAATACTTCCCATATGTGAACATTCAATGCTGCTAAATAATTGTTTCTCTTTCACAAGGCTTTGAAACAATCTTGAAGAAGCCCCGCCGCCAAGAATTTCTGTTATTACTTCGGTGGTATAATATCTTTTATCAAGTCTCGACGACATCTGCCAGCATTTATATAAAGCATTTAAGGGAACAGACTCTGTGACTTCCATCATCCTTGGCTCCTTTTGTACAGGTTCGGGTTTGATATTTCTTACATATTTTTTGCCGGCGGGAATGCCTCCAAACCATTTTTCTGCCAGCTTTTTTACCTGATCTGTGGAAACATTTCCGGCGACCGTTAGAATCGCGTTAGAAGGAGTATAATGCTTAAAAAAGAAATCTTTTACGTCCTGTAGTTTAGCATTTTCAATATGGCTTAATTCCTTGCCAATTGTCATCCATTTATAAGGATGAACTTTGTAAGAAAGTTCGCGCAACTTATGCCAAACATCACCGTAAGGCTTATTAATATATTGTTCTTTAAATTCTTCACTCACCACTTTTCGCTGAACTTCCAAAGAATTTTCATTGAAAGCCAGTGAACACATACGATCGCTTTCCAGCCAAAAAGCAGTTTCAATATTTTCTGCCGGCAACTGGCAATAATAATTGGTGATGTCATTGGTAGTGTAAGCATTGTTTTCGCCGCCAGCCATTTGCAACGGTTCGTCATACGATTCAATATGAAGACTACCACCAAACATCAGGTGTTCAAACAAATGGGCAAAACCAGTGTGTTCTTCATCTTCGTCTCTTGCGCCAACGTCATACATCACATCTACAACCGCCATCGGAGTGCTTTTATCTTCATGCACAATTACCCGTAATCCATTCTCTAAGACAAACTTTTCAAATTTTATCATGTTTGCAAAATTGCGCTAAACGGATTCATTTCCCAAATAGGTGGAAAAGATGCCTGAAAAAGATTAAGTTGGGAAAGACAGTTATTCAGTTAGAAATAAAATGAATGAATTTTTTTAAGTGTTATTTATTACCGCTCTCAAAACTGTTTAACTTGTTGAGATAATAAAGGGAAAAGATTTAAAAAAATAAAATATCTGCTTCTATTTAGGATTATAATAACGCAAAAACATGTGTTGAAATAATATAAAAAGCCACAATTTAGTAACTTTGCAACCCTGTCATTTTGGCTCCGAAAGTTTTCTGCATCAAATTTGACAACTAACATTTATCTTTTTAAAATAACAATTATATATGGCCGGGCTTCTCTCAATATTATTCGGTGGCAATAAAAGTGAAAAAGACGTAAAAAAAATCAGGCCACTCGTTGGGCAAATTAATTCTTTTTTTGACCAATATCAAACTATCTCCAATGACGACTTGCGTGGCAAGACCCAGGTTTTTCGCTTAAGAATAAAAGAATACCTTAAGGATATTGATAACCAGATCGAAACCAAAAAAGCGGAAGCTGAAAGTCTTCATTCTGCAGACATAGCTGGTCGTGACGCAATTTACCGCCAGATTGACGAGATGCGTAAAGACCGCGATAAAAAACTGGAAGAAGTTCTTCAGGAAATTTTACCTGAAGCATTCGCAGTGGTAAAAGAAACCGCCAGAAGATTTAAAGACAATCCGGAATTGGAATCAACTGCTACAGAACTGGATAAAACTTTTGCAGCTACAAAAAAATACATTCGTATAGAAGGCGATAAAGCTATCTATAAAAATAGCTGGCCAGCCGGTGGAACCATGATCACCTGGAATATGGTTCATTATGATGTTCAGTTGATTGGTGGTATTGTGTTGCACCAGGGGAAAATTGCCGAAATGGCAACTGGGGAAGGAAAAACATTGGTTTCTACCTTGCCTGCTTATCTTAATGCGCTTGCCGGTCACGGTGTGCATATTGTAACAGTGAATGATTATCTCGCCCGTCGTGATAGTGAATGGAATGGAACTCTATTTGAGTGGCTTGGCCTAACCGTTGATTGTATTGATAAGCATCAGCCGAACAGCGAAGAGCGCAGAAAGGCTTATGCCAGCGATATTATTTACGGAACCAATAATGAATTCGGGTTCGATTATTTACGTGATAATATGGTGCATACACCCGAAGAAATGGTTCAGGGAAAACACCATTTTGCGATGGTAGATGAGGTAGATAGCGTATTGATTGATGATGCCAGAACCCCGCTGATTATCTCAGGTCCCATTCCACGTGGTGATCAGCAGGAGTTTGAGTCGCTGAAACCAAGGGTTGAAAAAATTGTAGAGGCGCAAAGAAAAGTTACCAACGCTTTTTTAATTGAAGCAAAGAAAAAAATTGCAGAAGGAAATGATGATCCAAAAGATGGAGGATTGGCTTTGTATCGCTCTCATCGGGGTTTACCTAAGAATAATGCTTTGATAAAATACCTGAGCGAACCGGGCATGAAAGTAAAACTTCAAAAGTCAGAAAACTATTACCTGGGTGAGCAGCAAAAGAATATGCACATTGTAGACGATGAGCTTTATTTTGTAATAGATGAAAAAAACAATCAGGTTCAGCTTACAGATAAGGGAATTGCATTGATAACTAAATCTGGCGAAGATCCTGAGTTTTTTATTCTTCCTGATATCGGCGCCAAACTTTCAGAAATTGAAAAAAGCGATTTAAATGCCGAACAAAAACTAGAACAAAAAGAAACTTTACTAAATGAATATTCAATAAAAGCAGAAAGAATTCATACAGTTCAGCAATTATTAAAAGCGTATACTCTTTTTGAAAACGATGTGGAATATGTGGTAATTGACGGGCAGGTAAAAATCGTAGACGAACAGACCGGGCGTATTATGGAAGGCCGTCGCTATTCTGACGGATTACACCAGGCGATTGAAGCAAAAGAAAATGTAAAGATTGAAAGTGCTACTCAAACCTACGCTACTATTACGCTACAGAATTATTTCAGGATGTACCACAAGCTGGCTGGTATGACAGGAACCGCCGAAACTGAAGCCGCAGAATTCTGGGATATTTATAAATTAGATGTAGTTTCTATTCCTACAAATGTTCCCGTTATCAGAGAAGATGTGCAGGATTTGGTTTTTAAAACAAAAAGGGAAAAATTCAAAGCAGTAATTGAAGAAGTGGAAAAGATGAAGGAGCAGGGAAGACCAATCCTTGTTGGTACCACTTCTGTGGAAGTAAGTGAATTGCTGAGCAGAATGATGAAGCAAAAAGGAATTCCACACAATGTTTTAAATGCAAAGCAACATGCTAAAGAAGCACAGGTGGTTGCCGAAGCTGGTTTGGCAGGAGCTGTAACGATTGCTACGAACATGGCTGGTCGTGGTACCGATATTAAACTGGGACCCGGTGTAAAAGAAGCAGGTGGTTTAGCGATTTTAGGAACAGAAAGACATGAAAGTCGTCGTGTGGACAGGCAGTTGCGCGGACGTGCCGGACGCCAGGGAGACCCAGGCTCTTCTAAATTCTTTGTATCGCTTGAAGATGATTTAATGCGCATGTTTGGAAGCGAAAGAATTGCCGCTTTAATGGATAGAATGGGTTACAAAGAAGGTGAGGTGATTCAGCACAAAATGATTTCCAACAGTATTGAGCGTGCTCAGAAGAAAGTGGAAGAAAATAACTTTGGTATTCGTAAAAGATTGCTGGAATATGACGACGTGATGAATAAACAACGTACCGTTATTTACGGAAAGCGTAACCACGCTTTATTTGGAGAAAGGCTTGCACTTGACCTTGACAATGCATTTTATTCTGTTGCAGAAGGAATTATCAATTCATTCAAAGAAGTGAACAACTATGAAGACTTTAAGCTGGCTGTTATCATGAATATGGGAATTGAGACTACCATCACACAGGAAGAATTGGATAAAGAAGATTTCGAAACTTTGGTCAACAAATTATATTATGAAGCCAAAGATCATTATAACAGGAAGAACGAACTGATGAATCAGCAAACACTTCCTGTTATCAAAAATATCCGTAAAGAACAAGGTGCACATATTATTAATGTTGCCGTTCCGTTTACTGATGGGAAAAAAGCAATGCAGGCGATTGCCAATCTTGACAAAACGATAGAAACCAATGGAGCAGAACTTACCAACGCACTTGAACGTAATATTACCCTTGCTTTGATCGATGATGCCTGGAAAGAACACCTGCGGGCGATGGATGATTTGAGACAAAGTGTACAAACTGCCGGTTATGAACAAAAAGATCCATTGGTAATTTATAAGATTGAAGCTTTTGGCGCCTTTAAACAAATGGACGACCAGGTAAATAAAGATATTGTCAGCTTTCTTACTCATTGTGCGATTCCTGTTGAACAAAACCAGGGAACGAGAATCACTGAAGAAAGAAGAAGAAAAACCGACATGAGTAAAATGCGTCAGCGTAAAGAGGAATTTGCAGGCGCCGGAGCAGGCCCCGATTATCTTCCACAGGAAAATGATTACATTGACCCTTCAGAAAATATAAAGCAGGAACCGATCCGGGTTGGACCAAAAGTTGGACGTAATGATCCATGTCCTTGTGGCAGTGGAAAGAAATATAAGAATTGCCATGGAAGAGGAGAAGGATAACCTTCAATCCTTATTTATTCAGTTCTATTTCTGATTACTGAGATAATGTTACCTCAATGAAACAAATGACCTTTTTAACGCAGCCTTAATTATCGGACAACCTTCGTTTTCTCAATATGATCAGTTTAAAATATTGTTCCTTCCGTTAAAGACCGGTTCGACTATTTGCCTCTTATAACCGGTCTTATCGCTATCTGAACGCTTATCCCTTCGATATCCCTTCGATACCGCTTCGATACCTCGTCGATCCATTCATCGAAGAGAAGGCGCATCAGAACCGGCGATATAGCGTTGAAAAGTATAAAGTGATACTGACTTCATAAAGTAGAAAATACCTAAGGAATCAAAGTAAGCAGAATCTTTGATACCCCTAAGACAAAACACAGATATTCCATAGCAAAGACGTAGATACCCTATAGATGAAGCATAGATGCTCAATAGCAAAGAGCAATTAACACGATTCCAACTACTATTTGATTCAGGAAAAGCATCCCACAATTATTTCCTGCGAGTTGGTCAACACATGAGTGACTGCGAGTTTAAATAATATAAATTTAATGATTCATTCAGAAACTTATCCTAAAAAATCCGCTACAGTTAGTAAAAAAACGGATTCTTTTGTAGCAGCCACACTGTGAGGAACATTCCTGTGAAGCGTAATAATTTGTCCGGGCTTCAATAGAAAGGATTCGTTATTTACATTAAAATTAATTTCTCCGTCCAGCAACTGAACACTGACAACCCCGTTGGTTGTATGTTTTTCCATAACAGCGTCTTCATGCAGCGCAATAAGCACGATTCTCATTCCAGTAGTTTTATAGATGGTTATTGCGTTGCGGTCATTTTTTTGCCAGGAGGACTCCTTTTTTATTGTTCTGATAAATTCAGGAACATCGATTGTAACAACCGGCGCATCCATCAGCCTCCCGCCTTTTGGCCTTAATTCTGTTGATTCATTATGTTTTGCTTCCATAATTATTTTGATTTTTTAAATGCTTTAAACTCCTGATTTCTGTTCTGCAAAAATTGAACCTGATAAAAATTAATTTTTTGAATAATAGAAAAATTGTAATTACAACAGCCTTAAATCCATCTAATTTTTCATTAGCACTTTCTTTCTTATTACTTTTGTTCACAAAGCAAAGCCTTTATACGGCACATACTTTGAGACAAATCATCAATAAAAAAATAAAGCAAAAATGGAATCAATTGAACAAAAAGGGATTAATACAGTGCGGGTTTTATCAGCTGATGCAGTACAAAAAGCAAATTCGGGGCATCCTGGAACCCCAATGGGATTGGCGGCTATCGGCGACGTTCTATGGACAAAAGTGATGAACTACAATCCACACGATCCGCAATGGCCCAATCGCGATCGGTTTATTTTATCTGCCGGACATGCCTGCATGCTGCAATATTCTTTTTTATATCTGACTGGTTATGACGTTACTTTAGATGACCTGAAAAATTTCAGACAGCTGCACAGCAGAACAGCCGGGCATCCTGAATATGGCTTGCTTCCCGGCATTGAAGTAACAACCGGACCTCTGGGCCAGGGGTTTGCAAACGGGGTTGGAATGGCAATCGGACAACAGTATATGGCTTCGCGTTATAACAAACCTGGCTTCAATATTTTTGATTATAAAATTTATGCGATCTGTAGTGATGGCGATATTATGGAAGGGGTTTCTGCGGAAGCAGCTTCTTTGGCCGGACATCTGAAACTTGGCAACCTTATTTATTTATATGACGATAATAAAATAACTATTGAAGGTGATACTTCCATTGCTTTTAATGAAGATGTCACCGAACGTTTCCAGGCTTATGGCTGGCATGTCCAATCAGTGGCAGATGGAAATGATACAGACGCAATTCATACTGCGATCATTAATGCACAAAATGAAACCAATCGTCCTTCATTGATCAAAGTGCGCACTCACATTGGTTTTGGAAGTCCTAATAAAGTAGATACAGCATCTGCACATGGTTCTCCATTAGGAAAAGATGAAGTAAGATTGGTAAAAGAAAATTTCGGGTTTGATCCGGATAAAAGCTTCCAGGTTTCTGATGAAGTATTGGATTATTATCGTACTAAAGGAAATGCCGGTGTAAAAAAAGAACAGGACTGGAAAGACCTTTTTGCAAAATACAAAGAAAAATATCCATCAGAAGCTGCAGAATATGAACTTTTAAGCAGTGGAAAATTGCCGGAAGGATGGACAAATAATTTGCCGGTCTTCAAACCCGACCCTAAAGGAATTGCAACCAGGAAAGCTTCCGGTAAAACATTGAATGCCGTTGCTGATAAATTGCCTTTATTAATTGGCGGTTCTGCTGATCTTGCTCCTTCCACTGATACTGAACTGGATTCTTTTCAATCCTTCTCAGATGAAAATCACGGAGGCAGAAATTTTCACTTTGGGATCCGTGAACATGCAATGGGAGCTGTTTTGAACGGAATGGTACTTACAAATGGAATTATTCCGTTTGGCGCTACTTTCCTCATTTTTTCAGATTATATGCGTCCTCCAGTAAGGCTTGCTGCAATCATGAAAATACGTCCTGTTTTTATTTATACCCACGATAGTATTGGCTTGGGAGAAGACGGAACTACTCATCAGCCGGTCGAACAATTAATTGGTTTACGTTCGGTTCCGAACATGACGCTTATTCGTCCTGCAGATGCCAATGAAACAGTTCAGGCATGGAGAGTAACTTTGGAACATTCGGGCGGACCGGTAGCATTGGTTCTTACCCGTCAAAATCTTCCTATCATTGATCAGGACAAATATGCAAAAGCTACCAACCTGGAAAAGGGCGCTTACATTTTATCGGATTGTGAAAATGAGCCACAGGTAATTTTAATGGGAACAGGGAGCGAAGTGCATCTGTTGCTGGAAGCGCAGGAAAAATTGAAACAGGAGTCTATACAAGCAAGGGTTGTAAGCTTTCCATGTTGGGAAATTTTTGATGCTCAAAGTAACGAATATAAAGAAAAAGTTTTTCCAAAAAATATTCGCAAACGTCTTGCTGTTGAAGCAGGCTCACCAATCGGTTGGTTGAAATATGTAACGGATGATGGCGATGTAATTGGTATTACAAAATTCGGAGAATCTGCTCCCGGTGATGAAGTAATGAAAGAATATGGGTTTACCGTGGAGAATGTGGTCGCAAGAGCAAAGGCACTATTGAAATAATCTGAAAAGGTTTCCGGGTTTTTTGAAGGACCTGGAAACCTTTTGGGGAAAGAAAGTCATTTTTGAAAAAATAAAATTCCTGACAAATGAAAAAAATTCTCATCGCTATTGATTACAATCCAACGGCTCAAAAGATTGCTGAAACCGGCTATTCCCTGGCAAAATCCATGAATGCTGAAGTTACGTTATTGCACGTGGTAGCGGATTATACCTATTATTCCTCGCTCGATTATTCACCCATACTCGGCTTTGATAGTTTTAGTAATTTAGGAATGATACAGACAAACACAGTAACAGAATTGCAAACAGCAGCAGGAGATTATTTGCAAAAAATAAAGAGTTTTTTAGGCGACGATAATATAAAAACTTTAATCAAAGATGGCGATTCAGGAGATGCCATTCTAGATGCTGCAAAAGAAATAAATGCGGATGTGATTGTGATGGGAAGCCATAGCCGTCATGGTTTAGATAAAATTTTGATGGGAAGCGTAGCACAAAAAGTGCTTCGAAACAGTACGATTCCGTTATTTATCATTCCTGTTGCTGAAACCGGAAAATAATAAATAGTAATTGACAAATAACCACTTTTTTTATTCCTTTAGAAATTTCTTATTTCACAGCGGCTCTTTACGATCAAGGGAATGTTTTCATTTTGTCGCAATTTTTTATAGTAATTTTGATTGCATCTGTCATTGTAACTTTTGCTGCAGATATTTACTCTAAAGAATGCAATCATTGTTGCAGGAAGATGTGTCATCACATTTTCTAAAATTATTTTAATTATTAATTATGGAAAATTATCCCGATGAAGAGCATGTAGTAAAAATTCTCGACACAAAAAACGTGACTCATAATGTAAAACGTTTTACTCTCAGCAAACCTGAGAATTATCTTTTTACTCCCGGTCAGGCAACGGATATTGTAATTAACTTACCCGAATGGAAGAATGAAAGAAGGCCTTTTACATTTACATGCCTGAATGATTGGAATACTCTTGAGTTTACCATTAAAATTTATGACGATCACAATGGTGTTACCAATGAGCTTGGAAAATTAAAAGCTGGTGACGAACTGATTGTCCATGATGTCTTTGGTGCTATTCACTACAAAGGCGAAGGAATTTTCGTAGCCGGGGGAGCAGGTGTTACCCCTTTTATTGCCATTTTCCGTGATCTGAATGAGAAAGGAAAAATTGGAAATAACAAACTTATCTTTTCAAACAGGACCACAGAAGATATTATCCTTAAAGACGAGTTTGAAAAGATGCTTGGCGATAATTTTATTAATACCATTACAGAAGAAAAAAGTTCCGAATACGATAATGAAAGAATAGATGAAAGTTATCTGAGTAAAAAAATCACTGATTTTAATAAATACTTTTATATCTGTGGTCCGGATCCTATGGTAGAAGCGATTCAAAAAGATTTATTGAATTTGGGGGTAAAAGAGGAAATGATTGTAGTGGAGCAATTTTAAATGCTAATCCTTTTTTCACTTTTTGAGAATTGAAATAATTCAGGGAATATATTTTTTGATGAATAAAAAGTTTTATTATGGCAAAAGATCCTTACAAAATCAAAAAGCTTTTAAATACAAAGAACGGAACTTTCACTTATTACAGTCTTCCGGAGCTGGAAAAGCTGGGTCACAATATCAGCAAGCTTCCCTTTTCCATTCGTATCTTACTGGAGAATGCGTTGAGAAATTATGATGAGTTTGCTATTACAAAAGAAAATGTCGAAACCTTATTAGGATGGAAACCAACAGGCTCTGATAAAGATATTCCCTTTAAGCCTGCACGAGTGTTGATGCAGGATTTTACCGGTGTTCCCGCTGTTGTTGACATTGCTTCATTGAGGGCGGAAGTTGCTCGAAAAGGGAAAAATCCAGATGAAATTAATCCTTTAATTCCAGTAGATCTTGTAATCGATCATTCTGTTCAGGTAGATTACTTTGGAACAGAATACGCTTACAAAAGAAACATGGATGAAGAATATAAACGCAATCATGAGCGATATTCTTTTCTGAAATGGGCACAAAAATCTTTTAATAATTTCAGCGTTGTTCCTCCCGGAATGGGAATTTGCCACCAGGTAAACCTGGAATTTCTTTCCAAAGGCGTTATAGAAAGAAATGGTGAAATTTTCCCTGATACTTTGGTCGGAACAGATAGCCATACTCCAATGGTAAACGGAATTGGCGTAGTTGCGTGGGGCGTTGGCGGTATTGAAGCTGAAGCCGCTATTCTTGGTCAGCCAATTTATTTTATCATGCCGGAGGTGATCGGACTAAAATTGACAGGCGAACTACCGCTTGGTTCTACCGCTACGGATCTTGTTTTAAATATCGCTGAACTTTTAAGAAAACGAGGCGTTGTTGGAAAATTTGTTGAAGTTTTTGGCGATGGATTGAATACGCTTTCTGTACCGGATAGAGCAACGATTGGAAATATGTCTCCGGAATTTGGTTGTACTATCACTTATTTTCCAATCGATGATAAAACGCTGGAGTATATGGAGAAAAGCAATCGGTCAACAGAACAGGTAAAGCTGGTAGAAGATTATTGCAAGGCGAATCTTCTCTGGCGAACCGGCGATGAAAATATATCTTATACGGATATTCTGGAACTTGATCTTTCCTCTATTCAGGCAAGCGTTGCCGGACCAAAACGTCCCCAGGATAAAATTTTGTTGAAAGATTTTAAGAACAGGTTTTATGAGCTAATGGAAAAGAATTATGGACGCCATTATATAAAACCGGTTGAGCAGCTGTCCCGCTGGTATGCAGAAGGAGGAAGCCAGCCTGATGAAGTAAAATTAAATATGCCGCCGGGTACTAAAATTGAGGAAAAAGACAAGAACGGAATCAAAACTGTTTGGATTACACTCGGAAATGAAAAGTTTGAGTTACATGACGGTTCTGTCGCAATTGCAGCGATTACTTCCTGTACCAACACTTCCAATCCTTATGTAATGATCGGTGCCGGTTTGGTGGCCCGAAAAGCACGTGAACATGGATTGGATAAAAAACCGTGGGTAAAGAGTTCTTTGGCTCCGGGTTCAAAAGTGGTAACAGATTATTTGGAAAAGGCAGATCTTTTAAATGACCTGGAAGCATTGGAATTTCATTTAGTGGGCTATGGATGCACTTCCTGCATTGGAAATTCAGGGCCATTGCCTCCATATATTTCAAAAGCTGTTGAAGATTATGATGTTGTAGTTGCTTCTGTACTTTCAGGCAACAGGAATTTTGAAGCGCGTATTCACCCACAGGTGAGAATGAATTATTTAATGTCGCCAATGTTGGTCGTTGCTTATGCAATTGCCGGTCGTGTGGATATTGATCTCCTCAATGAACCGATTAGTTATGATCCAAACCAGCAGCCGGTTTATCTGAAAGATATCTGGCCTACAAATGAGGAAATTAACGAGGTGATGAGCAAAGTTCTTTCTCCCGAAGATTTTAATAAAAACTACAGCGAGATTTTTGAAGGAAATGAGATTTGGAAAAAATTAAATGTTCCTGAAGAAAAGCTATACGTCTGGGATAAAACTTCCACTTATGTAAGAGAAGTTCCTTTCTTCTATAACATCTCTGAGAAGGCTCAACCAACCAAAAACATAGAAGGAGCAAGGGTTTTATTGATGCTGGGAGACAGTGTAACCACAGATCATATTTCCCCTGCCGGTTCTTTTAACGAAAATTCTCCTGCGGGAAAATATTTGTTGAGCCAGGGCGTGGAGCGAAAAGATTTTAATTCTTATGGCTCGCGGCGTGGAAATGACGAGGTAATGGTTCGTGGTACATTTGCAAACGTGCGCATCAAAAATGCATTGATCGAAAGAGAAGGAGGTTACACAAGATATTTGCCAACAGGTGAAGTAATGTCCGTGTTTGAAGCTGCAATGAAATACAAAGAAACCAACACACCACTGATTGTGTTGGCTGGAAAGGAATATGGAAGTGGTTCCTCAAGAGACTGGGCAGCAAAAGGAACTTTTTTATTAGGGATCAAAGCGGTTATTGCAGAAAGTTATGAGCGCATTCACAGAAGTAATTTAGTAGGAATGGGTGTTTTGCCACTTCAGTTTAAAGAAGGTGAATCCGCCGAAAGCCTTGGCCTTACAGGAAAAGAGGTGTACACTATTACAGGCCTTGCCCAAGATTTAAGGCCTTTGAAAGAAATGCAGGTGATCGCAAAAAAAGAAGATGGAACCGAAATAAAATTCAATGCGATTTCAAGAATGGATTCCCAAATTGAAATTGAATATTATCGAAATGGTGGAATTTTGCAGTACGTTTTAAGGCAGTTTTTAGATAAAGTGGACGCAGGAATTTAATAAAGTAAAAATTTGAACTATTTCTTCTTTTACTGTAATTGATTTTAATTTACAGGAAATAGCTTTTGTTTTAATAAGCGCTTATTACCGTTAAATCTATTCAGTTTTCAGAGTTAGAGACACATTTGCACAGTGAACAAAGTACTAATCATAGACGACGAAGAAAAAATCAGCACGCTTCTTTCCAAAATTATCGGTTTGGAGGGATTTGAAGTGTTACAGGCGGCTGATGAAAAAAAAGGATTGCAAAAGTTAGAAACTGCTGATATTGACGTGGTGATTTGTGATGTTAAATTGCCGGATAGCAGCGGCCTGGAATTAGCCAAAAAAATCAAAGAAAAATATCCTGCAACAGAAATTATTTTGCTTACTGCTTATGGCAATATTCCTGATAGTGTTCAGGCAATTAAAAACGGTGCATTTGATTATATTACCAAAGGCGATGATAATAATAAAATAATTCCGTTACTATATAAGGCAACAGAAAAAGTAGCGTTGGCAAAAAGAGTTTTGCAATTGGAAAAACAACTAAGCGACAAACATTCTTTTGATAACATTATTGCCAAATCAAAAATTATCAAAACTGCAATTGATGCCGCAAGAAAAGTAGCCCTTACAGATGCTGCTGTTTTACTAACCGGCGAAACAGGCACAGGCAAAGAAATATTTGCACAAGCTATTCATACCAGTAGTAACAGAAGCAAGCAAAGTTTTATTGCAGTTAATTGCTCTGCATTCAGCAAAGAGCTATTAGAAAATGAATTATTCGGGCACAAGGCGGGTGCTTTTACAGGCGCATTAAAAAATACCAAAGGTATTTTTGAAGAAGCGAATAATGGCACTGTTTTTTTAGACGAGATTGGCGAAATGCCATTGGATTTACAAGTCAAATTATTAAGGGTTTTGGAAACAGGAGAGTTTTTAAAAGTGGGCGACAGCAAAACAACTAAAATAAATGTACGCATCATTGCTGCTACCAACAGGAATTTGCAAAAAGAAATTGAAGCCGGTAATTTCCGGGAAGATTTATTTTACCGAATTGCTGTCTTCCAAATTGCTCTACCTGCATTAAGAGAAAGAGTAATTGACATTGAAGAACTGGCGAATAATTTTTTGCAACTTTTTGCAAACAAGACAAACAAAAAAATCACAGCTATTTCAAAACCTTATCTTGAAGCATTAAAACAACATTCATGGAGAGGAAATATCCGTGAACTAAAAAATGTAATTGAACGAAGTGTTATTCTTACAAATAGTTCAGAGTTAACTATTGAAAGTTTGCCGGACGAATTACAACAACAAAATTCTAATAATACAAAGGGAAAAACAATGTCAGCTTTTGACCTTGCCAGTGCTGAAAAAATCCACATTCAAAAAGTTTTGAACTATACCAATGGTAATAAAACGGAAACAGCCCGTTTGTTGAATATTGCTTTAACTACTTTATACCGGAAAATAGAGGATTACCAAATAATCTAACCTTTTCAAAACGATAGTATTCACCCTTTCAAAATGAAAGGGTTTTCTTTTTCCTTCATTCCTGAAAAATTACTCAAACTCAATATGGGTAAGTGTTTCACACTTTAATAACCAATATGGAGTAACGATTGCCATAGTCTGGCATAACAAATTCTTATTTCTTATGCTCACACTCATTTTAATTCTTGCCGGGCTTTTATGCTTTGCACTCTTCTTTTCCTCCATAAAATACTTTGAAAAAATATAAATAATTATGATCGCTCTATTCATTATTGCCATAGCCGTGTTTGTATATATGTGCTATGTATTGGTAAAACCCGAAAAATTTTAAACGATGAATCCGGAAATTATTGGAATTATTCTAATGTATACAGTAGTAATATTACTGGCAATACCATTAGGCAGATACATTGGCAAAGTTTTCAGCAATGACAAAACATGGCTTGATAAAATATTCAACCCTGTTGATAAACTTTTTTACAAGTTAGGGGGCATTAATCCAACCAAAGAAATGAACTGGAAGCAACAGCTTGTTGCTCTGCTCACCATAAATCTGATCTGGTTTTTGCTGTCCATGTTTGTATTGATGAATATGAGTTGGCTGCCGCTTAATCCTGATGGAAATCCGTCAATGAGTGCAGACCTCGCATTTAATACATCTATTAGTTTTATCAGCAACACTGACTTACAACACTATGCCGGTGAAACGGGTATATCTTATTTCGGACAGTTGATAGTAATGCTCTTTCAATTTATCAGTGCAGGCTGCGGTATGGCAATAACCGCAACCGTTTTCTTTGCCATGAAAGAAAGAACAACAGATAAACTGGGCAACTTTTATTTTCTTTTTGTGCGTTCATGTACAAGGATTTTGTTTCCAATTGCCGTCATCGTTTCAATATTGCTGGTATTTAATGGCACACCCATGACCTTTCAAGGCAAAGATACAATAACCAACTTACAAGGAGATACGGTGCAGGTAAGTCGTGGACCAGTGGCAGCCTTTGTTGCCATTAAACAGCTTGGTACAAATGGAGGTGGCTTTTTTGGACCAAATTCTGCACATCCATTAGAAAATCCCAACTACTTTACCAACATCATTGAAACCATTTCTATCTTTTTAATTCCTATAGCAATGGTGTTTGCTTTTGGTTATGTTTTGAAAAGAAGAAAATTAGCATGGATAATTTTTGGTGTAATGACGATTGGATTTTTATTGTTGGTGATTCCAACTGTTATCAGCGAAATGAATGGTAATCCTTCTATTGCAAAAATGGGTATTGCGCAACCAATGGGCAGTATGGAAGGAAAAGAAGTACGCTTTGGATCAGCAGCATCAGCTTACTGGGCTATCAATACAACAGTAACAAGCAATGGTTCTGTAAATGCCATGCATGATAGTCTTACACCACTTTCAGGAATGTACGCGTTGTTGGGTATGATGGTGAATTGTTTTTACGGCGGAGTTGGTGTAGGCTTTCTCAATTTTTTCATCTTTATTATACTGGCAGTTTTCATAAGTGGTCTAATGGTTGGAAGAACACCTGAGTTACTTGGTAAAAAAATTGAAGCAAGAGAAATGAAAATTGCAATGATTATTGCTTTACTGCATCCATTGTTAATTCTTGCAGGTACAGCTATTGCAACCCATCTGTATGCAGGTAGTCCAACAACTTATGCAGGCTGGCTCAATAATCCGGGATACCACGGCTTTAGTGAAATGTTGTACGAATTCACTTCTTCAAGTGCCAATAATGGCAGTGGTTTTGAAGGATTGGGCGACAACACACCTTTCTGGAATATTGCCTGTGGCACTGTAATGCTGATTGCAAGATTTTTACCTATTATTGGACCTGTTGCTATCGCCGGAAGTCTTGCCCAAAAGAAATATATTCCTGAAAGTGCAGGCACATTAAAAACAGATACAGCAACATTTGGTTTAATGGTGTTTGCCGTAATTGCAATTGTTGCTGCATTATCATTTTTCCCTGCGCTGGCATTGGGGCCCATTGCAGAATACTTCTCAATTTATTAATTAGATTAAATATGAAACGCAATACAAATAATAAGCTGTTTCAATCATCATTTATGAACGAAGCATTGAAACAATCATTTATCAAGCTCAGTCCTGCAAAAATGTTTCGCAACCCGGTAATGTTTACCGTATGGATAGGCACTTTAGTGATGGCTTGCGTTTGTGTATGGATTGCAAGTGGCGAGATGCATCAGGGCAATCTTGGTTACAACATCATTGTAACATTCGTCCTTTTCATCACTTTATTATTCGCAAATTTTGCTGAAGCCATTGCCGAAGCAAGGGGAAAAGCACAGGCAGACAGCCTTCGTAAAACGAGAGAGGAAACACCGGCAAAGTGGGTACAATCTGTGGGCGAAATATTTATGAATGAAATAAAAATTGTTCCTTCATCACAACTCAAAAAAGGGGATATTTTTTTGTGTGAAGCAGGTGACATTATTCCCGCGGATGGCGAAATAATAGAAGGCTTAGCAACTATTGATGAAAGTGCTATCACCGGTGAAAGTGCTCCCGTAATCCGTGAGGCAGGCGGAGACAAAAGCAGTGTAACAGGTGGCACAAAAGTTTTGTCTGATGAAATAAAAGTTAGAGTAACCACCGAGGCAGGTGAAAGTTTTTTAGACAAAATGATTGCCCTGGTGGAAGGTGCATCAAGACAAAAAACGCCCAACGAAATTGCATTAACTATTTTACTGGCAGGCTTCACATTGGTATTCATTATTGTAACGGTCACACTAAAACCCTTTGGTGATTATGCACAAACGCCTATTACTATTGCGGCATTTATTTCATTGTTTGTTTGTTTAATTCCTACAACCATAGGCGGTTTATTATCTGCTATTGGAATTGCAGGAATGGATAGGGCATTAAGAGCAAACGTAATAACCAAAAGCGGTAAGGCTGTTGAAACAGCTGGTGATATTGACGTGCTCTTATTAGACAAAACGGGCACTATTACGATTGGCAATCGAAAAGCAACCAACTTTTATCCCGCAAATGGTATTGATGAAAAACGTTTTCAAAAAGCGGTAGTGCTTAGTTCAATGTCAGATGAAACACCGGAAGGAAAATCTATAATAGAGCTTGCGGGTATAAATCCTCTAAGTTACCAAATACAAAATCCGTGTTTCATAAAATTCACCGCCGAAACAAGAAGTTCAGGAATTAATTTTGAGCAAACAAAAATCAGGAAAGGTGCATCAGATGCAATTCGCAAGTTAGTAGAAAAAGCAGGAAATAACTTTCCTGCCGAAACTGCCGAAAGAATAAAGTCCATTGCAAGTAATGGTGGTACACCATTAGTTGTTGCAGAGAATGAAAAAGTGGTGGGTGTAATTGAATTGCAGGACATTATTAAACCCGGCATTCATGAACGTTTTGAAAGGCTGCGTAAAATGGGAATTAAAACGGTAATGGTTACAGGAGACAACCCGTTAACTGCAAAATACATAGCTGAAAAAGCAGGTGTGGATGATTTTATTGCAGAAGCAAGGCCAGAAGATAAAATGAACTATATCCGCAAAGAGCAAACCAGCGGAAGGCTTGTTGCCATGATGGGTGATGGAACGAATGATGCGCCTGCATTGGCACAGGCAGATGTAGGCGTAGCCATGAATAGTGGCACACAGGCTGCAAAGGAAGCAGGCAATATGGTTGATTTGGATAACGATCCAACCAAATTGATTGAAGTGGTAGAAATAGGAAAGCAATTATTAATGACAAGAGGCACACTTACTACTTTCAGCATTGCAAATGATGTGGCAAAATATTTTGCAATTGTTCCTGCTTTGTTTATTGCTTCCATTCCGGCTTTAAAGGGGTTAAACATTATGAAACTTCATTCACCCGAAAGTGCAATTTTATCAGCAGTTATTTTTAATGCTCTCATCATACCATTATTAATTCCATTAGCATTAAAAGGGGTAGCATATAAGCCTATTGGTGCAAGTGCATTGCTAAGAAGAAACTTATTGATTTATGGTTTGGGCGGTATAATTGTTCCCTTCATTGGAATAAAACTGATTGACATCTTAGTTACAATATTCATTTAAAAATTAAAGACATGAAAGAAAATATTTTTCCTGCAATAAGACTTACTCTGGTTTGTTTAGTGTCCTTTTCAGGTATCTATACATTGATCGTATTTGGTGTTGCCCAATTTACAAACAATCATGGCAAAGGCGAAGTAATAAGACAGGATAACAAGACTTATTATACCAATGTTGGGCAAAAATTTACAGACGATAAATATTTTTATTCGCGTCCTTCTGCTGTTGCTTATAATGCAGCGGGTGCAGGCGCCAGCAATAAAGGGCCATCCAATCCCTATTATTTAAAAGATGTACAGGCAAGAATTGATACCTTCTTAGTTCATAATCCCGGTATCAGCAAAACAACTATTCCTTCTGATTTAGTAACAGCAAGCGGTAGCGGGCTTGACCCGGATATTTCTGTACAAGCAGCCATTGTACAGGTAAAACGTATTTCAAAAATAAGAGGCATTGCGGAAGGCAATCTGCAACAATTAATTATCACTAATACAGAAAAACCATTGTTAGGCTTCCTCGGAACGGAAAGAATTAACGTTCTTAAACTGAATATAGCATTGGATAATTTAAAATAAAAAATTGAAAAAGATCATAACAACATTATTCATTTTTATTGCCGTAAAAGCTTATGCCCAGGATAGTACACATTCTCGCTTAAGTTTTAGTGGTTATATAGAAATATATTATGTTTATGATTTTGCCAATCCGTCAAATCATACTCTTCCATCATTTCTTTATTCTTATAACAGGCACAACGAAGTAAACCTGGATTTAGGTTTAATAAAAGCAGCGTATCAAAAAGAAAACGTACGGGCAAACCTTTCTTTAATGTCCGGCACTTATTCAAATGCGGCGCTGGCATCAGAGCCAGGTGTATTAAAAAATATTTTTGAAGCTAATGGAGGTGTAAAACTTTCAAAGAAAAAAAATCTTTGGATTGATGCAGGCATCTTTGCTTCACATATTGGCTTTGAAAGCGCTATCGGCAAAGATTGCTGGAACCTAACAAGAAGCATATTGGCAGAAAATTCTCCTTATTATGAAAGTGGTGCAAAAATTTCTTACACAAGTAAAAATGGCAAATGGTTTATCAGTGGTTTATTGTTGAACGGCTGGCAAAGAATACAAAGAGTTAATGGAAACAACACGCCTGCATTTGGGCATCAGCTTACATTTAAGCCTGATTCAAACATTACATTAAATAGCAGTTCATTTATTGGTAATGATAAGCCGGACAGTATTAGGCAAATGCGATATTTTCATGATTTTTATGGCATCTTTCAGTTAAATAATCATCTGGCAATAACAGCAGGTTTTGATATTACCGCAGAACAAAAAGCAAAAGGCAGCAGTAAATACAATATATGCTATTCGCCTGTTGTAATTTTGAAACTAAGTGCCAACACAAAAAACAACATTGCTGTAAGAGTGGAATATTATAGTGATCCAAATGGAATATTCATTATCACTGGCACACCTGACGGTTTTAAGACCTGGGGCTATTCTCTGAATTATGATTATCTTATAGGGGAGAATGTTTTGTGGCGGATAGAAGGTCGGGGCTTTTCAGGAAAAGATAAAACGTTTGAAAAAAATGGCAATCCTGCAAACAATAATTTCTTTTTAACGACTTCATTATCAGTTTCGTTTTAATGGCAGATAAAGACCATACAGTACAGCACTTTCTTGACCTGATAAAAAAATCAAGACGGGGAAAGTTTAAAATATATATCGGCATGAGTGCAGGTGTGGGTAAAACTTACCGTATGTTGGAGGAAGCACGTGCCTTACTGAGAAATGGAATTGATGCCAAGATTGGATATATTGAAACACACAAAAGGAAAGAAACGCATGATCTTTTAGAAGGCTTGCCGGTTATACCACGAAGAAAATTGTTTTATAAAGGAAAAGAATTAGAAGAATTAGACGTTCAGGCAGTAATTAATCTTCGTCCTGAAGTAGTAATCATTGATGAGCTTGCTCACACCAATATTGAAGGCAGTAAAAATGAAAAACGCTGGCAGGATGTAATGGAAATATTAGATGCCGGCATTAATGTAATCAGTGCAGTAAACATTCAGCATATTGAAAGTTTGAATGAAGACATAAAAGAAATTACGGGTGTAGAAGTAAAAGAACGTATCCCTGATAGTGTCCTTGCACAGGCAGATGAAGTAGTAAACATTGACCTTACCGCAGATGAATTAATTACAAGATTGAAAGAAGGAAAGATTTATGAATTTGCAAAAATTGAAACTGCCCTATCTAATTTTTTTAAAGGTGAGCAAATACTGCAACTAAGAGAACTGGCATTAAAAGAAGTAGCTTCACAGGTGGTAAGAAAAGTGGAAACGGAAATCACCAAAATAAATGCCTTAAAGCATGAAAAATTCTTAGCGTGTATTAGTTCCAATGAAATAACAGCAAAAACAGTTATCCGGAAAACAGCAAGGCTTGCGAATTATTACAACAGCAAATGGTTTGTATTGTATGTGCAAACGCCGAAAGAAAGTGCAGACAAAATTGCCTTGGATAAACAAAGGCATCTGATAAATAATTTTAAACTGGCAACCGAGTTGGGAGCAGAAATTATTAAAGTAGAAAATGGCAATATTGCCAAAGCCATAATTGAACAATGCGAAGAAAGAAATATTACAACCATTTGTGTTGGCAAACCGCATTTGAATTTATTAAGAATAATTTTGTCAACAAATGTATTTAATGAATTACTGAAAAAGCTATCTGCAAACAATATAGATCTTGTAATTCTAAGCTGATGAAAATTAAATCAAAACTTCTTTTAAGTGTTGGTCTGTTATTTACAATGATAGCATTGCTTACGTTTTTAGGCACTGTATATATAAGTAATCTTTCAAAAGATACAAAAAATATATTGGTCGATAATTACAACACATTAAATTATTCGCGCCAAATGCTTATTGCATTAAATAACGGGGTAGAAAACCCCGGACCAAGAATTGAATTTCAGACAAATCTTGCGAAGCAACAGGCAAATATTACAGAAGTTGGAGAAAAAGAACTGACAGATAAATTAACCACAGATTTTAAAAAATTACAACTAGCATATGCTGACACAGCATTGCAGCGGGTTATTCAAAAGGATATAACTGATATCATGTTGCTGAATATGCAAGCCATTCAGCGGAAAAGTAACAAAGCACAAAGCACTGCAGAAGCATCTATTTTCTGGATTTCAATTGCCGGAACAATTTGCTTCGTTATTGCTTTAACGATGTTGTTCAATGTGCCCGGTAATATTGCCAACCCGATAAAAGAATTAACAACAAGTATCAAAGAAATTGCGGCACAAAATTATTCCCGAAGACTGCATTTTGAAAAACATGATGAGTTTGGTGAACTCGCATCCGCTTTTAATACAATGGCAGAAAAACTGGAAGAATACAAAGCCAGTAATCTTGAAAAGCTGATGATGGAGAAAAAAAGAATTGAAACACTTATCAATAATATGAATGATCCTGTTATTGGTTTGGATGAAAACAAGCGGGTATTGTTTATGAATAATATTGCTTTCCAGGTATCAGGGCTAAGTGCAGAGCATGTAATCGGCAAACCTGTACAAGATATTGCCATGCGGAATGATTTAATCAGAAAGCTTGCAGAGGATTTATTTGATAAAGAAAATGAACCAATAAAAACCAAGTCTTCACCTGTAAAAATTTATGCTGACAACAAGGAAAGTTACTTTGAAAAAGAAATTATCCCGATAAAAATTATCCCAACAGGTGAAAAAGAAGAAAAAGAAATTGGGAATGTAATCCTGCTGCAAAATATAACACTATACAAAGAATTGGACTTCGCAAAAACCAATTTTATTGCAACAGTTTCTCATGAATTAAAAACACCCATCTCTTCTATAAAAATGAGTTTGCAATTATTAGAAAATAAACAAGTGGGCAAACTAAATACAGAACAGCAAAGCCTTGTTGAAAGCATTAAAGAAGATGCAGGAAGGTTATTAAAAATTACAGGTGAATTGCTGAATATGGCACAGGTAGAAAGCGGAACAATACAGATGAATGTAATGCCATCAGATGCGAAAGAAATTATTAAGTATGCGGTTGATGCAAATAAATCTGCAGCCGAACAAAAGCAAATTAAGATTGAAGTAAATATACCGGACACTTTACCAAAAGTGCTTGCTGACAATGAAAAAACCTGGTGGGTATTAACCAATTTGCTTTCCAATGCCATTCGTTATTCTTACGACAATTCAATTATTTATATTAACGTAACAAAAGAAAATGGAAAAATAAAATTCTCTGTTAATGATAGTGGACAAGGTATCCCTCCCCAATATGTTGACAAAATCTTTGACCGCTATTTCCGCATACCGGGCTCAAAAAAAGAAGGTACAGGCTTAGGTTTAAGTATTAGCAAAGAATTTATTGAAGCACAAGGTGGGACTATAAATGTAAAAAGTGATCTAGGTGCAGGAAGTACATTTTCATTTGCACTAAACAGTTTGTAAGCTTACAAAGGCAATTCAGAATAACGGTAGGTCAACCGGCCATTTACAATTTTTGCAGGCGCAGTATATGGATGTTCTACTTCTTTTCCGGCCGACATAATATGCATCACTTTCCATCCTTCTGATTTTAAATAATCAGAAACCATAGAACGGTGACAACGCCACCACACCGCTTCTGAACACATATATGCAGTTCGTTGTTTTTTTGCTACGGCTTCGAGTTCTTCAATTCCGATTTTAAAATCTTCTGTCTCCATGTAATCTGCATAAGCGCGAAAAGCAAGATGTCTCCATGAAGTATTTTTAGAATCAGGATTTACTTTTCGTCTTCCGCCTAATTTTTTTAAATGAATATATTCAATACCGTTTTCCGGAAGTGACGCTTCTAAATTTTCTTTGTTAAACTGTGGAAATTTTCGTGAGCCGGGAAAGCTTCTGATGTCAGCAAGTAATTTTATTTCAAAAGGAAACAGCATTTCTATAAACTCCCCGAGTGTATGAGTAGAATGGCCAATCGTCCAAATGGTTTTATTATCAAAACTTTTTTCCATAATATCAAAAGCTGTTTTGTGAAAAGTGCGGATTCTCCGGCTTCGCGATGGCAATTACCAATACGAATAAAATAAGAACCAACGGCAAAACCGGCAAAAGAGCGTCCCCATGATACTCGATCCAACCAGTTAAAACAGCGGTTAATCCATAAGCTAAGAAAACCAAAATCTGCAATTCAATTCTGTGTTCCATGCTTTTGATAACCAGTAATCTGCTGCTGCCGTCTTTCAAGCTTTTTTTAAATCCGTTTCGGAAACCCTTTACTGCACTCATTCCTATACTTGTTATTGTTCCTGTGATGAAAGTGGTAACGACTCCGGGAATATTTAAATGTCTTACCGTTGCGCTTTGCATTCCCATTGCAACTGCCGACAGTAAGATAGAAATGTAAAGAATAGTATTATGAAGAGGATTACTTTCTTCAAACCAAATAAGGGCCAGGATGAAAATAATAAAGCACTCTATCGAAAGACTTAAATTAATATAATAAGACCACGCTTTTTTTGTGTTTTCTACTATTAAAGCTCCAATTAAAGCGCCTGTAAAAAATCCGGCTAAGGCAACAAGGGAATGAATTGAATTTGAAAGCCTTCCCTGTCCGATCGAAAGGCCAAGCAAAATCGTATTTCCGGTCATGTTTGCAGTAAACACATGATCTAATCTGTAATAACTCATTACATCGACACTCCCCGCCACACTTGCCAACAATATCAGCATAATATCGAACCAAATGGAAGACCTGCTTTTCATGATGCTTTAAAACAGTAAATGAAGAAATAATTGCGGATTCTGTTTCCTATAAAATACTAACTGAATCAATGGTAAAAATTATACCAGAAATGCCAATAATTGCAAGTATAAAAGTATATTTTGATGTAAATAAAGGCGAGGTTGTAGTAAAGCAGGTTATAAAAACAAATCGTTGTAAAGCTTGCCTCCTGTTTTCACCGCATATTTTTCAAGATCAGTAATTCCTTCTTCTTTCAAAACTTCTTCATCAATAAAACAGTTCCCTGTGCAGGAAACTGAAGATCTTTTCAAGATGTAAAAAGCACTATCGGCAACAATTTCAGGAGTTCTGCTCATTTGAATCAGCGCTTCACCTCCTAATAAATTTCTTACTGCCGCCGTCGCGATTGTTGTTCGGGGCCACAAAGTATTTGCAGCGATTTTATATTGCTTCAATTCTCCGGCAAGGCCTAAAGCAATCATCGTCATGTTGTACTTACTGATGGTATAGGCAAGATGGTTGCTCAACCATTTTTGATCCGGATTAACGGGTGGAGATAGATTTAAAATGTGAGGATTGGTTCCTTGTTTCAAAAAAGGAATGCATTCTTTGCTCACAAAAAAAGTTCCTTTTACATTAATGTCATGCATTAATGAAAAAGCTTTTGGTGTAGTTTGCTCAACCAGTGTTAATGATATTGCAGAAGCATTGTTGATCAAAATATCAATTCCTCCAAAAGTTTCCACAGCTTTTTCCACAGCATTTTTTATCTGATCCTCAAAACGAATATCACATTGAACTGCCAAGGCTTTTCCGCCTGCAGCTTCTATTTCATTTGCTGCACTAAAAATAGTTCCTCCCAATTTGGGATTTTCTTCAACTGATTTTGCTACAACAACAATATTCGCTCCTTCCTTTGCAAGCCGGATTGCTATTGCTTTTCCGATCCCTCTTGAAGCACCTGTGATGAAAATGGTTTTATTTTTAAAACTCATTATTGAAATTTTAACCTTGAATAATCTTTAAATATAACATCAAATTTCAGGGTGATGGGAAAAAGTATTTGGTTGAAAAAATTCCTTGCCAGCAGCCCTGGACATAATCCGAATTTCTATTTTTTAAATAAATATCAGTCTTCAATGGGCATGCTCTTTGTGTTGTTTTTTCAATTATTGAATTTCATAAAATCGTAATTTCTTTTAAGAAGAGAAAGTTGCTTTACGAAAGTGTATTTGAATTCTTTGCAATTATTCACTGTAAAACTTTTAAAACCGGCTCTGTCAATGTTTGGATGTTTACTATATTTTCCACCCATGATTCTCCTTCAATCAATGGAAAATCCTGCGTCGCAGCAAGCCGAAAAGATCAACAGGTTGTTTAATTTTTTTAATATCGCCGCTCTTGGAATGCTTTTGCTTGTATCTTTTTTGGTGGTTTTTGTTTGCATCAGGTTTAAAGAAAAAAAAGAAGATGCCCGTGAGCCAAAACAAATAACCGGGAATAAAAAAGTTGAAGCATTGATGATTGGCGTACCGGCATTGCTACTTATTTGGTTCTTTTACCAGGAAGTTACAACGATGAATGCGGTTGCCGCTCCACTTCATCCAACTGGCGTACCCGACGTTATTATCACCGGGCATCAATGGTGGTGGGAAGTGGAATATCCAAAAGAAAATGTGGTTACTGCAAACGAAGTTCATCTTCCGGTTGACAGGCCCTTGCTGATGGAATTGCGTTCAGCAGATGTCATCCATGATTGGTGGGTCCCGGAGCTTGGAAACAAAATGGATCTTGTTCCTAAAATCAATAATTATTTAAGGCTTGATATTAATAAGCCAGGAAAATATATTGGTGCATGCAGTGAATTTTGCGGTGCACAACATGCGTGGATGCGCATTAATGTAATAGCTGAAAATGAAAAAGATTTTCAAAACTGGCTTACTGCAAATGCAAAAACGGCTGTAGTTCCAACAGATTCTTTAGCGATAAAAGGTGCGGAAATTTTTCAAACAGAAACATGCGCTAATTGTCACCGCATCCAGGGAACTGCCTCTACGTCAAACGTAGG
Source organism: Hanamia sp. (assembly GCA_035606215.1). Classification (GTDB taxonomy): domain Bacteria; phylum Bacteroidota; class Bacteroidia; order Chitinophagales; family Chitinophagaceae; genus Ginsengibacter. Next base: position 53,346 of record DATNFV010000035.1, read on the forward strand.
TCCTGACCTGACACATATTGCCAGCAGAGATGAACTTTTAACCGGATTAATGAAAAATAGTGAAGCGAATTTATACGAATGGATCAGTCATCCGCAACAAATTAAACCAGCAGCTCATATGCCTGATTTTATTTTTGGCAAAGATACTGTTGAGGCCATTGTCCATTACCTGGCGCAATTAAAATAACATGAGTGAAACTATTTATATTCCCGAGCCCGCAACTTCTTTTCCTGGCGTAGGAGTGAGTACTGATCAGGGTTTGCTGCAATGGATCTCTTCTGTTGATCATAAAATGATTGGCATAATGTATCTGTTGCTGGCGCTGTTATTTTTTCTGATTGGAGGAGTTGAAGCTTTACTCATGCGCATTCAACTTGCAGAACCAGTGAATCATTTTTTAACGCCCGAAGCATATGATCAGATATTTACCATGCATGGAACAACAATGATCTTTTTAGTTGCGATGCCTGCTGTTTTTGGATTCGCGGTTTATTTTACCCCTCTGATGATTGGTGCAAATGAAATGGCTTTCCCAAGAATGAATTCCTTCAGTTTATGGATCACTTTTTTTGGCGGATTGCTTTTGTATTTCAGTTTTGTGGCAGGAGGTGGCCCGGATGCGGGATGGTTTAACTATGCTCCACTAAATGAAAAAAATTATTCGAGTAGCAATGGCATTGATTATTATGCGATGGGGTTATTGCTTTCCGGAATTGGAAGCGTGACCACTTCTATCAACCTGATTGTAACAATTTTGCATTATCGTGTGAAGGGAATGAAACTGAATAAATTACCACTGTTTGTATGGATGATTTTGGTGAATTCATTTCTATTAATTGCGGCGTTTCCTTCGTTGAATGCTGCGCTGGCAATGCTTTTACTCGACCGGCAATTCCAGGCGCATTTTTTCAATACAACCAATGGCGGCTCCGCATTACTGTGGCAACATTTATTTTGGATCTTCGGCCATCCCGAAGTTTACATTGTTATCCTTCCTCCATTTGGAATTTTATCAGAAGTATTTCCGGTCTTTTCGCGCAAGCCAATTTTTGGATATGCATTTGTTGCAGCTTCTTCGGTAGCGATTGCGCTGCTTGCTTTTGGTGTTTGGGCACATCACATGTTTGCAGTGGGAATGGGAAACACAGTGGATGCATTTTTCTCGGCAAGCAGCATGCTGATCGGCATTCCGACGGGTGTAAAAATTTTCAACTGGATCGCAACGATGTATGGTGGTAGAATACGGTTCACTGTTTCAATGATGTTCGCTATTGCCTTTTTGATTGAATTTACCATTGGAGGCTTATCCGGAATCGCATTTTCGATTGTGCCCATTGATTGGCAATTAACTGACACTTACTATGTTGTTGCCCATTTGCATTATGTTTTTATTGGTGGAACTATTTTCGGTTTACTCGCAGGGTTATTTTATTGGTTTCCTAAAATGACAGGAAAAATGCTCGAGGAAAAATTAGGACGTTGGTTTTTCTGGCTTTTTGTGATTGGCTTCAATGCAACCTTTTTAGTGCAACATTTATTAGGCATTTTAGGAATGCCACGAAGAGTCTTTACTTATCCCGATTTGCCCTGGTATGGAGTTTTAAATTTTATTTCAACAATCGGAGCATTTATCATGGGAGCCTCAGTTTTACTATTGCTTTACATGGTTTATAAAAGTATCAAAGGAGGGAAAAAAGCTGGGAAAGATCCATGGGATGGATTTACACTTGAATGGTTAACTACTTCCCCCCCGCAACTGAAAAATTTTGATAATGTGCCTGTAGTACATGGCAGGCGGCCTTTGTGGGATTGGAAACATCCTGATAATCCGGATCAATAAATAAAAAAAGTATGAACAAAACAATGATGAAACTGGTGGTTGCAACAGAAGCAATGTTTTTTATTTGCCTCATTCTTGCATTTGTTTACATGGCGTATAATGCAGGATTTGAGCCTCATGAAGTAAAAGTGCTGGATATAAAAACCACCGGAATTTTTACGATCATTTTGATTGCAAGCAGTTTCACTTTTTGGCTTGCGGATAAAAATTATCAAAAAGGGAAAATTAAAAGTTTAAAGTTATGGCTGATCATCACCATTTTATTTGGAGCAATTTTTTTGATTGGCCAGGGCAAAGAATATTGGCGGCTGATCAATGACAACGTTACGTTAAGCGGAAGCGTTTTTGGCACTAGTTTTTATGCACTTACAGGTTTTCACGGGTTTCATGTTTTTGCAGGAATTATCATTTTGCTCATTCTTCTTCTAATGGCTTTTTTAGGAGATTTTAATCGCCCAAACTCAAACGTGATAAGCAGTGTAGGCATTTACTGGCATTTTGTTGATATCGTTTGGATCGCTGTTTTTACTGTCGTTTACGTGCTGCCTCATTTTACAAATATTTAAAAAGAAAAAGATGGAATCAATATTTTTTCACTGGCATTTTGATTGGCCAACAACATTGTTTTTGATTGCCTTATGTTTTATCTATTTGTATTCCATTGGATTTGAAATAAAAAGGCAATCGCTTTATTTTTTTGCCGGAATTTTTTTATTGATTTTGTGTGTTGACTCTCCATTACATTTTCTGGCTGGAAGTTATTTGTTCAGTGCACACATGCTTTCACATGTTTTGATCATTTTAATTGCCGCTCCGTTGATCGTTGCTGGTATCCCGGCGGAAAATAAATTTAAAAGGCAGCTTCTTTTCTTTTCAACAAAAACAAAAAATACATTTATTTATTGGGTTACTGGCGTGGGCATTATGTGGTTCTGGCATATTCCTTACATCTTTAATCAACAATTTTCCGGGAATGGAATGTGGATGATGAATCTTGAAATGCCGAGTTTATTAATAGCAGGAATTATTTTTAGCTGGCCTGTTATCAATCCTTGCCGCGAAAATCGTATCGGGCCAATTGCAGGCGTACTCTATCTTTCAACCGCTTGTATTTTTTGTTCGTTGCTTGGTTTAATGATCACTTTTGCGCCGCTTTCGATGTATGCGCATTATTCATTCGATGATGCATATGGCGTCGGTTCCATTATCAGAAAGAATTGGAAGATCTCCGCTTCCATTGATCAGCAAATTGCAGGATTAATCATGTGGGTTCCGGGATGTTTTATTTATTTAACTGCATCAATGATTCTTTTGATAAAATGGTTTAGTGCGAATTATTCAAACGCAAGTTACAAGAGCTCGAACTACACCAATGCGTGAATAAATTCATGCTTTTTAAATAAAAAATAATAAAAATGAATTTAGATCAATTAGAAAAAGTAAAAGCAAAGCCGGAAGAATTACCGCATCCAACTTACTGGCCATTTTTTTTAGCGTTAGGATTAATGTTTTTAGGCTGGGGAGTATTGACAACGTGGCTAATTTCTGTCGCCGGCCTTATCGTGTTTGTAATATCTCTCATTGGTTGGATAAATATTTTGCGTCATGAATGATCAGAAAACTGAAGAAATAAGCAGGAGAAAATTTTTTATGAAAATCAGTTTAGGTTTAGCAGGTCTTAGTGCTGCAATTGCTGCTGTACCCGTCATCAGCGCCTTGATAGCGCCCTTGCTCGAATCAAAAGAAGAGAAATGGAGAACGGTTGGAAAAGTAACTGATTTCGCTGCCGGTACCACAACTTTGGTAACATTCATCAATGCAGATCCCGAACCTTACGCCGGAATTACTGCAAAATCAGCCGCCTGGTTAAGGAGGAATAATCAAACAGATTTTATTGCTTTTGCTGCTAATTGCACACATCTGGGTTGTCCCGTAAGATGGGAAAAAGATGCACATTTATTTATGTGTCCCTGTCATGGAGGCGTTTATTATGCAAACGGAACAGTAGCAGCGGGACCGCCGCCAAAGCCTTTAACACGCTACGAGGTAAGGGTTTTTAAAGACGAAGTACAGATAAAAACAGCACCTCTTCCTATCACCAATATTTCTGCATCAAGGTCAGTATGAATATTTTAAAAAAAATATGGAAATGGATTGATGACAGAAGTGGTTTTTCTGAAAGCATTCTTCCGGTTATTACTCATCCTGTGCCTCCTAGAGCAAAGTGGAGTTATGTTTTTGGAAGCGCTACTTTGTTTTGCTTTTTATTGCAAGTGATCACCGGCATTGCTTTATCACTTTTATACCAGCCTTCTTCGAAAGAGGCATATCAATCTTTAGAATTCATTACAAACCAGGCAAAGTTTGGGAATGTATTGAGGGGAATTCATTATTTCGGAGCTTCAGCAATGATCATTTTGGTGGGGCTTCACATGGTCCGGACGTACATTACCGCTTCCTATAAATTTCCGCGGGAAATGAATTGGATCAGCGGAGTTTTTCTTTTGATCTTCACAATTTTTATGGGATTTACGGGACAATTATTACGTTGGGATTCCAACGGTGTCTGGTCTTCGGTAGTTGCGGCACAACAACTAGGAAGAGTTCCCTTTGTTGGAAAATATTTAGCACGTTTACTTTTGGGAGGAAACACAATTGGTGGTCAGACCTTGAGCAGGTTTTATTCTTACCATGTATTTATTGTTCCGGCTTTCATTTTTGTGTTTGTCGCTTTTCATTTATTTCTTGTAATCAGAAACGGGATTTCAGAACCGCCAAAAGCCGGACGTTTGATCGATCCAAAAACTTATCGCCGGTGGTACCAGGAAATGCTGAAACAAAAAGGTGTTCCGTTCTGGCCTGATGCCGCCTGGCGGGATATTATTGTCAGCGCATTAATTATCATTTCAATTATTATTCTTGCAGCCGTTTTTGGCGCACCCGCGCTAACCACTCCTCCGGATCCTTCGATGGTTCAAACTTCACCAAATCCTGACTGGTACATGGTTCCATTCTTCGCCTTGTTTGCTCTAATGCCTCATAAAATTGAATCTGTGGCGATGTTGCTTGGCCCGTTAATTACGATCATTTTATTATTTTCAATTCCTTTTATTTCTCATAAAGGAGAAAGAAGTCCTTTAAAAAGACCCTGGGCAATGTTTGGTGTGATTTGTGTTTTTGTATTTGTTATCAGTTTACTGGTGATTGGAATAGAGGCATCCTGGTCGCCCAATTTTAATACAAAACCATTGCCTTTAACAGCGATCAAAGCAACAAATCCGGATTCAACAGTGATTCGGGGTGTTCATTTATTTTATGCAAAAGGTTGCCAGTATTGCCATACAATTAATCATTATGGCGGCAAAGCCGGACCAAATCTAACCACAGTCGGAAATCGCTTATCAGTTCAGGAATTAAAGATCCGGATCGTAAACGGAGGAAAAAATATGCCCTCTTTTGGCGGCATACTTTCGGGAGAAGAACTGGACAGAATAGTGGCCTTTTTGGCAACACAGAAGTAAAGCCAAAATATCTGAGGCATAACTTTTGAGTGACAAAATTTTTACAAAAGATATTTTTTAATTCTTTCCGACACTTATTTCAAAAAATTATTTTACGCATGGCTGATGCAGACAATAATCAAAAGGAAGAACAGAAGCTACGTTTTTCAAAAAAAGTATGGATAACAGGTTGGATAGCAGCATTCATCATTATTGTTTTTTTGCTGCTAAAAACATGGCTAAGTGTGTTCTTATTAATTCTTGCCGGAGTTTTAGCAGCGATTTATTTTCATGGCTGTGCTTCTCTTTTAAAAAAATATCTTCATTGGCCATCAAAATTAAGCGTTGTCATTTCTGTTGCTGTAAACATTCTTTTATTAGTAGCTTTTTTTTGGTTTGTCGGAGCGAGATTGCAGGATCAGGTGGCACAATTATCTGATACTTTACCTGAAACAATCCAAAATGCAAAAGATCAAATGAACCAAAGTGTTTTGGGAAGCAAACTGGTAAATTTTTTAGAGCGCTCCGGAAGCGCAAAAAAAACAAATGAGGTTATCAAACAATTTTTTTCTTCAAGTTTTGGCGTTCTTAGTGATTTGTATATCATTCTCCTTCTTTCTTTATTTTTTACAGCAAGTCCTTCTCAATACAAAAAAGGAATTATTTCTTTGCTTCCTGCAAAGACAAAAGAGAAAGGAAAGGATCTGATTGAAGATCTGAGGGTTGTCCTTAGAAAATGGATCGAAGGACAGATTATTGGCTTCCTTTTTATTGCAATTTTAACCGGAATCGGATTGCTGATACTTGGTATGCCCCTGGTTCTGACACTCGCTCTGATAGCTGGTTTGTTAAATATGATTCCCAATTTTGGACCACTGATTGCTTTAGTTCCCGCAGTATTGATTGCATTGATGCAAAGTCCTGCAATGGCCATTATTATTATTTGCATGTACACTTTTATTCAAATCATTCAAACAGCGGTTACTCAACCTGTTATTCAAAAAAAGATGGTGAACATTCCACCTGCGCTTACGGTTTTCGGCCAGGTTGCTTTGGGCATGTTGGCTGGCTTTTGGGGAGTGTTGCTTGCTGTTCCTATAGTGGTAATTTTCATGACGATTATCAATAAACTTTATGTTGAAAAACAAGCTGCTTATTAATGAGTTATAAAAGATATAAAGTATTTTTGGAATAATGATTGTATTCTCATGGTTTACTAAGCAATTTTTTTATGAATGTGAGGGAAAGATTGATAGCCTTATTTTCAAACCGTTGACTTCTGTAAATTTAAAAAATAATATATGAAACGCAGTATCAAAAGCCTTTTGGGTTATTCAATGAAAGAAACTGATGGCGAAATTGGTGAAGTTGAAGAATTTTATTTTGATGATAAAACCTGGACTATCCGCTACCTGATCGTAAAAACTGGCGACTGGCTTTCGAGCCGTAAAGTGCTTATTTCCCCAACCGCTTTGAAACAACCGGATTGGGAAAATAAAGTTTTTCCCGTAAATCTTACGAAAAGCCAGATTGAAAACAGTCCGGATATAGATACTGACAAACCAGTTTCGCGCCAGCAGGAGGAAGAACTTTCCGGCTATTATCCATGGGAAGTTTATTGGGGCGCAGAGCCTGATGAACATGGCGCAGGAATTTTTGGAATGATGCCAAGTGATCTTTATGAAAGTGAAAATGTAAGTGTTGAAAATGTTGAAGCAAGTAAGCGGAAAAATGATCAGCATTTGCAAAGTACCGCGCAGGTAACTGGTTATTCAATTCATACCACAGATGGAGAAATTGGAAAAGTAGTTGATTATATTATCGATGATACCACCTGGGAAATTAAATTCCTGGTAATTGATACAGGCACATGGCTTAACAGCAGAAAGGTATTATTATCTACTAAATGGATCACAGAAGTAAAATGGGATAATTCTCTTGTGATCGTAAATATTTCTACAGAAGCGGTAAAAAATAGCCCTGAGTTTGATCCGTCACAACCAGTAAATGAAGTTTACGAACGAAATCTTTATGATTATTATGGAAGGCCGGCCGACAAAGAATAATTTTTGGTTCTAAAATAGAAGTGATGAATGCATTAATCATTGTTGATGTTCAAAATGATTTTCTTTCCCGCGGCGCGCTTGCTGTAAAAGATGGTGATGCTGTAATTCCTGTTATTAATAGTTTAGAAAATAAATTTGATCTTGTTGTTGCAACACAGGATTGGCATCCTGCGGATCATAAAAGTTTTGCTTCTGCTCATCCGGGAAAAAACGTTTTTGAAGAAATTATTTTGGATGGATTACCACAGGTTTTATGGCCCGATCATTGCGTGCAGCAAACTCCTGGCGCAGAATTTTCTTCTTCGTTAGATACAAAAAAAATAGAAGCCATTTTTAGAAAAGGAATGGATAAAAATATTGACAGCTACAGCGGGTTTTTTGATAATGGAAAAAAGAAAGCAACCGGCATGGGCGCCTATTTAAAAGGCAAAGGGATTTCTTCTATTTATGTTTGTGGCCTGGCTGCTGATTATTGTGTTTACTTCACTGCCTTGGATGGCCTTGAATTAGGCTTTCAGTCTACGATCATCACTGATGCTACACGAGCCATTGACGAAGAAAATTTTAAAAAAGTGCTCGAAAATTTTAAAGCAAAAGGCGGAAAAGAAATCAGAAGTGCTCAGATTGATTTTCTGGAAAAATGAAAGTCCCGTTTTTATCGGTTTTGCTTTTTTAAAGCTAGATCAAGCTGTTTTATTCCTCATTTAGAAATTGGTTTAAATTTTTAAAAACTAATTTTGTAAGGCATCAAAAAGATTTCGATAGAATGTTTTCCGAAAATCTTTCTTCTCAAAAAGAAAAACAATTTCATCAACTTCATCACAATGGCGAGCCTTTGGTGTTGCCAAACATTTGGAATACTTTAGGAGCAAGGCTTTTGGAAGAACTTGGGTATAAAGCCATTGCAACTGCAAGCGCTTCCATCGCTTTTAGTAATGGTTATGATGACGGACAAAAAATTCCTTTTGATGAATTATTATTCCTCCTCAAAAAAATTGTAAAGAATGTAAAAATTCCTGTTTCCGCTGATATAGAAAGTGGTTATGCAAAAAGTAGTATTGAGTTGAGAGAGAATATCAAAAAATTAATTGATACAGGAATTTCAGGAATTAATTTTGAAGATAGTCTTCATGATGAATCAAAATTATTTTCTAAAGAAGAACAATCTGAAAAAATAAATTTGATCAAAAAAACCGCATCGGAAAACAGGAGCAACCTGTTTATCAATGCAAGAACAGATGTTTTTATAAAAGAAAATAAAGCATCAAAAGAAGAGAAACTAACGGAAGCAATTGAAAGAGGGAAAGCTTATAAGAACGCTGGTGCCGATAGTTTTTACCCCATTTTTTTAAAGGAAAAAGAGGGAATTGAAACGATTGTAAAAGAAGTTTCTTTACCGGTAAATATTTTGATGGTTAGTGGAATTCCGGATTTTTCAACTTTAAAAGAAATAGGTGTTTCACGAATTAGTCTTGGTCCTGGATTTCTAAAATATGCGATCAATTCAATGAAAAATATTGCGGAAAAATTATTGAAATATCAGGGAATGGAAGAAATAATTAGTAATCCTGTCACGTCAGATTATTTAAAAAATTTAAGTAAAAATAAAGATGATGGAGAAAAGAATTAATATTAAAACAATTGAACCGAATGCATATAAAGCAATGAGCGGTCTTGAACAATATATCAGAAGTTCTAAACTTCCCGCCTTGCTTCGCGAATTGATTAAAATAAGGGCTTCTCAAATAAATGGTTGCGCTTATTGCCTCGATATGCATACAGTGGAAGCATTGAAACTTGGCGAAAATCAGCGCAGAATTTTTGCTTTGTCCGCCTGGAAAGAATCACCATTATTTTCTGAAGAAGAAAGAGCCGTTTTGCAGTTAACGGAAGAAGTAACGTTGATCTCCAACCATGGATTGAGTGATGAAACGTACCATAAAGTATTAAAATTTTATGATGAAAATGAACTGGCTCAAATTATTATGCAGGTAATTATTATTAATTCATGGAACAGAATTGCCGTTTCATGCAACGATATATTTGAACCAGTTCTATAAAAATTTCGAGTTTGTTAAAGCACATGATCTTGCTCATTATCCATAAGTAACAACCGGATTAAATAATATTTTTGCAATCCGCCTTTTCAAAAAACAAAGACATTGGAGGAAATAAACAAAGACATTTTAACTTTAGAAGATATCAAATTATTGGTAGATACTTTTTATGATAAAGTAAGAGAAGATCAATTGCTCGGACCTGTTTTTAATGAACGAATTCAAAACCGCTGGCCGGAACATTTGGCAAAAATGTACACTTTCTGGCAAACGGTTTTATTAGGAGAGCATACTTATTATGGAAGCCCATTTCCACCGCATGCAAATCTTCCGGTTGGAAAAGAACATTTCGAAAGATGGCTTTCATTATTTTCCCAAACTTTAAATGAATTATTTTCAGGAGAAATAGCGTCGGAAGCATTATGGCGCGCCAATAAAATGGCTGTTATGTTTCAATATAAAATTGACCATTACCGGAGCAATTCATCCAAAAGCCTTATCTGACAGCCAACAAATTATCTTTTTTTCTGAACAGAGGAAGTGTTAGATTTCCTTTTGTAATGGGCATTTACTAAATACTTTTTGGGTAGTATACTTTCAGCGTATAATTTTGCTTTCATTATATTTCGATAATTTATAAAGCTGAATGATCAATAAAAAGTATTTAAAAAGCGGTATCCCAATTTCAGTATCTCTAAAACCCACCTTAGAAGCAGAAGACATAAAACCACATTTTAGCCAGAACAAAAAGAGGCTCGTTACGATAGCTGCGATGGCTATTGCAATTGCCATTGCGATCAGTTTTATCGCAAAATTTTTGGTGTATCTTATCTATTTTATCACCAATCTTTCTTTTTATCAAACGCTTTCTATTGATCATGTTACTCCGGCTGGAAATCATTTGGGTTTATGGGTAATTATTGTTCCTGGTATCGGAGGAGTTATTGTTGGACTAATGGCGCTTTATGGATCTAAAGCCATTCGTGGACATGGAATTCCGGAAGCGATGGAACAAATTCTAACCAATCAAAGTAAGATAAAACCAACGATCACTTATCTTAAACCTATTTCTTCTGCTATTGCAATCGGTACAGGTGGACCGTTTGGTGCGGAAGGACCGATCATTGCAACAGGCGGAGCATTAGGTTCTACGCTTGGTCAAATTGCACGAATTTCTCATAACGAACGAAAGATATTACTGGCATCAGGTGCAACTGCGGGTATGGCTGCTATCTTTGGAACGCCAATAGCAGGAATATTTTTGGCAATAGAACTTTTGCTTTTTGAATTTTCTCCCCGTTCTATCATTCCTGTTGCGCTTGCTTGTATTACAGGTGCAGCAGGGCATCATTTCCTTTTTGAAGCCGGGCCGGTTTTTCCGGTTGGCCATTTGATAGAGGTTCCTTCAAATACCGGCTTGTTTGTTTACAGTATTTTGGGAATTGTCATGGGTTTTATTTCTGTGTTTACTACCAAGATTGTTTATTTTATTGAAGATCATTTTGAAAAAATACCGGTTCATTGGATGTGGTGGCCCGCTATTGGCGGCCTTGCAGTAGGAATTGTTGGATATTTTGCACCAAGAACCTTAGGCGTTGGGTATGATAATATTACCGACGTTTTATCCGGAAATCTAACGCTGAATGTGGTTTGGTCATTATGTATTTTCAAATTTATTTCCTGGGCCATTGCACTTGGAAGTGGCACTTCAGGTGGTACTTTGGCGCCGTTGTTTACCATTGGAGGAGCTGCAGGAATTTTACTGGCAAGTTTGATCCTGCATTTTTTTCCGGATTCAGGAATTACATTATCCCTGGCTGCTTTGGTTGCCATGAGTGCAATGTTTGCTGGCGCATCAAGAGCGCTTCTTACATCCATCATTTTTGCTTTGGAGGCTACAGGACAATCCAATGCTTTATTGCCGCTTTTGGCGGGTTGCATCGGTTCGTATGTTGTTTCTTTTTTCCTGATGGAAAATACAATTATGACTGAAAAAATTACAAGACGCGGTGTAAAAACTCCTGATTCTTACGAGCCTGATATTTTAGAAACCATCAATGTAAAACAGGTAATGAGCGAAAATGGATTGATGCTCAGTGAAGATAACACAATTGGTGAAGTGCGTGACTGGCTTGAGAAAGAGACTGATTACAACAGTAACTATTTTATTATTGTAAGCAATAATGACGAGTTCCGTGGCATCATCAGTTCATCCAATTTGTTTAGCAATCATCATGCGCCAGATCGTTTGGTTGGTTCATTAATTAAGCGAAATAATGTATCTATCCGCGTTGATAATTCGCTTCGTTCTGCAGTAGAATTGATGGCAAAAGAAAACATTGATATTCTGCCGGTAATTTCCAACGAAAATACGATCATCGGAATTCTTTCTTATAAAGACATTATCTCTGCTTACAAATCAGACATTGATAATTATGTAAAAAAACGCCCTTCCATTTCATTGAGAAGGCACGGATTAAAAATTTTAGTTCGTGGAAATAAGCTAATTAATCTGATTACAAAGAAAAATTAGAAGTGCCGGTTTTTAAAAAACCTGAATCGATTTATTTCTTCATTCACTCGCACTTTCTTTAACTGATTTGCCCGAAGGCCTGAAGATATTTTTCAATAAAAAATTGCTTTGACTTTGATCTGTATTGCATAATAAATCTGGGATGTTCAAGTGCAATTATCTTTTTAAAAAAATGAAATTCATCGTTTATTTTTCTTAAAAACTTTTCATTTTTTCCTGTTCCAAAACAAAAGCACACATCTGAATTGATTCCAAAACTGATTTGTTTTTTTATATTTTCAATCATAAAATCATAAACCATTTCGGTTAATTCTTTTGAATCATAATAATTATAATTTACTTCTTTCCCTTTCTCATTCATAATAGTAAAACCAAGCGGGCAAATAGAATGAATATAAAACTTGCTGTAAAATTTTTCAACGCTGCCATAAGCATTGATCATTTCGTAAATAAATGTTGCCGAAGGTTCATGAGTAATTTTCCCTGAAAATTCAAGTCCACATTCATTCAATAATCTTTTTGTGTCTGTAAACGGAACACCGGTTACACCTGCACCAAATCTTCCCGGATTAATTCCAAGAATGAGGTGTCTTTTATTGGTGTCGTTATAAAATTTTTTATAAAATTTTGAAGAGGTATTCAAAGCTTCTTTGTTTTCTTTGAACGGATTCATAATTCCTACATTCTTCGGAAGTTTCCCATTGAAAACAATATTTTTATTGAAAGAAATTATTTTATCAGCAAAAGTTTTCAAAGCAATTTTTTTGAAAAGAAATGAAGAATTATTTTTTCTCCAAAGCTTTTAATTTTTTGATCAGGTCATTCAGCGGCGTATAATCTTTATATGAAACAATAAGTTTTCCGTTTTTATCAAACAGCGCTGTGAAAGGCGTGTGTTGAAGCTGATAATATTTCTGTAAGTATAACACCTTAACTTCTGAACCAACTTTTATGTTAGGATATTTGGCAGTTTGAAATTCCTTTTCAAAAGCAGGAAGAACCTGCAAAGGTTCAAAAGTTACCAATACCAGTTCTGTGTTTTTGAAAGTATTGATTTGAGAAAAAATTTGCTTCATCAACGCCTCGCAGTGCTCGCAATCGGGAGCAAAATAAATAAGAATCAAAGGCTTTTTATGAGAGATTTCAGAAGAAGAAAATATTTTGCCATTGCTCAATTTCATTTGAAAAGCGGGCAAAGTTTGTGCTGATGAAACAAATGAATAAAAAGAAAGCAGAGCCAAAAAAATGGTGTGTTGTACTAATTTCTTTTTATTCATTCTGAATCTTGTTCTTTACAATTTTTATTAGGGAAGTAAACGAAGAAATAAAGCGGTTTTTTATTTTGACAAATAGTTTTATAATGTTTTGATCCTGATATTTCTAAACCAAACATCATCGCCATGATCCTGTAATGCGATCTTTCCTTTTTTGAAAATGCCAAAGCCAGGCATGTCTTTAAACTTGCTGATGGCGATCATTTTTTTCCAATAATCGTCCCATAAATGAGTGGAAAGTGTATGTTCACCGTTCATATAAAAATCCAGCTTGCCGTTCACTGATTTTATTTCTACCTGGTTCCATTCGCCAAGTGGTTTTGCAACTTCTTTGGAAGCCATCAAATCATATAAATCGCCTGCTCTGTGGGTATAAAATTTTCCATCAGGTTGTCCTTTTCGGATCGGAGTTCCATTGTCCAAAACCTGCATTTCAATTCCTGTTTCATAAGTTTCAGAATATTTTGCCGGATCTTCATTTACATAAAAAATAACACCACTGTTTCCTTTTTCTGAAATCTTCCAATCTAACTTAAGGTCGAAATTTTTATACTCATCATTGGTAACAAGATCTCCATGTTCGGCATTTTTTGTGGAAGCATCCAAATGCAAGACACCGTCTTCCACTTTCCATTCGTTGCCAACATTTTGTTTTCCATAAGTATGCCATCCATTCGTTGTTTTTCCGTCAAACAAAACTTTCCAGCCGTCATTTTTTTCTTTGTTGACTAATACATTATTTGAATTTTGCATAGTAGCATTTTTTGAGGAAGTACAGCAAACAAAAACAATGAAGCCAATAAAAAGAGCAGAGATTTTATACATTGGATTTAATTTTTTAAAAATTATTAGAAAATTGAAATAAAAAAAATTAGTTTGAATTCAAACTACTTCAAACCTAAGACAGAACGGTTCAAATCTTGATTTGGTGCGGTTCCGGCAAAATCATCAAAAGCTTTTTCAGTCACACGAATGATATGATCCTTTATAAATTGCGCACCTTCTCTTGCGCCATCTTCTGAATTTTTTAAACAACATTCCCATTCCAACACCGCCCAACCGGGATAATCATAAGCTGCAAGTTTACTGAAGATCGCTTTAAAATCAACCTGTCCATCTCCGGTGGAACGGAATCTGCCTGCTCTGTTCAGCCAGCTTTGATAACCTCCATACACACCTTGTTTTCCGGTTGGATTAAACTCTGCATCCTTCACATGAAATGCCCGGATACGCTGATGGTAAAAATCAATATATTCCAGGTAATTCAGTGCTTGTAAAACAAAATGTGAAGGATCGTAAAGCAAACAAGCTCTTTTATGAAAATCTACTTTTTCTAAAAACATTTCATAAGAAATACCATCATGAAGATCTTCGCCAGGATGGATTTCATAACAAACATCAACGCCACATTCATCAAAAACATTCAGGATCGGAAGCCATCTTTTTGCCAGTTCTTTGAATCCCATTTCCACGATGCCTTCTGGTCTTTGTGGCCATGGATAAACCATCGGCCAAAGCAAAGCGCCGCTAAAAGTAGCGTGGGCAGTAAGTCCGAGGTTTTCAGAAGCTTTCGCGGCATATTTTAATTGTTGTACGGCCCATTCTTGCCGCGCTTTTGGATTGTTGCGATATTGCTCGGGAGCAAAGCTATCAAACAAAGAATCATACACAGGATTTACCGCAATCAATTGCCCTTGCAAATGAGTGGAAAGTTCCGTAATATCTAATCCAAAACTATTCACTTTCCCTTTCAACTCATCTGCATACGTTTTGCTTTCTGCTGCTTTTTGCAAATCGATAAACCTTGCGTCAGAAGTAGGAATTTGAATTCCAACAAAACCTTTGTCTTTTGCCCATTGGCAAATACTTTCTAAACTATTGAATGGAGGTTCATCGCCGATAAACTGAGCGATAAAAATCCCTGGGCCTTTGATTGTTGTCATTGAAATTAAAATTTTGTTCAGTTTCGGTTAATTCTTTTCTACTATACTTTAAAGTCAGTCCATTTTTCGTTTGATTTCCCAGAGGCAACAACGTTCTCAATAAATGCCATTCCACGAACGCCTTCATCGACCTTGGGGAAATCAAGCATTTCTTTTGTGGGGGTTTTCCCTTCCAATTTTGCCATAAGTGTGTGGGCAAAGTTTTTATAAATATTAGCAAAAGCTTCAAGATAACCTTCAGGATGACCGCCAGGTGTACGGCAATTATCAAGTGCGGCTTTGCTTAAAATATTTTGATAATTATTACCAGCTCTCAAAACTTGCTCCGGTTGATCCAGCCATTTTACTAATAAAGTATTGGGTTCCTGTTGAGCCCATTCAATGCTACCTTTTTCCCCATAAATTCTTAAGGTCAGATTGTTTTCTTCGCCCGCAGCAATTTGTGAAGCGACCAAAACACCATTTATATCATTTTCAAATCTCAATAAAACATTTCCGTCATCATCCAACATGCGTCCCGGAACCACAATGTTTAGATTGGCGCAAAGCTGGGTAATTTTTAATCCTGAAACATATTCAGCGAGATGAGCTGCATGAGTTCCTATATCACCCATACATCCCGCTTTTCCTGATTTGCTCGGATCTGTACGCCACGCTGCGCCTGCATTTCCTTCCCTTTCTGAAAGTTTGCTGAGCCAGCCCTGCATATATTCTACAACAATTTTTCTTGGTTTTCCCAAATCCCCGTTTTGCACCATAGCGCGCGCCTGTTTCACCATCGGATAACCTGAATAAGTATGTGTCAGACACAATTGCAAACCAGTTTCTTCTACTTTCTTTTTTAATTCTTTTGCTTCCTCAAGAGTAAAAGTCATTGGCTTTTCTATAATAACATTAAAGCCATGATCCAGCGCCATCATCGCGGGAGCAAAGTGAGCAAAATTGGGCGTAACGATCGTGATGAAATCAATGCGTTTGTCCTCCGGCATCTCACTTTCCTTTTTTATCATTTCTTCATAAGAAAGATAGGTTCTGTCTTCCGGAAGAAACAATATTTTGCCGGATTCTTTTGCCAGTTCAGGATGAATGCTCAAAGCGCCACAGCATAATTCAATCAATCCATCCATATTGGCAGCAATCCTGTGAATTGCCCCGATAAAAGCGTCTTTTCCACCCCCTACCATTCCCATTCTTAGTTTTCTCATAGTAATGATTTTTAATTATCTAATGATTTCTTCTTAAAAGCTAATACATTCTTTCAATTCTTTTGGAGTATAAGCAAGATTATATTGCTTCAAAACGTCATCGGGTACTCCGTTCCATTGATTCGGAGTATTTCCTACATATCCTACATCCTTCACTCCGATCTCAGATGTATAAAATGCGGTTGCGGTTAAGTTTCTCATCAGGTTGAAAAATTTTACGCCAGGTTTCATTTCAGGTTTTGCTTTTTTAGGCCATGCAATTTCATCTACCATTTCCATTTGCTGCTGATGGTTACAATCAGCAAAAGCCTTTTGATAACGATTTAAACATTGCATATCCAGCCAATGCAACCCTCCACGCATCGGCACCTGGTGCTCAGGCTGATCTTTTACAATAAATTCGATAAAGTCGGGAACCTTCGCATCTGAAGCGCTTCCGCTAACATCATCTTTGGGAATGATGATATCGCCCAGAACGGTAATCGTTTGCATTTCATGAGGCGTGAAAAAAGTATAAGCGTTTACTTCCTGCAGCTGTTTCACCTCTTCTTTCATCAGTCCCGGGTGTTTTTTCTCACTGCTTTCCGGAGCTTTTTTCAAAACTGTTTTTTTATCAGCAGTCTTGCAGGCATCTAACATTAAGCCGGAAGAAACAGTGCCAAGCACCAATACTTTCAGCGATTTTCTTCTATCCATAACGTAAGTTTTTTTATAAATAATTGATAAAAAGTCTTTTACTATATATTGTTTTTCTTCAACTGGTCAACAATATATTCTGAAGTACGCATCGACAAAGCAAGAATGGTCCATGTGATATTTTTATCGCCCTGGGAAACAAATTGTCCACCATCCACATTGAATAAATTTTTACAATCATGAGCCTGCGAATATTTATTTAATGCAGAACTTTTAGGATCATCACCCATTCTGATGGTTCCGGCTTCGTGAATGATATTTCCCGGCGCATGTAAGCCATAATTATTTTCAGGACCATCATCGCCGCCCCAAGTAATTACAGCGCCCATCGCATGAAGAATTTCTGAAAAAGTTTGTTTCATGTGTTTCGCCTGTTTTATTTCATAATCAGAATATTTGGTATGAAAACGCAAAACAGGGATCCCATAAACATCCACCATATCCGGGTCTATTTCACAATAATTATCTCTTCTTGCAACTGCTTCTCCACGGCCAGCCATTCCAACATGAGCGCCAAAAAAATAACGATAATCTTCTTTTAGCGAAGCGCCATATCCGCCTGCTTCTTTTTGTTTTCCTTTTACTTTATAAGTGCCATTCAGATTTTCAATTCCCCATTGGAAACCATACAAAGGCATTCCAAACCCCCCGCCATATTCAATATGATAACCACGAGGAAAATCAAGCTTTTTATTGTCAAGCCACCATGGGGTATAAACATGCATACCACCTACCCCGTCTTCGTTGTAGCGCTTTCTGTCAAATAATTCGGGAATAATTCCACCCATATCTGCCCCTGTAGAATCATGTAAATATTTTCCAACCACATCACTTGAATTCGCTAATCCATTTGGATGCCTTGGCGATTTTGAATTCAATAATAATCTTGCTGATTCACAAGCGCTTGCTCCAAGAATAACAGTTCTTCCCATCACCTGGTATTCCTGCATATCTTCTTTATTGACATAAGAAACTCCTGTGGCCAAACCATCTTTATTGGTCAATACTTCACGAACCATTGCATTTACAACAAGATCCACATTTCCTGTTGCGAGCGCAGGAAGAACGAGTGCAGAAGAAGAAGAAAAATCTGCAAATATTTTACAACTACGTCCACATTGTGCGCAATAAAAACATTGGCCGCGGGTATCGTTTATTTTTTTGGTAAGAATAGAAAGCCGCGAAGGGATTACGGGAATTCCAATACCTGTTGCTGCTCTTTTGATCATCAGTTCATGTAAACGCGGCTTTGGTGGCGGAAGAAAAATTCCATCAGGCGCTTCAGCAAGATTTTCATTCGTTCCGAACACGCCCAGCAACCGGTCGATTTTGTCGTAATAAGGTTTTACATCATCATAACTTATAGGCCAGTTGTCACCAAGTCCGTCAATGCTTTTTCTTTTGAAATCTTTTGGACCAAAGCGCAAAGAAATTCTTCCCCAGTGATTGGTTCTTCCGCCAACCATTCTGGCGCGCCACCATTCCCAGTCAGAGCCTTTTGCATTCGTGTAAGGTTCACCGTCAATTTCCCAACCCCAATAGCATCCATCGAAATCTCCGAACGGGCGATACTTAGTGCTTGCGCCTCTTCGCGGCGATTCCCACGGATTTTGTAACTGTTTGGAATCTACGGCTGGATTAAAATTAGGACCTGCTTCAATGAGGCAAACTTTTAAGCCTGCATTTGCCAAAACATATGCTGCCATTCCACCTCCGGCACCAGAACCGACTATGATCGCATCATATTTTTTGGGCTGAACTTTTATCTGAAAATTTCCCATAGTGATGGTAAGATGTTTTTTTAAAATAGGGCATGAATGTAGGAATTCTTACTTTAATTCTGCGGATTTTTTTTTGTTAAAGAAAGAAAAAACCAAAATTTTTAATTTTTTAAAAGAAAAATTTGAAGCTCATTTTGAAGAATTTGCCGGCTCAAAAAGATTTTGAAACTGAGCCACTTTTTATTGAAAAATAAAAATTAAAAAGTGCACTATTTCTTTATTTACTGCAAAATTTATTTTTTAAAAAAATTATTTTGAGAAGCATTGATTTTTAAAAATCGGCGGTTCATTTTTACTGTTATTTTTTCCAAAAAAGTTTTGTTTTTTAAAAAAATATTTTTTAGAAAAATTGATTTATTCATAAAATATGTACATTTAAACTTCCAAGTTATTGTTTACCGGAAATTTTTTCATGGATATTTATTGCGAATCATTCAAAATTTTAAATTGAATTTCTACACCATTTTTAAAATCCTTTTTTTAAATCAAAAACAATTTTTGTAAATGAAACTTACCACAAAACTGCAGCTTTCAACCATGATGTTTCTTGAATTTTTTATCTGGGGCGCATGGTTTGTAACTCTTGGCACTTTTTTAATCAAAAATCTTAGTGCAAACGGCGCAGAGACGGGAGCTGTGTTCTCCACACAATCGTGGGGCGCTATTATTGCTCCTTTTATCATAGGATTAATTGCAGACCGCTATTTCAATGCTGAGAAAATTTTGGGTGTATTACATATCATAGGAGCGTTTTTATTGTACAAGGTATATTCTATCGGAGCAGTAACGAACGTGTATCCGCCGGCTGTTTTTTATTATCTCTTAATTTATATGATCCTGTTTATGCCAACCCTCGCATTGGTCAATTCAATCTCATTCAATCAAATGACCAATACTGAAAAACAATTTCCGCCAATCAGGGTTTGGGGAACTATTGGGTGGATCGTTGCCGGCCTTGCGATCAGTCTTGTTTTTTTATGGGATAAAGAGGAAAATGTAGCAGCAGGAATGATGAAAAATACTTTTTTATTAGCATCGGTTGCTTCGCTGATCCTGGGAATTTTTAGTTTTACTTTGCCAAAAACTCCTCCAAAAGTAGCAAAAGGCGCGCAGGTAAAGGTTTTTGAAGTATTAGGTTTAGATGCTTTAAAATTATTAAAGGACAAAAACTATTTGATATTTTTTATCGCCTCAATTCTTATCTGCATTCCGCTGGCATTTTATTATCAATACGCCAATCCATTTCTTCAGGATGTGGGTATGACGAACCCAACAGCAAAGATGAGTCTTGGCCAGTTTTTCGAAATATTTTTCCTGTTGTTGCTTCCCTTCTTTTTCAAAAAATTCGGATTCAAAATCACGATTTTAGCAGGCATGCTTGCATGGGCAATTCGTTATGCTTTGTTTGCTTATGGAAATGCCGGCGACCTCACCTTTATGCTTATTATAGGAATTATTTTACACGGCATTTGTTATGATTTCTTTTTTGTATCAGGCCAGATTTATACAGATGCGAAGGCTGGAGTAAAATTTAAAAGTGCTGCACAGGGATTGATCACTTTAGCTACGTATGGCATCGGAATGCTGATTGGTTTTTGGATTGCCGGATTGATAAAAGATGCCTACACAATCGGAAATGTTTCTGATTGGAAAATGGTTTGGATCATTCCTTCCCTCATTGCGCTTGTTGTATTTATATTATTTGCATTGGCATTTCACGATAAAAATGAAAAACCAGTTGATCAAACTGTGAATATTTAAAAAATGAATTCGAAACAAAGCAGAAGATCATTATTAAAAAATCTTGCCCTAGGAACCTCTGCAGCGATTGCTGGGCCTGCCATTTCTTTTGCAGGAAATTTTTCTTTTGAAAAAAATCATAAGCTGAAAGGCAATATTAATCACTCTGTTTCCAGATGGACTTTTAGTTATCTTTCTTTGGATGATCTGTGCGAAGCCGTAAAAAAAATCGGCCTTAATGCCATTGATCTTGTTGGCCCGAAAGACTGGCCCACTCTGCAAAAACATGGCATTTACAGTTCAATGTGTTACACAGCAGGGGATAATAATTTGTACAATGGATTGGATAATCCAAAATATCATGAGCAACTAATAAAGGAATATCTTGAAGTAATACCTATCATGGCCAAAGCAGGATATAAAAACCTGATTTGTTTTACAGGAAAACGCGAAGGAATGGACGACGAAACCGGCATGAAAAATTGTAAAACTGCATTGGAAAAAATCTTACCTTTTGCAGAAAAGAACGGTGTAACCATGGTAATGGAAATTCTGAACAGCAAGATTGACCACAAAGATTATATGTGTAACCATGTAGAATGGGGCGCAGAACTTTGTAAAAAAATTGCATCAGAAAATTTTAAATTGCTTTTTGATATTTATCATGTACAAATCCAGGAAGGCGACATCATCAGAAACATCAACGATTATCATCAATACATTGCACATTATCATACAGGTGGCGTTCCTGGCAGACATGAAATAAATGATAGCCAGGAATTAAATTATCCTGCAATTATGAAAGCGATTGTTGCGACAGGATTCAAAGGGTATGTAGCTCAGGAATTTATGCCTACATATCCGGACAAACTTGATTCTCTGAAAGAAGCGATCAGGATTTGCGATGTTTAATAACTGATTAGCTGATAAAATAATAACCCCATTTAATAATAAAAAATTTAATAATTAAACAACTATGGCAGAAAACACGTACGATGCAATTGTGATTGGCTCCGGAATTTCAGGCGGTTGGGCTGCAAAAGAACTTACTGAAAAAGGCCTCAAAACTATCATGCTTGAAAGAGGACAAAATATTGAGCATGTAAAAGATTATGTAAATGCCGTGAAAGGCCCGTGGGAATTTCCACATCGCGGCGGCCGCACTCAGAAAATGATCCAGGATCATCCTGTTTTGAAAAGAGATTATCCACTGAATGAGATGAACGTCGATTGGTGGGTAAACGAACAGGATTGCCCTTATGTTGAAGTAAAACGTTTTGATTGGTTTAGAGGTTATCATGTTGGAGGCCGTTCACTTTTGTGGGGACGCCAAACTTACCGTTGGAGCGATTTTGATTTTGAAGCAAATGCAAAAGACGGAATTGCTGTGGACTGGCCAATTCGTTATAAAGATATTGAACCATGGTACACTTATGTTGAAAAATTTGCCGGAATCAGTGGTTCAAAAGAAAATTTGCCACAGTTGCCTGACAGTCATTTTATGCCACCAATGGAAATGAATGTGGTAGAAAAAGATGTGGCAGACAGGGTTAAAAAACATTATGACAATAAAAGGGCGATGATCATCGGTCGATGTGCCAATATCACAGAGCCAATCCAGGAAAGATCTAATTGCAAATACAGAAATAAATGTTGGCTCGGATGTCCATTCGGCGCCTATTTCAGCACACAATCTTCTACTTTGCCTGCAGCCATGAAAACAGGAAATCTTACTGTTCGACCATGGTCAATCGTTACTAAAATCTTGTACGATAAGGATACAAAAAAGGCGAAAGGCGTAGAAGTTTTGGATGCCGAAACCAATAAAACTTACCAGTATTTTGCTAAAATAGTTTTCCTCAACGCTTCAACTCTCAACAGTGCGTGGGTTTTGATGAATTCCGCTACAGACGTTTGGCCTGATGGATTAGGCAGCAGCAGCGGTGAACTGGGTCATAATCTTATGGATCATCATTTGGGCGTAGGAGCAGGCGGAACAGTAGATGGGTATGATGATAAATATTATTTTGGACGCCGTGCCAATGGTATTTACGTTCCACGTTTTCGCAATTTATTTGGCGATAAACGCGATTACATCCGCGGCTTTGGCTACCAGGGTGGCGCAAGCAGGCAAGGATGGAGCCGCGAAATTGCTGAAATGAATATTGGTGGCGATTTCAAAGATGCGTTATCAGAACCGGGTCCGTGGTCAATGGGAATTGGCGGCTTTGGTGAAATTCTTCCTTATCACGAAAACAAGGTAACACTGGATAAAAATAAGAAAGACAAATGGGGGTTAAATGTGCTGGCAATCGATGCAGAGTGGCGCGACAATGAAAGAAAAATGCGTGTCGACATGAAAAATGATGCCATGGAAATGCTGGAAGCCGCCGGCGTGAAGAATGTTCAGGGATTTGAGGGCGACGGTACAATGGGAAGAGGAATTCATGAAATGGGCACAGCGCGAATGGGACTTGATCCGAAAACTTCTGTGCTTAATAAATGGAACCAGGTTTGGGATGCGCCAAATGTTTTTGTTACCGATGGTGCATTTATGGTTTCTTCAAATTGTGTAAATCCATCTCTTACTTATATGGCAATGACGGCGAGAGCTGTGGATCATGCAGTGGGAGAATTGAAAAAAGGAAACATTTAATTATTCACTTATTTTCAAAGGCTTTTAAAAGCGAAATTTCTCATCTTTTTAAAAATATAATCATGGAAGATCAAACAGAAAAACAAAGCTCAGGTACTTCTCGCAGAGAATTTTTAAAAAACAGCGCCATCACAGCGGCAGGATTTATGATTGTTCCGCGCCATGTATTAGGCGGAAAAGGTTTCATCGCCCCGAGCGATAAACTGGTAATTGCCTCTATTGGAGTCGGCGGAAAAGGCGCTGATGACATCAATCATTTTTATCAAAGTGGAAAGGCGGAAATTGCCTTTTTATGTGATGTAGATGATCGGCAGGCCGCGGGCAGTCGTAAGAAATTTCCAAAGGCAAAATATTATAAAGATTACCGCGAAATGTTGGATAAGGATGCAAAAAATTTTGATGCAGTTTCTGTTTCCACGCCCGATCATACGCATGCAGTAGCAGCCTATTCTGCAATGGAACTTGGAAAACATGTGTATGTTCAAAAACCTTTGACTCATGATGTTTACGAAGCAAGAATGCTTACAAATGCCGCTAAGAAGTTCAAAGTAGTTACTCAAATGGGTAACCAGGGCGCTTCTGGTGATGGAGTAAGACAATTAATGGAATGGTATGATGCTGGTATTATTGGTGATGTTCATACTGTTTATTGCTGGACAGATCGTCCTGTTTGGCCGCAGGGAATTCCGCGCCCGACAGAAGGCGCACCGATTCCTCCTGAATTAGACTGGAATTTATGGCTTGGTACTGCCCCGGTAAAAAATTATTTTAATAATCTTGTTCCATTTAACTGGCGCGGCTGGTGGGATTATGGAACCGGCGCTTTGGGCGACATGGGTTGCCATATTGTTCAACCAGCTTTTGCTGTTTTGGATCTCCAATATATTAACTCTGTACAGGCAAGTGTCGGAAGCGTTTATGTGGGCGAATTCCAACGGGGATATTTTCCGGATAGTTGTCCTCCTTCAAGCCATGTAATAATGAAATTTCCAAAAACAAATAAAACCCAGGGACCTGTTGAAGTGCATTGGATGGATGGTGGAATACAACCCGAAAGACCGGATGAACTTGGGCCAAATGAAGTGTTTGGCGACGGTGGCAACGGAACTTTATTTATTGGCACAAAAGGCAAAATGATGTGCGGTACTTATGGTGCCGATCCAAAATTATTACCAACATCCCGTACGAATGAAGTGAAAGTTCCTCAGAAATATCCAAGAATTCCCGGAAGTGCAGAAGGCCATTATGCTCAATGGGTAGAAGGTGCCATCGCAGGCTATGGTAAAATGCCAATGGATTCAGATTTTGCTGTAGCAGGACCGCTGACAGAAGCTTTGCTGATGAGCAATCTGGCCATTCGCGGATTTGATATCAGAACTCCAAAAGCCAGCGGACAAGGGTATAATTATCCCGCTCGTTATGTAGAACTTTTGTGGGATAATAATGATATGAAAGTTACCAATGTTCCTGAAGTAAATGAATATATCAAACGTGATTATCGCCAGGGATTTGGAGTGAATTATAAAATTTAATTTTTTAAAAAACTATTTTAATTATGGACAGAAGAGAAGCAGTTCAATATATTTCGCTCCTTTTAGGAGGAACATTAGTTGGTGGTAGTGCATTTTTATCAGGATGCAAAAGCGAGACCGGCGTATCAATGACTTTTACGCCTGAGGACGTTGCGTATCTTGATGAGGTATCGGACAGTATTTTACCTGCGACAAAAACTCCGGGTGCAAAAGCCGCTAAAACAGGGCAGTTTATGACCGTAATGGTAAACGATTGTTATGAGGAAAAAGATCAGAAAATCTTTCATGAAGGAATGAAAAAACTGAATGATCTTTCCAAAAAAAGCTATGGTGATTCATTTGTAAAAATTACGCCTCAGCAGCGTCATGATCTTTTGGTAAAACTGGATAACGAGCAAAATGAATACATGAAAAATAAGAAGAAAGATGATCCGTCTCATTATTTCCGAATGATGAAAGAACTGGCGATGCTCGGTTATTTTACTTCAGAAATTGGTTGTACACAGGCACGCCGATATGTTGAAACTCCCGGGCATTATGACGGTAATCTTCCTTATAAAAAAGGAGATAAAGCATTCGCATAATAACTTAAAAGTTTAAATGAAAATTGCTGCGTAACAACAGCGATTTTTTTATGTAAAATAATTTAAAGCAAAACTAATTTTTGCAATAGACAAACAAATAATTGCCCTTCTTATTTTGAAGTATTTTGACTGGTTTTTACTTCGTTGAAATTATTTTTGAAAAAAGATTCCTGGTCTTTCAGTTTTAAAGAAAGATCATCTAACTTTTTTTGAATGTCGCCTGTGTCCAGCAAGAGTGTTGCTTTTGACTGATTTACCTTTTTTAATTTTAGATCAGCCGAAGCAATGAAGTTCGAAATATTTTTGAAATCATTCTCTATTTCATTATTAGTTTTTGCAGGTTGAAACTGGTTGTTTCTATAGACAATAAATGAATTTAAAAGCTGAACCGCTTTGTTATAATCTTCAACTGCTGAATCATATAAAGACATATCTGTATCCTGGGTGATCACCTCAACTTCCAATTGAACCCGCTTCAGCTTTGTATCAATTTTTGATGCAGGCCACCCTTCCTTTTTAATTCTTGAAATTGTTGAAAGATATTGCGAAAGCTTATCCATTTTTTTAAATGCTTCAATAGAATCTTTGTAATTGAAAAGTCGTTTTGAATCATGCTGATCAAAATCTCCATTTACAAATTCCCTATAAGAAACCGGGTAGTTTAAAAACTGGAATAATGGATCAAAAGGAAGATGAGTTTGAATAAATTCCTGGGGAGAAATTTTAAAAAATTTTGTCTGAGAATTACTGAAAAAATTTCCACTTCTAACATAGCCTGCATCCCATGTTGGATCATAGAAATTCCATTGGCCATCTACAAATGCAGCGCACCAAACATGCGGCGTTCTGTCTATTCCTCCCAATTGTTTTGTAAATCCTTCAATGTAAAAAGATGGTATGCCGCATTTGAAACACAAATCATTAAAAATGGCTGCAAAATTTTCACAAACCCCTTTTTTTCTTCTTAATGCATAAGTGACCCGTTCTTCATTGTCTTCATCCAAAATAACATAATGAATGCTGTCCGCGTCGTAGGTTATATTTCTAATGATCCAACTATAAATGGCGGCAACTTTTTTATTCTGCGAATCAAAATGTTTGTTGATATAACTGGCAATATCGGCGCTGGTACTGGTTTCTGCAGATGGTATATCAATATAAACGCCATCATTTTCAGAAAAATTACTTTGCGCAGAAACTGAAAAAAAAGTCAATGAAATCAGGGAAAAAACCAGGAAAAATTTCATTGCCTAAAGTTAGAAATCGTTTTGAAAATTATTTTGTAAAAACAATTTTCATGAAAAAAATTATGATTATTTCTTTAAGCAACATGTTACAGTAAACGAACAAAAAACTTAAATTATTCTTTTGTTTCCTTAACAAAATCTTATCGGTCTTCCATTAATCTTTCTCTTGCTTTTTGTTTCTGATTAATTGTGAACGGCTGAAAAATCCGGCTCCAATTAAAATATGAAAAATAAAATTTTACTCGTCATTTCTGTCCTTATTTCAAGCGTCAGTTTTGCTCAAACGACTCCTTCTTTTGGCGTAAAAGCCGGTGTTTTATCTTCAGGCTTCCGTGGTGATGCTGTAGATAATTTCAAAAACATTTTAGACCTTACCAACGGAAAAATCACGACCAAAGATTACACTGGTTTTTTTGCCGGGGCTTATGGCACTCTTCCTGTTAGTGAAAATTTTTCCATCGAACCTGGAATTTATTATTCTTTGAAAGGCTATGAGATCGACGGCGCTATCAGCGTCAAAGGCCTCGATTTTTTAGGTGCTAATGCAAAAGCTGTGTTGCAGTCACAGTACGTTGATATTCCTGTTTTATTGAAAGGGAATTTTGGAGGCTTTCAAATTTTTGCAGGACCTCAAATTTCTTACCTCGCAAGCGCCAATTTGAAAACAACAGCAGGCGTTTTGGGAATTAATTTATTGAACAAAACCATGGACGCTACTTCTCAATTCAATCGCTGGGATGCAGGAGTAACCGGCGGTATCGGTTACCAGTTTAGCAATGGAATGAATATTTCTGCTTCTTACGATTATGGTTTGTCGAGGGCTGATGCCAATCAAAGTGTGAATGCATATCACAATGCAATTAAATTAGGAATTGGAATTAATTTATAATCTGGATTGTTCAAAGCTGAAGGTTCGGGGTTGAAAATTTATCAATCCTGAACCTTCAACTTTCGGAATGAAAATATTCAAAAACAATTTTTGCCCTCGATTTTCCAATTAAATCTTCAAGAGATTGCTGCGAAAGCTCTTTTATTTTTTTGACTGATTTAAATTTCTTCAACAAAATATCCGCTGTATTTTTTCCGATTCCTTTGATCATTTCCAGCTCATTTACAAAAGTGCCGCGGCTTCGCTGATTGCGATGAAACGTAATTCCGAAACGGTGCACTTCATCTCTCA
Organism: Hanamia sp.; assembly: GCA_035606215.1. Taxonomy (GTDB): domain Bacteria; phylum Bacteroidota; class Bacteroidia; order Chitinophagales; family Chitinophagaceae; genus Ginsengibacter. The sequence goes on from DATNFV010000035.1 coordinate 81,181, forward strand.
CTCTTCTGATCAGTTTCAAACTTTCACTGTTCCAGGGAAGTTTAATTGATTCTTTATCGCCAGGAAAAAAAATTTCTTCTTCATTTTTTGCAAGTCCTACAACCGTTGTTTTTCCTATCATCCCAATTTCTTCCAAACCTTCTATCGCTGCATTGAGCTGGCCTTTGCCGCCATCAATAATAATTAATTGAGGAAGTGGAATTTCATCTTTAAGCAATCGTTTATATCTTCTGGTAACCACTTCTTTCATGCTGGCAAAATCGTTGATTCCTGTTACAGTTTTGATATTAAATCTCCGGTATTCATTTTTATCAGGCAATCCGTTTTTGAAATAAACCATTGCCGCTACCGGAAAACTTCCCTGGAAATTTGAGTTATCAAAACATTCAATTTGAGTTGGTAAAGCAGGAAGATGAAGATCCTGTTGCAACTGAACCAATACTTCTGTTTTTTCCTTTTCTGTTTTTCCTTCCAGCCGAAGAAGCTTTTTGCGTTTCATTTCTTCCATGAAATAATTGACATTTTTCTCAGAAAGATCAAGCAACTTCTTTTTATCGCCCGCTTTTGGAATGGTATACGTTAATTCTTCGCTTTCTTCTTCAACCTCAAAAGGAACAATAATTTCATTGGCTTCGCTGTTGAATCTTTTTCTTAATTCGGTAATTGCAAGACTCAAAATTTCTGCGTCAGTTTCATCAAGTTTCGGCTCTAAAGAAATGGTATGTGTTTGAATAATCGTGCCATTTTGAACCATTAAATAATTTATATACGCCGTATCTTTTTCACGAAGAATCGAAAAGACATCGACACTTGAAAGCGTTTTGCTTACGATAACAGATCGTGCCTGGTAGTTTTCTAATCCTTCAATTTTTCTTTTAATCACTTCTGCTTTTTCAAATCGCAGCTGTTCAGCATAATAATTCATTTCTTCTTTATACCGTTGAATTACCGGCGCAAGATTTCCTTTGATCATTTGTTTTATTTGCTGTAATCCTTCTGTGTAATCTTCTTTGCTCTGAAAGCCTTCGCAGGGTCCTTTGCAATTGCCCAAATGATACTCAAGGCATACTTTAAATTTATCTTTTAAAATATTTTGCTCAGTAAGATTGAGTTTACACGTTCTCAGTGGAATAAATTCTTTTATAAAACCCAACAATTCACGAACTCTTCCAACAGACGTGAACGGACCTAAATATTCAGAGCCATCGTTGATCTTATTTCTGGTCAAAAAGATTCTTGGGAAAGGTTCATTTTTAATAACGATGTAAGGATATGTTTTGTCATCTTTTAAATTGATATTGAATTTCGGCTGAAATTGTTTGATCAAAGAATTTTCAAGGAGAAAGGCGTCCTGCTCGCTGTCAACAATTGTAAATTCAATCCGCTCAATTCTTTTTACAAGCTCGTGAGTTTTATAACCGGTAAAGGTTTTGGTAAAATAAGAACTTACTCGTTTACGGATATTCTTTGCCTTGCCGACATAAATGAGCTCATTTTGATCATCAAAATATTTATAAATTCCGGGATGAGTAGGTAAGCTTTTAATTATTGTATGGAAAACTTCAGCAGTCATTTTTTTTTAATATTTTTTGATGACGATCAATCATCAAAATTCCAAATCATTTTTTCTTCTTTCATCTTAGGTTTTTTACCCGGTTCCTGGACAATAGTCCTGATACTATATGATTTATTAACAAGCCATGTTAATTGTATGGTAGTATCCCCGGTTTCTTTAACCATATAAATCCGTTCAATATTATTGGTTTGCGGATTCATATAAACGTCCCAATGTGTAAGTTTTATCGAATCAGGAAGTGTTACTTTGGCATCATATGAAAAAGTATATGCATTAATCGTTTGATCTAAAAAAGATTTTTCAGAAAACAATGAAGTCATATTAGCAGAGTCAATTACCGGTGAGAGAAACGGAATTGCATTTTTTCTAATGTCTTCTCTTTTTAACCATGCAGAATCTGTTTTGCCATTTTCAGAAATTGTTTTTAAGGGAGTTATGGGCAAGGTATCAATCATGTTTAACTGTCCTTTTAAAAAACTCGTAACAGCAAAAATATTTGTTGTGTCAGAAGGTTTGTGCGTAACAGTAACAGGCTTTTGTTCTGTATGGCAGGCAGTAAAAATAAGCATGAAAGCAAGCAGTGAAAACGAAACAAGTTTTTGCATTTTGCAAAATTACAAATAAAAAAAGCCGTTGCAGGGTACGAAGCAACGACTTAAACAAAAATGAGTTAAAAATTAAACTACTAAAAGCTTAATCATTTTACCCTTGATAGTCCAATTCTTATGCCATAATCCATAAAATGCTCTTTGCCTGAATAATTATTTTTATAACTTGATAAAAACTGGTAGCGGATATCAGGACCTATATGCCATCTGATCTTGTTGGAAGAGAAGGAAACAAAAGTGCCGAAATTTCCTCCTAAATTAATTTTACGAAGCAATGAAGGATCGTTCACATAGTATCTTCCATCGGATGAAAGCAGGTAAGCATTGCTTGCCAAAACAGCAGAAGGTTCTATGACAGACTGAATATTGATCGCAACTTTTTTATTTCCCCAAATAGTGTATTCAAAACCAACAGGAATTGAAAACTGAACGTTATAATTTGTAAGGGAAACGTGGTTTTGGGTTTGTCCGTTTCCATAATAAGTGATGTAATCTTTTGTATAAGTTCCTTCTTTATTGGTTAATATCAATGTTGCAATAGTGGGGTGAACAATATTTGAAACTGTATTGTAAGAAGAATAATTGATGTTAAATCCGCTTACCACTTTTAAATTTTTTGCAACCAATGTTTTTATTTCTGCGCCTGTTTCAAAACCTATTCTTGGATTTGGCATTAATTCTACAGAAGCATTGGGCTGGTTTGGCAAAACAACAATCGAAGAAGGATTTGGTGAAATGGAAGGATGAATGGTTTTATGATCAAAAGAAACAGTACTAATATTGGGGCTTACATAGAAAATCCATTCTGTATTTTTATTCTTTTTCCTTAATGCTTTTTTAAGATTCGTTAGAATACTTTCATTTGTTTGCCCAATAAAGTTTGTATTTCTGATAAGATTATTCAAAGAATTTTCTGAAACAGATAAAAAAGAATTTTCTGAAACAGATAAATTTGATTCTCGCGGATCAAATGAAATCCGTTCAATTGATGGCAAAGCTTCTTCTGTTTCAGTGTTGAAACTTATTTGCTGATCTCCTGAAACATTAGGTAGTAAATTTTCTGCTTCATTCAAAATAGCGCTTCTTTCATTTGAACTTTCATTATCATTTTTCAAAGTGAAATTTTCTTCGGAATTGATTGGGCTTTTTATAGCAATCGTTGTTGGAGCTTTTGGTTCATCATTAACTGAAGAGCTTTTTATACTTTCAGTCTCATTATTTTTTACAGTATTATTTTCTGCATTTTTAATAGAAGAAACGCCGCTATTTGTCGACTCACTGTTGCTGGTCTTTTCAATTGAATTGTTATTCACACTAAGCTTTGTGGAATTTTCTTTCGGACTATTTACTTCAGCGACTGTATTACTTTTATCAGTTTCCGAAGCAGATTTCAATTCTGTTTTAGAAGAAGATAAAAATGAAGTTTTTTCTTTGTTTACTGTTTTATTAGAATGATTGTTAAGATTTCCAATAGTAACAAGAGTGATTAAAAAAATAATACCAACAGTTATGGAGGGCCATTTGCTACCCGGATGCAAGTCATTATAAATTCCATTCCAAACCCTTTTGGAAGGAATCAATTTAAATTGATCCGCATGATCCTTAAGAGATTGTTCAAAATCACTCATATCAAATCTTCTTTCCATTTTTTCTATTTCAGTTAGTAGTTCAAAGGTGTCAATTTTATAAACGGTTAACTGTTTACGCCTACCATCCTGACGCTTTCCTTTGGTTTTTGCAATATTTTCTTTTTGATCAAAATTTCTTCCAGCAAGGCCCTTGCTCTTGTATATTGCGATCTGCTGGTGCTTTCTTCAATCTCTAAAATCGTAGAGATCTCTTTGTGAGAAAATCCTTCAATCGCATATAGGTTCAAAACAGTTCTATATCCAATTGGCAATAACCTGATACATTCCACCACTTGTTTTGCCTGCAACAATGAAGGAATATTGTTATCGCTGATCTGGATACTAGATGCATGGATGAGATCAACACTATCAGAGAACTTTTTGTTTTTTTTGAGGATATTGATACAGGTATGAACAATTATTTTTCTGATCCAGCCTTCCAGGGCTCCGGATCCTTTATACTGATGAATCTGAGAATATACCTTTATAAAACCTTCCTGAAGCATATCCTCTGCGTCTTCCCTGTTGTGGGCATAACGATAGCAAACACCAAGCATTCGCGGGCTGAACCGGTTATATAAAGCCTCCTGCGCGATAGAAAGGTTATCAAGACAGCCTTGAAGCATTATCTCTTCTGTCATAGTTTGCTTGTTTAACCCTACTAAGATAGGACAATTATTTACTCAAAATGCTGCATGGAAAATTCTTTTTAAAATAAAAATTAGAAAATTTTTAATTTATGGGGAGTTTAAGAACCTTTTTTTAAATTATTTGGTCTTTTCAGGCTATCGGCTGGATATTTTTGTTCCATACCTTTCATCGAAGTTTGTGCCCAATTCTCAACAGATTGTTTTTGATTGGCATTTAAAATAGCATCACGGTGAATAAGCGTATAAGAACCTAAAGGCATATCACCGTTTTTTACCTGCTCATCAATTTCTTTAAACATTTTATATTGTCTGTTGGCAGGATAGGTGGAAAAAATTGAAAAATTTAAATGGCGTTTACCCTCATTAAAATGATTGCTTAAAACCCATGCTCCGGGCTGAATATTCCAGTACCACGGATATTTTGTGGTATTGCTATGGCAATCATAGCAGGAAACATTTAAAATCTGTTGAACATTTTCTGGCACAGAAAATTTTGCATTGATTTCATTTTGCGTAATTTCAATTCCTGAATTTTTTTCTGGTCTGATGAATTGGATTAGAACAAAAAGAATCAATAAAACGATCAGAATTATTCTTATTATTTTTCCCATGGTGTGATTGCTTTTTTTCAAAAAATTATTCGGTATCAGTTAAAACTTTCCCGGTCATTTCTTTTGGAATGGGCAATTGCATCATCTTTAAAATAGTAGGAGCGATATCGCCCAGTTTTCCGGGATGAATGGTACCATGCCACTCTTTATCAATGATAAAAAAAGGAACGAGGTTTTTTGTGTGCGCTGTGTTAGGTGTTCCATCTTCGTTTACAATATAATCCGCATTTCCATGATCAGCAGTTAAAAAAATAGTGTAACCATTTTCCAGGCCTGTTGTTACAATTTCTTTCACACATTTATCTACCGTTTCCACTGCTTTGATCACAGCATCCCAAACTCCTGTATGGCCTACCATATCAGCGTTTGCATAATTTAAACAAATAAAATCAGCTGATTGCTTTTTGATCTCCGGAAGTAAGGCATCGGTTACTTCATAAGCACTCATCTCTGGTTTTAAATCGTACGTTGCGACTTTTGGTGAAGGAATCATAATTCTTCTTTCCCCCTCAAAAGGGATCTCTCTGCCGCCGCTAAAGAAAAAAGTAACATGAGGGTATTTTTCTGTTTCCGCGATGCGAATTTGTTTTTTGTGATTTTCAGAAAAAACCTGGCCAATGGTATTGATTAGATCATCTTTTTGAAAAATAACATGAATATTTTTGAACGTATGATCATATAACGTCATGGTTGTATAATGAAGCTTCAGCGGCTTCATATCATAATCAGGAAATGCAGTTTGGGTAAGCGCTTCAGTGATTTCCCTGCATCTGTCTGTTCTGAAATTAAAACAAATTACAGCATCGCCATCCATTATTTCTGAATCAGGAGTTTCAGCATTAATGATCGGTTTTAAAAATTCATCCGTTACATCTTTTTTATAAGAATCCGTTACAGCCGAAAAAATATTAGTGGTTACTTCACCTTTTCTGTGAACCATAGCATCATAAGCCACTTTAATGCGTTCCCATCTTTTATCGCGATCCATTGCATAATAACGACCGACAATAGTTGCAATTTTTCCGGTAGTTTTATCAAGATGTTTTTGAAGATCTTCTAAAAATCCGATTCCGCTTTTTGGATCAGTATCACGCCCGTCAGTGAACGCATGGATATAGACATTTTCCAAACCATGTTTTTGGCAAATAGTGGTGATGGCTTTTAAATGATCAATATGAGAGTGAACGCCTCCATTGCTCACCAAACCCAGCAAATGCAAGGGTTTTTTATTCTCTTTGTCATAATTAAGGCTATGCAAAAGCGCAGGATTTTTTTCAAATTCACCGTTTTCAATCGCAACATTGATCCTTTCCAGTTCCTGGTAAACAATTCTTCCGGCACCAAGATTTAAATGACCCACTTCACTGTTCCCCATTTGTCCTTCCGGCAAACCAACTGCCCTCCCACAGGTTATCAAAGTGCTGTGAGGATATTTTTCGTAAAGAGAACTAACAAAAGGGGTTTGTGCATTTTGAATAGCATCACTTTCTTTTTTCTGGCCCAATCCCCATCCATCCATTATTACTAAAATCACTTTTTTTGCTTCCATTTTTCAAAGCTAATTATTAGCATTTATATAATTAAAAGAAATTCAAAATACTATAATAATTTTATCCTTTGGCATGGTTTTTCGCTAAATTGGAAGTATAATTATTTTCTATGAAAAAATATTTACTCTACATTTTTGTGCTTATTATTTCTTCATCATTTACGATTGTTTCTTTTACACAAATTATTAGTGCAATCAAATCCGGAAATGCCAATGAGGTTTCAAAATTTTTTGATAACACGATAGAAATTACTTTGCCGGATAAAAGTAACTCCTACAGTAAAAGCCAGGCACAGCTTGTGCTGCAGGAGTTTTTTAAAAATAATCCGGTGAAAGATTTTAAAACAATTCACCAAAGCGAAAATGCCGGTTCAGAATATTGCATTGGTAATTTAACCACTATAAACGGTGTATTTCGTACTACCATTTTTGTAAAACAAAAAGGTCAGCAGGAATTAGTGCAGGAGTTGCGTTTTGAGAAGTAAATAACTGTAATTATTCCTTTGTTTTCTGTAACCAGGTTTCTTTTGAAAATTTATAAGTTAACTGTTTTCATTCCGGCTTCAGTATAGCGCATCCCTGATGCTGCATTTTTCGGAAAAACTTCTTCTATTTCTTTTAAATCTTTTTCTGATAATTTAACCTCTGTTGCTTTCACATTTTCTTCCAGGTATTTTACTCTTTTTGTTCCCGGAATTGGAAAGATAAAATCTTCCTGCGCTATTACCCATGCAAGCGCTAACTGGGAAGGTGTACAATTTTTTTCTTTTGCAATTGCTTCAATTTTTTTTACAAGTTGTAAGTTTTTATTAAAATTTTCTCCTGTAAACCTGGGCGAAGTTCTTCTGAAATCATCTTCATCCAAATCATCAAATTTTTTTATTTGCCCTGTTAGAAAACCTCTTCCCAGTGGGCTATAAGCAACAAATGCAATTCCTAATTTTTTACAAAGAGGGATTATTTCATCTTCGGGATCCCGACTCCATAAACTATATTCTGATTGCAAAGCAGAAAGAGGAAAAGTTTCGTTTGCTTTTTTAAGCGTTTCGGCATTTACTTCGCTTACCCCGATTCCTTTTATTTTTCCTTCTTTCACCAAATCAGCCATAGCGCCAATGGTTTCTTCAATCGGAGTTTGAGGATCTTTTCTATGCAAGTAATAAAGATCGATCACTTCTACGTTCAATCGCTTCAAACTCGCTTCACAAGCTGATCTCACATATTCGGGCTTACCGTTTACCCCACGTACTTTTGGGTTTACGGGATCGCGAAGAATTCCAAATTTTGTTGCCAAAGTGATTTTATCTCTAAAAGGTTTTATGGCTTTTCCAACCAATATTTCATTTTTAAAAGGACCATACATATCGGCGGTATCAAAAAAAGTTACTCCCAAGTCAAAAGCTTTATGTATGGTTTTTACAGATTCTTCATCATTATGAGCGCCATAAAAATCACTCATTCCCATGCATCCAAGACCAATTTGCGAAGCGGTTAAACCCTGTCTTCCTAAATGTTTTATTTTCATAATTATTTTTGATTAGTAAAATTCTTCGGTTAAATTTTCTGCAAGAATCACGCCTTTTCCTTCATGTACTTTTTTCATCAAATAAAGAAATAATTACAAATACAATTCAGGAGCTAATTCTTTACAATTTTTTGAATAACTTTTTTCCCATCAGAGATTAATTGCAATAAATAATTTCCTGCAGGAAGATTGGAAAGATTGTCAATCCTAAAATAATTATCTCCTGCATTTATATAAATTTGTTTTGAAAAGATTTCTTTTCCGTCAATGTTGTAAAGCTTAACGGATAAAGGTTTCCGCTTGTCTGATTGAAAATTGACATTGATAAAATTGTTGAAAGGATTTGGAGAAATAATAATTTTATTTGCGCTTTTAACCTTTACAGAAATGATCTTTGAAAAATTTTCTTTACCATCGAAATCGATTTGTTTCAACTGATAATAGACAATTCCATTCTCAAATGAATACGCATTGTCTGTTCCAGAATATGAATGAAAAAGGTTTGTTGTTCCATTTCCTGCAACTGTTTCAAAATCTGTAAAATGAATAGCATCATAACTTCTTTGAACAACAAATGTGCTGCAATTAATTTCTATTGAAGTGCTCCAATTCAGATTCACTACATTATTATTTGAAAGCGTTGCCGTGAATGAAGATAAAGTAACAGGAAGCGGACCGGTATCTTTCATTTTAACCGTGAAAGTAAAGACGCCAGGAAAATATTTATCGGCAGTGGTTCCAAACAAAAGAGTAACAGAAGTTGCATTTGGAGCAATTCCATAACCAGTTCCAACATCAAACTGATCAATATCAATTCCCATTTGATTGGTATAATCGGGATTTTTTGTTGTGACATGAACGCCATTACCTGTGATGGTTCCATTCCACAGATTGAACGGGGGATTGGTTGCATTATAAAAAAGATATCCGTTGATCGTTAAAAAATCTCCCGGAAGATTTGCATCGCCTTCCCAAACAACTACTCCCATTCTCGCATCAGAAGATTGAAGCGGTGTGGAAGGAACATTAAGACCAGTTAAAGTTATCGTGCTGGTTGTATCATTGCCGCCATTATAAACAACCTCAAAGCCGTCATAAACGCGAATGCTATTGAAAGGTAGCGTTTGATTTTCGTACACAACAACAATGCTCCAGCCTCCGTGATTACCGCCATCAGCAATGGCGCCTGTGCTTAATGGAATGCTTCCTGCTTCGTAAGTTCCTGCCCCATTTGCTTTAATAAAATCAGTGATATCAGCATATGCCTGGTATTGTGTAAATCCATTAATAATTGTTAGAGTATCTATTCCTAAAGCCGGAATGACTGAATATTCTCCGGAAATTCCTTTCCTGATTTTAATCGTTCTGTTAGTACTTGTTGAGAGATTAAATTCAGAGTCGGCAATTCGTCCACCCCAATAAATTCTGGCAAGCTTAATCGAGTTTGTTCCAGCGGGAAGAATCAGATCTGCAGAAGAAGAATTCTTTGTAAAGCTCGCTGCGCCTCTGTTTCCATCAACATCAACGTATTCCATGTCTTCTCCGTCATTTCCATAAATACTATTTCCATCGGCTGCATTATCATTCATTTTGACAAGATCAGGATGCCCCAAACTGTCAACAATATTCATTAATGTATTTCCAAAAATGGTGCAACCACCGTTGATATTTTCAGAATAAACACTTGTATATTTCCGGCTTTGAGAAAAGCAATTGATTGTGGCGAATAAAAATATTGTGACAGTAAAATATTTTTTTGAAGGAATATTTTTGAAGGTTTTTTTTTGAAAAAATGGCATATGCTTTTTAAAAATTTTCTGTGTTCTATTTAAATAAAGCCGAAAAAAATTGAAGGAATATTTAATGGAAATACAATAAGCATTTTTGAAAAAAACTAAAGAAATGAAAATATCTTTTCTCAAAAACAAAATTAGAAATAACGCTCAAAAATCAAAATATTTTTCCGGAATTAATTTCATCTTCTATGCTTTCAGGTTAAACATTTGCTGAGCTGCTTTTTTTGCAGGAAACCAGGATGCTGCAAAAGCGATAAAAAGCGCTGTCAATGCAACAAGAATAAAATCAGTTACTACTAATTTCACGGGGAAATAATCGATTAAAAAAGAATTGCCAACCAGCTTGATCAAATGAAATTTAATTTGTAAAAAAGCAATGATCAATGCTAAAAAAATGCCGGTAGCCGCCCCAACAATGGCAAGTAAAACTCCTTCACTTAAAAATATTTTTTGAATCAAGGATTTATCAGCACCCATTGATTGTAAAACACTGATGTCTTTTCTTTTTTCGAGTACAAGCATCGTCAAAGCACCCACCATATTGAAGGCGGCGATAATGAGAATTAAAGTAAGCACAGCATAAATAAACCATTTTTCTAAACGCATAGAATTATACAAACTGGTATTCTGCTCATATTTTGTAAGCACTTTGTATTTATCACCAAGAATTTTTTGAATCGTTGTTGCAAATTTTTGTGATTGGTCCGGATCCCGTAAAGAAATTTCCAAAGCACTGTATTCATCGGGCTGATAATTCATTTGCTGTCTCATAAAAGCAAGATTGGTTATGACATATTTGTTATCAAAATCTTGTTGGATAGCAAAACTTCCTGACGTGGTTGCATTTCCTTCACTCAATGCTGATAAAGGATTTGCGTTATCAGAATTTGTTTTTTTGGGTAGAAAAACGGTTACCGGAAAAAGATTTCTGTCTGCCTGGATGCTCAAAGCATTTTCAATTCCTGAACCCAAAACTAATTTTGGGTTATCAATCGTTCCAACATTAAAAACTCCATGATACATTTTTTGAGGAACCCCGGAAACTTTGTAATAATTACTATCAACACCTTTCAATAAAACTACTGTTTGCTGATCGCCGTTTTGCAACAATGCTTTTTCTTCAATGTCGAGAGATGTCCCTTTCACATCTGCAATGCTGTTGATTTGTTTTAATTGGGCGGTGTTAAGCGTAAATGTTTTTCCTTTTTCAGGGATCACTTTAATATCGGAATAGAAATTAGAATAAAGAGATTTGACAAGTTCTTCGAAGCCATTGAAAACACTGAGCACCAATACCTGGCATAATGTGGAAAATGCAATAACGCCGGCCGTTACCCACGAAATGATATTAATCGCGTTGGTGCTTTTTTTTGCTTTGAAATATCTCCAGGCGAATTTGAGGTACAAGGAAGAATTATTATTTAGATGATTAATTATTGGATGAAGTCTTTTACCCTCTTAAAAATTTGTAACGGTACTCCTATTTGTTATCAGATGAAGTTGATTGATTATCGTTTGCCTGTTGCTGGTTTTCTGAATCTTTTTTTATGTCATTCAGCAATTTTTCAATTTTAAAAACATAATCCAAAGTGTCATCCAGATAAAAAGTAAGTTGTGGAATGCTGCGCAACTGATGTCTCATTCTCTTTCCTAATTCGCCCCGGATCTCACCGCTTAATTCTTTAAATTTTTCCAAAACTCCTTCTGGATTTTTTACCTGGAATAGACTTAAATATATTCTCGCTTCGTAAAGATCCGGCGTAATTTTTACCGAAGAAATTGAGACCATTCCGCCATCCATCATATTCAATCCCATCTTCAAAAAAATATCGTTCAACTCTTTTAAAATTTCAGTAGCTACCTGTTTTTGTCTTTTACCTTCTGTCATGATATATCATTATGGTTCTTTGTAAAATTAGTTACTTTGCTGCTATTTCAAATTAATAAGCATTTCAATTGTTTTAATGAAGAGTTTACGGACAATTTTTCGATATGTACGGAAGTACCCGAAATTAATTTTTACTTATTTCGGATTTAATATTCTTTCAAACCTGTTTTCTGTTATTTCGCTCGGACTTTTAAGTCCTTTTTTATTACTGATTTTTAAAAAACAAAATACGCTCGGAACTGTTTCTGGAAGCACCAATTTTTTTTCGAGCATTAATCCTGTGGATCATTTTAAAGCATGGATTTTTGAAGTGGTTCAGCAGCCGCATGGAGATGTGAAAGCCCTTGCTATGATTTGTATTTTGATTTTAACTTTTATCATTTTAAAAAATATTTTTTTATATCTCTCAATTTATATTCTTACACCTATCCGCAATTTGATTGTGAATGATATGCGCACGAGTATGTTTAAAAAAATCCTGGAGTTGCCGATCGGTTATTTTAATGATCAGAAAAAAGGCGACATCATGAGCCGGCTAACCAATGATCTTAGCGATGTGGAAACCTCTTCTGTGAATTTGTTAGAATCGCTTTTCAGAGAACCGGTGACTATCCTGTTGTTTCTTGCATACATGGTTGTATTGAGTCCGCAGCTTACATTGTTTCTGATTTTATTATTGCCCATTGCGGGATTCATAATTGGACGAATTGGTCGTTCTTTAAAAAAACAAAGCAGGATGCTGCAGGAAAAACTGGGCGCTATTCTTTCAACAATTGAAGAAACGTTAAGCGGTATCCGCGTCATTAAAGCTTTTAATGCTGAGAAAAAACAATTCAAAAAGTTTATCGTTCAGAATACTGAGTTGCTTCATATCAAAAATAAAGCGATCAGAAAACGTGATTCTGCTTCGCCGGTTAGTGAAGTGTTAGGCGTTACTGCGATCATCTGTGTTTTGTGGTATGGAGGAAGATTGGTGTTGAATAATACTTTTCTCGACCCCGGAGATTTTTTAGCATACATTTTAATTTTTTCACAGATCATTCAACCTCTGAAAAATTTATCCGCTGCCTCTTATAATATCCGTAAAGGCGCTGCCAGCGTGGAACGCATAGAACACCTGATCAATGAAGATATAGTAATTAAAGAGATTGCAAATCCAAAAATTCTTCATTCGTTCAATGATTGTATCGAATTTAAAAATGTTTCTTTTTCTTACCAGGATAAGATCATTCTGGATAATATCAATCTTAAAATTAAAAAAGGAAAAACCGTTGCCTTGGTTGGTTCTTCCGGAGCCGGAAAAAGCACATTGGTTGATCTGGTGCCACGTTTTCATGATGCGGTAAAAGGAGAATTGCTGATTGATGGAACGAATATTAAAGAGTATTCTTTGGAATCATTGCGAAATCAAATGGGCATTGTTACACAGGAGCCAATCTTATTTAATGATACGATTGCCAGTAATATTTCTCTTGGAACGGAACATGCTACTGGGGAAGAAATTACTAATGCTGCAAAAATTGCGAATGCGAACCAGTTTATTTTGCAAAAAGAAAATGGTTATGAAACCATCATCGGTGATCGTGGAAATAAATTAAGCGGAGGTGAAAAACAACGTGTAACAATTGCAAGAGCCGTTCTCAAAAATCCTCCGATATTAATTCTAGATGAAGCAACTTCCTCGCTGGATACCGAAAGTGAAAAGCTTGTTCAGGATGCAATCAATAATTTAATGAACAATCGCACAAGTATCGTCATTGCTCACCGGCTCAGCACGATTCGCCATGCAGATGAAATCATCGTTTTGCAAAAAGGAAAAATCGTAGAACGAGGTACACACGAAACTTTGATCGCATTAGAAGGGTTTTACAGAAAGCTAGTAAATATGCAGGAAGTGAAGTAGTTCCTGGATTACTGTTGATTCTTACTCAATTATTAAAGCATTAGTCAACACTTTTTAAAGCATTTTTCACCTATTTTTGGCGCTGCTTATTTATCTCACATTCTCATATTAAAATTTACATGATGAAAAAGTTTTTCACACTTATTATTCTATGCTTTACACTATTTAAAGCCAGTGCAGACGAAGGGATGTGGCTTCCAATGCTGCTAGGTCAGCAGGTTTATAACGATATGGTAAAGCACGGTCTGAAATTGTCTAAAGAACAATTATACAACGTTAATCATTCTTCAATAAAAGATGCAGTTATCATTTTCGGCGGTGGTTGCACAGGCGAAATCGTTAGCAACCAGGGGTTAATTTTTACCAATCATCACTGTGGCTACAGCGCAATAGCCGGTGCGAGTACTTTAGATCATAACTATTTGAAAGATGGATTTTACGCTTACAGCAAAGACCAGGAAATTAAAAGTGATCTTACGGTTACTTTTTTAGAAAGGATAGAAGATGTAACTCCTCAGGTAGAAAAAGCATTGCAGGGATTGAACTATGAAGAACGTGCGAAAAAACTTTCTGAAATTTATCAGCAGATTACCAGCAAGGTTTTGGATACTGCCAATGGCACTTCCGGAAAAGTTTACAGCATGTTTAAAGGAAATCAATTCCTGATGTATGTTTATAAAATTTACAAAGATATTCGTCTTGTTGGAGCACCGCCGGAAACTATTGGAAAATTTGGTGGAGATACTGATAACTGGGAATGGCCTCGTCACACCGGAGATTATTCAATCTTTCGCGTTTATACAGCAAAGAATGGCAAGCCGGCTCCATATAATTCTGATAATGTTCCTTTAAAGCCAAAATGGTTTTTACCTGTTTCTTTAAATGGTTATAAAGATGGAGATTATGCAATGATATACGGTTATCCGGGAGGAACCAACCGCTATGAAACTTCTTATGGAATTAAGTTGAAAAACGAAATCAACAATCCTTCTTTGGTGAATCTTCGTGATGTTCGATTGAAAGCAATGTATGCGCAAATGATCAAAGACCCGGCAGTGAAATTGAAGCTTGCTGATAGCTATTCAGGTATTGCCAATTACTGGAAATTTTATGATGGCGAAACAAAGCAGTTGGAAAAATATCATGTTTTTGAAAATAAACAAAAAGACGAAAATAAGTTTTCAACATGGGCAAAAAATAAACCTGAATATCAAAATATCATCAACGATTATGAAAAAAATTATGCAGCATGGACTCCTTATGCAAAAGAAAGAGTTTATCTTATTGAAGGCATTTTAGGCTCTCCGCTTGCTGCACATGCATCGACATTAATGCAAGTGGAAAGAGCGATGTCAGGTAACGGAAAAACACAGGCGGACATTGATAATGCTTTGCAGACGGCAACGAATTCCAGAAATGACTTTTTAGAATCAGAAGATCTTCCGAGCGATAAAATTATCTTGGCAAAAACAGCGATGATGTTTTACAACGATGTTGATAAAAGCCAGCGTCCTGCCGGTTTTTATGAATTAATTAAAGAAAAATACGGACCGCTTGATAATGAAGACACTTATAAGAAATGGGCAGATGATGTTTTTAAAAATACAATGATCCTTGATTCTGCAAAATGGAATGCATTTGTAAAAAATCCTGATACCACCGTTTTGCAAAATGATCCTGCATTTGCTTATGCATCTGCATTTGTAAAAAATTATACTTTAAAATACAGTAAACTTTACAGCGATTTTACTGCAAAAGATAATGATCTTGGAAGACTGTATATGAAAGGAATTATGGAAATGGATCCGGCGGCAGCAAAGAAAATGTATCCTGATGCTAACTTTAGTATGAGGGTAAGTTATGGAAATGTAAAAAGCTATAATCCTAAAGATGCAGTTCATTATAATTACTTTACAACAAGCAAAGGAATTTTAGAAAAATACATCGCCGGGGATTATGAATTTGATCTTCCTGCCAAAGAAATTGAGTTATTAAAGAAACGGGATTTTGGACAATACATTGATAAGAAACAAAATGATTTGATCATTGACTTCATCACGACAAATGATATAACCGGAGGAAACTCTGGTTCGCCGGTGATCGATGGAAACGGTAATCTGATCGGACTTGCTTTTGATGGGAACTACGAAGCGCTCAGTCATAAAATTCAATTTGATAAAGACTTGAACCGTACGATCTGCGTGGATATCAGGTATGTGCTGTGGTGCATTGATAAAATGGGTGGAGCAAAAAATATTATTAACGAATTAAAGTTGATTCGATAAATTTTTCGTTACAGTTTTTCTAAAATTGCGCTGCTGAAAAAGTAGCGCAATTTTTTTTGAAACTATCTCTGCCGTTGTCTTTAAAATATATATTTTTGAAAATGCCTTTTCAAACTTTTACTCCCGAACAATCGTTCCCGAAAATAAAACAGTATTGTGCTTACCAGGAAAGGTGTCATGCGGAAGTAAGAGATAAATTGTATTCCTTTGGATTAAAAAAAAGTGAAGTGGAAGGAATAATCTCTTCATTAATAACAGAAAATTATTTGAACGAAGAGCGCTTTGCAATTCACTTTGCAGGCGGAAAATTCAGGATGAAACAATGGGGGAAAATTAAAATAAAAAAAGCGCTAAAACTCAAGCAGGTAAGTGAGTATTGTATCAAAAAAGCATTAAAAGAAATTGATTCAACAGAATATGAAAAAACATTTCAGAAGCTGGCAGGGCAAAAATTGAAAACATTGAAAAGCGAAAAAAATATTTTTATCAAGAAGAGAAAATTACAGGATTATTTATTGCAAAAGGGATTTGAAAATGAGATGATTAACCAGGAGATAAGCCGGCTTTTATTTTGATAGAAGAAACTATTGGTTAGATTAATTCTCTACTATTATATTCTCCCCATTTTCAAAATCCGGCCAGATGTTGAAACTTTTCCGATGAAAGGGACATAGGCCATGAATATCAATAGCAGCACGGTGTTCGCGGGTTCCGTAGCCCTTGTTTTTATTCCAATAATACATCTGAAATTTTTCATGAAGATTTTCCATGTATTCATCACGATATGTTTTTGCAAGCACACTTGCAGCTGCTATAGAAGCATATAATGCATCACCTTTTACAATGCATTGATGAGGAATTTTTTTATAACGTTTAAACCGGTTTCCATCTACCAGCAAAAGCTCAGGAATTGTTTTTAATTTATTTAGTGCCAGATGCATTGCCTTAAAAGAAGCCTGCAAAATATTGATACGATCAATTTCGACATTGCTTACGCTGGCCACTGCGTAAGCAAGCGCTTCCTGCTCAATGATTGGCCGTAATAAATTTCTTTCTTCTTTTGTTAGTTCTTTTGAATCATTTAACAAAGGATGATAAAAACTTTTGGGAAGAATAACGGCTGCTGCATAAACGGGGCCCGCATAACATCCGCGTCCCACTTCATCCACACCAGCTTCAAGAAATTTATTATGAAAAAAAGGAAGCAACAACTTTGAAAATTTTTTTCAAAAATAACCTCCCTTTTAATTATTTCCCGATGAAGTTTTAAACATAAATTTTTAGCATAATCTGAAAGGGAAATGTATGCCCTTGCAGGTTTACCTTTGCGGAGCTTACAACTCGAATTTAAACCAGAAAGAATTTAAAGAAAAAATATAATGACGGAAATTGTTTTGCAAAAATCCAATAAAAATGTTGCCCGATGGCTTTACCTCGGCGTTTTTATGTTGATCGTTCAAATTGTTTTAGGTGGCATTACAAGGCTTACTGAATCCGGGTTAAGCATTACAGAATGGAATCCGATCACTGGTGCATTACCTCCATTAAACACTGCACAATGGCAAGCCGAATTTGCAAAATATAAAGGCACTGATCAGTTCAGATATATTCATGCTGATTTTTCTCTCAGCGATTTTAAATTTATTTTTTTCTGGGAATGGTTTCATCGTACATGGGCACGGTTGATGGGAATTGTTTTCCTGGTGGGATTTTTTTATTTCCTGATAAAAAAACAACTTAAGAAAGATATGGTCATTCCTTTTATTATTTTGTTTTTGCTTGGCGCTGTTCAGGGTGCTATAGGATGGATCATGGTTGCAAGTGGTTTGGTTCCGGAAAGATTATTTGTAGATCATATAAAGCTTGCAACGCATTTTATGACAGCACTGGTTCTATTATGCTATACATTCTGGTTTGCATTAAGTATTTCTGTCCCAAGAGAAATGAAAATCATCAATAAACCTCTAAGAAACTTTACATGGATTATTTTGATGATTCTTTTTTTTCAATTGATCTATGGCGCCTTTATGGCCGGACTTCATGCCGCAACAGCAGCGCCAACCTGGCCTTCCATTAATGGCTATTGGATTCCGGATGTAATGAATCGTTTGTCGCCATCATGGAAAAACCTGATCGATAACAAAATAACCATTCAGTTTATTCATCGCGGGTTAGCTTACACTCTTTTAGTACTTATAATTATCGGGTCATTAAAAGCACGAAAAGTAAGGGGAACTCCGTTATTTTCAAAAATGAAATTCATTCCGTTGATGTTGGTTTTGTTGCAGGTGGCGCTTGGAATTACAACTGTTCTAACTTCTCCTTACGGCAATAATCTTGTTTGGTTTGGCGTTGCTCACCAACTGGTGGCTATTTTATTTTTAATGTCGGTTGTTTTTATGTTGTATATTATCCGTTCTTCTGTTTTTGAAAAAAGATATTTTTAAAAAACCTACTGCAATAATTAAAATGAAAAAGTTTTTTCACAATTTTTATTATTCATTTCCCATACAATTATTGCTGCTTCATTTCAGAAAGTCACAGGTGTTATTGATTTTATGGTTCATTCTTTTTCTGACAGTTTCGGGAAATTTTATGGAAACTTTTGGGGCCAACACTTTGTTTCTTGCCCCGGAATATCTAGGCAATGTAAATGCTGCGGGGGCTGCCATTACTGGCGTTTGCGTCGGTATTTTTATTATGAGCTGGAATATTACCACTTTTATTTTGCACAGTGGACGCTTCCGTTTTCTCGCAACAAGCTCAAAACCTTTTTTAAAATATTGTATGAACAATGCAATTATTCCGATTGCATTCTTAGTTCTTTATTTTTTAGAAGCTTTGTATTTTGACAGGATAAAAGAATTGATTCCGCTTTCACAGTTCCTGCTCATAGTAGGTGGATTTTTGGGTGGATTTTTTCTTTTGGTTTTAATTTCCTTTCTGTATTTTTTTACTGCCGATCAGAGAATCATTCGATCTTTTCAACCGAACCTGATTAATTTTGATGAAAATAAAATTCCGGAAACGGAAGAAGAAAAAGTTATCATAGATGATTTTGGCCTTCCGGTAAAAAATTATTTAAGTACGGGGCTGAAAGTGAAAAAAGTACGATCAGTACGCCATTACAGTCAGAATTTTTTAGATATTATTTTCAAACGGCATCATTTTTCTGCAATGATTACTGTTTTGCTCGCTTTTATTTTTATGATCTTCATCGCATTTTTTCTTGACAATAAGATCTTTCAAATTCCTGCGGCAGCAAGTATTCTTTTATTTTTTGCGATCATGAATGCAGTCATCGGAGCGCTTTCCTATTTTTTGAAAAGCTGGAGCCTCATCTTCATGATTTTTGTTTTTGTTGTGCTTAATGTGCTTTATAAATATGATATCATTGATCCGAGGAATAAGGCGTACGGCCTTGACTATTCAAATAAAAATCGGCCGGCCTATTCTCTTCAAAGCCTTGAATTATTGAATACGCCTGATAAAATTGATTCTGATAAAAACAATATGATTTCCGTTTTAAATAACTGGAAACAAAACCAACAGGAAGAAAAGCCATTAATGGTTGTAATTAATTTTAGCGGAGGTGGTGTAAGAAGTGCAAGTTTTGCGATGAATGTTTTGCAGGAACTTGACAGCATCAGCAATGGAACTATCATGAAAAAAACAATGCTGATGACAGGGGCTTCCGGTGGTATGCTTGCTGCCGCTTACTTTCGTGAATTGTCAAGATTAAAAGCAAATGGCGCTTCTATTGATCTTGAAAACAAGAAATATGTCAATGATATTTCTGAAGATCTTTTGAATCCTGTTTTCTCCTCATTGATTGCAAGAGATCTGATTTCTCCTTCACAAAAATTTACGTTTGGGAACTATCGTTATGTTAAAGATCGTGGTTATGCTTTTGAAGAAAAATTAAATCATAATACAAGAAATGTTTTAGACAAGCCAATCGGTTTTTATAAAGAAGCTGAAAAAAGTGCACAGATTCCTTTGATCATATTAAACTCAACTGTCACGCGCGATTTTAAAAAAATGATGGTTTGTTCGCAGCCGGTTAGTTTCATGATGCAGCCATCTTTTAGTGACAGTACCACAAAGATGACCGGCCCTGATGCGATTGATTTCGCAGCGTTATTTAAAAACCAGGATCCAATGAATTTAAGGATGCTGACAGCCTTAAGAATGAACGCTACGTATCCATATATTCTGCCTAGTGTGTGGCTTCCCTCAAAGCCTGTAATAGACGTAATGGACGCGGGCTTGAGAGATAATATTGGCGCTGAAACGTCACTTCGTTTTTTAAATGTTTTTAAAGATTGGATCGATCAAAACACAAGAGGTATTTTAATGATTCAAATCCGCTCACAAAAAAAAGGAAGCTGGGATGATCAATATAAAACAGGTGGAATTGCAAGCATTTTCACCAAGCCATTTACCATGTTGCAAACAAACTGGTTCAGGTTGCAGGATTATTTTGAGGATGATGAAATTTCTTATTTACAAAAGGAATTTGGAAAAGATCTTCAGCGTGTTTCATTGATGTATATTCCAAAAAACCCTGAAGGTGAAGCGCCATTGAATTTTCATTTGACTGCAAGTGAAAAAGTAGAAGTGAAGGCTTCATTAAAAAGACAAAATAATATAGAAGCAATAGAGCAGATAAAAAATATTTTAGAAGCAAAATAATTTTTAAAACCAACCCCTTTTCTTAAAGATCCAGATCATCCAAACTGGAATGATCAGCATTAAACCGACGGCGATGAAGAAACCATTTGGATTATGAAGCCATGGGATCCGGTTGAAATTCATTCCAAAAATTCCGCCGATAACTGTTGCTGGCGCCATCAGGCAAGTAACAACAGCCATTACTTTCATCACCTCATTCATTTTTAAATTCACATTGTTCAGATAAAGATCCTGCAGGTTGATCATCATGTCGCGGTAGTTTTCGGCAAGCTCATTTGCCTGAACAATATGATCATAAATATCCTTGAAATACTTTTCGGTTTTGTCATCGATCAGGTTGCTTTCGCTTCGTAAAATTCCATTAATAATTTCACGAACAGGAGAAATGTTTCTTTTCAAATAAATCATCTCTTTACGAACCATATTGATTTTTGCAAGAGTGTTAGTATTTGGCCATTTGGTAATATCTTCCTCCAGGTTTTCGATTTTTTCTCCAACCTGTTCCATTACCACAAAATAATTGTCAACGATAAGATCGAGCAAAGAGTAAAACAAATAATCGGCATTGCTTTCGCGGACTTTGCTGCCTGCAATTTTTATTTTTTCCCGCAAGGGATTGAATACGTCCCGGGTGGTATCTTCCTGGAAACTCAGAACAACATTCTTTCCCAAAACAATGCTGATCTGCTCACTTTCAACGGTACAGGTTTCTTCATTAAAATAAAGCATGTTTAACAGGCAATACAATAAATGGTTCAGCTCATCCATTTTCGGACGCTGACCTGAACTTAAAATATCTTCGGCTATGAGAGGATGAATGCCAAAATGATTGCAGATTTTATCAACATCTTCCTTTTTTAAACCATCAATATTGATCCAGGTATTTTTTTTGCTGTTGATATAGTTATAACATCCTTCAACATTGTCTAACTGCTGATACGTCGATTCGCGTTCGTCATACTCAAACACAAAAATGATGCTTTTTTCGGGCTCAATTCTTTTAGGAGGAATTGTTGGATTCACCAGCAAAACTTTTTTAGTTGCTCGACTTTCAAAAGGTTTCAACAATGATAAATACCTTTCATTTCTCATCTTTAGCATATTTTGAGAAAACAGAAAAAAATTTAGTTAATGCATCGGCAAATTTCCTGATTCTACTTTTATCGCAGAAACGGGCATGCTGCTGGTCCAGATATCACGATACCTTTTCCAGTTGCCTGCTTCCTGTTTCCAAAGAACAATATATTCCCCTTTATCAACCTGGTTGCCATCCTTATCAGATAATTTATACGTTCCTTCTTCTGCAAGAATACTGCTATCACCCCAGATTTTTACTGTTGTTATATCAAAAGCATCTACACCACTTTTCATAATATTGGCAAAGAAAACAATGATATCCGCTCTTCCGTTAGCAGGTTGACGATTCGTTGCCATTGCTTTTGCATTTATTGTAAAACAATTTCCAACTTCAACAGAATCACGGGCTTTAAAGGCTTTCATAAAATGCTGATTACTCTGCAAAACCGATGCTTCTCCTTGCTTTATATCAAAAGCTGAAGCAGATTTTTCAATTTCTATTTTATCCTGTTGATTACACGAATAAATAACAAACGAACAAAGTACCAGGAGAAAATAAAAATTTCGGGTTAGCAACATACGATCAAAAAAAGTTAAAGAGTGAAAAACTGCCTTAAAGATAAAATGAACGGTTTTAAAAATTATATTAATTTTCTTGCCAGTTCCAAATCTTCCTGAGTGTCAATAGATATAGGGCTTTCATCAGTTTGAACCATTTTTATTTTCATCCCGTTTTCAAGATAGCGAAGCTGCTCCAGCTTTTCACAAGTTTCTAACGGAGTTGGATTCCATTGAGTAAAATCCATTAAAGTTTTTTTTCGGAACGCATAAATACCGATGTGTTTATAATATACCGGAGTGATATTTTTATCACGATGAAAAGGGATCACGCTTCGCGAAAACAATAACGCATTGTTATATTGATCAACCACTACTTTAACGTGATTAGGATTGGTAATTATTTCTTCATTTACTGTTGAATGCATTAATGAAGCAACTTTTATCCTTTCATCCACATCATTTTCAAAAGGTTTTAAAAGAGCTTTAAGCAGCTCTTTTTTTACAAATGGTTCATCACCCTGAACGTTTACAACGATGTCAACTTCAATATCAGCAACGGCTTCGGCAATGCGATCACTACCGCTTTCGTGCTGTTGTTTACTCATGATCGCGTAACCACCATAATGGACAATTTCATTAAAAATAATTTCGCTGTCTGTTACCACAATTACTTCATCAAATAGCAAAGTGTTGACAGTATTTTCATAAGTGTGACGAATGATGGTTTTATTGCCCAACATCTGCATAAGCTTTCCTGGAAAACGAGTGGCTGCATAACGTGCAGGTATAAAAGCTATTGTTTTCATTGATTCAATTTAATTCAGATTTTCTTCTTCAGATTCTACTCCTTTATGTTGAAAGTTTTCTGTAAGATTTTCACTTTCATATCCGCACGAAGAACATTTGTAAATATTTTTTGCTGAAATAGCATAACTGCCGAAAAGCCACGTCAGTATTGCTGTTGCAATGTTAGCAGTTGTTTGTTTGGGAACAAGCTCTATTGTTTTGCTTCCACATTTTGGACAAACGGCGCTTTCCCTGTAAGATTCGTCAAATTCAATCAATAATTTTAATGCTGCTGCCTCATCATCTTTCCTGACAACCAGTTTTATTCCTCCAAC
This sequence comes from Hanamia sp., assembly GCA_035606215.1. Taxonomy (GTDB): domain Bacteria; phylum Bacteroidota; class Bacteroidia; order Chitinophagales; family Chitinophagaceae; genus Ginsengibacter. The sequence goes on from DATNFV010000035.1 coordinate 104,654, forward strand.
CGCGTTTGACAATATTGGATCAACCGTAACTGTAAATTCATCTTTAAGGAAGCATTCAATTCCGGCAGATTGCAATTTTGTTAATAAAATATGGGCAGTAAAATAATTTTGAAAAGTGCGGATGGTAATCAGGTTCATTGAACAACTTTATGCCTTTAAAAATACACAAATGTTTTTGAAGCAAAAGTAAAAGCAAATTAAAAGTTTGGAGAAAATAAAAATGAAGCTTACATTTTTGCAAGCTTCATTTCTAAAAAGATAATTTTTATAGTTAGCTATTCAACATTAAAGGCATTACGAGCATCAGCAATTCTTCATTTTCTTCCTGCTCTGTTGGTTTTATGATTCCGGCTTTTGTTGGAGTGCTTAATTCAATTACGACCTCATTTGTATCCGCTGCACTTAACATTTCGATTAAAAATTTTGCATTAAAAGCAATTTGCAAATCTTCGCCATCATATTGACAATTCATTCTTTCATTTCCTTCAAAACTAAAATCAACATCCTGCGCGGAAAGCTGTAACTCACTGCCGGTAATAGACAGAGCTACCTGGTTAGTGCTTTTATTACTAAAAACATTTACCCGGCGCAATGCATTTTGAAAATCATTTTTATTAACAGTAAGTTTATAAGGATTGTCCGAAGGAATTACCACTTTATAATCAGGAAATCTTGCATCAATCAAACGGCAAACTAATTCTGTTCCATCCTGTTTTACAAAAAGATGATTGCTGTTGTATGAAATGGCTAGTTCGGCATCCGTATTTGGCAAAACATTTTTTAATAAGTTCAATGGTTTTTTTGGAACTACGAACGAAGCTGTTTCAGGAGATGAAACATCAGTTCTTGAATAACGAACGAGGCGATGAGCATCAGTGGCAACGGTTGTAATTCCTTTTGGAGAAAGCTCAAAGAAAATTCCGGTCATTGCAGGCCGCAGTTCATCAGAGCTTGTTGCGAAAATACATTTGTTAATTGCGGTTACCAATGCCGAAGAAGGCATTGTAAACGAATTAGCACTTTCCGCGACAGGTTCTTTAGGAAAATTTTCAGGATTTTCACCCATCACTTTATACTTACCGTTATCGCTTGTTATCTCAACTCCATAGTTTTTATCAATGTTAAAGGTGAGCGGCTGCTCCGGAATATTTTTTAGAGAATCCTGTAAAATTTTTGCGGGAATGCAAACTCTGCCACTGTCTTTAGCCTCAATTTCCATCTGAATTTTCATCACTGTTTCCAGATCGGTAGCCACGATCGTCAACTTATTTTTTTCTATTTCAAAAAGAAAATCTTCAAGAATAGGCAGAATGGTATTGGCGCTTATCACGCCGCTAATTTGTTGAATGTGTTTGAGCAATTGCGTTGAGGAAACGATAAACTTCATAAAAAATGTTTAGTGCCAAAGATAAAAGATTCATACTAATGAGAAGAAATAAAATGTTCACTAATTTTCATCAAATCGAAACTTAATTCAATTGGTTTCTTCCTTCACTGTAACTGCTTTTCTGCAATTACTTTCTAAGCCATCAACAAAAAAATGACAGGTTTCTTATGCAGATCTATAGTTTCTTTTTTCCATTCTCCAACAGTTTTGGTTTTGATAAATTCAACTGAAGATGTTATTTCTGCTGCAATACAAAGTTTCGTAGAAGAATTACAGTGGCGCAGAATCGTTTCAAGCATTTTATTATTTCTGTAAGGCGTTTCAATAAAAACTTGCGTGCTTTTTCTCATTGAGGATTCTTCTTCAATCTGTTTTATTTTTTTAATTCTTTCTGATTCTTCAATTGGTAAATAACCTAAAAAACAAAAATGCTGACCATTAAATCCGCTTGCCATCAATGCAAGTAAAATAGAGCTAGGCCCAACCAACGGTTTCACATCAGCATTTAATTTTTGCGCTGCCTCAACTAATTTTTGGCCCGGATCAGCAATGCCGGGGCAGCCTGCCTCACTGACGATCGCAATATTTTTCCCTTCTTTTATTTTTTGTTTAAAAACTTCAATCTGTTCGGCTTCGGCTTTATGGATCGCATACCACTCAAAATTGTCAATTACAATTTCTTTGTCCATTGTTTTTAAAAACCGTCGCGCTGTTCTTTCATTTTCTGCAAAAATTACCTGGCATTTTTTTATGGCAGAAATGACATAATCAGGAATTGTTTCAACTGCATTTTCTGATAAAAAAGAAGGAACGAGGTAAATCATTAAAAATTATTTTGAAAGAAATTATTTTATAAAGTGTTGCCAACAAATATAATTTACTTTGCCTTTAATACTTGTTGCCTCAAATTTCTTAATCATTATGAAGAAAGTCCCATTGTCATTTTATAATCGAAAAGATGTAGTAAAAATTGCGCGTGAATTATTAGGAAAAATAATTGTAACGCATTTCAATGGACAAATTACCTCGGGAAAAATTGTTGAAACAGAAGCCTATGTTGGAATTACTGACAAAGCTTCTCATTCATTTAAGGGAAGAAGAACCGGCAGAAACGAGCACATGTATTCCGCTCCTGGAACGGCCTACGTTTATATTTGCTATGGAATGCATCAGATGATGAATATTGTAACGAATGAAAAAGAAATTCCTGATGCAATCCTGATTCGGGCAATAGAACCATTAGAGGGAATTGAAATTATGCTTCAGCGAACGGGGAAAAATAAATTGGATAAAACACTTACACGCGGACCTGGAAATGTCGGAAAAGCTTTAGGAATCTTTAAACATCATTCAGGTTTGTTTCTTCTAGATGACGAAATTTTTTTGTTGTATGATGAAGAAAAAATTGCTGACGAAAAAATTGGAATCAGTAAAAGAATTGGCGTTGAAAGCGCGGGGTCAGATGCTTTGCTGCCTTATCGGTTTTATGTGAAAGGCAACAAATTTGTGAGCGGAAAAAATTCTTAAAATTTTTAAGAATTACAAAAACTTATTGATTTTCATTTCAATAAATAGTTAAAATTCATTTTTTTTCAGTTGCTCCTTATTAAAATTTTAAAATAATTTTTAATCATAACGAATCTTTTACAATGTTGTAAATTTGCACCCTAATTTTAAAATTAAAAACAAAAAAGTTATGAGCACAGTAAAAGTCGCCATCAATGGTTTCGGCAGAATCGGCCGTTTGGTTTTCAGGCAGATTTATAATATGGAAGGCATAGATGTTGTGGCGATCAATGATTTAACCAGTCCTAAACAATTAGCACATTTATTAAAATACGATAGCTCCCAGGGAAGATTTGAAACAGAAGTAAAATATACTGACAATTCCATTATTGTAAACGGAGAAGAAATTAATATTTATGCGCAAAGAGACCCGGCACAAATTCCGTGGGGAAAACATGATGTAGATGTTGTAATCGAAAGTACAGGATTTTTTACCGACAAAGAAAAAGCACAAGCTCACATAACAGCAGGAGCAAAAAGAGTCGTGATTTCAGCGCCGGCTACTGGAGGGGTAAAAACGGTCGTGTTTAATGTAAATCATGAAATTCTTGATGGAAGCGAAACGATTATTTCATGCGCTTCATGCACTACAAATTGTCTTGCGCCAATGGCGAAGGTTCTAAACGATTCTTTTGGAATTCAAACTGGTTTCATGACCACCATTCATGCTTACACTAATGATCAGAATACACTTGATGCTCCACATCCGAAAGGAGATTTAAGAAGAGCAAGAGCTGCGGCTGCTAATATTGTTCCTAACAGTACCGGCGCTGCAAAAGCAATTGGCTTGGTTTTACCTGAAATTAATGGAAAACTGGATGGAGTTGCTCAACGTGTTCCCGTTATTACAGGGTCGCTTACAGAACTTACAACTATTCTAAGCAAGAAAGTAACCGTTGAGGAAGTGAACGCTGCGATGAAAGCCGCTGCCAACGAAAGCTACGGCTATAATGAAGATGAAATTGTAAGCTCAGACATTATTGGAATGCATTATGGTTCATTGTTTGATGCCACGCAAACAAAAGTGTTAACTGTTGGTGAAAATCAATTGGTAAAAACTGTAAGTTGGTATGATAATGAAATGAGCTACGTATCTCAACTTGTTCGTACCGTTCATTATTTTGGAAAATTAATTTCAAAATAACTTAAGATTTTTAATATAAATAATGAAGCCTTCTTTTTACGGAAGGCTTTATTATTTAATTCAATTTATAGTAAACTAAGAAATAGGATAATTTCCTTTATCAGAAAAAAGCTATTTCTTTTTCAAGCTAGATAGATAATTTTCCAAAGCAGAAACCATGCTTGGAGCTTTAGGCTGTGGAGCAATAATATCAGGATTGAAGCCTGCTGCTATAACGGCCTTACGGGTGTTATCACCAAACGCGCCGATAAGGGTTCCGTTTTGTTTGAATCCGGGACAGTTTTCCGTAAAACTTTTTACGCCTAAGGGAGTAAAAAAACAAATGATCTGGTAGTCATTCTTTTTAAAAATTTCTTTTACATCATTTGAAATAATTTCATATAACACAGGAATTGCATAAATGCAATTGTTGGAAATAAGCCAATTGGTTATTTCACTGTCAAACGAATGAGAGCATGGATATAAAAATTTTTCCTGCTCTTTATATTTATTAATTACCTCAAAAAGATTTTTGTTGGTTCCATCAGAGCTGTAAAAAACTTTACGTTTTCGGTATAAAATAAATTTTTGAAGGTAAAGTGCAACTGATTCTGTAATGCAAAAATATTTAACATCCTGGGATACTGTTATTCTCATTTCTTCACAGGTTCTGAAGAAATGATCGATTGCATTTCGACTGTTAAAAATGATAGCAGTGTAGGATGGAATATCGATTTTTTGTTTTCTGAATTCCTTTGAGGGAATGGGTTCTACACGTATGAAAGGAGTGAAATTTAAATTCACTTTGTACTTTTTCGCAAACTCGAAATATGGCGATTTTTCATTTTCCGGTTTAGCCTGAGTAATGAGGATGTTTTGAATTTCCTTTACTGTTTTCTGTTCTTTAGGTGCAGTTTTTATGTCCATTTTAGAGTTCATGCAGTAGAAGACAAAGTTATAGATTTTTGCGGGAAAACCTTTCAAATGTTGTGCTAAATTTTAAATGAGATAATCAACCGCTACTTTGTAAATAATGACCAGCGGAATAATTTCTGCACCAAGAATATATATAATAAAATGAAAGGGATTTATTGAAAATTTTCGATCGATAGCACCGTAACTTTTTACATAACGTGACAAAAATAAAAGCCCAAAAATCATAAGCGAAAGATTCGTGATCGCGGTGATCCAAGTCGCATTTACAAACGCGAGCAAAATAATGATCGGTACTAAAATAATTCCGGTTATTTTATTAACCAGAAAAATCGCGAAAATATAATTGTTTGTTGTGTCTCGAATATCTGCTACCCATCCCATAAATTTTAATAACAAAAATTTTATAAAATAAAGAGCAGCAACGCCAATAATGCAAAATGGCAACAACAAATTACTGTTGATCAATCTGGGTGGATGATAATTCTTAAACAGAAGCCAGATGTAAATTCCGGCGGTTAAAACAAAAAAGATATTCATAATAAATGAAGGAAATTTTGCCTGTTCAAGCTGGTCAGCAAGTTGGGTTTGCCGTAATGAAGTATTAAAATAAACTCTGAATAAATTACTGAAATATGCTTTGAAAAAAGTTTTAAAAAGAGCAAGGATCAACAGAATGATGCATAAAGAATAAAATAAAAATTCTTTACCTGAAACTTCATGAGGAGATTCGATAAAAAATTGAGATGGACTTTTGACATTGATAAACCTGTTTTGTGCAAGGATTTTATTAGTAATATTTACCCTTGAAACCGGCTTTTGAATTGCAACAATGGTACTATCTTTTTTATAGGTTGTCGTATCAGAAACGTTGTTAGAACCAGAAGTTATTTTACTGCTATCAGCCAAATGCTGGGAAGATAAAACAGGAGTCCGCGTTTTTTGTTGCTTTACTGTATCTCCTGTTATCACTGTATTAGAAGGTGTTAAGCTGTCACTTCTACTTTGTGAAAATGCACTTGTACTATAAAAAAATGTTGCAGTAATTATGATAAAATATAAAATCCTTTTCATTTTCATTTTGTCAAAAATAGTTGATATATCCAAAATGAATTTTAGAAGAATTTCGGATATCAAATGGAACGTCATTTCTTTTTCCTACAGCATAACTTAAATTCAATAATCCAAATTTTGTTTCAAATTCCAAACCAATTCCACCACTGATAAATGAATTGGAATAATTCGTTGTATTAAAATTTGTTTTGGTAAAACCTGCGTCTGAGAATCCAAAGAAATAAGAGTTAATTCCAACAAGATACCGGTATTGGCCGGTAAGTACTAAATATTTATTTGCATATATACTTTCTTCGTCAAATCCGCGAAGGATCTGATAACCACCAATACGGAATAACTCATTTAAAAAGTTTTGGGGGCTTTGGAGTAAACCAATACTGGCGGCAGTTTTAAAAGTACTTGCTTTTCCGAGAGGAAAGTAATGCGCACCTTCAGCAACGATTTTAAAACGATAGGTTTTGGGCTTAATAGAATCATATAATGAATTAAAATCAAAAGAAGGATTTGAAGGATCTTTAAGATTTATAATGTTATTATTTTTAGAAGTTTTTTTTATTCCCGCTGTTGCGGTAATATCAAATTCATTTCCTTTTCGGGGATTCAGGCGATAGTTGGTATTGTCAAAATGATACCCAATTCCAATATTTCCGGAACTAACATCAATGTTGGCCGGCAATCTTTTTGTATATATAATCTGATTGGTATCTATTCCTCCGGAAAGCAAATAATTCTGTTCGTTCTCATAAAATATTTTAAAAGTATTAGATGATGAAATATTATATTTCAGTCCTAAAATTCCATTCAGTTGCAAATAAGAAGAATCTCTCTTTAAAAGGTCGAAAGAAAGATCAATTCCGAAATTTGAATTAAAAATATTTGGAAGAGAATAACCAAGATTTAATCGCGGCGATTGCGGCTGAAGTTGTTGCCAGTTGAACAAAATACTTTCGCCGCTTCCAAAAGAATTTTGGAGATCAAGATGAACATCGGCAGTGATTTGAGATTTTCGCGAAATAGTGTTTGCCGGTACAAAACCAATCAACACATTGATCTGGCTACTTCGTTTCGGCTCGAGATATAAGTTAAGCGTGGCGCCGGTTCCAAGCATTGTTACATTCCATCCTTGCTGTTCCTGCAAAAAAGGAAGCTGCTGTATTAGTTTGCTTATTTGCTGCATTTTTTGATTGTTGTAAACGCTTCCATTGCTGATATCCAGGTATTTTTGAAGAAAGGATTTTTTAATTTTTACTTTTCCATAAATCCTGATGCTATCAATATGATATAAAGGTCCTTTTGCTATTTCTAAACTTGCTGTTACCAGATCATTTTTTATATCTATATTTTTTAAAAAAACTTCTGCAAAAGGATAACCGTTGTTTTCGTAATACTCAATTATCTTTTGTTGCTGATTTTGCAAATGGGAAAAAATAATTTCTTTATTGCTGAACTCTTTTTCATTCCAGCCAATATTTTCTAACACATTTTTTGGGATGCTATCTGTAATAATTTTCCCCCATTTGTATTTCTCTCCTAAATAAATAGTTACAATTGCCTTTAAGGAATCATAAAAAACGGAATCAACTGAAGCGGTTGCAAAGCCTTTGCTCAACAGTGTTTGGGGCAATTTGTTAATATATTCTACTGCGGCTTCTTTATTTTCAAAGTTGCTTTTTAAATCCAATTGCTGAAAATGATACGAACTATCTTTGTCTGAAAAATGAAAGAAAACTGTGAACTTTTTTTGACACAAAACATTTTGTTGAAACAAAAGCAGGATTAAAAAAAAGAGCAGTAGAATTTTGCTCAAATATTTTTTAGCGGTTGGTTTCATTGACTTTTCAAATCTAAATTGAATTTCCTGAACCAACGTTTTTTTGCATTAAAAACAATATAAATTTTAATTTTTTGGGCGGCATTTATCTTCATATTCCTTTCTGCAAACAGGCTTGCTATTATTGCAATTTTCATTTCTCTACTTCCCTTGTTCATAAAGAAGAAATGATGCAGGCACTGGCTAAAGAAATTGAAATAAGAAGTTCTGTTTCTAAAGAAAATCCTGATGATGATATCGCAGTTATTTCATCAAATGAAACTATTGAAACTATTTATTTTGGAGGTGGTACTCCCAGTTTGCTTTCTGAAAAAGAAATTTCTTCACTTCTTTCTTCGCTGAAAAAAAATTATTCAATTGCGCCGGATGCAGAAGTTACACTGGAAGCAAACCCTGACGATATCAATTTTGAAAAATTATTAGGATGGAAAAAAGCAGGTATTAACCGTCTTAGCATCGGTATACAATCTTTTCTTGAAAGAGATCTATTATGGATGAACCGGGCGCATAATGCAGCTCAGGCTTTGAATTCAATGAACCTTACACGCGAGGCCGGATTTAATAATTTTTCTGTTGATCTTATTTTTGGGACACCTCGGTTAAGTGATGAAGAATGGGAAAAAAACATTCAAACGGTTATTGATTTTGATATTCCTCATATTTCTTCTTACGCCTTAACGATTGAACCCAAAACGGCTTTGCAAAAAATGATCGAATTAAAAAGGAAAGAAAATATTAATAATGATGTTCAATCGAAACAATATTTAATGCTGATGGAAGCTTTACGTGGTGCTGGATATGAACATTATGAAATTTCGAATTTTGCCAAACCGGGATTTAGAAGTAAACACAACAGTAGTTATTGGCAATCAAAAAAATACATTGGCATTGGCCCCTCTGCTCATTCTTTTAATGGAAAAGTCAGAACATGGAATAAAAACAACAATATCATTTATATAAAATCATTAAAGGAAAATATCATTCCTTTTGAAAAAGAAGTTCTTTCTGAAACACAAAAACTGAATGAATATGTTATGACCTCTTTACGAACCATTGAAGGAACAGATTTGAATTTTATTGAAAAAGATTTTTCCAAAAAAGAAAAACAGCGCATCGAGAATTTATTGAATCAGAAAATAAAAAGGGAAAATTATCTCTTACAGAACAATAAGATTATTCTGACAGATGAAGGAAAACTATTTGCAGATGCGATTACCGTGGAGTTGTTTGTATAAATTTTTTTCGATTCAATAATCAATCACCTGTTCTTCCATCAGTTGTGGCATTCCTCTGAATTCATATTGCTGGTTTCTCAATTGTGGCTCAAAACCCGCTTCACGTATTGCTTCCTGGATCCCTTTGCTGGTGAAGCGATGCGGTGCACCTGCGGCACTTACCACATTTTCTTCAATCATGATACTTCCAAAATCATTGGCTCCGGCATGAAGACAAATTTGAGCTATTTGTTTGCCGACCGTAAGCCAGCTGGCCTGGATATTTTTTATGTTTGGCAACATGATTCTGCTCATCGCAATCATCCGGATATATTCTTCAGGGGTGGTAAGATTATGAACTCCTCGAATTTTTGCAAGCAAGGTATCCACATCCTGGAAAGTCCATGGAATAAAATTTAAAAATCCTACAGCACCTTTCGGTTTTTTTGTCTGAACGTCTCTTAGCTTTACCAAATGTTCAAACCTTTCCTCAATCGTTTCCACATGTCCAAACATCATTGTAGCAGAGGTTGTCAAACCAATTTTATGAGCTTCTACCATAATGTCAAGCCACTCCTGTGAGCCACATTTTCCTTTGCTGATCAGCCTTCTGACCCTGTCGGTTAATATTTCAGCGCCCGGACCTGGCATTGAATCCAAACCCGCTTCTTTCAAAGCCAATAAAACTTCACGATGAGTAGATTTTGAAATTTTAGTAATGTGGGCCACTTCCGGAGGACCGAGTGCGTGAAGTTTTAAAGACGGAAATAATTTTTTTAATTCTTTGAAAAGATTGACATAGTAACTTAAATCAAGATCAGGATGATGGCCGCCTTGTAACAACAATTGCTCCCCGCCATATCTGAAAGTTTCTTCAATTTTTCTTTTATAGGTTTCGATGTCTGTTACGTAAGCCTCTTTGTGACCGGGAATTCTGTAAAAATTACAAAATTTACAATTGGCAATGCAAACATTAGTAGTGTTTACATTTCTATCGATGATCCATGTAACCTTTCCATGAGGTACCTGTATTTTTCTCAGTTCATCGGCTACCAGCATCAATTCGGATAAAGCAGCATTTTTAAATAAAAAAGTGCCTTCCTGTATAGAAAGAAATTCAAAACGTAAGGCTTTTTGTAATAATTCTGATGTATTCATGATCCGGATTTTCTTGTTGCTGCTATAAATTTTTCCAAAATAATTTCAGCAAAAGTACAGTCATAATTCTTAAATTTAGTTTTTGATCATTTATGAGGTTTTTATTTTGCTTCATACTTTTCTTTTCAACTATCAGCTTATATGGCCAGGAAATGTATTGGGGAACACCAGCCAAATTGATCACTGAATTTCATTTTAAGCAATTAAATGGCGGAGTAATTCTCCTAAAAGCAAGGTTTAATAATATCGCCGATACTTTCAACTTTATTTTGGACACCGGCAGCGGCGGAATTTCGTTAGATTCTACAACCACCGCAAAATATTCTATTGCTCATAAGCCGTCAGGCAGATATATTTATGGAATTGCCGGCGTTAGAAAAGTTGATTTTTCACAACATAATTCACTTTCATTTCCAGGATTAAAAGTTGATAGTCTCGATTTTTATATCAATGATTATGATGTGTTGACCAGCGTTTATGGAGTAAAAATCGACGGAATAATCGGCTATAGTTTTTTACAAAGATTCATGATAAAAATTAACTTCGACAGTTTAATGGTCAGCATTTATCATCCCGGGTATATGCGGTACCCTTCTCATGGAATACTGCTACATCCGGATTTTAGGGGATTACCCATTGTCCCTATAACGATCAAAGATTCGAGAACTGTTACTACCAATTATTTTTTTGATACAGGTGCGGGCCTGTGTTTTTTATTGAGCAAACAACTGAAAGATGATAGTTCCATTTTAATTAAAAGAAGAAAACCTGTGGTAATTGAAGTTCAGGGTCTCGGAGGCAAGAGAAGAATGAAATTAACACTGATAAAAGAAGTGCAAATTGGTCCATATAAATTCAGAAAAATTCCTACCTACATTCTCGATGATGAAAATAATATTCTCGGATATCCATCTGGTGGTGGTTTAATCGGGAACGACCTTTTACGACGGTTTAATTTGATTATCAATTATCCTCAAAAAGAAATTCACCTGGTTCCCAACTCGCATTTTCGTGACCCTTTTGATTATTCTTATACGGGGATGACTATGTATAGTTTTGATGGAGAGGTTTTTATTGATGATATTATCAAAGGCTCTCCGGCTGACAAATGCGGACTGCAAAATGGAGATGTTATCATGTCTGTTAACAATAATTTTAGTGCAGACCTCGATGTTTATAAAAATTTGTTGCAAAAAACAGCGGGTAGAGTTGACATCCTAATTTTGAGGAATAATTCTCCCAAAATTATTTCACTAAAAATTGGGAGGATTCGATAATTTTTCACGGGGTTTCTTTTTCCCGTAAATAAAGAAATAATCGCTTTTTCTGTTTATGTTATTTCGATAAATATCCCTTCTTCTGTTTCCTTAACCACAAAAATTTTCAGAAAATATCCTTCATTATTGGTGTCTCTTCCATTATTTAAATTGAACCGGTAATTATGAACGGGACAGATAATGTTTTCTCTTTTATCCAAAAAACCTTCAGATAAATCTGCGCCGGCATGAGGGCAATTTGAAGAACAAGCACGCAAACCATCAGCCGTTTTGATAACACAAACAGGCTTTTTATCAATATTTATGGAAGCAATATTATTTTCGCCAAAATGAATTTCATCAATAGAATTGGCAATTTTGGTCCAGGTTTGATTAGTTTCCATCAATAAAAAAATTCGGCTTTGTAAGGATATTTTTGCTGGTATAATTTCCTTATCTGGTTCAATAGAATCTGGCGCAATTCATCAATATTGCTTTTTTCGGTTGCCGAAATAAAGACACAGTTTCCGTTGGTTTGTTGTTGCCATCGCTCTTTCAATTCTTCCAACAATTGTTGCTTCACCTCAAGCTCAAGCCATTGATCAAATGTATTTTTCTCATATTGATCCATCTTGTTAAACACTGTTATAACGGGTTTTTCGAAGCTTTTCAGTTCCTGTAAAGTTTTATTGACTACGGCCAGTTGTTCCTCATATTTTGCATGAGAAATATCAACGACATGCAATAAAATATCTGCTTCGCGAACCTCATCCAAAGTACTTTTAAAACTTTCAATCAGGTGATGGGGAAGTTTGCGGATAAAACCAACAGTATCGCTCAGAAGAAACGGGGTGTGGCCTAAAACCACTTTTCTTGTTGTTGTATCTAATGTTGCAAACAGTTTATTTTCAGCAAAAACATCGCTTTTGCTTAACAAATTCATAATAGTTGATTTTCCTACATTGGTATAACCAACCAGTGCAACCCTGATAAACTCTCCGCGTTCTTTTCTTTGGGTAAAAGATTGTTTGTCTATTTCAGCCAATCTTTTTCTTAGTAAACTGATCTTATCTTTTACGATACGGCGGTCAGTTTCTATTTCTGTTTCACCCGGACCACGACTTCCGATGCCGCCACCTTGCCTTTCGAGGTGTTTCCACATTCCTTTTAACCGGGGTAAAATATACTGATATTGCGCCAACTCAACCTGCACTTTCGCCTGTGCAGTTTTTGCTCTTGAAGCAAAGATGTCAAGAATTAAATCACTGCGATCAATCGTAGTAACTTTCAATTCTTTCTCAATATTTGAAATTTGCGAACCGGTCAGTTCATCATCAAAGATGACCAGTCCCACATTTTTTCTTTCAATAAAATGTTTGATTTCTTCAAGTTTACCTTTGCCTACAAAAGTGCGGCTATCAGGATGATCCAGTTTTTGTGTAAAAGTTTTTATGGTTTCTGCACCTGCTGTTTCTGAAAGGAATTTTAATTCGTCAAGGTATTCTTTTACGAGCGGCTCTGTTTGCCCGTTTTGGATTACTGCTACTAAAACGGCATTTATAGGATTGTTGTAATCAATTTTTTTTTCGATCAATAGAAAGGAATTTAATACGGCAAAATTAATTCATCAGTTTTCAAATGATAAATTAAAAATAAACAGCGATAGTATCTTTTAAAATCCGCTGATTGTAACCCCAACCTGGTATAATTTCATTGCCGGACCGGCGCCGTCTTTTAGAAGTTTGTTTAATTGGTAAGAGCCGAAAAGAGAAACGATTCCATAGCCAACACGGGCAGTTGCCATAAAATCGGTGCTGTTAATAAATCGTTTGCTATTTTCTTTTTGAACATATCCGTTCAGGGTTTGATTGTCTTTATTCACCAAAGTTTTGCCTTTTGTATGAGAATTCACCAATGTTCCGATCTTTAAACCGAGCGCTGCCTTAAAGCTTTTGTTAGATTCGTTCGGTTTGGCAGTAAACCTGAATTCCAAAGGCACTTCAAGGAAAGTAGTTGCAAGTTTATATTTCTTAAAATGGTCAGCAGAATCTAACGGTGTAAATGGAAGCGGTCCGGGAGCCGCTGTTAGATCGATGTTCACTCTCTTGAAAAAAATATTGCTGGTACTAACACCAAGACCGATTCCCAAACTAAATTTTGGCGCGGTTTTGAAAGGTTTATTCAACATCACGTAAGCATTAAAACCTCTTGAAAAGCCACTTTGGTGACTGCTGATACTGTCGGGCATTTGCGCCAGGTGGTCAGACGAAATCTGGAACATGAAATGATCGCCCGAGCGATTGGTAAAATTGATCTTGTTGTTATCTGTAGAAGATTGATTTTCCTGGGAAAAGGCCATTGAAAAAAATAAACACGCTGTAACTACAAAAACAATTTTCTTCATAAAGATTATTAAGTTCGCAAATGTATTTGTTACAGGGTTAAAGAAAGGTTAAATAGAATAGCTTATTCAGGTGCAATAATATTAAATTTGCACCCAATTATGACAGAATCAAATATAAACATCAAAGTTCAACTTGATCCACAAAAAGTTCCGCATCACATTTCATGGAGCGCTTCAGAAACAAGTGTCGCTACTCCGCAAAATGCAAAAGCGATGTTTCTGGCTTTTTGGGATGGGATAGAAAAAACGGCTTTGCGTATCGATCTTTGGACAAAAGAAATGACGACGGATGAAATGGCAGATTTTTATTACCAGTTATTTGTAACGCTTGCTGATACTTTTGACCGGGCTACCAAACGCTCTGAACTCACAGCTGAAATCAAAAAATTTGCAGTTGAATTTCATAAGAAATATGTGGCGAAAGAGGGAGGAAGTTAATTGGGGTATTAGCTTTCTGGTTAATTGATGCGAAGATTGGTTTGTCCAACTCCTTTTATTATTCACTTTTAAAATACTATTATGTCCCTGGAACAAAAAGTAATGACTGATTTAAAAACTGCTATGCTTGCAAAAGATGAAAAAGGATTACGTGCTTTGCGTGCGGTTAAATCTGCAATTATTCTTGCAAAAACCGCTGAAGGCGCATCTGGAGAAATAAAAGAAGAAGACGAAATAAAGCTTTTACAAAAATTAGTGAAGCAGAGAAAAGATTCTTTGGAAATTTATGAAAAGCAAGGCCGTCACGATCTTGCTTCAAAAGAAAAAGAAGAAATTGAAGTGATCGAAAAATTTTTACCTAAACAAATGGACGCTTCAGAGCTAAAATCTGTGATTGAAAAAATAGTTGTTGAAACAGGTGCTTCTTCTCCGGCAGACATGGGGAAAGTAATGGGAATTGCTAATAAACAACTTGCCGGAAAAGCTGAAGGCAAAACGATTGCGGAAATTGTAAAGGAGTTGCTTACGAAATAGAAGAATCGACGGGAACCAACAACTGGTGACCGACAGATAACTAAAAATTAAACTCTCCCAATGCTTATAGATGTTGCCTTTTTTATCATAATGGTGATTGCTGTTTTCAAAGGATTTACCAAAGGGCTTGTCATTGGCCTTTTTTCTTTTATCGCGTTTATTATCGGCTTGGCTGCAGCGTTAAAACTTTCCGCTATTGTAGCGCATCATTTTGAAAAATCTGCTGGAGTATTTATAAAATGGTTGCCTGTTCTCTCCTTCGCATTGGTTTTTATCATCGTTGTTTTACTGATAAATATTGGCGCAAGAATTATTAAAAAAACATTAAGCATTGCCATGCTTGGCTGGCTCGATCGCGTTGGAGGAATTGTTCTTTACCTGATTATTTACACTGTCATTTTCAGCGTTATTTTATTTTTTGCAGAAAAAATGCTTTTGATCAAGCCTGCAACTGTAGCTGCTTCCGCTGTTCATGATTTCGTTGCGCCCTGGGGTCCAAAACTCATCAACAACCTTGGAAAAATAATCCCTGTTTTTAAAGATCTATTTAGCCAGCTTCAAACTTTTTTTGAAACTTTGGGGCACAAATTAGCGGCATAAAATTTCTTCCAAATATTATTTAGCTGTTTTTTTCAATAGAAACATTTATTTTAGCAATAATTAAACGGCATAAAATAATGCTGTATTAACCGAAAATGGAATATCAATTAATACAAGAAGGAAAGTTTAAATTTATAGAAGAAGGCGAAGGAGAACCACTGGTGTTGCTGCATGGATTATTTGGCGCGTTAAGTAATTTTTCGCACCTTATTGAGCATTTTAGAAAATCATATAAAGTAGTTGTGCCGTTGCTGCCGCTTTTTGACCTGGATCTTTTGCATACAACCGTTGGTGGGTTACAAAAATTTGTGAAAAGATTTATTGAATTCCGCAATTATGATCAGATTCATCTATTAGGAAATTCTTTAGGTGGCCATGTTGCTCTGGTTTATGTTTTAAAAAATCCTGAAAGGGTAAAATCGCTGATCCTGACCGGAAGTTCTGGTTTATTTGAAAACGGAATGGGCGACAGTTATCCGAAGCGCGGCGATAAAGAATACATTCGCAAAAAAACCCAGCTTACATTTTATGATCCTGCTATGGCAACAGATGAACTTGTGGATGAATGTTTTGAAATTACCAATAACCGTCTAAAAGTTATCAAGATCATTTCATTGGCAAAATCGGCGATTAGAAATAATCTTGGCGACGAGCTAAGCCAGATAAAACAACCTACTTGTTTGATCTGGGGAAATAACGATACGATCACTCCGCCTTTTGTAGCAAGGGAATTTAATAAGCTGATCCCAAACAGTGAGCTTCATTTTATTGATAAATGCGGTCATGCACCGATGATGGAAGTTCCACAGGAGTTTAATAAGATACTTGGCACATTTCTTTCAAAATTAAAAGTATCTGCTGCAACAATTCTTTAATTTTTGTTGTCTTTGTATTAAATGATATTGCAGTAAAAATAAAAAAAATGACAACACTGCAACTTACTGATAATATTTATCCCACATTAAATCTTCATGATTCAGTGGAAACAGCCTTGCAATTAATGGATGAATTTAAAATATCTCATCTTCCTGTCCTTTCAGAGGAAAAATTTTTAGGCCTTATTGCTGAAGAAGATTTGATCGAATCTGTAAAAGATAAAACGCTTGAAGTTTTTCAAACCAATTTTATTCCTGCTGCTGTTAACTCAAGTAATCATTTTTTAAAAGCTGCCTCGATTTATAACCTCTATCAAACTAATGTAATTCCAGTTGTTAATGAAAGTAATGAATTTGCGGGAACTATTTCTGGAAGCGCTTTGATATCAGCGATGGGAAATTTTTGCGGTTCATCGGAATTGGGAGCTGTAATTGTTTTGGAAATAGAAAGAAGCCGTTTTACCATTTCTGAAATCAACAGCATCATCGAAAGTGACGGCGCCACCATTCTTCATCTTAATGTTTCTCCTCATCCTTTACCTGATTTTTTAGAAGTCACTTTGCAGATCAATAAAAAAGAAGTTTCTACTATCATCGCTACCTTTGAAAGATATGAATACTCCGTTTCCTTTTATTCCGGGGAAGAATTATTTGAAAATGAACTTAGCTCCAACTATAATAATCTAATGAATTATCTGCAGATCTGAGCAAAAAACACGTTGGTTTTACAGTAACAGATCAATAAACGGCTTTCCTCAGCTTTATAATTCTCCGCAAATCTTTCCTTTTTCTTCTTTTCCTTTTTTCGTGTAAATAAAAATATAGTCACTTAAAAATATAGTCACTGATTTTATGTAAAACGAATTATTTTTACAAACTTTAATGTTTCCAGGTAAAACCTCAACGAAAACCATTATGCGAATAGCAATCTATAGTCGCGGATTAGAGTCTGAACAGTTGGAGGGCCTGAAGGTTTTGCTGAAAGAGTTTTCCCATTATAATATTGAACCGGTTATTTACCAGGACTTTTTTAACCAGTTCTATTCCTCTATTCATATTACTGATAAATATTCCACTTTTAATTGTTCTGATGATCTGGATGAAATTGATTTTATCATTAGTCTTGGCGGCGACGGCACTTTGTTAGATGCGGTAACATTTGTTGGAGACAAAGGAATTCCGGTTTTGGGAATTAATTATGGACGATTGGGATTTTTAGCCAGTATCGGCAAAGACGAAATTCATTCTGCGTTAGAAGCTTTGGTGAAACGTACTTTCAAGCTTGACAAAAGGTCTTTGGTTCACCTCGATGGCAACATGCCTTTATTTAAAGGATTGAATTTTGCACTTAATGAATTTACGATCCATAAAAAAGATACTTCTCCAATGATCAAGATTCATACTTATCTAAACGGAGAATTTTTAAACACATACTGGGCAGATGGCCTGATAGTTGCTACCCCAACAGGGTCAACCGGGTATTCATTAAGTTGCAACGGGCCCGTTGTTTTTCCGAATTCTGCAAGTTTTGTAATTACGCCCGTTTCGCCACATAATTTAAATATCAGGCCGTTGGTAATTCCGGATGATTCTATTATTTCGTTTGAAATTGAAGGTAGAACAGATGGATTTTTATGTACACTTGATAGCAGGCGCGAAATAGCTTCAAAAGATGTTTTGCTGGCAATAAGAAAAGAAGTTTTTAGTATCAATCTTGTGCGTTTAAATGAAAACAATTTTCTTCAAACGATTAGAAGCAAGTTATCGTGGGGGCTCGACAAGAGGAATTATTAATTTTAACTTTATAAATAATTTAATCTGCTTTATTTCGTACCCTTAACGCTTCGAAAAAAATGAAAAAAGTTTTTGCAGTTTTAATTTTAGTGTTTGTGTTGAATCATAGCCGCGCACAAATGAATGAATATGTGCAGGAAGGTGAGTTTGGAATTACTGCCGGAGCAGCCCATTACTTTGGCGATCTGAATAACCGCGATTACATTAACCGCCCTAAAATCGCGTTAGGTGCATTTGTCAGAAAGCAATTTGGTAATTATACTTCTCTCCGGCTTTCAGGTCATTTTGCACAATTGGGCTACAGCGATATTTATAGTAAAAACGAATATCAGCAAAGACGAAACCTAAGTTTCAATACTAATATCTTTGAGCTTGCTTTGCAAGGCGATTTTAATTTTTTAAAATTTATTCCTTCAGATCCGGCACACGCTTTTACGCCTTATGCAACTATTGGAATCGGATTTTTTGGTTATGACCCCTATGCTTATTATCAAAATAAAAAAGTTTATTTGCGTCCGTTGAATACTGAAGGTGAAGGATTTTATAAAGGAAGAAAACCTTATGGAAGTATGGCACTTTGTTTCCCAATCGGGTTGGGTGCAAAATATGCAATTAACGATCGGTTAAATCTTTCATTTGAAATTACGCAACGCTTTACAACTACTGATTATATTGATGATGTAAGCACCACTTATATCGGAGCTGATAAATTCCCTTCTCCGGCAGGAGGAAAATCCCTGGCCGCAATTATGCAGGATCGTTCTTTTGAAGTTGGTCCGCCGATTGGAATTGAAGGTCGCCAACGTGGTTTCAGCAAACAGAATGATCAATATATTATTGCAGAATTTGGCGTTTCGTTCAATATTACTTCTTATCATTGCCCGACGGCAAAACCCTAAAATATTTTAGCAGATTCTGTTTCAACAATTCCTTACTTTTGTTTTGGTCAGGCTGCCTAATGCCTGACTTCCTTTTTTAATACAATGAATTTAAAAGAAAAATTGATCGCCGAAAGACTTCCCAGGCATATTGCTATTATCATGGATGGCAACGGACGTTGGGCAAAAGAAAAAGGGAAGGACCGGCTTTTTGGACATTACAGTGGAGTAGAAAGTGTTAGAAATATTGTAGAAGGCTGTGCCGAATTAGAAATCGGGTATCTTACTCTATATGCATTCAGCACAGAAAATTGGGAACGGCCAAAAGATGAAGTAACAGGCCTGATGGAATTATTGGTAAAAACCATTCGCACGGAAGTTTCCACGCTCAACAAAAACAATATCCGTTTGCATGTAATTGGCAATCTTGAAATGCTTCCTGAAAATGCGCGAAAAGAACTGGACGAAGCTTGTGAAGAAACAAAAAACAATACAGGATTGAACCTGGTAATGGCATTAAGCTACAGCAGCCGTTGGGAAATTCTGCATGCCGTAAAAAAGATGGCTTCAGAAATTGAAGATGGAAAAATAAAACCAGATAAAATAAATGAAGAAGTGTTTAAGCAACATCTTTGCACTGCTGATTTTCCTGATCCTGAGCTAATGATCCGCACCAGTGGAGAATACCGCATCAGTAATTTTTTATTATATCAACTTGCTTATTCAGAACTCTATTTTACAGAAACACTTTGGCCTGATTTCAGAAAAGAAAATTTATATGAAGCTCTCCTTGATTATCAAAACCGCGAAAGAAGATTTGGCAAAACGAGTGAACAGCTCTAATCCTTTGGCCTTCGGCTTTTAGCCCTTCACTTTCTGCCTCTGCTTGTGATTGATTTAACAAAAACTTTTAATAATTGAAATTAACTTGCCGGCCTATTAAAATCGATTTAATGCGCAAGATCTACAAGATTTTCTTCTTGATAGCTATCACTTTTACTGCCCGAACTATTGTATCCGCTCAAATTTTGAACGATTCTGTGGTTTCTGTAAAAACAGATACTCTTCCCAAACTGAAAACAGATTCAATCCCTCCCATTTCTTCAGACACAATGCCCTCTTCTGTAAATGTAGAACTTGAAAATATTTTCAATTCCAAAACACCAAAACAATACGTTATTTCTCATATCACCGTTACCGGAACTACTTTCGATCCTAACCTGATCATTTCTATTTCGGGACTTGCAGTTGGAGACAAAATAGTTCTTCCCGGCAGTGATGCTTTTGCAAATGCAATTACTAACCTATGGAAACAAAATCTTGTTTCTAATGTTGAGATTTATCTGACGCAATTAACAGGAAACGATCTTGATATAGAAATACATGTTACAGACAGACCGGTTCTTTCTAACTTTAAATTCAAGGGAATCAGTAAGACAGAAGCAGACGATCTTACTAAAAAACTGGATCTTCAAAAAGGAAGAGTGACGCGGGTTACAGAAGGTTTTAAAGTTTCTTCCATTGCAACGATAAAGAAATTTTTTATTGATAAAGGTTTTAGAAATGTAGATGTGGTAATTGATCAATCAAAAGATCCGAAAGCTGCCAATGCGGTGAATATTCTTTTTGTGATCAGCAAAAACGGAAAGGTGAGGATCAACAATATTTATTTCGCCGGAAATAATAAAGTTCCGGATATGAAATTGAAAAAGCAGATGAAGGGAACTCACGAAAAAAGCCGGTTGACTTTATATCCCGGAGAAGATTATAACGTTTATGATTCTACAAAAAATAACCGGCTTTCCTTGGATGAATATATGCATCAAAACGGATTTTTGTATCCCACAAAAACAAAAGAACTTATTGATCCTTATGTCAGAATTAAATTGCTGACTTCTGCAAAATTCAACGAAAAGAAATATCTCGAGGATAAGAACAAAATTTTGGATTATTATAATTCGCTTGGTTTCCGTGACGCTACTATCGTTGCTGACACTACTTATAATGATCATGGAGATTTGGATGTTGCTATTAAACTTACCGAGGGGCCGCGCTACTATTTTGGAAATATTACCTGGAAGGGAAATACCAAATATTCAGATTCATTATTAAATACACTTCTGGGAATTAAAAAAGGCGATATCTATAATGCAGAAACTCTGAATAAGAGATTAGGTGTAACTCCTTCTCCTGAAGGCGGCGATATCTCCAGTTTATATATGGATGATGGTTATTTGTTTTTCACCATTACGCCAGTAGAAACTGCTGTTTACAATGATACTATTGATCATGAGATCAGAATTGTAGAAGGACCACAAGCTACTATTGGAAAAGTGGAAATTAGTGGAAACGATAAAACCAAGGAATATGTGATCCGTCGGGAATTAAGAACTATTCCTGGTGAAAAGTTCAGCCGCGAAAAGATTATCAGAACACAAAGGGAGCTTTCTCAATTAGGCTATTTTGATGCTGAAAAAATTTCTCCGGGTATCGTTCCGAACCAGGCAGATGGAACAGTTGATATTACTTGGAATCTCGTAGAAAAATCTTCTGACCAATTGGAACTTTCAGCCGGATTTGGCGGAGGAATCGGCCTTACAGGAACATTAGGTGTTACCTTTAATAACTTTTCAATCTATAATATTTTTAAGAAAAAGGCATGGGATCCTTTGCCGGTTGGTGATGGGCAAAAGCTAAGTTTGAGAGCGCAAAGTAACGGAAGACAATTCCGTTCTTACAACTTCTCATTTACGGAACCATGGCTTGGCGGTAAAAAAAGAAATCCATTTACTATCGGATATTATGATACGAAATATGCCAACGCTTATGACCCGAGAACAGGTTATTACAATGGTTCTTACGCCGATTCTTCTTACATAAAAAATACCGGTTTTAGTGTTTCATTGGGCAAACAACTGAGATGGCCGGATGACTATTTTTCTTTGGTTTACCAACTGAATTATCAACGGTATAAATTGAAGAATTATAACATTTTCCCGGGATTGTTGAATGGAATTTCTAATAATATCAGTTTTAAAATCACTTTGGCAAGAAGTTCGGCAGGTCCAAATCCGATCTTCCCTACAAGCGGTTCCAACTTTATTTTAAGTACCGAATTAACGCCGCCGTATTCTATGTTTAGAAATGGTGCCCCATTATCAGTTGCTGATCAATACAAATGGATTGAGTATCACAAAGAACGTTTTACCGCCCAATGGTATGTTCCAATTGGCCAGGGACGGGGCGAAAATAAAGACAAACAGTTTATTTTGTATGCTGCTGCCAAATATGGTTTCCTTGGCAGATACGATCAAAGTGCTCCTGTTTCACCGTTTGGTCGTTTCCAATTGGGAGATGCTGGGTTGAGTAATAACTACGGACTTTTAGGATATGATATTATTGCACATAGAGGATATCCGGTTTATGATAATTCTAACCCAAAAATTAACCCTGATTTAAGCCAGGCAACTAATTTTTTTACTATCTTCAATAAATATACATTGGAGATGAGGTATCCTTTCAGCACGAGCGCCAGCAGTACAATTTATGGGCTTACATTTTTTGAAGCTGCTAACGGATGGTATAATTTTAAAGACTATAATCCTTTCCAATTGCGAAGATCTGTTGGAGTTGGAATGCGTTTCTTTCTGCCAATGTTTGGGTTGCTTGGATTTGATTATGGAATAGGATTGGATAGAATCACTCCTGGAACAGGATTAAAAGGCGCAGCTAAATTTACCTTTATGCTGGGTCAGGAACCAGAGTAATCGAAGGTTAAAGAAAGTTTATTTCAAATGAAAAGAATGAGTATGAAAAAGCTACTTTTTATTTTATCCATTTGCTTTGTTTTTTCAGCAAATAGTTTTGCACAACGCTATGCAGTAATAGATTCAAAATATATTTTAAATAAACTTCCTGAGTATAAAGATGCTCAGCAAAAGTTAGATCAGTTTAGCCAGATGTGGCAACAGGAAATTGACCAAAAATCTGCTGAACTTGATAAAATGTATAAAGATTATGATGCAGAAAAAGTAATGCTAAGCGATGAATTAAAGAAGAAAAGAGAAGACGAAATTTATAACAAAGAGAAAGATTTAAGAGATCTTCAAAGAAAGAGATTCGGTTACCAGGGCGATCTTTTCAAAAAAAGGGAAGAGCTTATTAAACCAATACAGGATAAGGTTTATAACGCTATACAAAAATTAGCGGTAGCAAAATTATATGATTTTATTTTGGATAAAAGTGAAGGAATTACCGTTATATTTGCCGACCCAAAACTGGACAAGAGCGATGATGTGCTGCGGGAATTGGGTGTTAAATAATTGCGAAACAAAAAATGTGGTGCAGCCAAAAACATATTTTTAAACACTTTATAAAAACAAACCTAAAAACAAAAATGAAACAACTTCTCACTGTCCTTCTTATTTCAGCAGGAATATTTGGATTCTCTACAACAACGAACGCACAAAAGATCGGCTATATAAGTGCTGATGAAATTATACAGCTAATGCCAGAAGCCGCCACTGTTCAACAACAACTGGATCAATACCAACAATCTTTGTATCAAAATGCACAAGACAAACAGACTGCTTTGAATGAAGCAGTTGCAAAATTTATTAAAGATTCTGCAACGATGAGCCCAAGCCTTAAAGAAGTAAAAAGAGGCGATCTTCAGAAACAAAACCAGGAACTGGCAGGTGAACAACAAAAAATTCAAAATGATTTTGAACAAAAAAGGCAAGAGCTATCTGCTCCTATTCAAAAGAAATTGCAAAATGCGATTGAAGAAGTAGCGAAAGAAAATGGGTACACTTATGTAATGCCAAGAGAAGCACTCATTGTAGTGCCACCTGCTAATGATTTGGGCCCATTGGTAATTAAAAAACTTGGTTTAAAACAACCAACTTCAACAACCCCAACATCGAAAAAATAATAAGTATCGACAAATTTTTTAAAAGCCACTCCTTAAAACCGGGTGGCTTCTTTATTTTTGACAAATGAACAAAGCTCCCATTGGTGTTTTTGATTCCGGCTATGGCGGACTTACCATTTTAAAGGAAATAAAATCAGTTTTGCCCGAATATGATTTTATTTATTTGGGTGATAACGCGCGTACGCCTTATGGAACAAGATCATTTGAAACCGTTTATGAATATACATTACAATCCGTAAAATGGTTGTTTTCAAAAGGGTGTCCATTAATTGTTCTTGCCTGTAATACTGCATCAGCAAAGGCTTTGAGAACGATTCAGCAAAAATATCTTCCACAGTTTGAAAAGGATAAAAGAGTGTTGGGAGTGATCAGGCCAACCGCAGAAATTATTGGAAATTTTTCTGATTCAAAAGATATTGGCATCCTGGGAACGAAAGGAACTGTAAAATCTGATTCCTACCCGATTGAGATTGAAAAGTTTTTTCCGAAAATAAATGTATATCAACATAGTTGCCCCATGTGGGTTCCCTTGGTAGAAAATAACGAATACGATTCCGAAGGAGCCGATTATTTCATCAAAAAAGACATCGAAAATTTATTAGAAAAATCTTCGCAAATCGATACTATTTTGCTGGCATGCACACATTATCCTTTGCTTATAGAAAAAATAAGAAAATATTTACCGGAAAAAGCAAAAGTAATTTCACAGGGAATGATCGTTGCAAAAAGCCTTGAAGATTATTTAATCCGGCATCCTGAAATTGAATTAAAATGCAGTAAAAATGAAACCTTAGAATTTTTTACCACCGATTCAACTGAAGATTTTGATAAACATTCAAAGATTTTTTTTGGAGAAAAAGTTCATTCAAAGCATGTGGATTTATAAATTCCGAATTCAATAAAAAAAGGCGTTCCTAAAGAAACGAGAGAGAAAACGAGTAATCAGAGCTTCAATTAGTAAAATCAGGCTTCCTAAAATTCTTTTATTCTGTTAATTCATGGCAAAAAAAACTCGTCGCAGAGAATATCTCAAATCTTTTCTTACTTTTGCAGCCCTTTCACAAACAGCAGGGATGGTGCCCGGCTGAGCGACAGAAACAATTTTTTTAAAAGGAAAAACATAAAACAATGCCAGGGAAAAAACGTACTTACCAGCCGCATAAGCGTCGCCGCAAAAGTGTACATGGTTTTAGAGAGCGCATGTCAACCGCAAATGGCCGTAAAGTTTTGGCAAGCCGCAGAAAAAAAGGGCGCTATAAACTGACCGTTTCTGATGAACACGGAAGTAAAAAATAAGAATTTATCTGACAAAATACTTTTTAAAATAGCCTCTTTTAATGGGGCTATTTTTTATTTTATCTTTAAGCTGTTTTTCATTTAATATTTATCTTATCACTGAAAGATTTACTTTAAAAGCGCACGAAAGATTAAAAAGCCGCACGTTGATTCAACAGCTTTTTAAAGAAGGAAAATCGTTTTCTGTTTTTCCTTTACGTATTATTTATCTTCAATCTGAAAATCAAAAATTCTCACTTCAGGCCGGGTTTACAGTTAATTCCAGGAATTTTAAAAAGGCCGTTGATAGAAATAGAATCAAAAGATTGATGCGCGAAACGTATCGTTTGCAGAAAAATAAATTGCTCAATCAATTGACGAAAAATCATAAGAATCTCGGTGTTTTTTTTGTTTACACGGGCAAAGAGTTGCCCGAGTTTCATGAGCTTTTTGAGAAGATGCAAAGAGTATTAGAGAAATTGGGTGATCTTGGTTAGTCGGATTTCTCGCGCTGCTTCCATAGTTCTCACATTTAATTATTTCATTGTTAATAATAACTGTTCACAAAACGAAAGAAAAGTATTGAATAAAAACTTTTACGGATGTCCTTCTTTTCTCGCTAATTCGCCTTCGTCCAGATCTTCATTTATATCAGGCTGCATGTCCGGGTCTTTTTCGATATCTTCTTCTGCCTGCTCAAAAGCTTTTTCAGTACGTTGTTGCTCTTCTTTGGTTAGTCTTTCCTGCCATATATTATTTTCATTTTTTTTATCAGTCATACAATTTTTTTTAATGGTTTTAAATTCATTAAACGAGTATTAAATATTGTGCCAGTATCAGTTTAAGAAAAAGAAAAAGAAAGTTGAGAAAAAGAAGGTTTTAAAGTGCGGCTGTTATTCACAACTGAAATATCAGAAGTTTCCACGGAAATTTCAAATACTTCAGTTTCCGCATATCTGGACGCCACAATTATTTTTACGTTATCTGAATGGTCGTTAAATAATTGTTCTACAATTTGAGGAGAATTATTATTTTTTGAAAGGTGTGATAATAATAAATGCGTCATAAAAGAAGGACGGTGAGCGATAAAAACCTCCAAAGCCTGTTTATTGCTTAAATGTCCTTTTCCACCACGAATGCGTTTTTTTAAATGAAAAGGATAATTGCCTTTGTCAAGCATTTCTTCATCATAATTTGCCTCAAGAAATGCAGCATGGCATTGTTGAAAATATTTTTTCAAATGCTGACATGGAGCTCCGATATCAGTAAAAACTCCGATACAAATTTTTCCAAAAGAAATTACGAAACTGTAAGGATCGCTTGCATCATGAAATTTTGGAAAAGCGGTAATAGATAATTCTCCAATAGTCACAGGTTCATGCGCATTAAAACCTTTGATTAGTTGTTCTTCAAAAGTTAAACCTCCATTCCGCATGGTAAGTGGCGTAATATAAACCGGTAACTGATATTTTTTTATCAAAACTGGCAATCCTTTAACATGATCAGAATGCTCATGAGAAACAAAAACTGCTTTTACATTTTCCATCTTTAAACCAAGACGTTTCATTCTTTTTTCTATTTCCCGGCATGAAATACCTGCATCCACTAAAACCGCTTCAGTACTGGTTCCTATGTAATAGCAATTGCCGTTGCTTCCTGAGTTTAAAGATGAAATAAATAATGACATTGGGACAAAGGAAAGAATTTTGTTGGGAAGCGAAAGAAATATTTTCTGGTGTATTGAAATATTTTTTTGAGAAATATTTATCACCTTTATTCAAAAGAAAATAATGAGTCTTTTATTAAACAGAAACACTTTTGGGGACAAATCAAATAATGGAAATGTTCTATCGAAAGAAGAAGCGATGCAATTATTGAATGAATGGGTTTTGAATGAAAGATTGCGTTTACATATGTTACAGGTAGCCAACCTTATGAAATCGTGGGCAGCAGAAAAAGAACAGTTAGAGGATAAAGATCAATGGCGTTGGGAAATGGCAGGGTTGCTTCATGATGCTGACTGGGATCAATGGCCTGAACTACATTGTAAAAAAATTGTTGAAGAACTTGAATCAAGAAATGTGGATTCGGAAATTATTCATGCGATTGCTTCTCATGGAC
Source organism: Hanamia sp. (assembly GCA_035606215.1). Taxonomy (GTDB): domain Bacteria; phylum Bacteroidota; class Bacteroidia; order Chitinophagales; family Chitinophagaceae; genus Ginsengibacter. The sequence continues at coordinate 132,048 of DATNFV010000035.1, forward strand.
CAAATCATTTTGGAGTAGAGCCGGAAACCAAAATGGATAAAATGCTTTATGCTTTTGATGAATTGTCAGGATTGATTCACGCTTATTCTTTGATGAGACCCGGCGGTTATAAAGGAATGGAATTGAAAGGCGTAAAGAAAAGATTGAAAGAAAAATCTTTTGCCGCCAATGTTTCAAGAGATGAAATCCAGGATGCTTGCGACAGAGCTTTAGTTTCTTTCGATGAAATCATTCAGTTCATTATTTCTCATCAGGGAAATGTTTAATTATAATCATTTTCGGAGATTTTTTTAAAAGTTTATCAGTATATTTATCCAAATCAAAAATTACTACTATCAATATTTATCATTCTATAAGAAAAGCGTTTGGGAAATTGAGTAATCTTTCTGAAACCCTTATTGGCAGTGAGATTGTGCGCCTTGGTGCTGATATCAAAGACAAAATAAAACAGGGTGAAAAGATATATAATTTCACCATTGGCGATTTTGATTCTTCGATTTTCCCTATTCCTAAAAAACTGGAACAGGAAATCATTGGCGCCTATAAAAACAAATGCACTACCTATCCTCCGGCAGATGGAATTCTTGCATTAAGAGAGTCTGTTTCTAAATTTATTAAAGAAAGAGAAGGGCTTGATTTTAATACCAACGAAATTTTAATCGCTGCCGGCGGACGTCCTTTGATCTATACTTTATACCGCGCTTTGGTCGACAAAAATGATAAAGTAATTTATTCGGTTCCGAGCTGGAATAATAATCATTATGTTCATTTTACAGAAGGCCTTCATGAAGTCATCCAGGCAAGCCGCGAAAATAATTTTATGCCTTTGGCAGAAGATATAAAACCACATATCCATGATGCTGTGCTCATTGCTTTGTGTTCGCCTTTAAATCCGACAGGAACGGTTTTTAAAAAGGAGGAATTGGAAAAGATCTGCGACATGGTTCTCGAAGAAAATGAGCGGAGAAGAGATGAAGAAAAGAAGTTGTATGTGATGTACGATCAAATGTACTGGATGCTTACCTACGGCGATACAGTTCATTATAATCCGGTTAGCCTTCGCCCTGAAATGAAAAATTATACCATTTTTATTGATGGCATCAGCAAAGCTTTTGCAGCCACAGGTGTTCGTGTTGGCTGGGCTTTAGGACCTGAACATGTGTTGGCAAAAATGAAAGCAATCAACAGTCATGTGGGTGCATGGAGCCCAATGGCGGAGCAACATGCAACGGCAAAATTTCTGTTGATGAATAATGCAGTTGATGAATATCTTTTTGATTATAAAGAAGAACTGGAAGAAAGATTGCAACTGATTTATGAAGGATTTCAGCAATTAAAATCAGAAGGTTATTCTGTAGATGCATGTGCGCCACAAGCTGCAATTTACCTGACGATTCAACTCAGTCTTGCATGTAAAACAACAGATAAAGGTGGTTTACTTGCCATACAATCTGATGTTACTTCTTATATTTTAAATGAAGCAAAACTTGCAGTGGTACCATTTTATGCATTTGGTGCTCCTAAGAATTCTGACTGGTATCGCCTGAGCGTAGGAACTTGTAGGAAAGAAGAAATACCGGAAATGCTTAACCAGTTGAAAGCAGCTCTGGAAAAACTTCACTAACAATAAAAGAGGTATCACAAACTTTGGAAAATTGATGATACCTCTTATTTTTATGAAAATAACTTATGCTTCTGTTGCTAATTCAGAAGGTGTTTCAATTAAATTATTTTTTACCAGATATTCAGCTATCTGAACTGCATTAGTGGCTGCACCTTTTCTAAGGTTATCACTTACGATCCAGCAATTCAAGGTGTTTGCCTGAGTTTCATCACGACGAATTCTTCCGACGAATGTTTCATCTTTTTCATGAGCAGTTAACGGCATTGGATAAATGAAATTTTCAACATCATCTTCAACAACCACTCCGGGAGAATTTGATAAAATTTCTTTTACCTCGTCAAGGTCAAAGTCATTTTCAAATTCAATGTTTACACTTTCACTATGACCACCCACAACCGGAATTCGAACGCAGGTTGCCGTAACCTTGATCGAATTATCGCCAATAATTTTTTTAGTTTCGTTCACCATTTTCATTTCTTCTTTGGTATATCCATTGTCCAAAAAAACATCAATGTGCGGAAGTGCGTTTTTATCAATCGGATATTTATAAGCCATTTCACCTTTTACATTATTTCGCTCATTCTCCAATTGCTGAACAGCTTTCACGCCGGTACCGGTGACACTTTGATAAGTAGAAACCACGACTCTTTTAATTTTATATTTTTCATGAAGCGGATTTAAAACCAAAACCATTTGAATAGTAGAACAATTGGGGTTGGCAATAATTTTATCTTCCTGGGTCAAAACATTTGCGTTCACTTCAGGAACTATTAATTTTTTTGAAGGATCCATACGCCATGCAGAAGAATTATCAATAACGGTAATTCCTGCTTCTGCAAATTTTGGCGCTAATGCCTGTGAAGTGCCTCCACCAGCTGAAAACAAGGCTATTTCCGGCTTTGCAGCGATGGCATCTTCAGCAGATACAATTTTATATTTTTTATTCTTAAAAGTAATTTCCTTACCGATTGATTTTTCAGAAGCCACTGGAATTAATTCAGTTACCGGGAAATTTCTTTCTTCGAGCACCTGTAGCATTTTGCTGCCCACAAGTCCGGTAGCGCCCACAACTGCAATTTTCATTTTAAATTTTTTAGGGTGCAAATTTATTCATTCCTTTTTTATCAACCACTGTTATTCAATAAATATTCCTTAAATGAAAAGCAAACTTCACAATAAATGAATAAATAATTGTGATTCCTTTTCTTATATCGCAAATAAAGTACTTATTTTTAATCTTAAATCTGCTTCTATGAGAGAAAAAATGATCGTTTTCTTTTGGCTACTACTACCGCAAATCTTTGCTTATGCGCAGCTAGCAGAAGATTTTTCAGATGAAGATTTTAAAAAAAATCATGGGTGGATTTTTGATACTTCTGATTTTAAAGTCAATAATTCTTTTCAACTTCAAAGCAATAACACTGTTGGCAACAGTAGCTTTTATGTAAGTACTGCCAGTGTGCTTGCTACTTCAGCCCAATGGGAATTTCTGGCTGCAAATTGATTTTAATCCTTCTTCATCGAATTTAGTAGATGCTTATCTGACCGCTTCTTCCAGCGATCTGAGATCGGGTGCAAATGTTGGGTACTTTGTAAGAATAGGAAATACAGATGATGAAATTTGCCTTTACAGAAAAGATGCTAATGGAACAATCACAAAAATTATTGATGGGGAAAACGGGATTTTAAATCATAGTAGTAATGTGATGAAAATAAGAGTGATTCGCGATGAATCCAGTCGTTGGTCGCTTTACAGAGACATGAGTGGAACCGGAAATTCTTTTATTATTGAAGGATCTGCTTCGGACGCTACATATTTAACATCCGATTATTTTGGTTTTTTAATAAAACAAAGCACTTCTTCTTTTTTTCAAAAACATTTTTTTGATGACATTGAAATTAAAAAATTTATTCCTGACGTTGACCCACCGAAAATAAAATCTGTAACAGCTATTTCTTCAAATTCGATTGATATTTTATTTAATGAAGCAATAGATAAGGGAACAAATATTTTTTCAAATTACTCTGCAAATGATGGACTGGGAATGCCATTGTCAGTGATTGCAGATGCGCAAAATCCAGCATTGATTCATCTGGGGTTCAGTAAAAGTTTTACTGACGGCCATGTATATACGTTATTCATAAATGATGTAAAAGATCTTTCAGGAAATGCAATTCAGAATGCAAGTTCAACTTTTGCTTTTTATATTCCTCAACGATATGATATTGTAATTGACGAACTGTTTCCTGATCCTTCACCATCAGTTGGTTTACCGAATTATGAATGGATTGAAATCAAAAACACTTCTGCATTTCCTGTTAATTTGAAAGGATGGAAAATGAGTGATTTAACCAGTAGCAGTACTCCTTTCAGTGAACTAATCTTGCAACCTGATAGCTTTCTGATCGTTTGTTCAACCACCGCTTTTTCTGCTCTGTCTTCTTTTGCGAAAACGATCTCTGTTAGTAATTTTCCCTCACTTGATAATGACGGCGATTTGATTTCCATTGCGGATGCAACCGGAAAAATTATTCATGCAGTTGAATATTCTTCGGAATGGTATCAGAATGATTTGAAGAAAGATGGCGGTTGGTCATTGGAAATGATTGACACAAAAAATCCTTGCTCCGGTTCTTCTAACTGGAAAGCAAGCAGAGATAATAGCGGCGGAACTCCCGGAAGAAAAAATTCTGTTGTTTCAGATAATAAAGACACCGATTCTCCCAAAATTTTAAATGCTTTTGCCAACAGTTCGACAAGCGTAACACTTGTTTTTAATGAATCTCTCGATAGCCTGGGAGCCGCTACAGTAAATAACTACATCTTTGACAACGGCATATTTGGGAAAAATGTAACCGTAATTCCTCCTTTGTTTCAAAAAATAAATATCACCTTGAATCAGCCAATTTCAAAAGGAATTATCTACAATGTAAGCGTTAAAAATAGCTCGGATTGTTCGGGAAATATGATTGGTTCAAAAAATTCTGCAAGATTTGGCCTTGCTGAAAATGCTGATAGTCTTGATCTTGTTGTTAATGAAATTTTATTCAATCCGCTTCCCCTGGGTGTTGATTATGTTGAATTGTATAATCGTTCTCAAAAAATTATTGATCTGAATAGAATTTTTATTGCTAACAGGAACAGCAGCAATGCAATCGCAAATATTTCTCAATTATCAACAGAATCTTTTTTGCTATTTCCAAAAGATTTTATTGCTGTAACTACAAATCCAGAAATAGTAAAAAGTCAATACATCACTGCAAATCCAGATGCATTCTTAAAAATAAAAAACATGCCTTCATTTCCAAACGATAAAGGAAATGTCATCATTTTAAACTCTCAGGGAAATATCATTGACGAAGTAAATTATTCCGACAATTGGCATTTTGCGCTGCTTCAAAATACCAAAGGCGTTTCACTGGAAAGGATTGATTACAGTAGCATTTCCTCTCAAAGTAATTTTCATTCTGCTGCAACTTCTGCAGGATATGGAACGCCAGGCTTTAAAAATTCTCAATACAAAATCAATGAAGAAGTTACAGGTGAAATTTCTGTTTCTCCCGAAATTTTTTCTCCTGATAATGATGGTCAGGATGATTTTGCAACTATCAATTATAGTTTTCCGTCAGCTGGATATGTAGCAAACATCACTATTTTCGATGCTTCAGGAAGACCTGTTCGCTATCTTCAGAAAAATTCCCTGAATGGAATAAAAGGGTATTACCGATGGGACGGATTGAGTGATAAAAATAAAAAGCTTCCGCAGGGAATTTATATCATTTACACTGAAATCTTTAATAAAGAAGGAAAGAAAAAACAGTTTAAGAATACGATCGTTTTGGCAAGAAAAAATAATTTTTAAAACAGATACTTATGCAAACACCACTTTCAATATTCGCGGTAAAACATAAAACGGCTTTATTCCTTTGCTTACTGTTTGCATTTTTTTCTGCATTTTCATTTTCTCAATCAAAAGATGAAAGTGCCATAAGGACTGTATTACAGAAGCAGGAAAATGAATGGAACAAAGGCGATCTCGAAAAGTATATGCAGGGATATTGGAAAAATGATTCGGTAATGTTTATTGGAAAATCAGGAATTACGTACGGATGGCAAAAGACTTTAGACAATTACAAAAAAGGTTATCCGGATAAAGAAGCAATGGGAAAATTAAAATTTACGCTTCTTCAGATGAAACCAATTTCTAAAGAGTATTATTTTGTAATTGGCAAATGGCATTTGCAAAGAACGATCGGGGATTTGCAGGGAGTTTTTACTTTATTATTCAAAAAAATAAATGGCCAATGGCTGATTGTAGCCGATCACAGCAGTTGAAAAGATTCAGTGAATTAAAAAATTATTGAAAGCAGAACTGTCGCCGTAAAAAACATTAAAGTCAACAGGTGCATTGACTCCATCCACACGGCCTTTTTCGCTGTGTTGCCAAAATACCCAATTCCTTTCTATCCGTGGTTTTTCGGGTTGTAAATAATGTGCGATCCACAATGGATATTCTTCAAATCCTGTTTGAAAATAGCGCTCATAAAAGTCAATATTTGTATAGATAATTGGTTTTATGCCATAATGTTTTTCAACCTCATCCAACCAGATCTTTACATTTTTTTGCATCTCATCAACGGAAAGGCCAAGGCTCTTTTCAACATCAAGAACCGGAGGCATATCTCCGGTTTTTAAATTCACTATCTGAATAAAATTGTCAGCTTGTTTTTTGGCACTTCGTGTTGCAATAAAAAAATGATATGCACCTTTTGGAATATTTTGTTCTTCCGCCTTTACCCAATTTCTCCTGAACTGATCATCAACAATGCTTGTTCCCTCTGTTGCCTTTATAAAAACAAAACCAATTTTAATTCCCTTCTCTTCCATTTTTTTTACCTCTTTCCAATTGACTACGTTTTGATATTTGCTTACGTCAATTCCATGTATTTCAAAACCATTTGGAATTTCAATTTGAAAGCCCGGATAAAAAACATGAGGTTGCGGAGTAAGAAATTTTGAAAGAAAATAAATAGCTGTAATCAGCAGGCAGAGCCAAAAAAATATTTTGTAAAATGTTCCTGAAGATCGTTTCTTTTTTCGTGTCACAACCGTTAGCTTAACGGCAACCTGATTTATTGCCTGATGATTTTTTTCGCAAACTTAACGCCATTATCTGTTTGTATTTTAATAAAATAAACCCCTCTTGCAAAAGAGGCCATATTCAGCGAATAGAACAAAGAATTGTCAATTTGCAAATCCATCTTCAACATTAAACTTCCTTTACTGTCGTAAATTTTTACGTGCGCTTTTGTGGCATTGAAGTTTCTAAAATAGATATTCATATTATTGAGGAAAGGTGAAGGAAAAACTTCAATTGCGTTAACACCTGCAACATCATTTATTTTCTGAGAAGTATTATTTTTTGTGATGAGCCAATAATCAGGATCAACAATAACACTATCAGCGATAAATCCGATGTCTTTTATAAATGTTTCACCATTTGTTTTATTATCAACCACAATAGTTTTCTGCTCCGATGAATTTTTAAATTGTAAAGCTACAGGCAATGCAAAAAAAGTAACAGAAGGATCGGATGTTTTTTGATTCATTTTTATACTTACATTATTGTTGTCTAATTGCTTCCATTGAACGTTATACGAAGGATATCCTTGTCCGTAAAACCAATCTTTAAAAAAATAACCGAGATCTACACCACTTACTTTTTCTAAATTTCTCTGAAAATCTTTTGTTCTTGCAAAACCATAAGCAATAGAGGAATCATTGAAATAACTTCTCATTCCTTTGAAAAATACACTATCGCCTAAAATCCAGCGAAGCATGTATAAAAGATGCGAGCCTTTTGTGTAACTCAACCGCGAATCAAAAATGCGATTCACGCTGGTTGTATCCGTAACAAATACCGAACCGCCCGAAAGAGAGGTAATATTTTCAATTTCGTGTTTTCGCGTATTCCTGACCGTTAGAGGATATTTATTCTCCATATCCATGCTTGCCAGATGTGTTGCAAAACCTTCATTGAGCCATATATCCTGCCAGCTTCCACAAGTGATTTTGTCGCCAAACCATTGATGTGCCAATTCATGCGCCATCAGGCTTTCTTCGGGAGTTACAATAAAAGTAGTGGTTTGATGTTCCTGTCCACCGCCCCATCCAAATTGAACCTGTCCATATTTCTCGTTGATAAAAGGATATGGGCCAAAAATTTTACTAAAAAATTGAAGTGATGCCAGCACAAGCGGAGTGTTTTGTTGAAATAAAGAAAGGCTTTCCGGATAACAAAATGTCTGCATCAACAAATCAATATTTCCAACCTGCACGTGATTTTCAAACTCTGAATAATTAGTTACAGCAATGCAAACGAGGTAAGAGGCAATCGGATACCGGTGTTTCCAGTGCGTGGTTTTTTGATCACCTGAAATGATTTCGCTTTGCCGCAAGCCATTAGATACTGCGGTGTAATTTTTGGGCGCAGTAATAAAAACATCAATGGAATCGGCTTTGTCATCCAAACCATTTTTGCAAGGCCACCAATCACGACTTCCATAAGGCTCGCTTAATGTCCAAACAATCGGAACACCGTTATGAACAGAAGCTACAAATGACCCAAAACCTGTATTGGGCGGCACTCCGTGATAATAAATACTGACAGAATCAAAGGTTCCCTCACTGGTAAAATTGGGAAGATCTATTTGAATGGAATTGTTTTGTTTCGAAAAGGAAAGTGAAACATTTCTTTGTTTTATGCTGTCCACTTTCAATGAATCAGAAAGATCATAGACTATAAAATTAGTTGAAGAAGTAATTTTAAAATAAGATGTCAGGCATCCACTTATAGAGCGAAAAGCAGGGTCGACGTGCCATTCGCAGCGATAATAGGTAACATCAAAATTTTGAGAAGCTTTCGTTTCGCCTCTCATTTCTAAAGAATGTGAATAACTTTGGCTTTCGGAAAAAGCAATGGCATGAATTTTGCCTAAATCAGTATAAAGTTGTTGTGCTGAAGCCTCTGAACATAGAAATATAAGGAAAGCAAGAATCTTTTTCATAATTTTCATTTTAACGGGCAGTTAACCTCAAAGCTTGCATTTTAAGCTTTTGTGAATTATCTTTGGCCGGCTCTGAAACAAAATTATAAACATTAAAGTTCAATCTTTTAAAAATAACTGAAGACCCATTTTACTAAATCCGGCGTTATTAAAACGTAATAATTATTTGACTCGAAAAAAATTCTCAAATGAAAAGTATTCAATCAAAGAGCTTATTAACGTTGATTATAATCTTTTTTATAATTGGCTTTAGCACTTCAGCGAAAGACATTATCGGTTTCACGAGCGATAATTTTTCGGACTCAACAGTAGATTCAATTTCTACTCATGTACATCTTGCAAGCACTCTTGTCAGAAATCCTAAATGGGTTGCTTATCCTGAAGAACTTTCAGAACATCGTGATGAAAGCGAAGCGTACGTAAAACAATATTCGAAAAAAGAACGCAGCTATATTATTTACATGTTCAACAGGGGGAAAAACTTTTTTCCCAAGGCTGCCGCAATTTTTGAAAAATTTGGTGTTCCGGATGTGTTTCAAATGCTGCCTGCGCTTGAATCCAATTTTAGCCCTAATGCCGTGTCAGTGGCAGGCGCAGTTGGTTATTGGCAATTCATGCGTGAGCTTGCGGAAGAATATGGTTTGCATGTGGGCAAGAAAAACGATGAGAGAAAAAACTTTGCAAAATCAACGGTAGCCGCTGCTAAATTTTTCCGTGATCAACTTGAATTTTTTAATGATGATATTCTTCTTACAGTTGCCGCATTCAATTGTGGGCAGGGAGGAGTAAGAGCCGCAATGAAAAAAAGCAATAAATCGGAACCCGATTTTTGGGATATTAAAAAATATCTTCCAACAGAAACAAGAATCTTTGTGATGAAATTTATTGCGCTCAATGTAATCTCTCAGAACTACGATAAATTCCTTAATCACAGATTGAATTTTAATGAGCCGCCATTAGTTCAACTGGCACTCATTGATTCTACTCACGTTGATAATTCCGTAGCTCGAAACTCTTTGTAGTATAGTTTCGCTTCTACTTGCTTTATTACACATTATCTTTGACAAATGCCAAAGGTAAATTACAATGACAGCATCAATTTTTTGTCGAAGCTAAGCGTTCGAAGAGCTTGGAATGCAACAAAAGTTTTATCCAGTTATTATATTACCCGCATCTTCAAAAAGCCTGTCCAATGGGGGTTGCCGGTTTCCATTTCTTTTGAGCCAACGACTTCATGTAATTTAAAATGCCCGGAATGCCCCAGCGGATTAAGAGAATTTACGCGGCCAAGAGGAATGTTGAAAAAAGATTTTTTCTTTCAAACGATTGATGAGATTTATAAAGACATTCTTTACCTGATTTTCTATTTCCAGGGTGAACCATATCTCAATAAAAATTTTTTGGAAATGGTTTCCTATGCTTCCTCAAAAGGTCTCTATACGGCAACTTCAACAAACGGGCATTTTCTTACAGATGAGATGGCAAAAAAAACTGTTGAAAGCGGTTTGGACAGATTGATCATTTCTCTTGATGGAACTACACAGGAAGTTTACGAGCAATATCGCCGCGAAGGAAATATTGAAAAAGTTATTGAAGGTGCCAGGAATATTGTGAAATGGAAAAAAGAATTGAAGAGCAAAAAGCCATTTGTTTTTTTCCAGTTTTTGGTGGTAAGGCCAAATGAACATCAGATAGAAGATGTAAAAAAACTGGCCAAAGAAGTAGGGGTTGATGAAGTTCGTTTTAAAACTGCACAGATCTATGATTATGAAAATGACCCGAATCATTTGATACCAAAAAATGAAAAATTCAGCCGCTATAAAAAAGATAAAGAAGGCAAACAAGTTGCCAAAAATAAATTGCAAAATCATTGCTGGAAATTGTGGCAGGCAAATGTGATTACCTGGGATGGAATGGTAGTTCCATGTTGTTTTGACAAAGACGCTATGCATCGTTTAGGAAATTTGAAAAACGAATCTTTCAAAGAGATCTGGCAAAATAAAAACTATAAAAAATTCCGGAGTGATCTTACTACAAGTCGCAAAAACATTGATATCTGCGCCAATTGCAGCGAAGGTTTATCGGTTTGGAAATCGTGACTATTTCTTCGTTTAGTAACCAAATTCTTCTTTAAAAAAATCCTATTCTTAAAAATCCTTGAAGGGGAAAAAATCAGCTTTTTTCCAGTATTTTTATTGAATGAACAGTTTTAATAATCGTCTGCGGCAAATTGTTTTATTGAGTGTGATCATCGTGTTGGGCGTATTGATCCTGAAATATTTTTTTATTTTTCTCCCAGGCGTTTTGGGCGCTATCACATTGTATATTCTTAGTAAAAAATCTTATTGCCATTTGATTGATGACAGGAACTGGCGCCCTGGATGGACCGCTTTTCTTTATATTTTTGGCTATATCATTGTCATTTGTTTACCTATTTATCTTGCGATTGTTTTATTTGTTCCTAAGATTGTCGCACTGTTTAATAATCCTGACCAGGTCATTCTTATTGCAAGAAATGTTTCAGAAAAAATTCAACATGTAACAGGAATTTCATTGTTGAATGATGGAAGTTTACAAACTGCTATAAAAAATCTTGCAACAAAAATTCCCGGATTTTTTATAACTACCGCCAACATTATTTCCAACCTGCTGCTGATGTTTTTTGTCCTGTATTATATGCTGGTGCATGGAAAAAAAATGGAGAAATATCTTGAACAACTCATTCCTTTAAAATATACTAATAGGGAGATTCTTGGAGTAGAAACAACAGTGATGATTCGCGCGAATGCGATCGGAATTCCTTTGCTGGCGCTGATTCAGGGAGTTGTAGGAGCATTAGGTTATTATATTTTTAAGGTGGATGATTTTGGTGTTTGGGGATTTCTTACTGCCATTGCCTCGTTGATTCCGATTGTTGGGACAGGAATAATTTGGGTTCCGCTAACTGTTTATTTTTTAGCTATTGGTAACACATTGCAGGGAGTAGGATTGGGAATTTATTCGCTGATTATACTTTCCAATGTAGACTATGTGGCGCGTATCACATTGCTTCGCAAAATCGGGAATGTTCATCCGCTTATTACCATTTTTGGCGTGATCGTGGGCCTCGGGCTTTTTGGTTTTGTGGGATTGGTTTTTGGCCCATTGCTGATCAGTTATTTTATTGTATTGGTAAAAATTTATCGCAATGAATTTAATTCGGTTCCGATGACTCCTTTGCATGAAGAAGAGCCAGTGGTAGGAATTGAAACAGAAGGACCGGAGGCTAAAAAATGAATTGGAATAGAGAAATGATTTTGGGAAAATCAAGTCTGCCAGGCTTATCTAAGAAATTTGAAAAAAATAAAAAAGCGAAACAGCAATTGTATATTTTAGCAGCATAAAACAGCAAAATCTAAACATTGGAACATATTAATCACTTATCAAAAGATAAAAAACTTAAAAAAGTAATCGAATCACAGCCGTCTTTTGTTTTGGAAAAAAGAAATAAAGTGTACTTGCGTTTGTGTTCTTCTATTTTAAGTCAGCAATTGAGCACGACCGTTGCCAAGGTTCTATACAAAAGGTTTTTGGCTCTTTTTGATGGAAAAGAACCCACTGCAAAACAAATTTTAGAGACTCCGGCAGAAACCTTTCGCAGCATCGGATTTTCCAATGCCAAAGCTTCTTATGTTCATAATGTTTGCAGTTTTTTTATTGAAAATAAAATCACAGATGCCCAATTACATAAAATGAGCAATGAACAAGTAATTCATTTACTTACACAAATAAAAGGAGTGGGAAAATGGACGGTAGAAATGATCCTGATGTTTACGCTTGGCCGCGAAGATGTGTTTGCGCTTGACGATCTGGGATTGAAACAAGGCGTTATTAAATTGTACAATCTAAAAGAAACCGATAAAAAAATTCTGTTGCAGAAAATAGAAAAAATTTCATTGAAATGGAGTCCTTATCGCACCTATGCTTCAAGGTATTTATGGAACTGGAAAGACAATCCTCCTGAATTATAAACGAAGAAATAATTACGATTTCTTTTTTATCAAAGGATTATTCAATCCATTGATCACATTATCGACAACAACAAAACCGGGAAGTTTTGAAAAAAATTGCGTTAGTGTTTTGCAACCATAAGTTCTTACATCGAAGCTTGGATCTAATTTTCTAAGATTAATTCCTAAAGTAGAAATATACGCTTCATTACTTTCATTGATGCTCATGTCATAAGCCTTGTTGATAAGCTTCATGCTCATAGAAGATTTTCCGTTTTTCTTTTTTACTGCTTCCTTTTTTTCCGGCACTTCAGCTTTTGGTTCCAGGTTTTCTATATAAGTAAATATTTCACACGATTTTACAAATGCTGCCGGCGTTTTTTCTTCACCGATTCCCATTACAAAAATACCCGCTTCACGAATTCTTTTTGCCAAACCTGTATAATCGCTGTCGCTGGAAACGATGCAAAAACCATCCACAAGGTCAGCATGCAAAATATCCATCGCATCAATGATCAAAGCGCTGTCAGTAGAATTTTTTCCGGTTGTGTAAGAAAATTTTTGAATAGGGTTAAACGCCATTTCATTCAACTGGCTTTTCCAATGATTCATGTGTTGTGTTGTCCAATCTCCATAAACCCGCCTGATCGTAACTTTTCCATATTTGGAAGCTTCTTCCAATACCAGGTCCATCATTTTTGATTGAGCGTTATCGCCATCAACCAGCAAGGCAATTTTATTGGTTTTTACTTCCATAAATTATTTTGTTATACAAAAATAGGTTTTAAGATTAACAAAGGTTTTAAGCAAAAATTTTTCAGTGCAAATAATTAGCAAATTATTTTTGGTAAAAGAAAAAGAAAGAGAAATTTCTGATCAGCCAGGCATGCGGGTAATATATTTTTCCATTTGTTTTACCTGGTCAACAATCTGAGGTGTCGTTGGTTTCAGCGATTTTACTTTTCTGAAATATTCTTTTGCTGCGCGAAATTCTCTTTTGTTGATCATGATAGAAGAAAGCTGTAAGTAAGCAGCAGCTTGGTTTTCCTTGTCTGGCAAACCGGAGCGTATGGCTTGACGAATATAATTTTCTGCTTCGCGGATATTTCCCTTTTGCATTGCAAGCATTCCTAATTGCAATTTGTTAGCACCTTCGGCTTCTTTCATTGGCATTCCAAGAGTCAAACTTTTTTTCATGTTAACTTCGGCGCTTTCAAAATCCTGATTCGCCATTGCAAGGTTTCCTTTTAAAGTAAAATAAACGGATCGAACAGGTTTTATCAGTAATCCCGGAAACCAGATAGAATCTATTACTTTTTGAGCACCTTCCATATCTCCATTTTCCATATATCCCTGAATGAGCCTCATTGGACCGAAAAGAAAATGTCCTACAATTAAAATCAGTGCGATTAAATATAATACAAACGCCTGCCAAAAGCCTGCTTCAAGATTTGCAACAATACCAAGTACTAAAAAAATCGCTCCCAATAGTAGCCGATATTTAATAATAAAATTCAAAAACTTCATAATCTTTATTTTCTCTTTTTGAAAAATGCAGTAAACAGGCGGCAAATTTACGACTATCGCATTAATACTTCAGAACGGTAAAAGAAGTTTTATGATTTTTAATTCTGTAAAAAGTATTTGCGAGAATAACGCTTTATTCTTTAGTATTGGTTAATAATTTATTTTATTAGAAAAGGGTAATTAACAAATGGTAGTCCCGACAAGAATCGAACTTGTATCTAAAGTTTAGGAAACTTCTATTCTATCCATTGAACTACGGGACCAATTGTTTTAAAGGACGCCAAAATTAATGGAAATTTAATTAAGAAATCAGGTAGGAAATTTGATAAAAAAAGGTCGGTAATATTAATCTTAAAAATAAAAACTTATGGCTTTACTTTTTGAACCAATTACGATAAGAAATACAACTTTAAAAAACAGGATCGTTGTTTCTCCAATGTGCCAATATTCAAGCGTGGATGGATTTGCGAACGACTGGCATTTGGTTCATTTGGGTTCGCGGGCAGTTGGAGGCGCCGGACTTGTTTTTACAGAAGCAACTGCCGTTTCCCCTGAAGGAAGAATTACGCTTGACGATTTGGGAATCTGGAAAGATGAACACATGCCTTTTTTAAAAAGAATTACTGATTTTATCAAACAACAAAATGCGGTGTCGGGAATTCAACTGGCGCACGCTGGAAGAAAAGCCAGCCATTTAAGTCCGTGGAAAGGAAGGCGATTTTTAAATAAAAATGAAGGCGCATGGCAAACATTAGCGCCATCTGCTCTTCCTTTTAAAGAGGGTGAACCTGTGCCAGCAGAGATGACAAAAGAAGAAATTCACCAGCTGATAAATGATTTCGTTAGTGCTACAAAGCGTGGTGTAGAAGCAGGTTTTGAAGTTTTTGAAATTCATGCCGCTCATGGATATCTCATCAATGAATTCTTATCTCCTATAAGCAATCATAGAAACGATGAATATGGCGGTTCATTTGAAAACCGAATCCGGCTATTAATGAAAATTGTAAAAGAAATGAGGAACATAATAAAAGAGCAACCTCTTTTTGTTCGAATTTCTGCTACTGAATGGGTAGAGGGCGGTTGGGATGAAAATGATTCTGTTGAATTGGCAAAAATCTTAAGAGAAAATAAAGTTGATGTGATGGATTGTTCTACTGGTGGAAATTCACCCGATCAAAAGATCAAAGTTCATCCGTTATACCAGGTTCCATTTTCTCAAAAAATTAAAAAAGAAACGGATATTTTAACTGCTGCCGTTGGGATGATTACGACCACTAAGGAGGCAGAAGAAATTTTGCAGGAACAAAAAGCTGACCTTATCATAATGGCGCGACAATTATTGCGTGAACCTTATTTTCCACTTCACTCAGCAAAAGAATTGAATGTGGATTTAGCATGGCCTTCACAGTATGAACGAGCTAAACAGTAACAGCAGAAATGAAAAAACCTCTTCAAAGGAGAAGAGGCTTTTTTCATTTGAAGGTTAGAGAACTATTTTTTCACGCGGCCATCTTTTTTATCTTTATTTCTTCCAATAATGTAACCTCCGGCAGCACCTACGGCAGCACCAATTGCTGCACCGGTTCCTTTATGTTTTGAAATAATGGCGCCACCAACAGCTCCTGCAGCACCACCAATTACAGCGCCTTGTGCCGCTTTGCTCCAGCCTTTCTTCTTTGTAGTTCCCTGGCTTGATGAGGTGGAACCGGAGTTCGAAACAGTTCCTGAGCTGGCAGTAGAAGTACTTGCTTTTGAAGTTGAGCTATGAGTTGTGGAGGAAGATGTATGATGAGTTTCAACCGGGTTTGTATGAGAGCTTCGAACGGGTGCAGCAGGAACTGTATTTGCCGCACTCATTTTTGCTGAATCAGTTGATGCATTGTTATGGTAAGCACTTGAATCCGGAAGTAACTGAATATCTCTTGTTGTGTCTGATTTCTTATTGTTGTTACATGCAGTAAAGACAAATAAAAAGATGAAAGGGAGAAAGAGTAATTTAATCAATTTTGAATACGTCGTCATGTTTGTTTAAGTTTCGTTTACAATAAGAGATTGTTAATCTCTTTTAAGCATTTAGAGAAAATAATGCCAATCTTTTTTTTCTAGTAGAAACCTTGTATAAATTTTGTTAAGATCATTAATTGATAGCTGTTTTTACATTCGCTATCATTGTAATATTTTAAATAAAAAACCCTTGCAGATGTGGCTGAAAGGGTTTTACGAAAGTCCATTTCTAAGTTGCTATTCGATCATAAATTTATTGTCTTTTTTATCCATTTTATTTCCGATAATATATCCTCCGGCTGCTCCGGCAATGCCACCGATAACAGCGCCAACTCCTTTTTTCTTACTAACAATTGCACCACCAACTGCTCCGGTCACACCGCCAATTATAGCACCTTGTGTTGCTTTTGTCATTCCTTTTTTCTGAACTTTTGTTTGTGTTCTGGTAGATGCAGTCTCTGAAGAATTGCCCACTCCAGAGCTTTTATCAACAGTGGTACTTTCAGTTGATGGCGTAGTTGCAATTGGAGAAGTTGATACAGATGGGACTGTCTGAGCAGCTACAGGGGAAACTGGCACTGTTGGATTTGCAACTGAGGTTGCGGTTTGCATTTTTATTCGGCTTTTCACAGTGCTTTTTGTCCTGATAATAGTGTGAGGTTTTGCTGATATTTCCGCAGCAGCTTCTGCTTTTACAGTAGCTGTTGTATCAGAAAATACATTGTTATTATAAGTGCTTGAATCACTCAGCAATTGAATATTTCTGTTTTGACCAGTCGAATCGGAATTGCTTTTGCATGCAGCAAATCCGGTTATTACAAAAACAGCAAGTAGTATTTTTTTCATGAGATTAAGTTTTAATGAAAGATTTTTTAATTGTTTCTGATTTAAATAAGAGTCTGATTTTTTATTTTGGTTTAATGAATAGAAATCCATTAAGAGATTTTTAACGAAACGATCAGGTTTTATTTATCTTCATATTCTAATCGATTTTTCATGAAAAAATTCTCTCTGCTCATTCTTTTACTTTTCTTTTTTCTAATCGGATTTTCTCAAAATTATCCGAGTAGTTATACTGATGGAAAATATATTGCTGTAAATGGGGCGAAATTATGGGTGGTTTTGGTAGGACGTGGAGATCCTTTAATTATCATACCCGGCGGACCCGGAGGCGCACATTTAGGTTATCGGGTGTTTGATACTTTGGCAAAAGATAATGAGATTATTTATTTTGATGCATTCGGAAGAGGAAAAAGCGATACAGCAAAAGATGTAAAAGAATATTCGCTTGCCCGCGATATTGAAGACATTGAAGGATTGAGAAAAGCACTTCATTTTGAAAAATTAAATGTACTGGGTCATTCATATGGTGGACTTGTTGCTCAAGGCTATGCTTTGAAATATCCTGAACATGTAAACCATTTGATTCTTGCCAATACTTTTCACAGTTTTATCATGTGGCAAAAAGATGACGACAACAGTAATCATGAAATCGAAACAAACTATCCTGAAGTGTGGGATTCATTAATGATTATTCGCGAAGCCGGAGCAGTATCAAGCGATCCTGAACATCAACGGCTATATGGGAAAGTCCCCTACGGATTTTTGTATGCATACAATCCAAACAACTTTTTATCGCGCGGCCAAAAACCATACCCGAAATCGTTTAATTCGAAACTTTATTATCAGATGGTGGGGAAAGATGGAGACTTTATTGTTGGAAGCGACATTGGCTCATTTGATTATCGTAAAGAATTGAAAAATTTAAAAATGCCCGTGTTGATCTACGGTGGAAGATATGATCGTGTAGCTGTTCCGATGATGATGGAAAAATATAAAGAATATTGTCCGCAGGCAAAGTTTGTAATGTTTGAAAGATCAGGTCATAATCCACAAATAGAAGAGCCTTCTAAATTATTCCCTTTGATTGAAAGTTTTTTGCATTGAAATCATCTACAAAAAATGAAAGATTGGCGAAACGCTCATTGTATGATGAAAATTATTAGCGGTAAACAAATGATATTTAATTCCTGAGTTTCTGATAGTTGAAAGCACTAATAGCAAACAAAAATCCTTATTTTCTCTTCATCATTCTTTGTACATATTTTCCTAAAACATCAAATTCAAGATTTACTAAGCCATTTTCTTCTAACGATTGAAAATTAGTATGAGAAAATGTATATGGAATGATTGCGATGGTAAAATTTTCTTCTGTAACATTAAATACAGTAAGGCTTACACCATTTACACAGATAGAACCTTTTTCAATAATTAACGTAGCGAATCTTGTATCAAACTGAAATGTAAATTCAACACTTCCATCTTTATTTATTTTACTGATACACTTTCCGGTTGTATCCACATGTCCCTGAACAATATGTCCGTCAAGCCGGTCATTGATTTTCATTGCTCGTTCCAGGTTGATAATATCTTTTAATTTCCATGATGCGGCATTTGTCTTTTTTAATGTTTCCTCAATTGCTGAAACTCGGTAAATTTCATTTTTAATTTCTTCAATTGTAAGGCAAACACCATTATGGCAAAGACTTTCGTCGATATGTAATTCGGGTGTCAAATTACTTTTTATATAAAATATTCGGTTACTCCCAAGAATCGAAACATCTTGTATTTCACCCATATCTTCTACAATTCCTGTAAACATTTGATAATATTTTTATTTTTTTAAGAAAATTCTTCTTTTTAGCTCCAAATTTCCTTTATCTTCGCACTCCTTAAAAAAAACGTCAAAATTTATGTTGATTATTGATTCAAAAGATTGCGAAAATATTGATAAAGCACTTAAGAAGTACAAGAAAAAATTTGAAAAAAGCCGTACTCTCTTAGAACTTCGTGATCGTCAGTCTTTTACTAAGCCATCTGTAAAAAGGCGAGGTGAAGTGTTGAAAGCTGTTTATAAGCAGCAAATCGCCAGCGGTAAGATTGAAATCTAACTGAGAAAAATCTTTTTATACAATATTTCCGGTAAGTTTAAGTTTGTAACTTTACACTTACCGGATTTTTTATGCACTCAACTGAAACTTATCCAATCCAGGAATTTCTAAATTATCTTACTTTTCAAAAAAGGTATTCAAAGCATACCATCATTTCTTACCAAAATGATCTCTGCGATTTTTTTTATTTTATCTTTTTGGAGTACCAAATAAAAGAGGTAAAGGAGATTACGGCTCCTTTGATCCGAACCTGGCTTGCAAATTTGAAAGAGAAGAAAGCTTCTTCAAAAACCATTAACCGAAAAATTTCTACTCTTAAATCTTTTTTTAAATACCAGTTAAGAATTAATAATATTTCCATCAATCCGGTTTCTACCATTTCATCATTGAAGGTGAGCCGTCGTCTTCCTTCATTTATTGCTGAAAATGATATTAGTGTTTTATTAAAAAACGATTTTTTCCCTCCCACTTTTGAAGGGAAAACGGATTACCTGATTTTTGAAATCCTTTATCAGACAGGAATACGTAGAAATGAGCTAATTAATTTAAAAGACAATGATGTTGATAAAAATTCTTCTGTAATTAAAGTATTGGGAAAAGGAAATAAAGAAAGATTAATTCCGATCAACAATCAGCTGGTTCAATTGATTGAAGAATACATTTCAGAAAAGAAAAGAGTTTTTTCGGATTTACCACAAAACCTGCTGGTGAATAAAAAAGGGCGCCCGGTTTATGCAAAATACGTTTACAATATTGTTAAATTAAATCTTTCAAAAGTTTCTACCAACGAAAGAAAAAGTCCTCATATTTTGAGGCATACTTTTGCGACACATCTGACGAACAATGGCGCACAAATAAATGCCATTAAAGAATTGCTTGGCCATAGCAGCCTTGCTGCAACCCAGATGTACACTCATAATACCATTGAAAAACTAAAAGAAGCACATAAACTTTCTCATCCAAAAGGTTAAACATGATTCAAAAGTGAATAAAATGTTTTTGTAAAACCCTGCTTAAAATGTAACTTCATTTTTGTAAAATTTTTTATTCTCATGAAAATTTTAGCTGACCAAATACCTCTGATTTTTTATTCAAATTTCATTTCTCATTTAAAACAGTATTATTATGAACGTAAACATTCAGACACTGCATTTTGCAGCCGATTCAAAGCTGGTAGCGTTAATTGAAAAAAAAATAAATAAACTAACCCAGTTTCACGAAGGGATTACAAAAGTCGATGTTTTTTTAAAACTGGACAATGTAGCTCACAACATAAAAGACAAGATTGCAGAAATAAAAGTTCATGCCCCACGTCATCAGTTTTTTGTAAAACATTCGTCGAAATCCTTTGAAGAAAGTTTTGATATAGCTTTAGATTCTGTGATCAATCAAATAAAAAGGAAAAAAGAAAAAATGGTAGCTTAAACCTAAATAAAATATTTTTAAATAACAAGAGGCCGTCTCAAAATAAAAACTGAGACGGCTTTTTTAATTTTACTAATCCTTTAGAAAGTTAGTTTTTTAAAAAATTAGATTTTAACTGCTCAGCATTTTTTCTGGAATCAAAGAAAATGTTTAATTAAAGTAGAAAA
>DATNFV010000036.1:0-98022 GCA_035606215.1 Hanamia sp.
ATTCTTCCATGCCGGATGATTGGAACCTTGTGCCTAATTGTACAGAATATGATGTTCCTGTGGATAGTTTAAAATTTTACTTTGGGCAAGGTATGTATATTCCTTATAAAGCAGATCCGGACGGTGATCCTTTTCCCAAGGCATACTTTTCAGCCTCCGCAAGTTGTGTCGACTGTACACTTTCAGGAAGTCCGGTTAAACCAACTTTCTGGCCTTAGAAAAAATAAATTTTGATAGTGAACAAAGAAATAAAGGGATTTTTTAAAATGAATAGAAAGTTTTTTTCGTACAAATGGATGATTGCTTTTATCAGCGTTTCGTTTCTTGCAAAATGCAAGGTTCCTTATGATCCTCCGATAAAGAATTCCTCATCGCAATTCCTCGTTGTTGAAGGATACATTAATGGAAATGGAGAAACTTCGGTAAATCTCAGCCGCACAAGAAATATTACCTGGGGCGATACTGCTGCTTATAAAAATGAATTGAATGCAAGAGTGGTAATTGAAGATAATTTACAGGATGTTTTCCCATTAAATGAAAATGGTAATGGAAGTTATTCCGGAAGCTATTTTTTGTATCCGAACGCAAAATACCGTTTACATATCACTACTTCTGACAACAAAGAATATTTTTCTGATTTTGTTAATCTCAAAAATTCTCCTTCCGAAGACCTGGGCTGGAAATTTAAAGATGGAGATGTGCAGGTTTATGTAAATGCCCGGGATCCAAACAACAATACAAAGTTCTATCGCTGGAGTTATGCAGAGACATGGGAATTCCATTCTGAATATTATTCCAATATTAGATACAATCCTTCTGATACAACTGTTGTGAACAGAACAGTTCCGGTATTTGTTTGTTATCGTACAAGACCTTCCTCAAGTATTTTAATTGGATCATCCGCAAAATTAAAAGAAGACATAATTCATGAAGCCTCGGTCGCTTTGGTACCCAATCATGACAGAAGGATCAGCGTTTTATATAGTATCCTGGTTACACAATATGCTTTGGATTCAACTGAATATAATTACTGGAGCGCAATGAAGAGTAATACTGAAAATGTAGGTTCTATCTTCGATCCTCAACCAAACCAAACAAGGGGAAATATACATTGCGTAAGTGATTCATCTGAAATGGTTATCGGTTATATTGGTGCGGGACAAACGCAGCAAAGAAGACTATTTATCAGCAATTCTCAAATGCCTTCAGATTGGAATGAAACTTCAAATTGCACAGAATATACAGTACCAAATTCAAGAGATAGTTTAGTATTTTATTTCGGTTCCAGCGCTTTTATTCCTTATTTAAAAGATTCTACGCCATCCGGAGTAACAAAAGGATATTTTTCTGCTTCAGCAACGTGCGTTGATTGTACCCTTACCGGAAGCACTGTTAAACCTGATTTCTGGCCATAAAAAAATTATAAATGAATTCTACGATGTGTCATAAAATTACTGCCTGTTTCGCTTTCTTATTAAGTGCCATGCTTTCTGCGCCTGCTTTTGCACAAACGAACATTAATGCAATTGCTGGAAATTTTTCTAATTATGCAAAAAATCATTTGCAGGAAAAAGTGTATGTTCATACAGATCGCTCTTATTATCTCTGCGGCGATATTTTATGGTTTAAAGCCTATGTCGAAAACGCTGACGACAACAGGCCTCTTTCTGTAAGCAAAGTGCTTTACGTGGAGGTTTTGAACAAAATGCATCAGCCGGTTTTGCAGGGAAAAGTTGCTATAAATAATGGTAGCGGCAGCGGTTCTTTTGAACTTCCCGTTTCTCTTGAATCCGGCAATTATGAATTGAGGGCTTATACCAATTGGATGAAGAATGATTCGGCCGGTTATTTTTTCAAAAAATTTATTACTATCGTCAACACAACTGAAAATCTCGATCCTTCTATCAGAAATTTTCGCAAACAATACCTCGCTCATTTTTTTCCTGAGGGCGGTAATCTTGTAAATGGAATCAATAGTGTGATCGCTTTTAAGATCAACGACAATACCGGAAAAAGCGCCGATGGTTCTGGCATCATAGTAGATCAATCACAGGATACGGTTGCTCATTTTCAAACTGGAAAGTTTGGAATGGGAAATTTTGCTCTTACACCGGAAACCGGAAAACATTACACCGCCATTACAACTTTAAACGACAGTTCGGTTATCAAAACCGATTTGCCTGATGCTTATGAAAATGGATTTGTAATGCATCTGACTGATGAAGGAAATCATTTGAAAGTGAATGTAGCAGCAGTAAACCCTTCCTCACAAAATATTTACCTGATTGCACAAACCAATCGCAGTATTAATTTTTCAGAAAGGGCTTCTCTCCAAAATAACCAGGCAATTTTTACAATTAACAAAGCCGATCTTAAAGAAGGAATTACACAAATAACTTTGTTTACCGGGAACGGGCAACCGGTTTGTGAAAGGCTTTATTTTAAAAGACCGAACCATAAAATGCTGATCAATGCAAAAACAGAAAAAGCAAATTTTAATAAAAGAGATAAAGTAAACATTGATCTTTCAACAACAGATGAATCAGGAAAATCATTGGAAGGAAATTTATCAGCTTCTGTTTTTCTTTTGGATAGCTTGCACCAAAACAGCGAAAACATTGACACTTATTTA
Organism: Hanamia sp.; assembly: GCA_035606215.1. Lineage (GTDB taxonomy): Bacteria > Bacteroidota > Bacteroidia > Chitinophagales > Chitinophagaceae > Ginsengibacter. The sequence goes on from DATNFV010000036.1 coordinate 2,633, forward strand.
TGGCTTACTTCCAACCTGAAAGGTTACATAGAAAACCCTGATTTTTATTTTAAAAATGATAATGCAGAAACGAATGTCGCACTTGATAATCTTCTGCTGACACAGGGCTGGAGAAGATTTGACTGGAAAAATATTTCAGAAAACAATGGCGCTGTTTTTAATTATGTTCCTGAAAATTATGGTCATATCATCACCGGAAAAGTTACAAATGAAACTACAGGAAAGCCTGCTGCCAATGTTTTGGTATATCTTTCTGTTCCGGGAAAACGCGTTCAGCTTTATGCCTGTACCAGCAATGAGGAGGGGTTTATACATTTTGACCTGAAAAATTTTTATGGTCCGAGCCAGATCGTTTTACAGACCAACACAACCAAAGACAGCATTTATCATCTTGAAATTTTCAGTCCTTTTTCTGAAGAATATTCAGGGCAGGTTTTTCCCTCTTTGAATGTTTCAGAAAATAACAGAGACGAACTGGAAGCCGCCAATCTTCACATGCAGATTTCAAATACGTATCATGGAAATGATCTTCAAAAATTAGCACCTCTGAATGTTGATACGCTTCCATTTTTTTACAAACCAACCAAGACATATTTGCTCGATAATTATACCCGCTTTACAACGATGGAAGAAGTGCTGCGCGAATATGTAGCTGAAGTAAATGTGGTCATCAGGAAAAAGCAGTATCATTTAAATACTGTTAATGCTGAGGGATTTGAACTCAGCAGCATTCAACCTGCGGAAAGAATTTTTTCAAAAGATCCTTTGATCTTACTGGATGGAGTTCCTGTTTTTGATGTTAATAGAATTATCGCTTATGATCCTTTAAAAGTTCAGAAGCTTGATGTTGTGGCAGCTAAATATTATTGGGGCCCGATCGTTTCAGAAGGGATTTTGAGTTATACTACTTATAAAGGAAATCTTCCTGATTATACTTTAAATCCTCATGATGTGATTTTGGATTATGACGGGTTGCAACAACAAAGAGTTTTTTATTCACCTGATTATTCTTCTGAAAATGGGCGTCAGAACCGGCTTCCTGATTTTCGTGATGTTTTATATTGGTCGCCTGAAGTTAATACAAATGAAAAAGGGAACGGGCATATTTCTTTCTTTACTGGTGATATTTCGGGAAAATATCTTGTGGTTTTGCAAGGTATTTCTGCAAATGGAAATTCAGGAAGTGAAAGTTTTATTTTTAATGTTGAGAAATAAAGAGATTCAAAAAAAACATCGATTTTCTTTTAATTTTTAAAAGTGAAAAAGAAAAATTCGATTAATTCTTACCTTACTTACTGCTGCTGATTTTTATCAAAATAGAAGGATTTTTAAATGGATGACTGAAACTGTTATTCAAAATACTAATAGCCGGGATTTCTTCATTTACTACCTGACTAATCCATCGGAAAATTACAAATCATACATCAATAATTTTCTCTATTTTTAGTAATACTTTCTTTTTTTTTTAAGTTAGAAAATTGATTTGAAATGCTGCTAAATCTTTTACGAATTGATGCAATCATTCCTGTTTGGGCATGGTATTTTTTTATAGGCGCAGCTGCATTTCTCTTTTATATCTTTTTCAAAGTAATGAAGTTGCGCGAAAAAAGAATTTTAGAAATAGAAGCAACAAAAATAGAGTTGGAAAAACTGCGTACGGAAAATTATAAAGCCCGTTTGGAAAGAGAGCAAATCAATAATTTTTTCTCCACCTCATTGCTGATAAAAAATGATGTAGATGAAATTCTCTGGGACGTAACCAAAAACCTGATTGCTAAACTTGATTTTGAAGATTGCCTTATTTATATGTGGAACAAAGAAAAAAATAAAATGGTACAACGCGCCGGATTTGGTGTAAAAGATTCCGAAGAAATTTTTATTCAATTTCCATACGATCTTGCTCCAGGTGAAGGAATTGTTGGAACCGTAGCCCAAACAGGAAAAGCAATTGTAGTTAACGATACCAGAAATGATGAGAGATATTTGGCCGAAGGATACAGCGGTTTAAGTGAAATTGCAGTTCCAATAAAATATGAAGATGAAGTATTAGGTGTAATAGATTCTGAACATTCGAAGCTTGGATTTTTTAATGAAAATCACCTGAACACCATGACAACGATTGCAACGTTAATGGCGAACAAAATAAAATCTATCGAAGCAGAACGGCAACTGAGAAGGCAAAAAGCAGAGCTGGATAATATATCAAAACAACTGGCAGAGATGCAGCTTGCGGCACTTCGCGGCCAGATGAATCCTCATTTTATTTTCAATGCATTAAACTCAATTAAAAAATTCATGCTTACTAATGAGGCTGAAAATGCAGATAAATATTTGGGGAAATTTTCAAAACTGATCCGATCAATTTTAAATACGAGTCGCGAACCGAACATTTCTTTGGAAAAGGAAATTGATATGCTTTCTCTTTATCTTGAACTGGAAAAATTGCGCTTCGGAAAAAAATTAAATTACCGCATTGAAGTGGATGAAGCGTTGGCTGAAGGAAGTGTTTTTATTCCAACAATGATTGTGCAACCATTCATTGAAAATGCCATCCTGCATGGAATTATGCACAAGGAAAGTGACGGTGAAATTGTAATTTCATTTAAAGATTTTGAAGAACATCTTGAGATCAATGTAAGAGATAATGGAGTAGGAAGAGAAGTGGCTTCGAAAATCCTTTCAGATAAAAAAGACGGACATTCTTCGTTGGGAATTGAAGTAACTACCAAACGCCTGCAGGCTTTGAAAACAGATTCCCAAATTCCTTCAGGTATTGAAGTCATTGATCTGGAAGAGAATGGTAATGCTGCAGGAACACTTGTAAAAATCTTTGTTCCAAAATAAATTTCAATCAAAATTTCTGAAAAAAATTGTAACGATGATCAGAACAATAATAGTTGAAGACGAACAACAGAGCCGCGAAGTATTGCAATTAATGCTTCAAAAATTCAGTGATGTGATCGAACTGGTAGATACTTGCAGTACACCTGCAAAAGCAATTGAAAGCATTGAAAACAATGCGCCTGATCTTATTTTTCTTGATATTGAAATGCCAAGGATGAATGGTTTTGAAATGTTGAAAAAATTAAACCCTATACATTTTAATATCATCTTTACAACAGCTTACAATAAATATGCAATCAATGCGATCAAAATAAGTGCCCTGGATTATTTGCTGAAGCCCATTGATCAGGATGAACTGGCAATTGCGATAAAAAAATGTTTGCAAAACATGGAATTTAAAAATACTTCTCACAAGATGGACGTGTTGCTGCGAAATTTAACGCAGCATTCTGCTCTTGAAAAAACGCTCACACTTACTTCATCAGACGGAATTCGCTTTATAAAAATGAAAGATATTTTAAGACTTGAAGCCAATGGCCGCTATACAAAATTTTATCTAGCCAATAAAGAGGTAATTCTCTCCAGCCGCACTCTTGGTGATTTTGAAGAAACACTTTCATCCAATGATTTTTTCAGAATTCATGAAACGCATATTGTGAACCTGTTGTACATCGACAGGTTTCACAAAGGAAATAATTACGTGTTGCTTACGGATAAAACAGAACTTCCGGTTGCACGCAGAAGAAAGGAAGACTTTCTGAAAATAATTCCAAAGATTTAACTTGTTGATTTACCACTCACGCGAAATTTGTCCATTGATAATTTGCATGATGAAAAGATGCTTGTTTTCATAATAATCCACGGGGGAATATTTAGTGTTACGTACCGCACGAAAATTAAAATCATGAAAAGGAGCATACAAAGTGTCATTGACATTTTGTATAAAGGCTGCAGGATGATTGATTAAAATTGATGTGAAACAATAAGTAACCTCGAAACCTTTTTCAGCCATATCACTTGGCTTTGTGCGATACAAATCAAAGTATTTATTTTCAAGATAATTACTGAATAAATTATTTTTTACATCGTAATGAGGACTGGTATAACGGATTGGAAAATCAGGATATGCATCTTTTTTGTACCAGCTCGAAAAGCCATCCCAGTTGGGCATTCCAATAAAAATAATTTTATTTGTTTTTGAAATAGGATAGCAGGCATCTGCTAGTTTTTTAGAAAAATTTTCATCCAGGCTTGCACCAATAATTACCACAGGTTTTGTAGTATCAATAAGGTATTTTAATCCTGTTGAAGAAATAGAACTATCGAGCATGATAGTTTTAATTTTTAAAAGAGGTTTTCCATCTGCATAATTTATTTCCCTGAAATAATTATCAATGCGATTATCATTTTTCTTTTTTACCAGGTAGATATTGTCGGTTCCATGCTTTTGCATGATGTAGCTGAAAATTCCTTCGCAATTGGCTTTTAATGTTGAATTCGCGATTAATAAATTTGGATTCTGCCGGATGTTACCATCATTAGGATAAGTAGCAGAAACAAAAGGAATATTTTTTCGTAAAGCAAACTGTGCAAGCTGGGTGTATTCAGGCTCTTTGACAGAACCTATGATCAGATCAATGTTATCTAATTTATTGTTTTTAATAAGTGATGGAACTGGTTCTGAGAAAGACTTCGAATCAAAAATGTAGGCCTGAACATGTTGACCGTTCAGATTGATCGTATCTAATGCAATCTGCGCACCCTGAACAAAATCAGCACCCGCAATCGTAAATTTTGGAATAGCATACTCTGATCTTAACTGGTAACCATTGAAAGCAGAATCTAAATAAAGAGGAGCAAAAATTGCAACGCGATAAGTTTTATTTGGAGTAGGATAATTCTGTGCCTGCAGATTTTTTGTTGTAGAAAAAATGAAAAGAACAACAAAACAAAAAATAAATTTCTTCATATTGGTTTCTGAAAGGATTAAAGTTTTTACATAACACTTATAACTTTCTCTTCAACTATTCCCATTCAATTGTTGCCGGTGGCTTGCTGCTGATATCATAAACGACCCGATTAATTCCTTTGATATTATTAATGATTTCGCTAGAAACATAAGCAAGAAAATCATATGGAAGATGCGCCCAGTCTGCTGTCATCCCATCTACAGAAGTTACAGCGCGTAATGCAACTGTAAATTCATAAGTTCTTTCATCGCCCATCACGCCAACACTTTTTACAGGCAGTAAGATAGCACCTGCCTGCCATACCGTTGCATACAAATCAAATTTTTTCAAAGCTTTAATAAAAATGTCATCGGCTTTTTGCAGCAGTTGCACTCTCTCTTCTGTCACTTCACCTAAAATTCTAATCGCCAGGCCGGGACCTGGAAATGGATGCCTGTTGAGAAGCGAGCCCGGTAGTCCTAGTTCAGCGCCAACTTTTCTCACTTCATCTTTGAATAATGAACGAAGTGGTTCTACCAGCTGAAGTTTCATTTTCTCAGGAAGGCCACCCACATTATGATGCGACTTAATTGTAACGGATGGGCCGTGAACAGAAACTGATTCAATAACATCGGGGTAAATGGTTCCTTGTCCAAGAAATTCAATGTCTTTTATCTTATGTGCTTCCTCATCAAAAATTTCAATAAAACTTTTCCCAATCGCTTTTCTTTTTTCTTCGGGATCAGTTTTTCCGGCAAGCTTTTTATAAAAATAATCTTTTGCATCGATCCCTTTAATATTCAGCCCGATGTTTTGGCACGATTCAATCACCTGTTCAAATTCATCTTTTCTAAGTACGCCATTATCAACAAAAATTCCATAAAGATTTTTTCCTATAGCTTTGTAAATTAATGTAGCAGCAACGGTAGAATCTACGCCACCACTCAAAGCCATGATCACTTTTTTATCACCTATCTTTTCCTTAATTGCGGTGACAGTATCATTAATAAAATGCGTAGGAGTCCAGTCCTGGCTGCATTTACAAATATTTACCAAAAAATTTTTTATGATTTTTTTCCCCTCAGCAGAATGGTAAACTTCGGGATGAAACTGCAAACCAAAAATCACGTTGTTGGCTTGTTTACTGTTGAAAGCGGCAACAGGAATGTTGTAAGTACATGCCGTAATTAAAAATTCTTCAGGAAGTTTTTTGATCGTATCGCTGTGGCTCATCCAGACATCAGAATCATTTTTTATGCCTTCCAATAATTCATCTTCAATCTTTATTTGCAATTTTGATCTTCCATATTCGCGCTTATCACTTTTTTCTACAACTCCTCCACACATTTTCGCAATCAGTTGAGCTCCATAGCAAATTCCTAAAACAGGAACTTTGTCACTGATCTTTTTTACATCGATCAACAAAGCATTTTCATCATTTACAGAAAAAGGAGAGCCGGAAAGAATGACACCTTTCAGTTTAGAAGAAAATTCAATTTCTTTATTGAAAGGAATAATTTCGCAATAAACATTTGCTTCTCTTACAGACCTGGCAATCAATTGCGTGTATTGTGAGCCAAAATCTAGAATCAGGATTTTTTCAGTCATGCGTGCGAAGGTAAATAGATTAATGTTTGCGAAAATTGTTTATTGGTACCTCAAATTTATTTTAAAAAATAATTTAACTTGTTGTTCCATTTCACAAATAAAAAACAAAAGCAGTCACATGAAAAATTTTATTCTTCCGTTAATAGCTTCAGTTACTTTTGCGTCCTGCGCTTCCGTTTCAGGAAATGGAAATGTACGTGAGGAAAAAAGAGATCTTTCAGAAATTCAATCTATAAAGACTTCAGGATCAATTGATGTTGAAATTAAGAACGGAGATTATTCTTTAGTTGTTCAGGATGATGAAAATCTGATTCATTATGTAGTAACAGATATTGACAATGGTGTCTTAAATATTCATTACAAAAATGGTTATTCCATTATGAATGATCATGCAAAAGTTTTTGTAACTGTACCAACTTTAAGCAAATTAGCCACTTCCGGTTCCGGGGATATTTCAAGTGATGGTGTCATAAAAAATTCCAATCAGATCGAAATCAACACTTCCGGTTCGGGAGATATCAATGTTTCGGTTGATGCACCTTCTATACAAGCAACAGGTTCCGGTTCAGGAAATATTTCTATCAGCGGAAGAACGAAAGATTTGCAATGCAAAGTGAGCGGCAGCGGCGATATCAACTGTGCCGGCTTAAAATCTGAGAATGCGGAAATCCGTGTTTCAGGAAGCTCAGATGTGCATGTTTTTGCAAGTGTTAGTTTGAAAGTAAATGTAAGCGGTAGTGGCGATGTTTATTATGGAGGAAATCCAGCTTCACCGGAAATTCATATTAGCGGCAGCGGCACGGTTCAGGCGGAGAAGTAGATTCTGTGTTCTAAGTTCATGATTCCGTTAATTCGTATTAAGTAATTGTAGTTTAAATAATTCAATAATTCAATAATTTAATAATCCAATAATCAATTCTTAGTTCTGAAGACCTAATTCTCAGTCCTCAATAATCCTTATCTTCGCAGCCCTAAAAAACAAAGTTCTTAGAAGATGGTCAGCAGAAGAAATATCCGGGTGAAAGTGATGCAAACGCTTTACAGTATTGAGTCTATGAATAAAGAAACCCGGCCGGGAGAACCTTTACAAATCCTGAAAAAGAATCTTGAAAATTCTCAGCAACTTTTTACTTTTCTTATTTATCATTTGCTCGAAGTGGCGCGTTTTGCAGAGAAAGATGCGTTACAAAAATCACAAAAATATTTGCCTACTGAAAGCGATCTTAAAGTAAATACAAAGATTGTGGGCAACGAATTGGTTTGGGCAATTACAGAAAATATTTCTTTCCAAAAGTCAGCCGAGAAATTTAAAATTAAATATCTGATCAATGCCGAACTGATAAAAAAGACTTATCTCGCGTTGGTGAATTCTGATGTATATAAAAAATATATCAGCGAGCAATCGAGGGATAAAAAATCAGAAAGAGAAATTTTAGAATTTATTTTTTCTGACCTGATGCTGCCTGATGAATATTTCCTGAGTGATGTGGAAGAAAAATTTATTCATTGGGACGACGATGCAGAAATGATGATCCTTTTGATGAATAAATTTTTACAAAAACCTTCATCATTTGATTTTGATCAGATGATTGGCGAAGAGAAAATGAAATTTGCCGTAGATCTTTTGCAGTCTGCAATTGATAAAGACGAATATTGTCTTGAACTCATCAAGCCAAAATTAAAAAACTGGGACTCAGAAAGAATTGCCTTACTCGATATGATCTTAATAAAAATGGGCGTTTGCGAATTATTATATTTTGAAACGATTCCTACTAAAGTTACCATTAATGAGTATATCGATCTTGCCAAAGAATATAGCACTGAGCAAAGCGGACATTTTGTGAATGGTATTTTAGATAATATTCATAAAGAATTGACTGCTCAAAATAAAATACATAAGACCAATTATAAAAACAGCACTTTGTAATACATTTGCACGAATGAAAAAAAATGATATGAAAAAATGGCTGATCGCTTTTTGTATTCTCGGAATATTATCTTCATGCGATATCAGGAATAATCATAAATATGGCGGAATTCAACCGCAGCCTGCACAGAAATTTTCTGATTCTACAAAAGTTCAAATGATCGATTCGGCATATGATTTTGGGAAAGTAACCGATGGTGAAAAAGTAACTTATAACTATCGTTTTAAAAACATTGGCACCAAACCTTTGGTCATTTCTTCTGCAATGGCAAGTTGCGGGTGTACAGTTCCTGAAAAACCCGAAGAGCCTATCAAACCTGGCCAAACGGGTTACATAAAAGTGGTTTTCAACAGCGAAGGAAGGGAAGGGCCGGCGCATAAAACCATCACAGTGGTTTCCAATGCCTATCCTGCATTTCCAGTTTTAGAACTGACCGGGCAGGTTGTAAGCAAACAATAATTTCAATTTTTCAATTTATTAACCGCTGTAAACTCAGCAAACAAAACAAACAGTATGAATTTAGCAACAGTATTTTTAATGTTAGGACAAGGCCAGGGTGGTGGTGGATTTCAATTTGTTTTCTTAGGATTAATGATCCTTGTATTCTGGTTGTTCATGATTCGCCCACAGGCAAAAAAAGCAAAACAACAAAAAACATTTATGTCAGGTTTGCAAAAAGGCGATAAAATAGTAACGATTGCGGGTATCCATGGAACTATCAATAAAATCAATGATGACGGCACTTTCATGCTTGAGGTGAATCCGGGTTCCTATATTAAAATGGAAAAAAGTGCGGTAAGCATGGAGATGACTGCTAATCTGAACAAAACCCCTGCGCCGATAAAGTAAGTTATTATGTACAATGTTGATGTACGAAGTACGATGTAATTTTATATCGGCTTCGTGCATTTTCATTTTAGAGAGCATAAACATCCGACATTATACATTGAACACCAACATTCTTAAATTCTTATGCTTCGAATAGGACTTACAGGTGGCATTGGCAGTGGCAAAACTACTGTGGCGCGTATTTTTAATGTGCTCGGAATTCCTGTTTACAGTTCTGACGATGCTGCTAAAAGATTGATGAATGAAGATGAGGAACTGAAAAAAAAGATTATCGCATCTTTTGGGAAAGAATCCTATGAAAACGGGCAATTAAATCGAAAATATATTGCCGAGGTAGCTTTTAAGGATCGTAAAAAAATAGAATTGCTTAATTCTTTTGTTCATCCTGTCACTATACAGGATGCAGGGGCATGGATGGAAAAACAAAATGCTCCTTATGCTATCAAAGAAGCTGCCCTGATCTTTGAAAGCGGCTCCAATAAATTTCTTGATTTTGTAATTGGTGTAAAATCTCCACTTTCTTTAAGAATTGAACGAACGATAAAACGAAATAATGTCACTGTTGAAGAAGTGGAAGCACGAATGAAATTGCAGATGAACGAAGATGAAAAAATCAATCGCTGTGATTTTATTATTATAAATGATGAAAAGCAGATGTTGATCCCACAAGTGCTTTCATTGCACGAAAAGCTTTTGCACTAATTTATATTTTCATGTTTACTAAATGCAACTCTTATGAGAAGAAAAAAAATACCATTTTTCGTTATTACATCTTTTTTACTCTTTTCTTATAATGCAAAAGTTTTTTCACAAAGCAAAAATCAGATTGGTCTAACTTTTATTGCAGATAAAACTCACCAAACCAGTTTTAGATCGGTAGGAGGAATTTCATTTGAAAGATTATTCAATAAATATAGCGGTTTAGAAATTGAATTAAACTACAGAACTTTTATTGATGATAAGCTTATAATTCGTGATCCATCTGCTTATTTTATTGGAGATGTTCAAGTTATCATCCTCCAAAATTTTTTAAACATTCCTTTATTATATCTTTTTAGAACCAGAATATTAACTTTTTCCATTGGCCCAAGTGCAGATATCTATATAGGATTTAAAGATGAAAAACATGTAGGAATGTTTTTACCATATTTAAAACCAGCTCAATATAAATTTGACAATAAACTTCTTTGGGGAGCGATAGCAAAAATCAGTAAAACAATTCAACTGAATAAGAAATTTATATTAGAGCCAGATATTTACTTTAATCCAATTTTTACTCCCTATTCTTTAAACTCTAAACGTTATTCCAGCAAGAGGCAATATTATGGATTAGGAATTGTTGTAAAATATATTTTTTAGAATTGTATTAATAGATCGAGAAAACAAGAATCGCCATTATTTTTTTATTTACTCTAAAAGTATCCCTTTCATATATACTAAAACCCTTTCCTGCCATTTTTGCACATTTTTTCCCTTGGCACAAACCTTGTCGTAAAAAACTAAATTATTAAAAATAAATTATAAGTTATGGCAAAGATTATAGGTATTGATCTCGGGACCACCAATAGTTGCGTGGCAGTAATGGAAGGAAATGAGCCGGTTGTTATTCCAAATGATGAGGGCCGGCGCACGACTCCTTCAGTAGTTGCATTCCTGAAAAACGGTGAGCGTAAGGTGGGGGATCCGGCTAAAAGACAAGCGATTACCAATCCTAAAAATACTATAATGAGTGTGAAGCGCTTTATGGGGCATAAGTGGGACGAAGTGACAACTGAAGCGTCGCATCAAAGTTATAAATTAGAAAAAGGGCCAAACGATACGATCAGAATCGATATAGAAGGAAGATTATATACACCCCAGGAAATTTCAGCAATGATCCTTCAGAAAATGAAAAAGATTGCAGAAGATTATCTTGGCCAGGAAGTAACTGAAGCTGTAATTACTGTTCCCGCTTATTTTAATGACAGCCAGAGGCAAGCTACAAAAGAAGCGGGTGAAATTGCAGGATTAAAGGTTAGAAGAATCATCAACGAGCCTACAGCTGCAGCTTTGGCTTATGGTCTTGATAAAAAAAGTATTGATCAGAAAGTAGCTGTGTTTGATTTGGGTGGTGGTACTTTCGATATTTCCATTTTGGAATTGGGGGATGGCGTTTTTGAAGTAAAATCTACCAATGGTGATACTCACTTGGGTGGTGATGACTTTGACAAAGTGATCATGGATTGGCTGGCTGACGAATTCAAAAAGGACGAAGGAATTGATCTTCATAAAGACCCGATGAGCTGGCAGCGTCTGAAAGAAGCAGCTGAAAAAGCGAAGATTGAATTGTCTTCTTCTACAGAAACAGAAATTAATCTTCCTTATATCACAGCAGTGGACGGAGTTCCAAAGCATTTAGTAAAAAAACTGACCCGTGCCCAGTTCGAAAAACTTGCCGATCCTCTTTTCTCACGTTGTTTGAAACCATGCGAGGCAGCTTTGAAAGATGCAGGATTAACTAAAAATGATATTAATGAAGTGATATTGGTTGGTGGTTCTACACGTATTCCAAAAGTTCAGGAAATCGTAGAAAATTTCTTCGGTAAAAAACCACACAAAGGTGTAAATCCTGATGAAGTTGTTGCAATTGGTGCTGCCATTCAGGGTGGTGTTTTGACAGGTGAAGTGAAAGATGTCTTATTGCTCGACGTTACACCGCTTTCTTTGGGTATTGAAACTATGGGCGGCGTAATGACAAAACTGATCGAAGCAAATACAACTATTCCTACAAAGAAAATGGAAGTATTTTCTACCGCAAGCGACAATCAACCGGGCGTTCAGATTCATGTAGTTCAGGGTGAACGTCCATTAGCTTCTCAGAATAAAAGTTTGGGAACATTTAATCTCGATGGCATTCCACCCGCTCCGCGCGGCGTTCCTCAAATTGAAGTCACTTTTGATATTGATGCTAACGGTATTTTGAATGTTTCTGCAAAAGATAAAGGAACGGGTAAATCTCACAACATAAGAATTGAAGCTGGCAGTGGTTTGACTAAAGAAGAAATTGAAAAGATGAAGAATGAAGCGAAAGCCAATGAAGCAGCCGATAAAGCTGAGCGTGAAAAGATTGACAAGATGAACCAGGCCGATAGCCTTATTTTCCAGACAGAAAAACAATTGAAAGAATATGGTGATAAGATTTCTGCAGACAAAAAGGCTCCGATTGAGACCGCTTTGCAAAAATTAAAAGATGCACATAAAACCCAGGATATGAGTGCTGTTGACTCTTCTGTTGCTGAATTAAATTCAGCCTGGACAGCAGCCAGCGAAGAAATGTACAAAGCGTCACAAGGCGGTGCACCCGGAGGTGATGGACAAGCGAACGGACAAGAACAGCAGCAACAACATGCAGAATCTAATGCAGGTGGTGACAATGTTACCGATGCTGAGTTTGAAGAAGTGAAATAGATTGTGGTTGAATTAATAAACTAAACGCTATCCGAAAGATGGCGTTTTTTATTTTAAACAGGTTCTTTTTATGCATACTAAATTAAAATTAACTAAAAAAGTTTTTTTGAAAATGTACAAATTGAAAATAAACACAATTGAATAAAAGAAGTTTCATTTCCCAAAACACAAAAAGAAAATAAACGATATTTGTTTCTTTACTGTTGATTTAGTTTGCTTCGTGTAATTTTTACATTTTAAATCAAAGAGATTAAATTGTGCTTTTTTAATGCATTATAAAAAATGAAGATCAACTTTTACATCAGGTATCATACAGTTTACGGAGAACAATTATTCATATCGGGAAATAATAAATTTTTAGGTGACAATGATCCTTCAAAAACAATCGCGCTTAAATGGTTTAATGATGATTTTTGGCATCTAACCATTGATTTTCCTGAAGATTTTGATGATACCATTCATTACAGATACATTCTAAAAGATTTAAAGGGTGTTGAAATATTTGATGGCGAAGAAAATCGTTTCATTGATCTCACTTCAAAAAAAATCCGGTCTTATTCAGTGTTCGATTCATGGAATACGGCTGGAAATGTCTGGAATGTTTTTTTTACAAGAGCTTTTCAAAAAATTTTATTACCTCGTGTTACCAAAATAAAAACTCAAAAGCCAAAGAAAGCCAATCATATTTTCAGAGTAAAAGCGCCTTTATTAAATCCCGGCGAAACTATCTGCCTGTGTGGTTCTACAAGGAATTTGAGAAATTGGAATGTTCAGGATCCTATTCTTCTTTCGCCGGAAAACAATTGGTACACGACGAGTATTTTTCTCGAAGAAAATGAATGGCCTGCGAGTTACAAATACGGAGTTTACCATGTTGAAGAAAAACGATTGGTCGGTTTCGAAAATGGCGAAAACAGGCTGATTCGAAAATTTGAAGAAGAAGAAAAAGGGCTAACCATTTTCAATGATGGCTTTGTAAATTATGATGCCGGTTTATGGAAAGGTACCGGAGTTTCTATTCCTGTTTTTAGTTTGAGAAGCAGCAAAAGCTTTGGTGTCGGTGAATTTGCTGACATTAAATTATTAATTGATTGGGCAAAGAAAACCGGGTTAAAAATGATCCAGCTTTTGCCCGTAAATGATACCACTGCTCATAAGAACTGGCATGATTCTTATCCTTATGCGGCGATTTCTGCATTTGCGCTTCATCCTATTTATATCAATCTCGAAAAAATTGCAGGCAAAGAATTCGCTTCTGTTATAAAGCCTTTAAAAAGAAAACAAAAACAGCTAAATGACCTCGAAAAATTTGATTACGAGCAAGTGATGGAATTCAAGTTATCAGCATTAAAAGAATTATTTGAAGCAAAAAAAGAAGATTTCAAAAACGATTTGGATTATTTTGAATTTTTCGATTTGAACAGGCATTGGCTTGTCCCTTATGCAGCATTTTGTTTTCTTCGCGACAAATATAAAACGCCTGATTTTTATAAATGGAAAAGTAATAAAATCTACAATGAGGAGGCGATTCAAAAGCTTGTTGCTCCTTCACAAAAGCATTATGATAACATTTTATTTTTCTATTTTGTTCAATATCATTTGCATTTGCAAATGAAGGAAGTAGCAGATTATGCCCATAATCAAAAAATTGTTTTGAAAGGTGATATTCCAATTGGTGTTTATCGTTATGGTTGTGATGCCTGGATAAATCCTTCTTTATTTAATATGAATGAACAGTCGGGAGCGCCGCCCGATGATTTCGCTGTAAAGGGCCAGAACTGGGGCTTTCCGACGTATAACTGGGAAGAAATGAGCAAGGATAATTTCAATTGGTGGCGCCGTCGTTTTGACCAGATGAGTAATTATTTTGATGCTTTCAGAATTGATCACATTCTTGGGTTTTTTAGAATCTGGAGCATTCCATTGGATTGTGTTCAGGGAATTATGGGAAGATTTGTTCCTGCAATTCCTGTGGATATTTCTGAATTTTATTCGAGAAATATATCGTTTAACCATGACCGTTATTGTAAGCCTTTTATCGATTTTAATATTCTTAAAGCTGTTTTTAAAGAAAGAGCAAATGAAGTTTTGGAAAACTTTTTAGATGAAGTTTCTCCTGATAAATATGGTCTGAAAGATTTTGTAAATACGCAGGCAAAAGTGGTTGAATTTTTTAAAGATAAAAATGATGAGTTCTTAAAAAATGGCTTGTTTACTTTAATAAGTAATGTGATCCTTTTTGAAGAAGAAAATTCAAACGGACAAAAATTTCATTTCAGAATTGCCATTGATAAAACCTCATCATTTTATCAGTTGGATGACTACACCAAAAGCGTGTTGTGGCCACTTTACATTGATTATTTTTATCATCGTCAAAATGATTTCTGGAAAAAAGAGGCGATGAAAAAATTGCCTTCACTGAAACGAAATACTAACATGCTTGTGTGTGGGGAAGATTTAGGAATGGTTCCGCCATGTGTGCCGGAAGTAATGACGCAATTAGGAATTTTGGGTCTGGAAATTGAGCGTATGCCCAAAAAATATGGAACCGAATTTTTTCATCCAAATGATGCGCCTTATTTATCTGTCGTCACACCATCTACACATGACATGAGCACCATTCGGGGCTGGTGGGAAGAAAATCCGGAACAAACGCAAAGATTTTATAATTATATGATTGGACAATATGGAAGTGCTCCGGCAAAATGTGAAGCCTGGATCAATAAAAAAATAGTTCTGCAACATTTATATTCTCCGGCAATGTGGAGCATTTTTCAATTGGCAGATTTATTAGGAATGGATGAGACACTTCGCTGGCCGAATCCTGATGAAGAAAGAATCAATATACCATCCGATCCTCATCATTATTGGCATTATAGAATGCATTTGAATCTTGAAACATTATTAAAAGAAAATGATTTCAATGAAACGTTGAAAAAATTTGTAAATGAAAGTGGAAGATGACCCGTTGAACAAAGTAATATGAACTTAAAATATAAAAAATCCGATCTTCCTTTTAAGCATCCGTTTACCATTTCAAAAGGAACCAAAACTCATCAGCCGGCATTATTAGTAGAGCTTGAATTCTTTGGCATCAAGGGGTACGGCGAAGCTCCTGCGATTACATATTATAATATTCCTGTTGAAAAAATGATTGCTGACATCGAATCAAAAAAGAAAATGATAGAAAAATTTTCTTTTACTGAACCTGAAAGATACTGGCATTATCTGCATCATTTAATTCCCGGTAATTCTTTTCTGATTTGTGCTCTCGACATAGCTGCCTGGGATATTTATGGAAAAATGAAACGAAAACAATTGCGTGAATTATGGAATCTTGATATTTCCAAAAATCCATTAACAGACATTACGATTGGAATTGATACGGTTGAAAATATGGTGTCGAAAATGCAGGAAACTCCATGGCCGATTTATAAAATTAAATTAGGAACCAATGAAGATATTCATATCATTCAGGAATTAAGAAAACATACCGATGCTGTTTTTCGCATTGATGCAAACGCAGCTTGGAAAGCAAAAGAAGCGCTGGAAAAAATAAAAATATTTAAAGATTTAAATGTTGAATTTATCGAACAACCATTGGCAAAAGATGATTGGGAAGGAATGAAATTTTTGTATGAAAGTTCTCCTTTGCCTCTTATAGCTGATGAGAGCTGTGTTTCAGAGCAGGACGTTATAAAATGTAAAGGCCATTTTCATGGGATCAATATTAAACTGACAAAATGTAGTGGCATCACACCTGCATTGCGAATGATTAAACAGGCACGTGAATTGGAGATGAAAGTGATGGTAGGTTGTATGAATGAAAGTTCAATCGGAACAGGAGCAATCGCACAACTATTGCCACTCCTGGATTATGTAGATATGGATGGTCCTTTGCTTTTGTCCGATGACGTAGCAAAAGGAGTGACGTTTGATTATGGAAAAATTATTTATTCTGAAGGTTATGGACTTGGGGTAAAGGTTGAATCATTCTGATTAATTAAAACTCAAAACCGGGACTAACTATTTAAACAACGCCTTCAATTCTGACGCATCTCCGGGTTTCATTTTGCCGCCCAGAATTAGTCTTAATTGTCTGCGTCGTAAAGCGCCATTATAAAGCTCTTTTTCATGTTCACTTTCAGGTTCTATTTTCGGAACAGATCTTGGTTTGCCATGAGGATCTAATGCTACAAAAGTGTAATAGGCTTCATTACTATCGTAGCTATATTGCTGGATAATATCTTCGCCCCAAACTTTTAAATAAATTTCCATACTTGTATTAAAAGCACGTGTAACCTTTGCTTCAATGTGAACTACATTTCCCAGTTTGATGGGATTCGTAAATGAAATATTATCTACAGAAGCAGTAACAACCGGTGCACTGCAATGTTTGCTTCCTGCCAGTGCGGCTGCAATATCCATCCAATACATTAATCTTCCGCCCATTAAATTTTCAAATAAGTTAGTGTCGTTTGGTAACACCAGTTCTGTCATTACTACTAAACTATCCGACGGTTTCTTTACAATCATTAAAAAAAATTTTTGCAAAGATACTTTTCTAATCATGATATTGATAAATCACCCAAAAACTAATGACAATCATCCAATTTTATTTGGAGAATCCTCTTCGATTTCAGAATTTCGGGCTTTTAATAGTAGTTATGAATTTATCTTTTGAAGACACCAAAACAGCTTTTGCTTATAAGACAGATGCGGAACTGAAACGGGCAAAATTCCTTTTCCAGACAATGGGAAAACCATGGGCTGTAAGACCGGGATTGTGGCTTACACCGATTGCTCTGAAAATTGGTTTACCCGTAAAAGGACTGATCAGAAAAACGATTTTCAGCCAGTTTGTTGGGGGCGAAACTTTAGAGGAAACTGCTGCCGTTGCAAAAAAATTAGGTGAATTTAATGTTCAGGTAATTTTAGATTATGGTGTTGAAGGAAAGGAAGGGGAACAAAATTTTGATAAAGCCACGCAAGAATTTATAAAAGTAATTCGATACGCAGCCACTCAGCCAAACATTCCGTTCATGAGTGTAAAACTAACTGGTTTTTCAAGATTTGAATTGCTGGAAAAAATTCATTCTCATGCTATATACAATGATATTGTTCGTGGAATAGTTCCTGTTGAAAAATTAAACACCGAGGAAAAAGCAGAGTGGGAGAGAGTTGTAGCACGCTTATTTAAAATTTGTAAAGTAGCTGCTGAAAATAATATTGGGGTTTTGATTGACGCTGAACAAAGCTGGATTCAGGATCCGGTGGATGCCGTTACAACTCAAATGATGCAGCAATTTAATATTGATAAAGCGATCGTTTACAATACTGCGCAACTTTACAGGAAAGATAAATTGCAATACTTAAAGGACAGTGCCGAATTTGCCAAAGAGAATCAGTTTATTTTGGGGATGAAATTAGTTCGCGGCGCATATATGGAAAAAGAAAGAGAACGTGCCTCGGAATTAAATTATCCTTCTCCAATCAATGATACCAAGCAGGATACCGATAATGAGTATAATGCTGCTTTGGAATTTTCCATCAATCCCGAAAATAAAATAAGCATTATTATTGGTTCACATAATGAGTACAGTAATTTACTGGCTGTGCAACTGATGGAAAAATATGGATTGCCTCACAGCGATTCGCGAATTCATTTTTCACAATTATACGGAATGAGTGATAATATTACCTTCAACCTTGCAAAAGCAGGTTGCCATGTAAGTAAATATTTACCTTTTGGCCCCATAAAAGATGTCATCCCTTACCTGATGCGTCGCGCCCAGGAAAATTCGTCAGTAAGCGGACAAACAGGAAGAGAATTAGGATTGATTAAAAAAGAAATAAAAAGAAGGTTAGTAAACTGATCTCTTCTTTAATTTTGAAAAATCAATATTCAATCCTATCGACGAATTCACGTGACGAATAGCGACGGTATACATAGGATCAAGCCCTATTACGGAAGAAAGTGTAAAATCAAATTTGATCCATGGATATTTTGGCAAGCCAAACTGGATATTCTCTGACGGTTCATAAAAACCTAACGTTTTATTTGCAATACCATCAAGAGAGAAATCCTTAAGCTCTTCTGAAGTATAAGAAGTTTGAATATTTCCATAATGTACAAAAGAATATTTTAATACGAGAGAAAGACGAATATAATTACCAGGCATAAAATTAAAAGAAGGCTGTAAGTACCATTTACTGATGCTGGCACGGTGATAGCGACTGTAACTGAGATTGTTTTTATCAATACCATTATCTTCAAAAGAAAATTTTCCCATGCCTGCGCCTCCATAAACATTAAAAGTGATTGTTTTTTTGTGATTAAGAGCAACAAAATAACCAGCTCCTGTTTCAAATAAATTTCTTTTGTATTTTACTATCGAACTATTGAAAGGACTAAAATTTGCTGATTGATCATAAATATCTTTTTCTCTTTTGTTATAATATCCGGCAACAATTGACAGGTGATTACCAGTTGCATATCCGCCCTGCAAATCCCATCCATTACTATAACCCTTTGTACTCATTGTAGATGAAAGATCACTGGCCGTCCCGGAATTTCTGCCTGTTGACGAATAATAAGCAGTTAATTTTGAATCTCCCTTTTTTGTAAAATAGGGATTATTAGGCGCAGATGCAGAATAAACATACCGGTTAGTGTTGCAGGAAATTAAACTGATGATCAGGAGAATTACAGTAAACGAAAGAATATTTTTCATAAGCAAAAATTTTGATCCTTAAATATGGTCGTTATCTTCCAGGTGGGAAGTAATATGCTTTATAATATTACATAAACTTTCATTGACTTGCAAAAAGAGATGCAAAAAGAAAGAGCACTATTTCTGCTTTATTCTTTTAAAAGGATGGAAATCTCTTTAAAAATTTTATTTGTTATTCTGTTGCTATAAATTTTTTCGCCAATATTTTTAACCCATCTGATTGGCTGAATTGAATTGGTTAAAAAAAGTTCATCTGCTGCAAAAATGTCATCAATTGAAAGAATTTTTTCTGAAACAAAATATTCTTTTGAAGAAAATTTTTCAAGCATCCATCGCCTCAAAGTACCGGCAATACAGCCTTCTGACAATGGCGGCGTAAAAATTTTTTCATCTTTTACAATAAACACATTTGCTATTGAAGATTCACAAATCCGATTGAAACAATTCAAAATAACAGCATCATCAAGATTATTTTTTTTTGCAAATAATCGAGCCATTACTGATGGTAATGCATTATTTGATTTTAAATTGGAAAATGGATCACAACTTTTTTTTACATCCTCGAAAATGCCCGTTACCAATCCGTTTTCATTTAATTCTATCGTATCATCAAGCGGAAAAGCTTCGATGATAACATTGGGAATATTATTTTCAAGCTCATAAATATTCCCATCACCGCGAAAAACCATCGCACGAATTCTTGCATGTTGTAAAATGGAATTCTTCACTAAAACTTCATTTACTCCATTTAGAAAATATTCCTTTGAAAGATATTCGGGAATATGAAATTGTAGTAACGTCATTCCATGAAACAATCTTTCAAAATGAAAATCTGCATTTAAAATTCTTCCTTTATACATCCGCATTGTTTCAAACAGACCGTCACCAAAGCGAAAGCCACGATTAGTAACACTTATAACGCGCTGTGAAGAAAGAAAAAGTTGGTTGTTGTAAAAAAAATAATGCTCATTCATGTTTTAAAAATGAATGAGCAAAAATAGAAGTATGATCGCAGTATCTGCTATTAATTTTGCTGATCGAGCAGGTTATTTTTTACAGCAAACATGATAAGGCCGGCGGTACTTTTGGTTCCGGTTTTCACTTTCAGTTTATCGCGGATGGCCTCGATCGTTCTTGGGCTCAGGTCGACCGCTTCTGCAATTTCACGTGTGCTTTTTTCTTCACACATCAAACGCAAAATTGTAATTTCCTTTTCGGAAAGAACCGCATCATCATGAGAAGTTTTAAATGGATTTACCACATTTTTTTGGCGAAGATTATTTAAAAGCGCTTTATTCGTCAGGGAATTAAAATAAAATTCCTGTTGATGACACGTTTTTATCGCTTCATAAATTACTTCCGCATCTGATGTTTTTACGAGGTAACTATTGGCACCTAATTCCATCAATCTCGTAACAACACTTTGGTCGTCGAGTAATGTGAGCATAATAATTTTGATTCCCGGATATAGTTTTTTTACTTCCGGCAAAGCAGTAATTCCATCCATGATTGGCATTTGAATATCAAGCAGGATCACGTCTGGCTGAATGCCTTTCAGCATATTCAGCAGATGCGCCCCGTTGTCAGCTTCAGCGATTATCTTAATATCTTTTTTTGAGGAAAGTGCAGTTTTTACGCCAGCCCGGTAAAGAACATGATCATCAACAATCATCACATTGATCACATCATCTGTTTCTTCTTTCATAGTTTAAATGAATTTTTAAATGATAAATAACACCGCAAAAATCTATTTTATTAACGGAAAATCATACAGAACATCTACCAAATTTAAAGTGTCGTAATAATACGCATAATTTGCGTAAAAAAACTTACAATATTTAAAAGCATCTTTCTTAAGAAAAAATAAACTTTTGTAAAACTTAAAAAGCATCGCTTTCACGATGCTTTTTGGAATGACATTTTTCTGATTATTTTTTCTTTTGGCTTTTTGGAGCGAAAATAGCAAACATCCTTTTGCCTTCCAGTTTAGGCATGCTTTCTAAAGTGCCAACATCTACAAGCCTTTCAGCAAATTTCAATAACAATAATTCGCCTCTTTCTTTAAACATGATAGCACGGCCTTTAAACTGAACGTAAGCTTTCACTTTGTTGCCATCTTTCAAAAAGTTTTCCGCATGTTTTGATTTAAAATCAAAATCATGATCATCCGTGTTCGGGGTAAAGCGAATTTCTTTTACTTCAGAAACTTTGCTTTTTGCCTTCATATCTTTTTCACGTTTCTTCTTTTCATAAAGAAACTTGTTGTAGTCAATTATTTTACAAACGGGAGGATCAGCCTGCGGAGAAATTTCTACCAGGTCAAGTCCCTGTTCGTTTGCAATTCGTTGTGCTTCTGCAGTAGGATAAATTCCTACTTCAATATTTTCGCCAACCAATCGTACCTGCGGTACTCTGATCATTTGATTGGTACGGTGTTCCTGTTGTTGTTCTTTTTTAAAACGTGGATTAAATGCGCCTCTTGGCGGTCTTGGTGGAAATGCCATTAATTGATTTTAGGTTATAAATTTTTTATTTGGGTTTTAAATTTTTATTTGTTTCGTGCTTAAAGCAATTCAATAATTTCTTAATTAAATCTGTGTTTTATTCTTTACTTCTTCTTTAATATTTTCAATCACTTCAGCCAGAGTTTTTGTTCCTTCATCACCTTTTCCTTGCCGGCGTACTGAAACTTTTTCTTCACTTACTTCTTTCTCCCCAATAATAAGCATTATTGGGATTTTTGCCAATTCTGTATCTCTGATTTTCTTACCAATTTTTTCACTCCGCTCATCAATTTCAGCACGAATATCATTATTTTTTAATTGACTTAAAACATTTTCTGCATAGGAAAGAAATTTATCGCTGATAGGCAAAATCTTTACCTGTACGGGTACCAGCCACATCGGAAATTTTCCGGCGCAATGTTCTGTCAGCACAGCAATAAATCTTTCAAGACTTCCAAACGGGGCACGATGGATCATCACAGGGCGATGCTTTGCATTGTCTTCGCCAATGTAGGTAAGATCAAATCTTTCCGGCAAATTATAATCCACCTGGATGGTTCCCAATTGCCATTTTCTTCCGATTGCATCACGAACCATGAAATCTAACTTCGGCCCATAAAATGCTGCTTCGCCATATTCAATTACAGTGTTCAATTCTTTCTCTGCAGCAGCATCAATAATTGCTTTTTCGGCCAGGTCCCAATTCTCATCACTGCCAATATATTTGGTTCTGTCTTCCTGGTCGCGCAAAGAGATCTGGGCAGTATAATCTTTAAAGCCAAGCGAGCTGAAAACATGCAAAACCAGGTCGATCACTTTTTTAAATTCTTCTTTTACCTGGTCATGCATCACAAATAAATGTGCATCATCCTGTGTAAATCCGCGAACCCTTGTAAGCCCGTGCAATTCACCTGATTGTTCATAACGATAAACAGTTCCAAACTCTGCAAGTCGTAGCGGCAGATCTTTATAGCTTCGCGGAACTGCTTTATAAATTTCGCAATGATGCGGACAATTCATTGGCTTCAGAAAAAACTCTTCGCCTTCTACCGGGGTTTTTATCGGTTGAAAACTATCCTTCCCATATTTTTCATAATGGCCGCTGGTAACATACAAATTCTTCGAACCGATATGTGGAGTAACCACGGGAAGATAACCCGATTCTAATTGCGCCTTCTGCATAAAATCCTGTAACCTTTGTCTTAGCATTGTTCCTTTCGGCAACCACAAAGGCAAGCCCTGACCAACCTTTTCAGAAAAAGTAAATAACTCTAATTCTTTTCCAATCTTGCGGTGATCGCGTTTTTTTGCTTCTTCTAAAAAAACAAGATATTCATCCAGTTCTTTTTGATTTGGAAATGTAACTCCATAAATGCGGGTAAGCATTTTGTTTTTTTCGTCGCCTTTCCAATACGCTCCGGCAATGTTGGTTAATTTAATTCCTTTGATAAATCCTGTTGAAGGAATATGTGGGCCGCGACAGAGATCAGTAAAATTTCCCTGTGTATAAAAAGTGATATTTCCATCCTGGAGATTAGAAAGTAAATCCAGTTTATATTCATCGCCTTTTTGTTCAAAATATTCTATCGCATCGGCTTTTGAAATTTCTTTTCTTGTGAATGGATTGTTTTGTTTAGAAAGTTCATTCATCTTCTTTTCAAGTTTTTGAAGATCACTTTCTGTAATCACGTTTTCTCCCAAATCCATATCATAATAAAAACCTTTTTCAACAGGGGGGCCTACCCAAAATTTTACTCCAGGAAAAGTATCTTCAACAGCTTCAGCCAACAGGTGGGCTGATGAATGCCAGAAAGTTGATTTTCCTTTTTCATCTTCCCAGGTTAAAAATTTTATAGAAGCATCATTATTTATCGGGCGTGAAAGATCCCAAACTTCACCATTTACTTCTGCTGCAAGAATCTTGCGAGCCAACCCCTCACTTATTGATTTTGCAATTTGCATCGCCGAAGATCCTTGCTCGTACTGTCTTACAGCGCCATCAGGAAAAGTAATATTGATCATTAGTAACTTAAAAAATAAGATTTATTTAATTTTTTGAACAGCAAATTTAACGAAGTATTAGACAAAGATGATATTCCTTTGAAGAGTTATCGCTTTAATAACAATTAATTTTGAATGATCAAATATTCAGGCATAATGAAACGATTTTTTACAATGCTTTTTTTGATGTTTATGAGCTTTGGTTTGTTTGCGCAACATTCACTTGCTCAAAATTATTCTTCTCAAAGAACCTACTCTCATTATAATTCCCACAATAAAAAACCAATCAATTTTAATGGCCAGTGGAAAGGTGGTTTTGATGAAGGCGCAAATGGAATTCCGGGTTTTAATGATGACATAAAATACGTACTGGAACTGACAACAGAAGGCTCTAGTGTTACAGGATATTCATATACCTATTTCCAGGAAGGAATTAAAAGATATTATACCATTTGCAGACTCACGGGAACATTAAATCGTGAAACAAATGAACTGGTGGTGACAGAAGTTGAAAGAACAAAATTTAATACACCTCCCGGATTTATTAATTGCTTTCAGACACATCGCCTGCATTATGAAAAAGATTCCGGAAATGTTGAAGTGTTGCGCGGTACTTGGATTCCTGCACCAAACCAGGGAGCAGGCTGCGGAACCGGAACTACAGTGCTTTCACGCGAAGTAGTGAGCAATCTTCCGACAGCATTGATGCCCCGAAAAGAAAACCCTGTAGTAAAAGCGTCCACTCCAAAACCTGTACATAAAAATCCTGTTGCAGCAGCTCCTAAAAAAAATTCAGGAGTAGCTTCTCAGAAACCTTCACATCCTGTTGCTAAAAATGTTCCTCATCCGAAAAGTGAAATTCAAAAAACTGAAACTATTAGAAGTTCTGTTCCCACAACACCGGAAATACAAAATCAAAATATTGTTGTTGCACCTGCAAAAGGGTTTCAAAGCCGCAGAAAGGATATTATAAAAACTATTCAAATTGAACAACCAACTTTCCATTTGGATTTTTATGATAATGGTGAAATAGATGGCGATTCCATCACTGTTTTTTATAACGGAAAAATTGTTTTGTCTCATCAAAGATTATCTGATAAGCCGATTTCATTAACACTTACTCTTGATAAAAATACTCCTGAAAATATCGTAACGATGTATGCGGATAATCTGGGTACTATTCCTCCAAATACAGCATTAATGGTAGTTACAGACGGCGGGAAGAGATATGAAGTAAGAATAGAATCGGATACCGAGAAAAGTGGAAGTGTTGTTTTTGAGCCTTCTAAATAAAAAAAAGACTGCTTTCTTAATGAATCATTTTCTTTGCAATGATGATCATTCTGGGTGATTTTTTTACATCATAATGGTCAAAGTGATAATCCCCAAAAACTTCCTGTACCTGCATTTGCTGAAAGCCAAGCATGTCTGTAAAGTCACCGAAAGAAAATTTCGCCACTTTTTCGCGGTACTCCAACGGCTCTTTTAATTTTTCATCTTCAACAATTATTTTTTTGTAGAAATGGGTTTCATCAAACCATTTGGTGATGTAGTAATTTACTCCGTTTATTTCTATTTCTGATTGGTGGACCAAGTGATCTTCCGCGAAATGAACATTGAGATAATCAATCACAAAAATTCCATTGTTGCGCAACGATTGCGAAACGGTTCTTATTGCATTATCATGTTCTCTTCTTGTGTTGAAATAACCGAAACTTGTAAAAAAATTAAAAGCATAATCAAAATAATTAATCCAGAAAGGCAAACGCATATCATGCATAAAAAAATGTAAGTGATCGTTCTCCTTCTTTTTCGCTTTTTTAATACTGTCTTCTGAAAGATCAATTCCGGTAACATCAAAACCTTTGGAAGCAAGCTGAACCGAATGGCGGCCTTTACCACAGGCTATATCGAGCATCCGTGAGCCAGGTTTTGGTTTCAAATAATCAACCAGTTTATCAATGAAATTAGCCGCTTCTTTTTTGTCTCTTTTAAAATATAACTGATAGTAATAAGGTGAATTGAACCAATCTTTAAACCACGGCGTCTGCTCTGACATTTTCATGAATTATTTTCACAAAAATAAAAAGTAAATTTTGGCTTAAATCCTTTTTTGTTTTAAACAATTTATTAAATTCACTTTTACAATTGGGGTTGTTTGACGAAACAATAATTAGTGGAATAAGAAAGAATAAACAATTAAATTTGCATCCTTAAATTATTTCTGTGGCACTGATAAAAAGCATTTCCGGGATTAGAGGAACCATAGGTGGAAAACCCGGTGAGAATCTTACTCCAACAGACATTGTAAAATTTACCGCGGCATTCGCATCTTCATTAAATAGCAGTTCCAACAAAACAATTGTTATTGGTCGTGATGGACGCATCAGCGGAAAAATGGTAAGCGATCTTTGCGCTAATACACTGATGGCATGCGGCTTTAACGTCATTGATCTTGGTATCACTACAACTCCAACTGTTGAAATTGCTGTGAAGGAAGAAGACGCTGCAGGAGGAATTATTTTAACAGCAAGTCACAATCCGAAAGAATGGAATGCTCTAAAATTATTAAACAGCGATGGGGAATTTTTAAATGCGCAGGCAGGAGAAAAAGTTCTTTCGATTGCCGAAAATGAAAAGTTCCATTTTGTTCCTGTAGATAAAATCGGCTCTTATAAAAAAGATGATTCCTATCTCCAAAAACATATTGATGCGGTAGTTAATTATGATCTCGTTGATGTTGAAGCAATAAAAAAAGCAAAGTTTAAAATTGTATTGGATCCGATCAACAGTTCCGGTGCTATTTATATTCCTGCCTTATTAAAAGCTCTTGGAGTGAAAGAAGTTGTTGTAATAAACGAAGAGGTCAACGGAAAATTTGAACACAATCCCGAACCGCTTCCTAAAAATTTAATAGGATTGAGCAGTGAAGTGGTGAAACAGAAAGCTTCTTTAGGGATTGCTGTAGATCCTGATGTGGACAGGCTTTGCTTTGTTTGTGAAGACGGAAGCATGTTTGGTGAAGAATATACTTTGGTTGCTGTTGCAGATTATATTTTAAAGAACAGGAAAGGAAATACGGTCAGCAATATGTCGTCCACAAAATCTTTGAAAGAAATTACTCATCAGCACGGAGGAGAATACTTTCCTTCTCCCGTTGGCGAAGTAAATGTGGTAAATAAAATGAAAGAAGTAAATGCAGTGATTGGCGGAGAAGGGAACGGAGGAATTATTGTTCCTGATTTTCATTATGGCCGTGACGCATTGATTGGAATTGGCTTGTTCCTTTCGCATCTTGCCCATTCGCAAAAAAGTATCAAACAATTCAGGGGCAACTATCCTGATTATTTTATTTCGAAAAATAAAATAACACTTGAAAAAAATGTTGATGTAAAAGAAATTTTTAAGAAGATAAAAGATAAATACAAAAACAATCCGGTAAATACAGAAGACGGATTGAAAATTGAATTTGGAAATGATTGGGTTCATTTAAGAACAAGCAATACCGAACCAATCCTGCGCATTTATTCAGAAAGCAATTTTGAAACCACCGCCGAAAATATTGCAAAGAAAATCATGAGAGATATTCATGAGGTAATTAGCTAATGTGCTAATGTGCTAATGTGCTAATGTGATGATTTCTAATGTGATGATTAAGTTCTTTAACGATTTAGACAAATACCGAATAAACCAATCAACGAATTAACCAATCAACGAACAAACCAATAAACCAATCAACGGTTTTACAATGCAGAGAATTTATTTTGATAATGCGGCAACAACTCCTTTGGATCCTGAGGTTTTTAAAACAATGCTGCCTTTTTTTACAGAAAAATTTGGTAATCCTTCTTCAATATATTCTTACGGAAGAGAAACAAGAATGGCGATTGAAAATGCAAGGAAATCAGTTGCAAAAATTTTAAACGCACATCCTGCAGAAATATTTTTTACCAGCGGAGGAACAGAAAGTACCAACACTGCCATCAATGCTGCTGTCTTTGATCTCGGGTGTAAACATATTATCAGTTCTCCGTTAGAACATCATGCAACATTGCATTGTGTCGAGCATCTTTCAAAAGATTGCGGCATCAAACTTTCTTATGTAAAAATTCTGTCAAACGGGCAAATTGATTACGACGACCTGGAAAACCTATTAAAAGAAAGCCAGGAAAAAACTTTAGTTACATTGATGCATGCAAACAATGAGGTAGGAAACATTACTGACATTGAAAGGGTAGGAGTGCTTTGTAAAAAGTATGACGCTATTTTTAATGCAGACACTGTGCAGACGGTTGGTCATTTCCCCATTGATCTTAAAAAACTTCACGTGCATTTTATCAACGCTGCCGGTCATAAATTTCATGGGCCAAAAGGTGTTGGAATGTTATACATCAATGAAAATATAAAAATCCATCCTTTTGTAAATGGAGGAAGCCAGGAACGTGGAATGCGCGCCGGCACTGAGAATATTTATGGGATTGTTGGCTTTGCAAAAGCATTGGAAATAGCTGTTGAAAACCTGGAAGAAGAAAGTACACACATAAAAGGAATCAGAAATTATATGAAGGAAAGTCTCCAAAGAAATTTTCCCGGTATTCATTTTAATGGTGATCCTGATGGCGATTCGCTTTACACGGTTTTAAGTGTTGCTTTTCCCAAAACCGAAAAAACAGATATGCTTCTTTTCAATCTAGACATCAATAATATCTGTGCCAGCGGCGGAAGCGCATGCACGTCAGGAGTTGAAAAAGGAAGTCATGTCATCGGCGCCATTTATCCGGACACAGACCAGGCTACCGTTCGTTTTTCCTTCAGCAAATACAATACAAAAGAAGAAGTGGATGTAGTGGTTGAGAAGTTGAAAGAAATGGTTTAAGAGTTATTCTTTCTGCAAAATCTCAAACTGAACAAATTGCTTCGTTTACTGCATTTTAAAGCTCTCCAAAAACTTGGTAGTGAAATTTCCTTTTCTGAATTCTTCATTTTGCATTAACTGGAGATGGAATGGAATTGTGGTTTTAATTCCTTCAATTACATATTCGCTCAACGCACGATACATTGTATCAATCGCCTCATCGCGCGTTTGTGCCATCGTAATTAATTTTCCAATCATACTGTCGTAATAAGGAGGAATTACATAACCTGCATAACAATGGCTGTCAACACGAACACCATGGCCGCCCGGCTGATGGAGAACAGTAATTCTTCCGGGAGAAGGACGGAAATCATTGTAGGGATCTTCTGCATTAATTCTGCATTCGATGGCGTGCATTTCAGGATAATAATTTCTTCCTGAGATCTTATCTCCGGCAGCAATTTTTATTTGTTCTTTGATGAGATCATAGTTGATCACTTCCTCCGTCACACAATGTTCTACCTGGATACGCGTATTCATTTCCATGAAATAAAAATTACGGTTCTTGTCCACCAGGAACTCAATAGTACCAACGCTTTCATAATTAATAGCCGATGCAGCTTTAATGGCAGCGTCACCCATTCTTTCTCTCAATTCAGGTGTCATAAATGGGGATGGAGATTCTTCAACCAGTTTCTGATGACGACGCTGAATAGAACAATCACGTTCACTTAAATGGCAAACATTTCCGTATTGATCACCCGCAATTTGTATTTCAATATGGTGAGGCTCTTCTACAAATTTTTCCATATAAATGCCATCATTTTTGAAAGATGCAGCAGCTTCTGTTTTTGCATTATCAAAAGATTTCTCCATATCTTTTTCTTCCCATACCACACGCATTCCTTTTCCACCACCGCCGGCCGTAGCTTTTAATATTACCGGATAACCAACTTCTGCAGCTGATTTTTTTGCGTGATCCACGTCTCTTAATAATCCTTCAACACCAGGAACTACCGGAACTCCGGCTGCGATCATTGTTTCTTTTGCGGTGATTTTATCTCCCATAGAATTGATCATTTTTGGCGTTGGGCCGATAAATTTAATTCCATGATCAATACATATCTGGGCGAATTTTGCATTTTCTGCAAGAAACCCATAACCGGGATGAATGGCATCAGCATTGGTAATTTCAACTGCCGCCATGATGTGAGGAATATTTAAATAACTATCGATGCTCGCAGGTTTTCCAATACAAACCGCTTCATCGGCAAATTTTACATGAAGGCTGTCTTTATCTGCAGTTGAATAAACGGCAACGGTTTTGATGCCCATTTCTTTGCACGTTCTGATAACTCTAAGTGCAATTTCACCACGGTTGGCAATTAATATCTTTTTAAACATTTTTTTAATGTGCTGATGTGCTAATTAGCTAATGTGCTAATTAATGATGCAGCTTTTGCTTTTAAATTTTTTAGAATGTTTATTTTTAAATGTGCTGATCGCTAATTTAGTTGATATGCCAATTAGTTAATGCAACACTTTAATTTTCAAAGTTTTTAAGTAATTTTTTATAATAGCTTCCAATAATTTCATCGTGATTAAAAAAGAAAGAAACCAAAGAAATAAGTTACCGGAGTCTTTTTTCTTGCAGTTCCTAATATTTTATTCAGAACTTTTTGAATTGATTCAACTTTTAAAAGAAGCGAATCACATTCAGAATATTTATTTGAAAAACTGCAGAGAAGAAGCCAGTATTGAGATTCATCAGCTTCTTTTGCAGCAATTTTTATCCTATGAATGAAGTCGGCTTTACTTTCTGCATTTTGCGCCTCCATTGAATTAGCTCCAATTGACGTTCCTGATTTCAGTAATTGCCTGCTGATCGTATATTTTCTCAATTCGTCCAACCGATCACAATAATCCATTATTTCTAAAGAAAAATCAAAAGTCAATTTCAGAATCGGATTTGCTTCAATGTCTTCTTTTTTCATAATCAGTAATTAAAATGGAGGTTTATTGCCTTTCATTAGCACATTAGCTAATTAGCACATTAGCTAATTACTTACGGTTCTACCAAAAACAACGGTTGATCGAATTCAACAGGAGAAGCATCTTCAACCAGGATCTTCACGATCTTTCCGGAAACCTCACTTTCAATTTCATTGAAAAGTTTCATCGCTTCGATGATACAAACTACCTGGCCAACTTCTACTTCATCGCCAACACTTACAAATAAAGGCTTTCCGGGACCTGCCTGACGATAAAAAGTCCCGATCATGGGACTTTTTATAGTAAGATAATTTTCCGCTTTGGAAGTTTCAGTAGATTTTGTTTCATCTTGTTTTAATGAAGCGCTGGAAACAGGAGCAAGTGTCTGCTGTGGTTGTGGCGCTTGTTGAATCATCGGTGAAGCAAAATGCTGCGCAGGCTCTTTCTTCTGCTTAATGGTAATTTTAAATCCATCTTTTTCAACGCTTAATTCACCGATATTGCTTTTATTGACAAGCTTTACCAATTCATGAATTTGTTTAATGTCCATATTGGAAAATTATTTTAGGTTTATGGAAAGTGTAGCTAAGATACTTGAATTAACAATTAATAATTTAAATAATTAATAATTACACTTTCACTCTTTCAACGTATTCGCCGGTTTTTGTATTTACTTTTATGAATTCGCCTTCGTTTACAAACAGCGGAACGTTAACCGTAGCGCCCGTTTCAACGGTTGCAGGCTTTAATGTTTTTGTAGCAGTATCACCGCGCAAACCAGGGGCGCTATAGGTTACCTGCAACACAATCTTATCAGGAAGTTCAACACCCATTGGTTGTTCTGTTTCAGTATTGATCAAAACCGAAACTTCCTGCCCGTCTTTTAAAAATTGGGGCGCATCAACCATTTCAGGTGCAACTGCAATTTGTTCATACGTTTCAGTATCCATGAAGGTGTAGCCGGTATCATCTTTGTATAAAAACTGGTAAGGCCGTTTTTCAACTCTCACGGGGTGGATGGTTTCGCCGCTGTTCCAGGTTTGTTCGATCGTGCGTGTATTGTCAACCCCTTTTAATTTTGCCCAAACTTTTGCTCCTGCCCGTGCAGTTTTGTTTTGTCCAAAATCAACAACAGTGTAAAGATTCCCATCAATTTTCAATATCAATCCTGTTCTGATATCTGAAGTAGTTGCCATAGAATTTTTTTTTTGAGGCTGCAAAGGTAAAAGATTTGTTCTATTGTCAAAAGCTTAAATTGGGAAGAAACTACTAAACCTTGCAGAAATTTATGAATTTGAAAAGTTTGAAAGTCTAAAGTTTTCTTAGCTTTATCAAATAATTACTCTTGAAAAATTTATTCATTTTCCTTGCAGGAATTTTAATTTCCTGCCAGGCTTTTTCTCAAACCGATTCAACAGGGGAAACTCCTGTTTATTTACGATTTCCAACTATTCCCCAGTTTACTGTGTTCAAAGCGCCGGACAGCACTGCTTTTACGAGAAATGACCTGCATAAGAAAGAAAATACCATCTTCGTAATTTTCAGCCCTGATTGCGAACATTGTCAACATGAAACACAAATGCTTACACAAAACATCAGCCGGTTTAAAAATACCCAGTTTGTAATGATCACTTATCTTCCTTATGAAGAAATGACCAGGTTTTATAAAGATTATAAAATAGCTGATTACCCCCAGATCACCATGGCGAGAGATACGAAGTTCTTCTTTCCTGTATTTTTCAGAGTGCGAAATTTGCCTTCTATTTTCATTTATGATAAACTGGGGAAATTGAAAAAATCTTTTGAAGGAGATGTAAAACCTGAAACTCTTTTAAATGAATTATAAGAAAAGTTGCCTCAATTTCTTTAATAAAGAAATCATAAAATCGTCTTTACACTTTCATCTTTATACTTTTTTATTAGTTTTATGAAAAAATTACTGATGAAAAAAATTGTTTTGATCCTTACCTCGCTGTTTGTTTTTTCTTCTGCATTTTGTCAGACAAATGCTTCCAAAGACAATACCCCCGAATATATTTCTAATCCGAATATTCCTGAATTTACTGTTTATAAAGCACCCGACAGCACGGTCTTTACCAAAGAAGATCTGAAGAAAAAAGAAGCTACTTTAATTATGATCTTCAGCCCTGAATGCGGGCATTGTCAGAATGAAACACGCGAATTATTGAAGAACATTGATCATTTCAAAAATGTGCAGATCTTAATGGTAACTTGGCTTCCTTATTCTGAAATGATGGCCTTCTATCATGAATTTAAGATTGGCGAACATCCACAAATAACAATGGGTTGGGATAGAAAAGATTTTTTCCTTCCATATTACCATGTTCAAATGTATCCTCAGATGGTGGTTTATGACAAGAAAGGAAATTATGTAAATTCGTTCAACGGAGCCATCAACTTAGAAGATGTTTGGAAAGCCGCCGGAAATAAATAGGTTAATGATAAATCCAAAATAGAAATCTTTCATTTTTTGTTTTACTGTAAATCTTCTTTCTTAAAATGGAAAGAAGATTTTTTTACGCCTGTTTTGAAAAAATAAAAAGCCATTATCCCTTCATTTACTGCCGTTTGAAAAAAAATATTTTGATAAGCGGAAAAACAAAAAAGCCTCCTCTCATTTTTCAACTGTCAATTATATTATACCTTTGACCCATAACAATTTTTTTAAAAATAAATACAAAATAAGATGAAAGTAACCGTAGTAGGCGCTGGTGCAGTGGGCGCTACATGTGCCGACAATATTGCGCGCAAAGAACTTTGTGAAGAACTAGTATTGCTTGATATCAAGGAAGGAATTACCGAAGGAAAAGCAATGGATTTTATGCAAAGCGCAACATTGTTGGGAAGCGATACAAAAATTATTGGCAGCACGAATGATTATTCAAAAACTGCAGGAAGCAATGTGGTAGTGATCACTTCAGGTATTCCACGTAAACCGGGAATGACACGTGAAGAACTGATTGGAATCAATGCTGGAATCGTAAAAGATGTTACCAAAAATATTCTTCAGAATTCTCCTGATGCGATCATTATTGTGATCAGCAACCCTATGGATACCATGACTTATCTGGCCTTAAAATCCAGCGGACTTCCTAAAAACAGGATCATCGGAATGGGTGGAATCTTAGATAGCGCAAGGTTCAAATATTATTTATCTACCGCTATGAATTGCTCTGCACAAGACTTACAGGCCGTTGTGATCGGTGGCCATGGCGATACTACTATGATTCCTTTGACACGTTTGGCAACTTACAACAGTATTCGTGTTTCAAATATTCTGGATGAAGAAACTTTGAAAAAAGTAGCTGCTGATACAATGGTTGGTGGCGCTACACTTACAAAATTATTGGGAACCAGCGCATGGTATGCACCGGGAGCAGCAGGAGCTACTTTGGTAGAAGCGATCGTTCGTGACGAAAAGAAATTAATTCCATGTTCTGTTTACCTCAATGGTGAATATGGACAAAAAGATATTTGCATCGGCGTTCCGGTAGTGATTGGAAAAAATGGTTGGGAAAAGATCATTGATTTCAAATTGAACGATGAAGAACAGGCAGCTTTTAGTAAAAGCGCTGATGCAGTAAGAAATATGAATGCAGCTCTTGAAGGACTGAAATAATGAATTCATAAATCATGAAGGTTTTTTAATCCGGTGCAGATTTGTACCGGATTTTTGTGTGAAGTTTATCATATAAAAGGATTTTTTTTGACCGATTTTTTTGCGAAGCATTTTTGCATTTTATTACTTCGTCGTTTCGCTTCCCATTTGTTTACCTAATTTTTCATATTCAATGTCATTCGGTTCCCAGAGTTCAATATTATTTCCGTCCGGATCAAGGATATGAACAAATTTTCCATAATCAAATGCCTGGATTTTATCAACGATTGTCACCCCGTTTTTCTTCAGTTCTTCTACAAGGGCTTCGATGTTTGCAACCCTGTAATTGATCATAAAGTCTTTGGTCGAAGGCTCAAAGTATTTGGTGCTTTCTTTAAAAGGACTCCACTGCGTAAACCCTTTTTTTGTGCTGTCCGCGCCCTGGTACCATTCAAACACGGCACCATAATCATTTGTGTTTATTCCAAGATTTGTCTTGTACCATTCTCTCATTTTGCCGGGGTCTTTGCATTTGAAAAAAATGCCTCCAATGCCAGTTACTTTTTTCATTGTTGTTTTATTAGATTGTTTTGAAATTATGCTGTTGAATGCGAAGCCAAATGTGAACGATGCCGCGATAACTAAGATTAATAAAGATGTTTTCTTCATTTTTGGGAATGTTTATAGATTTTATTGTTTCGGTCGTCACGCATACTTCCTTAATGTTGCGTTCGCACATTTTCGTTAACCGAATATAGCAAAGAATCTTAATTGCAAGGAAATACAGATTCTGCCATAAAGTAACCCGGCAAGAGCGCTTGTGTTTTTGAAATAATAACTTTTAAAGAAAAATCCTCTTGCAGTAAGACCTCTCTGAGAAGGTATATAGGCCAATAGCAACTCTAAAATTGTTTACACAATCTGGTTTACACTCTCTTTACACCCTCCTTATACTACCGAGGAGTGTATGAGTTATGTATGAAGAGAGCATGAGGAGTGTATGAGTTATGTATGAGGAGAGTATGAGGAGAGTATGAAGAGAGTATGAGGAGAGTATGGGAAAGGTATGGGAAAGGTATGGGAAAGGTATGGGAAAGGTATGGGAAAGGAAAGGAAGGAAAAAGGTATTAAAGACTCGCAAAAGAAACATTAAGGGGTTTTTCTTACCGGCACCGATCTGTAAACTTCATCTTTCTAAAACTTCCTGCCTTCGTGGCCTAAAAAATTCTCAGTTAATGTTTTTCCACCACTCATTAAAAACCTGGTTATTATCTTTTAAGTTTACCTGTTCTCCTATTTTTGGTGTCAATAAATCTATGCTTTCTGCTTTGAATTGTGCTGCAACATTTATCAGCGGTTCGTCCCACGGATGATTAGCAATCGCAAATTTGGAATTATGCACTGCCAATAATTTTTTGGCTTTTAAATCTTTTGTGGCTTTCAGAATTTCGCCTGGCATCATGTGGATATATTTCCAGCTTTTATCATACTGCCCGTTTTCTAAAATTGCCAAATCAAATTCGCCAAAAGTGTTACCGGCTTCTGCAAAATGTTTATCATAGCCGCTATCGCCCCCAATAAATATTTTCATTGTGGGCGTTTGTAAAACAAAAGACATCCAAAGTGCCTGGTTTCTTTTAAATCCGCGTCCTGAAAAATGTCGTGAAGGAACTGTATGAACACTAAATCCATTGTCTAAAAGAATGTCTTTGTTCCAGTTCTTTTCAATGATTTTTGTTGGGCTGTAACCCCAATGCTCCAAATGCTCGCCAGTGCCAAGTCCGCAAATAACGTGTTTGATTTTAGGTTGCAGTTTTTTTATGGTTGGGTAATCCAGGTGGTCCCAATGATCGTGTGAAATAAAAAGAAAATCAATGGGTGGAATGTCATCAGTTGTGTAAGGATCTGTTCCCTTAAATGCTTTTGTAGAAAATGAAAATGGCGAAGCATGACCTGAAAAAACGGGGTCAACTAAAATGCGTTTGCCATCAATTTGAATAAAATAAGAAGAGTGTCCAAACCATACCAAAATATCTTTTTTGATATCAAGGTTTATGAGGTCGGTTTTTACAGAAGGAATTTGGCCTGCAGGTTTAGTTCTTTTTTTCTTTTCAAAAAGAAATTCCTTCATAACGGAGAAATAAGTTGCTCCTTCCGTCAGGTCTGGTGTTATACTTTGGTTTTGAAAAGAACCATTTTGATAATTGGATGCGTTCTTAATTTTTTCCAA
Source organism: Hanamia sp. (assembly GCA_035606215.1). Classification (GTDB taxonomy): domain Bacteria; phylum Bacteroidota; class Bacteroidia; order Chitinophagales; family Chitinophagaceae; genus Ginsengibacter. The sequence goes on from DATNFV010000036.1 coordinate 39,193, forward strand.
TCGTTCTCCTGCTGGTAGTTTGCCAAATTGAGATTGCCGTAAAAAAATGTAAACACCTGTTATGAGTAAAACTATTATTGAAATGGCGATGTACATATTTGATTGGCTGTTAGATTTTGTTGTGTTGCCGTTGCCAGGTCATACGGTAAAACAAGCCGAAGTAACCTTCTGTAGTTTTTTGATAATTGACAATTTCAAAACCTTCCATGTTCAGGAATAAAATTTTCATAAAAAAAGAAAAGGGCGGGACAAAAGAGTTGATATCTTTTCAAAAGATTCACTTCAAAGTTCAATGTCCATTCTTCTTAATAAGCCGTCTTGTAAAGTGTAAATATGCTTTACGGTTCCATCAAACATTACATTGCCCGCTAAATCCTTCACGATTTGATGAACAGTAATTTCTAAACTTCCATCAGGCCTTTCGTTTAATGAAACAGGCTGAACAGTTGGATTTATTTCTGCCCATTGTCTTGTCCAGTATTTTCTTATTTCAGCCTTTCCGCTTACATATCCGCCTTCAAATGCTTTAGGCCATTGAATATCCGCATGCATTGTTGAAAGCGCCATATCAATGTCTCTTGCGTTGAAAGCAGAATACGCTTTTTTGATTAAGTCTTTGATTTGCTTATCCACTCTGATACTTTTTGTATTGAATGTCCAGGATTGCTAACCTTCATCCTTCCTCCGCCAAAAGCATTTCCTGTTATCCGAAAGGCATTCCTTGTCACAGGATGATGTACTTGCTTCTTACAGGCTCTTTACGATTTCCAATGATTTTTTTACATGTTCATCAGGAGAGATATGATCGGTCTTTGAAGAAAAGACAGCAACGATCTTATCATTTTTATCTATAACAAATGTAGTCCGGGGGATGAAGCCGTGGGTAACTTCTACACCACGCACATCTTTAACGCCTGCCTGTGGAGGCATCAATTGCAAACCATACATGGCTGCAATTTCTCCATCTGCATCCGAAGCTACTGGAAATTTTCCTGCACAGTAATTGGAATCAGATGAGAAAGAATTCAATCGGTCGATATCATCTGCTGATACACCGATGATGGTAGCTCCGGCTGCGGTAAAATTATCCTTCATTTCAGCGAAAGTATGTGCTTCCAAATCGCAGCCACCTGTGTAGGCAGAAGGGTAAAAGTATAATACTACCGGTCCATGATCAAGCGCTTTTTTTAATGCAAAATCGAATTCATTACCAGCCTCGCTGGCTTTGGCAGTGAATAGGGGTGCTGTAGAACCCTTTGACAATACCCCGGATTGAGCAAAGCTGTTCCGGCTAACGAAGAGCAGCCCCAAAATTAAAAGGAGGGGCACATAATTTCTCTTTGACATGGCGAATTGTTTTTGAATGTAAAAATTAATCACTCACAAACTTACAAAGAATTGAGAGATAAATAGTGGCGATAAATGGAATATAAATCTTCTGATTCGTCTGTATTAGCGCATCTTCTTACTGCTGCCTTCTAAAGTTCCTGCGATGTAGGGCGGAAGATCATTAATTGATGTCCACATCCTGTAGCTGGATGATTGCAAAAGCAACCACGTGTGCAAACGGTCCTGTCAAACCAATCATTAAGAATTTCAAACCTCCTGCATCCGCAATGCCTTTGGGTTTGTTCCTGTTAGTCTTTTGAAGAAGTTGTTGAAATAGGTAGCGTATTCAAAACCAAGAGCATAGGCAATGTCGGCAATATTCCAGGCAGTATGTTGCAGGAGCGCTTTGGCTTCACTAATGATGCGTTCGGCTATATGAGTTGTTGTAGATTTACCGGTTACTTCCTTAACTGCCCGGTTCAGGTAGTTTACATGAACATGCAAAGCATTGGCATAATCCTGTGCTGTTTTAAGCGCCAGTGGGTTAGCCGCACTTTCAACAGGGAATTGTCTTTCGAGCAATTCAAGGAAAACAGAAGTGAGGCGTGATGCTGCATTTTTGTGTTGGTCGTAATTCTCTGATGGCCGTAGTTTCAACGCTTCATGAATAATCAGGTTGATGTAGTTGCGTATAAGATCGTCCTTATAGGTATAGTCGCTCTTTTGCTCCTCTATCATCTTACGGAAGATGGTGTTTAGAAACTCCCGCTGCTGCTCATCGATCTTTAAGACAGGTGTACCGCCTATCTTAAACAAAGGAGAATTTTGCAGGCTTTCTGAACGGTCGGATGCTTTAAAAAAGTCCTCGGAAAAAAGAACCGTATAGCCTGCATACGTAGTAGAAATTGTTTCCCACGAATAAGGAATGTGCGGATTGCCAAAAAACAAAATAGTGCCTTCCTGCTCAAAGCTTTTATCCGCATAATGAATTTTACTTTTTCCGGTAGTCAGGCAAATTTTATAGAAGTCCTTTCTGCTGTATATCCGTACAGCTCCGCCGTCACCTTCGATCTGAAAGACATTGAAGCCTTTTAATTTTAGTTCATTATTAAACGCGGAAACATGCCGCTCATTCTTGTTATTCATCGGGCAAAGTTAAGAAAATCAAATACAAATATGGGTTTATTTCTTATATGAAGTGCTGCCAGTTAATAATTAAAAACATGAACGGCTATATGAAATGTGATATTGGGTAATGCTGCTGAAAGATCCTGCCAATACTTATTGTAAGGACTTAGCCAAAGCGTTGTTATTTATTTAACAAATGCTATAGGGATAACTTATATTCAATAAGTGTAGCTAACAATTTTCTTCCTACAAAATATTCACTCCCTGTTCTTCCAGGTATTTTGAAACGGACGTGTAAACTTCACTTCGCGCAATTTCTCTTTTCGTTACATCATCACACCAAAAATAAATTTTCAGTTGTGTTGATTGTGAGGTCACGGTGTTGGTAAGAATTTCCGGTTCTTTTTTGGCTACATCCGGCGATTCTTTTATGATCTTCAAAATGCCTTCGCGTAGTTCTTTTGAAATTTTAGAAACAGTGAAAGTGAGGTCGATCCTGATGTCATTATCATTCAGGCTCCAGTTTACAAATTCTTTTGACAGGATGTTTCCATTTGGAATAATTACTTCTGCACCTTCGGCAGTCAGCAATGTGCTGGATCGCATACTGATCTGTTTTACACGCCCTTTCTTATCCCCAATCTCTACCGTATCGCCAATGTGAAGTGTGCGGTCGAAAATTAAAATAATTCCCGAAACAAAATTGTTCACGATATTTTGCAAACCAAGGCCAATACCAACACTCAGCGCTCCAAGTATCACGGTGATTTTATCAATTGCCAACCCGGAAGCAGCAACGGCCAGCAAAAATCCGGCAACCAGGAGAACCAGTTTTACGACCATCAGTTTTGAGCGCTGGCCTTTGTTATCGAATGTGACATCGTCGCCGATATTTCCGAAAAAATATCCAATGTACCGTTGCAGAAAATTAGCAACCCACATGATGAGAATAAATAAAATAACGCCGCCATAAGTGAAGGTGAAGCTTCCGATAGAACGGGCTTTATTAAGCACATCGCTGATACGACTTGAAATAGTATTATAAATATTCAGGTTGGTTGCAAAAACGATCAGCCAGATGATGACTGAGAAAAAGATGACAATTTTCGAAACGCCTTTTCCTATCTCTTTATAATCAAAACCGCCTGTATATTCTTTTCGCATCCTGCTGCTCTGGATCTGCAGCAAAAATGCTTCGGTTACTGATTCAATAAACACCAGCAACCCGGCAGTTTGTATAAATGCGTACGTGCCGGTAGAACCTAATATTTGCATCAGTGTCACTCTTCCAAAAACATTACAAAGTACCGCGAGGAAATTAAAAAGAACATATAAGCAGGCACTTAAGATCAGGAATTTATGTTCCTGGTAATCTTTCTGGAAAACGGACAGCACATACAATCCCAGCAGCACAGAAAGTGAATTTAAAATAAACAAAAGCCATCGGTTCAGATAAACAGGCAAGCCAATGTACCTGGAAGAAGACTGCAATAAAAATAGAACGATAAAAAAGATCCACAGATAAAATAAATGATGTGGAAGCCGTTTCCAGAATGAATAAGTGAGCGTCAGCATCAACAAAAATTCAATGGTGGCAATATAAATAAACGGAGCATCCAGGTCGAATAATGGGGCCAGGTTTAGCATTACAACCAGCGATGCAAAAACCGGAACCGGGTTGATATAATGGAATTTGAAAGGTTCGATCGTTTCACTTTTTCCAAGCTTTTCCAGGCTTTTAAAATTGTAAAAGATCCAAAAGAAAAAAAGCAATCCGCACATCAGCAGCAGCAACAATTGATTGTGGGTATGAGAAAAATAATAACCGCTGATCTGTCTTTCCGCATTGATCGTTTTTTTAAATTCTGTTGAAACACCAGTATTCGTCAGGCTTTTCGGAAATTCCCATAAATATTTACTCTCTTTACTGAATGCTCTCGATCCGGTAGATTGCATCAGGCTTTGAGCCTGCAGCTGAAGTTCGTCAGTGGTAATTAAATTATTGGAAGTTCTGGCCTGTGAATTATCAATCAGCAGATTTACATATTTTAAAATGCTGTCCGTTTTTTGCCATTTGGCTTTAAGCTGCAACAGTTGCTGGCTGAAGGAATCCTTCAAAAGTGAATCTGTCAAAATCCTGCGCAGCAGAGAATCTTTTCTCAATGCATAGATCTGGCTTTTTAAACTGCCTGCAATACTATCATATTCTTTCAGCTGAGCCGAATAAGATCTTGAATCCTTATTGATCTGTTTTAAAATGATCGACATCATCTGGAGGTTGCGGATGTTCAGCGACCGGTCGTTCATGTTCAGCCTTTCTTTTATCAGCGCGATTGCAGAATCATCATCATTCAGGTTATTAATGATTCCTAAAATGGAAGGGACAGGCTGTGATAAAACTGAAGCTTTATTCAGAGTCTGGTACACTTTTTCGAGGCTTAGCAGATAATCATTGCGGGTAACCGTATCAGCATTTACAAAAAAAGAAGCAGATGGCCTTTTCAGCAACGAATCTTTTTTCTGGCCAAAAATATTAGCGAAAAAAAATAACAGAATGATCGTAAAAGAAAATCTCTTCATAACGCGGACAGAGAACGAAAAAAATCCAAAAAAGTTAGGTTTATTTTTGCTCTTCTGATTTTTGAAATCAATAAAATTGATTGGTTTTATACAAAATATGAATTGTAATTATTTCTTTATTTACTGCAAAAGAAAAACCAAAATTATTAAAATAATCAATATTCTTTTGCTATCATTATTAGAAGCAACTAAAAGTCTCCATCATACGTTGGTAATAAATTGCAAAACTTCTTACGATTTTATGATTAATTCTTTACTTTGTTATCTGAAAACTCTTTATATGAAAAAAAATACAAAAAACTTTCTATTTCTGTACCTGTTCATCGCAATACTTGGTTCAGTAGTAGTTTCTTCCTGCAAAAAGGATAAATCCAATCCAACTCCTACCCCTACAACCCCCAAAGCACTTTCAGATGCCGATTCTTTAAAATACCTGATGTATAGAATCATGCAGGTAAGTTTTGTAGATAATGGAAGAGACAGCACTTATGATCTTCCTACTTATTATTGGTATACAAGTATCCCTAAATTAGATCCGTTGAGTTCAAACTATGATTCAGCAGATGTTTTACTGGCAAACATGAAGACTTATGCTATCAATCCAACCACCGGAAAACCATATGATAAATACAGCTTTTTAGATCATGGCCAGGTTCAGGGTGAAATTCAGCAAGGCGTTGCCGGTGATCTTGGTATGCAGGTTACTTATGCAAGAGATAACAGTAACAATATTTCTTTGTATGTTTTGTTCACCGATAAAAATTCACCTTCAGGACTTGTAGGAGTTACAAGAGGCTGGCAAATTACTGCTATCAATGGAGGGACTGTAGCTTATGACGGAAACAACGGTCCCAATGTAAATAAAGTGATCAACGCGGTTTATAATGATCCATCGGCTTCATTTACTTTTAAAAAACCTGATGGAAGTTCTGCAACCTACACTTTGGCAAAAGCAGTTTATAATATCAATCCTGTTTTGTTTGATTCCGTTTATACAGTTGGCGGAAAAAAAGTTGGATATTTTGTATTCAATACTTTTTCAGCAGTATACAATAACAATGGTCCTACTTTCACAAAATCAGAACTTGACAGGGTTTTTGGTAAATTTCAATCAGCAGGAATCACTGACCTGATCGTTGACCTGAGATACAATGGCGGTGGCTCTGTAGGAACTACCGAATATATGGACAGCCTTATTGCTCCTGCTTCTGTAGCGGGAAAAGAAATGTATCATTATTTGTATAATGATAAATTAACTGCCAATGAATCAAACATCGGACTCGATAGCAAGGTTCTCTTTAATGGAGGCGGAAGCCTGAATCTTGACCATGTATTTTTTATCGGAACCGGCAATACCGCTTCAGCTAGCGAACTTACCATTAACAATCTGAAGCCTTATATGGATGTAAAATTAGTAGGAGATACCACTTATGGAAAACCGGTTGGATTCTTTACGTTCCACATTACTGATTTCCCGAACGGCGGCACTACTGAAAAAGATCTTGCTGATTTATATGCCATTAATTTTGAAACAAGAAATGCCAACAACGAGGGAGGATATTTTAACGGAATGATTCCCGATGCACCGGCAGCCGACTATGTTGATTTGCCATGGGGAAGCGCCAATGATGATAACCTTGTCAAAATATTCAAATATATTTCTACAGGCGCTTTTGCCCGTGTTTCTGTATCAGAAAGAATGTCTATTGAGAATAATTTACGTCTTTCTATTCCTTCCACCATTCATCCTTTGCGATTCAACGGAATGGTTGACTACAGGATCAGCAACCAGATGAAAGGCGTTATCAACAAGAGTTTGAGAAGAGCTCATTAAAAAATACTTTCTTCCTTTTTTATAAATCCTCCGGCATCAACCGGGGGATTTTTTTTACTTTCATATTCCGGAAATAAGAATTGCAAGGTTTTTTTTACGTAACTTGACTTCTGATTTTTCGCTTAAAAATTTAAACACATTCTATGCATCGTCGTGATTTTTTACAAAACTCCATGTTCTCTCTTGCGGCATTATCATTAGGAAAACAATCTTTTTTAAAAGCAATATCAGAAGATCCGTGGAAAATAACAATGCTTACGAATGACATAGGAATATTTACTGAAAAGGGCGGCACTATTGCATTTCATTATTCCAAAGATGGAATTACTGTTATTGATGCGCAGTTTCCTGATTCGGCACAACATTTTATTGATGAAATGAAAAAAAGAAAAGATATGCCTTTTCACTTACTGATCAACACACATCATCATTTTGATCACACCTCAGGAAATATTGATTTTAAAGGACTTTTAAATCGCGTGCTTGCGCATGAAAATTCTTTAAAAAATCAAAAGAACGTAGCGGTTGCCAATCATACCGAAGACAAGCAATTGTATCCCAACCAGACTTTTACAAAAGAATGGAATGAAGATATCGGCAAAGAAAAAATCGGCTTGCATTATTTTGGTGCTGCTCACACCGATGGCGACAGCATTATCCATTTTAAGAAAGCAAATATTGCTCATGTGGGCGACCTGGTTTTCAACCGGCTGCATCCTTATGTTGACAGAAGCGCAGGCGCCAGCATGAAAAGCTGGATCAATGTTCTGGATTCTGCAATGAATCAATTTGATCGTAAAACGATTTTTATTTGCGGACATTCCGGAAATAATTATGATGTAAAAGGTTCGAAAGAAATGCTTCAATCTTTTCGTGACTATCTTAAAAATGTTCTGCAATTTGTTGATGTAGAAATGAAATCAGGAAAAACAAAAGAAGAAATTTTAAAAGCTACCGAAATTCCAGGCTCACCCGAATGGAAAGGCGATGGGATAGAACGCCCCCTGACGGCAGCTTTTGAAGAATTATCAAAGGGGTAACATCGTTTCTCAAAAGATAAAATGAAACTTGTTACCTTTAAATATCCCGGTCTTTCATTCTTCTTTTAATCTTTTTTGAAAATTTTGTCTATGACTGGAACCTACTCATCAGCTTTTCATTATTTTGATGCCTTATTTAGCAGTGCAAAACAGAATGGAATAGTCATTTATGATACACGGGGGATTGTAATAGCAATTAACAATTCTTTTACCAGCCTGTTCGGCTATGAAGAAAAAGATATTATCGGGAAAAACGGGGCCATATTATTTACTAAAGAAGATCAAAAAAAAGGAATGCCTGAACATGAGATGGAAACAGTATTAACTACCGGTCAGGCAAATGATAACAACTATCTTGTGAATGCAAACGGAGAAATAACGTGGGTTTCCGGCGAATCAATCTTGGTGACAAATGACCAGGGCGATAAAGTTATTTTAAAAGTTGTTCAGAACATTCATCAACAAAAAACCTCTGAAGAAGCGCTTCGGCTGCTCAATAATTTTAATGAAAATATTCTCGAAACTATCAGCGATTCTGTTATTGTGTTAGATGACAAAATGAATATTGTGAAAGCAAATCGTGCATTTCTCAAACTTACCGGCACTGATGAACAGCAGCTTTCTTCTTTAAATTTTGCAGACTTTTTAAAAAAGTATGATCCCGGTGACAGACTTTATAAAAACCTTGAAAGAGCAATTATTTCGCGTATAGCTTTCACAAACACCGAGATTGAAATAGTGACACCGGCAAATAATAAAAGAGTTTTTGAAATCAGTTGCACACCCATATTAAATTCTGAAACAAAAGATTCAGTGCTCGTTATTCATGATATTACTATTTCAAAAAAACATGAAGAGGAGAGAGATGATGTCATTGGCTTTATTACGCATGAGCTGAGAAATCCTTTGTCTAATCTTGTTTTATCCAGCCATCTTATGAAGGAAGCGATGTCGGAAAATGACTCTTCATTGATGCAGGATATGCTGGGTCGTTTTGATAATAATGTGGAAAGAATGAACAAAATGATTGCCGGGTTATACGAATCAACAAAAGTAAATGCCGGGCATTTTCTACTGGATTATTCTGAATTTAATTTCAGGGAAATAGTTGACGAAGCAATTGATACGGTCGAAATATTGCAACCTTCCTTTGAAATTTCTGTGGTAGGAAATGGAGATTTCAAGGTAATTGCAGACCGTTATCGTCTGATACAAGTGATTACCAACCTCCTCAGCAACGCCATAAAATATTCTAATGGAAATAAAGAAGTAACATTGAGTATTAGTAGTGATAATCAAACAGTTACTGTTTCTGTAAAAGATGAAGGAACAGGAATTCCTAATGATTATCTTCCTTATGTTTTTGAAAGATTTTTTCGCATCAAAAAAACGAGGAACATTGAAGGGATTGGCTTAGGACTTTATTTATGCAGGCAGATTATCCGGGCTCATCACGGACAGATCTGGGCGGAAAGTGAAGAGGGAAAAGGGTCTACTTTTTATTTCTCCATTCCTTTAAAACCTGAATGATTAGAAAATAAAAAATGATCTTTTTGTTGCTTACTTTATTTACCTCAAATCCTACAAGATGAGTTTAAAAAGAAGAACTTTTATCAGAAATACAGTTATCGCCGGCATTGGCGTCTCCATTACTCCGGAGCTTTTAAAGACAACCGCTGCAGAAAATAGTGCTGGGAAAAGCAGTAAAAAGCAGAAAAAAGTGATCGTTGCAGGCGCCGGAATTACAGGTTTATGCTGCGGTTATGAATTGCTGAAAAAAGGACATGATGTTACGATTCTGGAAGCAAGCGGAAGATACGGCGGACATGTTTTTACAGGTCGTGATGGCTTGTCAGATGGGTTATATGCTGATTTTGGGGCCGATCATATTACAAAACCCGGGTACGAAAGATTCTTTGAGTATTGCAAAGAATTCGACCTTCCTGTGATTCCTTATCCGAATGCTGAAGGCTCAGAAGCTGCACCCAATGGACATACTTTAAAAATGATCGATGGCAAATTCTATACTTCTGAAATGCTATCTGATCCTGCTGTGTTGAAAGAATTTGGATTTAATGAAAAGGAAGTAAAATTTTTATCAAAAAATCCATTGTATGCCTTGTATTCACTGTATTTGAATCCATATATTTCAAACTTCAAAGATCCTTACCAGCCTTTTGGCATTGGCTATGATGATCTTGATAAAATACCTGTCAGCGATCTGTATAAAAAAGAAGGCGCTTCAGCAACAGCTCTTAAATTTTTAGGTGGAAGAAATGTTTCAGCACTTTATTCAGTGTGGAGACTGGCACTAATGAAATTCAGGGGAATTCCGCTTTCTGAAGGCGAAACCTTTCATTTGAAAAACGGGAATGAACAATTGCCGATTGCGTTTGCAAAAAGACTGGGCGATCATTTAAAGTTAAATCATCCTGTTACAGCCATAAAACAGCAGGCAAACAGTGTAACCGTTACCTATAAGCCATTTGGACGTGATGAAGAAAAAGAAATGACTGCCGATTTCCTGGTAAATTGTATTGCGCTTCCGGTGTTTAAAAATATTGCCGTAACACCGGCTTTATCTCCTGATAAACAATATGTAGTTGACAATCTTTCCTATTCTTCGCATCCGTTTTTTGTGTTTGAAGCCGCTACCAGATTCTGGCTGGATGATGGTTTTAAAAGTATTAATATGGAGTTTGAGCATCCCGATATTTCTTCGATCTGGATGGAAACGAATGATGTAAATTCCAATCGTATTATCTTAAAAGCTTTTGGTCCCAGTGGTGTTTCTCCACAACGCGTTCTTGCAGCTTTCAGGGAAGTTTACCCCGGAAAACATGATACCATCGTACAGGCTTTGACAAAAGACTGGTCTAAAGATAAGTATGCCCCGGTTTGTGAAATGGAACCTTTTCCAATTGGAGAAATGCACAAATTCTGGCCACAGATCATGCTGCCGGAAGGAAGGATTTATTTTGCCGGAACGTATGCCGATAATATGAGCCGCGGCATGGAATCATGTATCCGCTCTGCGCAGCGCGTAGCGCAGGAAATTGATAAAGTTTAGTTGCACAAATTGAAAAAGATGATAAAGACTTTCACGTTTATTTTGATCAGCGTCACTTTTGTTTTTCTTTTCGATTCTATAAACTTTGCAGCTGCGTTTGAAAAAAAATCGCAGCCAAATAATCCGCCGTCAGTAAAGATCATTTCTCCAAAAAATAATACTGTTTTTTCTACTGGTACACCTATTCATTATTCCATAACCGTTTCTGATAAAGAAGATGGAGATTCAAAATATGATGAGATCAATCCAAAAGAAGTTTTGCTGCAAGTAAAACTTTTAAATGATACCGTGAACATGGAAATGATAAAAAACAGAATTGAAAATGATTCACCGGGACTCATGGCTCTCAGAATTTCCAATTGTTTCAACTGTCATAGTTTTGATAGCAAGCTGATCGGTCCTTCTTTTGAAGAAATTAATAAGCGATATAAACCTACTGCTGAAAATATTGCCTTGCTGTCAAAAAGGATCCGTGAAGGTTCTTCTGGTGTTTGGGGAAAAGTAAGCATGCCAACTCATCCGGAATTGTCTGATTCGCAGACTCAAAATATGATAAAGTGGATCATGCAAAATGCCTCTTCTTCCAATGTTCATTATTACATTGGAATAGAAGGTTCTCTTACGCTGAAAGCGCAAAAAACGTATTTACTTACCGCCAGTTATACCGATCATGGTATTAATAATTCCGGCCAGCGTTTAAAGGGCCAGGATGTTATTGTCATTTTTTCCAGATAAAATATTATTGATTCTTTCGATAAAATAATTCCACAATTTTTTGCGGACACGGAAATAAAGCGCTACAATTTTTCAGACGAAGCTCAAAAAAGACATTTTCTTTTCAGGCACATCTTTTGGATTTATGATAAAACACCCTATTTATTTAATCTAAAAACAGAAACCATGAAAACTAAAACCAGCATCATGAAAATCATCATCGCAGGCTCATTCATCCTCTTTGCAGCATTTGCATTTATAAGCTGCAAAAAAAGCAAAACTACCGTTAACAACACACCTTACACCTTAACCGGAAATGGCGCAGGTAGCCAGGTGGTGCCGCCAGTTACGGGAAATGGTACCAGCACTTTTACTGGAACCTACGACCCGGCCACAAAAACAATGAATTACACTACCAACTGGACCGGACTTAGTGGTGGCGCTACTACAGGCGGATTTTACACCGGTGCTTCAGGTGTTGCCGGAACAGCAGTGGGAAGTCCATGGACCATGGGAACCGATTCTACAGGAACCAGTTCTAACACCGGCACCATGACGCTTACCGCTGACCAGGCCACCCAATTGATCAATGGAAACTGGTATTACTCTATTGGCACAACTGCCAATCCAAACGGAGAGGTAAGGGGACAGATAACAGCAACAAGATAGAGGCAGATATCTGATAACTGATTGGCAGGGCTCCGGTTTTGAATGTTAGAATTGCAAAGATCTTTCCGGTAGCCCTGCATTTTTTTTCTAAATGAATAGGAATTATTTGTTTGCTGTCGCCAGGCGTCTTTCAAAATTTATTTATTCCTTTATAGAAAAGAATAGAAAAAAATTTTATTTTATGCAATTTTAAGTTGATTTTTTCGCTTTAGAGGTTACATTTGTTACAATTTCCACTAAATCGATGATTGACTCCAGTTCGTTACTGAATATTTTCAAAACTTCCGGCTTACCATCATTGATCCTGTTGCCTGATGCACCCCGCTTTACGATTGAGGCAGCTAATTCCGCTTTATTAAAAAATGCTGATAAAAAGGAAGAAGATATTCTTGGAAAAGGAATTTTTGAAGCATTTCCTCAAAACCCGGATGATCCTTCCGCCAACGGAATTTCCAATTTGCTGGCTTCATTACAAAAAGTATTGAACAACAGGAAACCGGATAAAATGCCGGTTCAGAAATACGACATGTTGAAAAACAATGAATATGAGGAACGTTTCTGGCAGGTTGAAAACGTACCGGTTTTGTCAACACAAAATGAAGTTGAATATATTGTCCATACCACGGTAGATATAACTGACTCTGTTTTATTGATACTAAAAGAGCAGGAGCATGCGGGTAAGAATGATCTGCCAGCCGGAGTTTCAAAAATACTGATTAATGAAGGATCTGACCTTGTCGCCATTGTTGATTTAGAAGGAATTTATCAATACCTAAGCCCTTCTTTTGAAATCATTTTAGGTTATTGTCCCAATGATTTTATTGGCAAAAATGGCTTTGATTTTGTTCATCCACAGGATAAAGAACTTATTTACCAGGAGTTTTTACAACTAAAAGAACAAAAAAGAGTTCATGCTTCGCCATACCGTTTCAGGCATAAAAACGGTTCATGGCGTTGGATAGAAACTGTGCTTACTAACATGATGAATGATGCGCAGGTACAGGGAACTGTAGCCGTTTCACGCGACATCAGTCAATGGATGAATGCTGAAGAAGAGCGTAAAATTTCAGAAGAAAAATATAAAATGCTTTTTAATTTTAGCCCGATTCCAAAGTGGGTTTATGCACTGGATACTTTTGAAATTCTTGATGTCAATGAAACTGCTCTAAAAAATTATGGTTATTCGCGCGAAGAATTTTTAAGCATGACCGTGACTGACATCAGGCCAAATGAAGAAATAAAGGAACTGCTTAAAGAAAGAGAAAAAATAGATGAAAGGAAAGGTGTTGTTCGTTTCGGAGTATTTACGCACCTGAAAAAAGACGGGACACGGATAAAAGTGGATGTTTCAGGAAACAGATTTTCTTTTAAGAACAGGGACTGCATGATGGTCGTATGCATTGATATCACCGCAAAAGAAGAAGCTCTGCTGCAACTTAAAGACAACCAGGAAAAATTAACTGCTGCTCAAAACATTGCCAAAATCGGATATTTTAAAGTTGATCTAAAGACTCAAAAGATTTTTTGGAGTGACAAATTATATGAAATCTGGGGAACCAATAAAAAGACTTTTAAAGTAACTTTTCCCAATTTTTTCAGAACCGTTCATCCTGATGATGCCCTGCAATTTGAAAAAGTAAGATCGGAAGCCATACGTAGCGGTACTGAAATGGATCTCGAATTTCGTGTTGTTCAACCGGACGGGCGTTTAAAATGGCTTCATGAAAAAGGCAAAATAGAAAAAAACGAAAAAGGAGAACGCGTAAGTTTTGAAGGAACAGTGCAGGATGTTACAGCCCAGAAGTTGCTGAAATTATCTTTGGAAGAAAGTAATGAGAGATATTATTACGCGAGTAAAGCCACTTTCGACGCTATATATGATTGGGATTTTATTTCCGATGAGTGTTTTTGGGGTGAAGGCTTTACCAGGGATTTTGGCTATGATTCGGAAGCTCTTTCCGACAAGATGTTTTGGGAAAGTCATGTGCATCCTGATGATAAAGAAAAAATAGAAAATGAAATTAAAAGCTCTGCAGAAGGAGAAGCAACGAATTGGCTGAACGAATACCGCTTTCGAAAAGCTGACGGAACGTATGCTTTTGTTTTAGACCGTAGTATTATCATCAGGGACAGAACAGGCAAAGCCATCAGAATGATTGGCGCTATACAGAACATTACCGAAAAGAAAACTCTGCAACAACTTTTGGACAAAGCCAACCGGCTCGCAAAGATTGGAAGCTGGGAAATAGATGTGGAAAGCAATACAGTTTACTGGTCAGATATCGTGAAAGAAATCCGGGAAGTTCCAGAGGGATACACTCCAAGTTTGCAGGATGGCATCCTTCACTTCAAGGAAGGACATAGCAGGGAAACGATCATTAAGCGGGTAAAAGATGCTGTAAAAAACGGAACTCCATGGGCCGAAGACTTACAAATCTATACTCATAAAGGAAACCTGAAATGGATGAGAACGATCGGAAACGCTGAAATAGTGGATGGCAAATGCGTTAAAGTTTATGGAAGTTTCCAGGATATTGACGAACAAAAAAAAGCGGAACTGGAGATCCGCAAACTTTATGAAGAAAAAAATGTTATCCTCGAAAGTATTGGGGATGCTTTTTTTGCAGTAAATAAAAGCTGGGTTGTTACCTATTGGAACAAAGAGGCCGAAAAAATGCTAATGGTTCCAAAGGATAAAATAATAGAACAGCATTTGTGGGATGTTTTTTCAGACAGCATTGGGTCTCTATCTTATCAAAAATATCATGAAGCAATCAGTATCAATCAGCAGGTTTTTTTTGAAGATTATTACCCGGCCCTAAATAAATGGTTTGAGATCTCAGCTTACCCTTCTGAAAATGGTTTATCTGTTTATTTTAAAGATACCACCGAACGGAAATTATCGCAGATCAAGCTCAGCGAGCTACATGAAAATCTTAAAAAAACTGCCAATGATCTCGCCCTTTCCAATGCAGAATTAGAGCAGTTTGCATATATAGCTTCCCATGATTTGCAGGAACCTCTCAGAATGGTTACCAGTTTTTTATCTCAGCTTGAGAAAAAATATTATGATGTTATAGATGAAAAAGGAAAGCAGTATATCTATTTTGCTGTTGATGGCGCCAAAAGAATGCGACAGATCATTTTGGATCTGCTGGAATTTTCAAGGGTAGGGCGATTCGATGGAAAAATAGAACCAGTGGATTCAAACGAAGTTGTGAAAGAGGTAGTTTCATTATTCAGAAATCAGATAGAAGAAAGCGGGGCTGAAATTTATTTTAAGGAGTTGCCGGTTGTTCAAGCCTTCAAAGGCCCTTTCCGGCAAGTGATTCAAAACCTGGTAAGCAATGGTTTGAAATATCAAAAAGCTAATGTGAAACCGGTTATACATATTTCGGCAAGTAAGCAGGAAAGCTACTGGAGATTTGCGGTTTCAGACAATGGAATTGGAATTGATCCGGAATTCTTTGATAAAATATTTGTGATCTTTCAAAGACTGCATAATAAGGATGAATATTCAGGAACGGGAATTGGATTGGCTATTGTAAAAAAGATTGTGGAAGCATTTGGAGGAAGAATTTGGGTGGAATCGAAACCGGGTGAAGGCAGTACTTTTTTCTTTACACTGGCAGAATAGAACTTTTTTATAAAAAAAATCAGTTTCAATAATTATTGATAATAATCAACTAAATTCGTTGAAAATCCAACTCATGCTATGAGATCTATCCATGTGTTATTAATAGAAGATAACGAGGGAGATATACTGTTGACAAAAGAAGCATTTGAAAATGCGAATGCAACAAATCTACTCAGTATTGTAAAAGATGGGCAGGAAGCCATTTCTTTTCTTACAAAAACAGAAAACTATTGCGATGTGGCCACTCCTGATTTAGTATTGCTTGATGTAAATCTCCCTAAAAGAAGTGGTTTTGAGGTTCTGAAATTTGTTAAAGGAAGTGATAGATTAAAGCATATACCCGTAATCATTCTTTCGACTTCAAGCTCGAAAAAAGACATTCAGACGTGTTATATAAATTACGCAAATTGTTTTATAACAAAACCCGGAAATGTAGATGGGTGGAGTGATATTATTTCTCAAATACAAAAATTTTGGGTCTCGGTTGCTACATTACTTTAAAATAAATAATTAATGATGCTAAAAGACAGAAATGAATATAAAATCCTGGTTATAGAGGATAACCAGGGCGATTATTTACTGATTGAAGATTATTTAAAAGAGCAGATCGAAGCACCGATAATTGAACGTGCCCATAACTTTGAAAACGCTAAAAGCCTGTTAACAGTTAAGTCTGATTTTAGCATTATTTTATTAGATCTTACGCTTCCGGATAAAAGCGGAAATGTACTCATCAACGAGATCAATAAAATTTCTTTTGAAATTCCAATTATCGTCCTTACCGGTTTCTCAGATTTGCAATTTAGTGTACAAACGATTTCTCTGGGAGTTTCTGATTACTTAATAAAGGATGATTTAAATTCAACTTCATTATATAAGAGTATCATTTACAGTTTGGAAAGAAAGAAGAGAAAGTTGCAAATGAAAGAATCTGAGAAAAGATACAGTGAATTATTTCGCCTGAATCCGCAACCCATTTGGATTTTCGAATTGGAGACTTTTCATTTTGTGCAGGTAAATAAGGCTGCATCAGATCTTTATGGATATTCTGAAGAAGAATTTCTGAATATGACGGTTTTTGATATAAGGCCAAAGGAAGACGTCACTCATGTAAAAAGGGCGCTCGCAAATGTTGCAGAGGACGGAATCAATTATGGAAAATATCGGCATCTGACAAAGTCAAATAAAATATTGGATGTAGAAGTAAAAAGCAATTTTGTTACTGTTGATGATAAAAAATACCGGCTGGCTATCATTACAGATGTGACGGAAAAAAACCGGATGGAACAGGAGATCACGAAGGCAATTATCCGAACGCAGGAAAATGAACGTTATGAAATTGGGGCCGAACTTCATGATAATGTATGCCAGATCTTAGCTACTACGCATATCAACCTCGGGATTTTAAAAAAATCTATTAATCCTTCCGGTTTGGGCATCTTTGAACAATGCCGGGAGTATATTCATCTTGCCACCCAGGAAATCAGAAACCTCTCGCACAGGCTTGCACCTGCATTTTTTAATGATTCTACCCTGGAAGAGGCTTTCGAGATGCTACTTAAGAACTGCAATCCTGAAAATAAATATCATACCAACCTATATTTTGATGAAACTATTGATCATTCAAACGTCAGCAGAGACCTTCAGCTGAACCTTTATAGAATTTTGCAGGAACAATTGAGAAATATTTTGAAATATGCGCATTGTAAAAACATTGAAGTGGATGTGATCTTAAAAAACAATAAATTGAAAATGAGAATAGCAGATGATGGTGTTGGCTTCGATATTAATGCGGTGAAAAATGGAATTGGATTATCGAATATGAAGAGAAGGGTAGAGTTGTTTTATGGAACGTTCAAATTGTATTCATCGCCGGGAAATGGTTGTGAAATCGCCATAGATATTCCATTAAAAGAAGAGAATTTAAATTTTATGAAGAGCGAATGGAACAAATGGTAAAATGAATTTTAGTTTTCTTTCATTTTCTGCGTCCTTTGAAAAGGAAATGTTTGCTTTTGCCCTATTACACTTTAGATAATCGGTAAAATAAATCTTTGGTATTAATGTTTTGTGTTCGTTTGGGTGAGAAAGATTTTCTAGGAAATTAACCTGTATGTTTTGATTTTTATCACCTGTCTTTTTTACCGGAACCTGAATGTTTTGATTATTTCCTGAAACCATAGGATCATTTCCCGGGTCTGCCGGACCCTGTCCAAAAGTAAGAGTACAAAAAATGGACAGAGGGACGATAAAGAGAATCCTTATAAATGAATTATTTTTCATGGAAGATGGTTTGTAAGCCGTCTAAATTTACCTGTAAAAATATCAGACAAAATAGAACCTGATTGTAATGAAATAGTGGAAATGTTTGTAGAAAATTTTCTAGTAATATTAAAGTGTATTCCTTTTTCCCAAATGTTTTTTGCAAATGTGGCTTTCAAGCAATCACGAGGAACAGCGCCTGTTTTTTCATACTTATGGTAAATTGTTGCTCTAACTTTTTGAATGTAATTGTTTTTTTGCAGGTTTGAGGAGTTTCCCATTTTTCGAAAAACAAAAAAAGAGCAAACTCAATTCACGGATTCAAAATATTTCACCTCACGCTTACACTTATATATTGATACAAAAACAGAATTAGATCTTTCTGCAAATTAGAGTATCTGCCAAACTGTAATATTCTGCCCGGTTAAAACTGTTTTCAATTCTTCACATAAAATTGATTTACGACTAATGTCTGCTTCATGGCAACAAGTAACTTGTTTTTAATGAATAACGATAACCAGACTATTTATATGGGTTATTATTCGGTCTATAAGAGCGAATAACAACCGAATAACAACCGAATAAGAAGCGAATAAGAGAACACGATGCTATACTTGTCTTATACTGAAGATAAGGTTTGTTTTTTAGTCAAATAAAGTCAGGTACAGGACAGAAACTGTATATCCTTTGCTGATAATATGTATTCTCGTTGATACAGTATACATCCATTGTTGATAGGAGGTATTAGCAATAAAGAGCCATATATCAGAAAGAGTATATGGAGAATACGAGGAGTACCGATACAAAGTCTCGAATGTCTTGAGTAGAAATATCTCAGCAGCCAGTAAAGAATGAATGTGAGGTGAAGACACCAAGGAAGGTGCTGATTTCAGAATATCAGGTGAGGACAGCCGCAGCGAAGAAGCATCTATTATGTTTGCAGAAAATAGTTGCTTATAAATAAAAAAAGTGACAGAAATTCTATCACTTTGGGAGTTCTGCAAGAGTGGTTTCAATGGGTTAGGTTCAGTGATAAAACGATTACATTATTGGATTTTTTATGAATCAGTTTATTTGAGGATGCAAAGGTAAATGGCGGTACATACTTTAGTTGTAGTAAGCTAAGGAATAACTTGTAGAAAAATAATTACAAGTGACATCCGTAAAATAAAAAAAAAGCGTCGTTTTCACTTCGCTTTTTCAAACCTAACCTGAACAACTTTAATAAGTTAGTTAGTAAAAGTAATCAGTCATAAAGCAATCATGGATAGAATAATTTGATTTACTTTATCTGATTATTTCTGTACGAAAATAATAAGCGTTCCAAAATTTCTTGTAGTAAAAATTCAAATAGTTTGTAGAAATAAAACGACACTTCTGTATTTAAAGAACAACATCATTGACTTTGGCGAGATTGGTAAGTTCAATGATATTGCTGCATTTCAACTTTTCAAAAATTCTTGCTTTGTGCGTTCCGACTGTTGATGTATGCAGATTTAATTTGTTGGAAATCTCAGCAACTGAATCACCGTGAGCGAGGTGCTGAACGATTTCAAATTCACGGGGTGATAAATTATCGAAAGGGTTTTCTGACCTGCTGTTTGAATGTAATTCGGTTAATAATTTTTCATTTAACTGGGGACTAATATATCTTTTATTATTCAGGACAGTTGAAATCGCTTTTTTTATCTCATCATTTTGAGCATCTTTTCTTAAGTAGCCCATCGCGCCCATTTTTAAATACCTTTTTGCATATACATCTTCCGAATTCATACTGAAGATAATAATCTTAGTGGAAGGTTTAAATGAAAGGATGGTTTGTAAAGTTCCAAGTGAATCCGTATTTGGCATGTTCACATCCATAATGACCAGGTCGTATTCATGCTCTCTTATTTTCCTGAATGCAGAATCACCATCAATAGCTTCATCAATTTTTGTATGAGGAAGAAAATCTTCTATGAGCAATCTCAGCCCGGCTCTGACAATTGAATGATCATCGACAAGTAAAAGTTCAGGCATTCAAAAATTAATTTTCAGTAATTAAATTTCTATTCGCGAAAATTGATTTTCAAATATAAATTTAAAATGAGTCAAATAAAATTTTTGCCCAAAAAAATAAAGAACTGTAGTATCGAAGCGACGTGAAATTTGTTTTGTAACCGGAAGAACTGGTTGCTATTTTTTATAATGTTTTATTATAGGTAATTCTATTTTTGAATATTAAAGAAGATATCTGAAAATGATTTTCTTTGAATCACTCTTTCTTAAAATAAAAAAAAGTGACAGAAATTCTATCACTTTGTCTTCTTCAACGGTTAGGTTTCCCATTTTAAAACGATTTGGATATTGGATTTTTATGAATCGTCTTATGTGATTTGCAACGCAAAAGTAGATTGTGACACAATGATAAATTGTAGTAAAAGAAAGAATATGACGTAGAAAAAAAATTACAGGTTAGGAGGGTAGCATTATTAAATGAAAGTACTACGTTCAGTAATTTTTAATTCATTCTACGGCACGAACTGGCAATGTAGTAATTGGATAAATGATCATTAATCATTTATCCTGGGCAACTTCACGATGCTGATCCAGAAATCTTTGATGGTTTGAATGACCTCCATAAAATTTGCGTAATTCACTGGTTTGGTAATATAACAATTTGCATGGCTTTGGTATGCCTGGAAGATATCTTTTTCCGAATCTGAAGTAGTCAGCATCACCACAGGGATCACCCGCAAAAGTTCATCATTTTTTATTTTAGCAAGAACTTCTATGCCATCCATTTTGGGGAGATTGATATCTAAAAGAATCAGGTCTGGTGTTTCAACATTCACATATTCGCCTTCTTTTTTGATATATTGAAGCGCTGCATCTCCATCTTTCACCACATTAATTGCGTTATGAATTTTTGCTTCATTAAGAGCTTCAAGAGTCAGAAGAATATCACCTTCATTATCCTCTACTAATAAAATGTTGATTTCATGTTTCATCTGCTAATCTTTTTGGTTTTAAATGTTACTTTTTAAAATCTAATTCATGTTTTGATTTTGGTATTGTAAAATAAAATATAGCGCCATTTCCCTCTTCAGATTCAACCCAAATCTTGCCGCCATGCTGGGTTACAATTTTTTTACAGATGGACAACCCGATTCCCGTGCCCGAATATTTGTTTTTATTGTGTAATCGCTGAAATACTATAAAGATCTTCTCAAAATATTTTGGATCGATCCCAATTCCATTGTCTTTTACATAAAATTTATAATCGTCTGGCTCTTGAATATATCCAACTTCAATTTCAGGGGATTTGCTTTCATTATATTTCAAAGCATTGCCCACCATGTTTTGAAATAATTGTAAGATCTGCGGTTTAACTGCTTTTATAACCGGTAACTGTTTAATTTCTAATTTGGCATTCGCTTCATTTAATGCCAGCTTGTAAAATGAATGTATTGTTTTCATTATTTCATTACAATCAACATCATCGATTTTAAGTTCCATGCTGCCAACCCTGGAATATTCGAGCAGGTCATGAATTAGCTTTTTCATTCGGTCTGCTCCATCGATAGCATAATGAATATACGTCTTGCTTTTTTCGTCAAGGGTATCGTCCAGCTTTTTATTCAACAATTGCAGGAAGCTGGTGATCATGCGTAAAGGCTCTTGTAAATCGTGCGAGGCTACGTATGCAAAGCGTTGAAGTTCGGTATTAGATGCCTGCAATTCAGCCGCACGCTTTTCCAGGTTTTCGTTTAGTTCTTTTTTTATTGCTTCTGATTGCATTCTTTCGGTGATATCCAGCACAATCGCTAAAAAGATTTCCTTGTTATTTTGCGTCAGTAACTGAAGATGAGACTCTGCAGGATAAGTAGTTCCGTCTTTTCGCTTATGTGTGGTGATGAAAACAATTTTTTCTTTTTCCTTGTTTATTAAAGGCGTTACCATTTCCCGAAATGATTGTTCTGTAAAATCAGGCTTAATATCGAGAACACTCAATTGCTTAATTTCTTCTTCAGTATATCCAAGATTATTTAACCCCCCATTGTTAATATATTTTATGCGGAGTGTATTTTTACTAAAAGTTAAAATCTCATTTACACTTCTCTGCAAAGTATCCATAAGACTATTCTTCTGAGCCTCAACTTTTTTACGTTCAGTAATATCCATTGAAAGAATGAACAATCCTTCTGGAACAGGTTGAATGCTAAGCTCCAGCCACCCTTTTGAACCATCAGGGTAAACAAATTCGTTTTCCATTACATTCGCTTTTCTATTGTCCATACAATCTTTGAGCACACTGAACATTTGTGTGTTTTCAATCCCCGGATATTTTTCCATCATTGTATTTCCAATCAGCTCTTCTGCAGAATATTTGCTTTGTCTGACCAAAGAATTATTGACAAAAACATACCGCCAGTCATAATCAACAACCTGGATTCCCTCACGCATATTTTCAATAAGAAAGCGATATTGTTTTTCTTTTTCAGCTATCTCCCCTGATTTTTCTTCTACCCGTTTTTCGAGCGTTTCATTAAGGTTTTTAATTTCTTTTTCTGCCTTATTTCTTGCCCTGGTATTTTTATAAATAATAATGAAGGAAATGATCAATAAAAAAATGAGGATAAAATAAAACAGGTCAATAATTTTTGTCAGATTATCAATACTCTCCTGGTAAGCTGATTTTTCAATTTCAAGGGAATGTTGTTCCTGGTCCTGAAAGCGCGAAATCTGATCATTTAACTGCTTGCTTATTTTTTGTTCAACAATTGTTTTTTCAAAAAATGCATTTGCAGAATCTGCGCCTTTCATTTTTTTCATTTCAATCAGTTGTTTCCAGCTTTCAATATTTTGTCGCACAATTTGCCGTAAAGAATCTATTGATTTTTTTTCTATGGAACTTTCATTAGTATATTGCTGAAGCCCGTTTACGGATTGCTGAAGCTGGGGCAGATACATCTCAACCGAGCTTAGAAAAACCGGCTTACCTGAAATGAGAAATCCGCGTGTACTTATTTCAATGCTATGGGAATAGTTCAGTATCTGTTCGGTATTTGATAAAATTTTATTACTGGTTTCTATTCTTTTTGCAGCATCACCTGTTTGCTTGTTGACATTAATAATGGCAAATAAAAGAAAGGTCATAATCAGGAAAACAGTTATAAAATAAGCTGCGATCCTTTTCTGAAAAGTAATATGAATATAATTCAGTGGTTTACTTAAATATATTCCCGTAAATAAAGCGATAAAAAGAAAACTATTATGTAGAAAGGGGCTTAAAAACTGGTAATGATGTAAATTGAAAAGTACGGCCGCAACTATTAAAAAAATAATCCCCTCAATGACCAGGCCCGTTATCAACAGGATCTGAATAAAAAGATGCGATTTTCTTTTTGGCAATAAAATAAAGATTATAGAGAGGAAAATAAAAAGCGAAGAAATGAGTGGGTCAATCCGCGGTAATGAGCCGTTCAATGTTGCAGGATCTGTCGACGAATAGAATAATGTATCAATCCCGAAATTAACATTAAAAACAAGCTCAATCAGGCCAACTCCACCAATTATTAAAATGATTGTGGAAATAATATCGATAATAACACGCCGCGTTTTAGTGGCATTATGAATATCAGAAAATAATAGACCAATTCCTGCCAAGAAAAAGCAAAGAGCGGTATTGAAGTTGATCTGGCAGTTTTTTAGAACTGTTTTTAATTCTGAAAGATAGGAATAATAGTTAATAAGAATGACAACAGAGACTCCAATCACAAATACAGATAATGCTTTGGTAACAGCCAGGGAAGTCTTCATTTAAATAAGCGAAGTTTAAACTGAAACACAATATAAGCTAAAATGAAACAAAATTGAAAAGTTGACCTCTTTATTCTTTCATTTCATTCTTTCCTTTTTTAACCTGAGTTTTCACCTGGCTTTTTTCTTTCTCCTGGATGGTTTTATTTCCGGTTTCAACTTCAACAGTTTTAGTGGTAACGGCATAATTATCCGGATAAATTTTTGAACCAAATCGCATCGCGTATGCTTTGGTAAATTCGGCTCCAAAATAAAGTATCATTGAAGAAAAATAAACCCAGAGCAGCAGAATGACTAATGAGCCGGCTGCGCCGTAAGTGCTTCCTACATTGCTTTGGCTGATATAAAATGAAATTCCGAATTTGGCAAGCATAAATAAAACCGCCGTTGTTATCGCTCCTACAATTACGTCTTTCCAATGGATCTTCGCATCAGGGAGCACTTTAAAAATGGCACCGAAAATTAATGCAGTAACAATCAGCGTGATGACCTGGTTGATGATATAAAAAACGATTACTGCCACATCAGGAAAATGGGCTTTTAAAGAAGCGCTGAAACCATTGATCAATGTAGAAATACTTAGCGAAACCAATAACAAAAATCCCAGGCCGAGGATCACAGAAAAAGATAGAAAGCGATTTTTCAACATTCTGAGCCAGCCTTTTTTGGGTTTTGGCTTCAGGCCCCAAATGGAATTGATCGAATCCTGGATTTGTGCAAAAACGGTAGTAGCCCCAATGAGTAATGTAATGATACCAATGATGGCAGCGATTTTACTTTTGCCTGTTATGGAAGCATGCTGAATCATTGTTTGTAATTGAGCGGCCGTATCTGATCCAACAAAACCAGCTAACGTGGAATATACTTTTCCCTCTGCTGCCTGTTGTCCCAAAAACAAACCGCTTAAAGAAATAATAATAATGAGCAGAGGCGCCATAGAAAAAATTGTGTAATATGCAAGAGAGCTGCTCTTTGTTGTCACATTATCATTTGAAAAACCGGTAAAAGAGTTTTTTAGAATATCCCAAAGGCTTTTGAACGAAATTTTTTTATCCATAAATCATTGGCATTTGGAGAAATACTACAAAAAAACTACCAAGCTTTTGGAGTTATAAGGAAGATTCAATCCGAATGCCGGAATTAGGATTTTTGAACAAAAGAAGAAATAAGAACCATCTACATTTTATAAATGGCTTTGATTTGCAGAAGATTATTTATTTGAAATAAAACCGTAATCATTATTGAATTAATAATGGTTCAAAAAGAAACTTTTTATCCTCTGATCATATTCAGCATTGACAAAGTTTCTGTGATCATTTTTGCATTATACTCAAGCGCAAGTTCTTTGTGGTTGACGATGTCAACAATTGTTCCGATGAAGCAAAGACCGGCAGTAAAAAAGTATAAAATTCCCATTCCGATATTTCCAATGACGATGCGATGAATGCCGGCAAAGCCAACCAGGCCAAGTAAGCAAAGAATTAAGATCATTTGCGGATCTTTTCTTTTTGAACGGTAGATCATACAAAACTGACTGATCTCACTCTCACTAAAGTCTTTGATCCGCGAGTTGATGGTTACGAGTTCTTCAGGAGTTACATCATAAAGATTTTTTAAAATGATAGGGTTGATTGAGTTAAAATTGTTGTCCATAATTGTGTTTTTGGTAATGAGAAAAAATATGAATGAAGGAGAGTTTATAAATCCGGTGCAGAATGATTGCAACAGCAAAAATACCTAAGGGATGTGCGGAAAAAGATCGCTGCAAATCGCCATGAAATAAAAAACTAATTGAATGCCCAAGTCCGCATCCCGGACAAAATTTAATTCCTAAAAATTTAAAAAAACAAAATGAATAATGGACATCTGTCGTCGGATTCATCAATGCGGGAAGGATCAAAGAGCAGATCCATGCAGTCAGTTCAAAATATCGCCGGAATAAATTTCTCAACGTTTAAATTTCTTTTAAAGATATTTAAAATGATGATAAAAAAAATTGTTTTTGACAAATTAATTCACTTGTATAAAGTCTGGTTTTTTTACAAACTGAGTGTTGTATTTGAAGATGAGATTGGTAGATAATGAAAACCGGAATCGTTCGTTATAGAAATTTTTTTGAGGAAAATAATATCCTTTGAATTCGATAGTACCAAAAACAAAACTTTCATTTCTTGTCCTGATCCCGCCACCTACCGAAGATAAAAGTCTTGTGTTGGAAAGATAGGGAGAATATATACCGACATTGGTAAAAATGATTGGCGCAAATTTGAAAGCTACGAGTGACCACGGACTGAAAAATTCTGATTCCGCTTTTACAGTTGTTCTCAAAGTGCCACCGCTATTGATGTTGTCAAAACGATCATAACCATATTCAGGCATTCCAAATTGGCTATTGGCAAATAACGGCTCATTCAAAACAGTATTTACCTGCTGTGCAAAATCAAAATTTAAGAAGAAACGCTGTTTCCATTTTTCGCCCATAGCTTTTAAATGGTCAAAGTAAAAAAGGCTTCCTAAAAAATTAATGTCTTCAACCGAAGCATTATTCAAATATCCTTCTGCAGCGACCTTATAACTCAGGTAATTTTTCTTTTTATTAAACTGGTAACTTTCAAAGTCAAATCCAAAAAAAGGCCGTCCCACATTTTGTTTCATCGTATATCCTGAAGTAAGGCTTAATAACAAACCTTCAGGAATATCTTCATTTCTACCAAAGCCATAAATATATTGTGTCTTGTAAAAGTTTTGACGATAAAAAGTTAATGTAGCAAGGGCGCCGGATAAATTCGCATATTGCCAGTTGTATTTTGATTCATATTGCCCGGGCACTTCCAAAAATTTCTGATCAATCATCCGTAAGCCGATCAGCTTTCTCAATTTCCTTGATTCTTCACCGGATGTAAAATCTTTGGCATTAATATTATAACCTGTCCAGGCTTCTACATTGTAATAACGGTAATGTGTATTCGAAAAATAGAGAGAATCGGAAGCATATAAATGCCTGGTGGCGTGATAAGAAGCATCTAATTCGTATATCCATTGCATATACCGGTTTACCAGTGGCTTCGTCAAACTGATGTAGTAATTATTATCCTCTCTGGGACCGTTTAATGTGGGGTAAAAACTTTGATACCCGATTTTCCCATCTATAAAACTGCCTCCTATATTTCTGCTGTTATACTCGCCGCCAAAAGCAAAATTGTTGGTTCTCTTGTTATCATAAAGCGCATAAGCCACGGCTGCGTTTCCCGTTCCTGCAAAATTATCTTCTCGAAATTCGATATTCGTTTGTTGCAATCCGATACTGTTGATGGCGCCTCCCAACGAAAAAACATCTTTTACCTGTACGATAACATCTACAGAGTCAGAACCGGGCGAAGTTTGAAAAACAATGAAATCGGCATCCTGCAAATAAAGTAATTGTCTTAGATATCTTTCATTATCCGCCATTAGAAATGGTTGGATAGGTTCCCCTTTTTTAAAAAATAGATTCTTTTTTATTACCCTGTTTTTAGTAAGGTGATGAAGATCATTGGCAAGATTGGTTAAACTATTGATGAGTTTTTTAGACGTATCGCCAATACTGATGCCGAAAGGAAGCCTTTCGATAATTATATTGCGGATGAAAAGACCTTCATATTGTTTAAATGCTTCTTCATTTCTTTTTAAATCATTAGCATGATCAATTTCAACGGTATCTCTCCTGAAATTATTAATGATTTTTCCAACGAAGGTTTTACGGTTTGTAGTGTCGCGCCTGATCGCTGAATCATTTTGTGCAAACAATACCAGGTGCATTAAAGAGAAAACTGCAGCTAATAAAATGACGACAAAATATTTTGTGTAGCGATTCATCTGGTGCATAAGATGGTCTATAAAAATAATGATTTATACACCAGAAAGATTTTATAAAAAATGATTTCAGTGAAAATAATGTTGTTAAAGATTTTCTAAAAAGGGGAGCCGTTTGATTCAGAATAAAATTGAAATCAATTTCTAAACAAAATTGCTTTTTATCTTTTCAATAAAATCCTGTTCGATCATTTTCCTGGCCATCAAAATCATATTATTAAAAGCGCCGGCTGTAGAGATGCCATGTCCAATGATCACGGGTTTATTGACTCCAAGAACCGGTACGCCGCCATACATTTCAAAATTAAAACGATTAAAATATTCATCGTCTATCTTTCTTTTTTGGACAATGTCATAAATCGATTCTGCAAATTTTAAAAGAATATTTCCGGTATATCCGTCACAAACATAAACTTCCGCTTTATCCATCAAAATATCACGGCCTTCAATATTTCCAACAAAATTGATGCGCGCATTTTCTTTTAGTAACGGGTATGCTGCCTGGCATAAAATATTTCCTTTGCCTTCTTCTTCACCAACATTGATAAGTGCTACTCTTGGATTCTCATAATTCAGAATATATTTAGAAAACAAAGCGCCCAATAAGGCAAATTGTGATAAATTTTCCGGTTTGCAGTCAGAATTTAATCCTACATCTACCAATAAAGAAAGTTTGCCATTATCGCCGGGAATATAAGCGCCAATTGCAGGCCTTGCAACTCCTGTAATTGCTTTGATACTGTATAAAGAACCGACCATCATGGCGCCTGTATTTCCTGCACTTATAAAAGCGTCTGTCGCGCCACTGGCCAATAAATAAAAACCAATTGAAATGGAGGATTGTTGTTTTTCTTTTAACGCTTTTGTAGGATGCTCCTGCATTTCGATCACTTCTGCAGCATGAACCAGGGTGATATTGTCAGAATCCAAATCGTATTCTTCAAGTAAAGGAATCAGTTTGTTTTCGTCACCAATTAAAGTCAGGTCAATCTTCTCTTCTGTATTTTCAGACAAAAAAAGTTTTACGCCTTTAACGGCTTGGAGAGGGGCGTAATCTCCTCCCATCATATCCAGTGCTATATTCATATAAGTCTAATCTTGAAATTACGCTAAAAATAATAAGTAAATTTCAATGATGATTGGTTATTCAAAAAAAAAATCCAAAGACAAAGCTGAAGCTAATCAAACTTTATATTTGGATTCAGTAAAAATGTATGAACACTATCAGGCTTTGGCCGGTGCTTTTTCAGCAACTACTTTTCCTTTATAGTATAATTTTCCTTCGCTTATATGAGCGCGATGACGAACATGAGTTTCGCCGGTAGTATTATCCACACTTAAAGTTGGAGCTACTGCTTTATAATGTGTTCTTCTTTTTGCACTTCTTTGTTGACTGTGTCTGCGCTTTGGATTTGGCATAACCGTAGATTAAATATGATTAATTATTGTTTTTTTTTAAATTGTTCCAATCCTTTTTGCAAAGGATGATTATTTTCATTTACTGATGACCTCATCTTTTTTAGCATTGCTAAAATTTCTTTGTTGCATTGCTGGCCACCCATTTCTTCTTCACTGCACATCCGCTGATTTGGAATACTCAACAATACAAATTCATAAATCCAACCGGCAAGATGAATGTGACTTTCAGTTCTTGAAATGTAAAAAACATCTGCATCTTCTTCATCCCGATTCATTTCTTCAGGATTTTCAACTTGCTTAACTACTACATTGAATTCATCCCAAAGATCAATTGGCAGCGTATTCCCACAACGGTCACAAATTACACTTACACTTCCTCCCACCTCAAATTTCAACAACATAAAAGATGTGTTTTTTTCGAGAGTGACCTTGACAGTTGCGTCGCAATTGCTAAACCCCAGTGCTGCCGAATCTGTTTCTTTATAATTTGCAAAAAACTTATCAGTTACCTGATAAGTAAATTCATGGATTCCAGGTTTTAACCCTACAAAAGCGATATCATATTCACGACTGTTACCCATAACACAAAATTAAAGGGCTGCGAAGGTAATAAAATTCAATTAATTTTTCAGCAAAATATAGAGTTTTTTTGTTAATGATTTTTAATAATCACTTAACCATATAAGGAAAGTTTTATCAGGATATTTTAAATGGTAACTTTATTTTTTTTTATGAATGTTTGAAAAGCCGATATGATAAAAGCAAAAGAACCTTCAGGAAGAAAGGATATTGAGAATTTGGAAAATTTATGTGAAGGGAGATAATTTTTATGAGTGTGAGAAAATATTTGCAACAAAATAAGAATTTGTGGATCATTGCTTTTTTATTGATTATTTTAATCAAAATCTTTTCGTGGAATAAAAGCAGGGTAGAAGCCATTTACTCTTCACATCTTTATTTTTACTTTTCTAAAATACTTCGCTTTTTGTTTGGTTGGATTCCCTTTAGTTTCGGCGACATTTTATATTTATTGGGTGGGTGCTGGATCATTTGGAAATTAATAAAAAACATTAGACTGCTTTTAAAAAAGCAGATCTCTAAAAAAAGTGCTTTTAAGAAATGCCTCAAATTGTTTTTAATATTTGCTTTTATTTACATCGTTTTTAATATTTTTTGGGGAATCAATTACGACCGCAAAGGAATTGCTTATCAATTAAATTTAGACCATCTGCAATATGATACATCTGATTTAAAAATGTTGCAAAAAATTTTGTTGGAAAAAGTAAATGCTTCAAAAGCTGTGGTAATGAAAAATCAGGAAGCATATCCATCAAAAAAGGATTTGATCACAGGAGCAGTAAATGCTTATCAAAAGGCAGAACAAGAACACCCGTTTCTGGATTATAAAATTGTTTCTGTAAAATCTTCGCTATATGGAATTCCGGGTGATTATCTTGGTTTTACAGGATATTATAATCCCTTTACCGGCGAAGCGCAGATCAATACTACTGTTCCTGATTTTTTGCAACCTTATATTGCTACTCATGAAATGGCACACCAGTTGGGTTATGCCAAAGAAAATGAAGCTAATTTTGTTGGATATTTGGCAGCGGTAAGTTCTTCAGATACTCTTTTTCATTACTCAGCTTACTTTGATCTTTTTCTTTATGCAAACCGTGAAGTTTATTATTTTGATTCGGTTGCTTCAATTGAGGCCGTACAGCAATTGAGTTTGCCGGTAAAAAAAGATATAATTGAATTAAAGAAATTTGATCTTGCTCACCGGAGTTTTATAGAGCCGGCAATTACCTGGATGTATGGAAACTATTTAAAGCTGAATAATCAGCCAAAGGGAATTCGTAGTTACAATGCTGTTGTTGGAATGCTGATCGCTTATTATAAGAAGTATGGAAAATTGTAAGAAAAATTGCCGGATTATTTTTTCTGTTTCAAGGCATTCTTAATGTATTTGATCCATGTTTTCACAAAATATGCATTGTTTTCCTTGTTAATTTTTGCGTCTACAAGGTGCAATGAAACTTTAATGTCATCACACGTTGAAATCAGCATATAATCAAGCCTTTCACCTGTTGCAAGTGATAATGAGGTTCCTTTAAATTCTGTACATCCCATTTGATAATTCTTAGCTTTCCCCGTTATTTTTTTCTCAGATAATCTTTCCGCTATTTCTTCAAGCGCTTTTAAAAATTCATCAATGTTCTTTTTTTCTACCGGGAAAAATCCTCTGTATTTTTCTGAAACAGAAATGGTGTTGCTGTAAAAAGCCGGTTGTGAAAAAGTCTTATCAAGAAGAATATATTTTTGCGCTTTGCTTTGAATTGTCACGCAGGTAAAAACAAAAATTAAAACGTATTTCATAAAAGTTCAAAAACATTATTTGTATTCACCAAAAATTTCCCGGAGTGCATCAGCAATTTCACCAAGAGTACAAAAGCATTCTACAGCATCAATTACAACAGGCATCAGATTTTCATTTTTCGCTGCATATTCTTTGATCTTTTTTAAAGAATCTTCAACTTTTAAATGATCCCTTTTTTCTTTCAAAGCCTTTAGTTTGTTCATCTGCACCTGCCTGATACTATCATCAATTTTAAAGGAAGGTGGTGATATTTCATTATCAGAAAAAAAAGAATTTACTCCAACAATTATTTTATCCTTTGATTCGATCGCCTGCTGATAACGATATGCACTTTCAGCAATTTCATTTTGCATAAAACCTTCATCTATTGCATTCACACTTCCACCCATAGCATCAATCGTTCCAATTAATTCCCATGCTTTTTCTTCTATGTCAGCGGTTAATTTTTCAATAAAATAACTTCCCGCCAAAGGATCAACTGTATCTGCTACGCCACTTTCAAAGGCAACGATTTGTTGGGTTCTCAAAGCGATTTGTGCGGCTTCTTTAGTAGGCAAATTAAGTGCTTCGTCATATCCGTTTGTATGTAAACTTTGTGTGCCGCCGAGTACAGCCGCCAATGTTTGTAGTGTCACACGACTGATATTATTTAAAGGTTGTTGGGCCGTTAAGGTACTGCCACCTGTCTGTGTGTGAAAGCGCATCATCATTGCTTTTTCATCAGTGGCACCCAGGTCTTTCATCATTTTTGCCCACATTTTTCTTGCGGCTCTAAACTTTGCAACTTCCTGGAAAAGATTATTATGAGAATTAAAAAAGAAAGACAATCTTTTTCCAAAAATATTAATGTCGAGCCCTTTTTGCAAGGCCGCTTTTACATAAGCTTTTCCATTGCTTAGTGTAAACGCAATTTCCTGAACAGCGGTGCTTCCGGCTTCCCGAATATGATAACCGGAAATAGAAATGGTATTCCATTTGGGAAGTTCTTTGCTGCACCATTCAAATATATCTGTAATGATGCGCATGGAAGGTTTGGGCGGATAAATATAAGTGCCTCGCGCAGCGTATTCTTTCAAAATATCATTCTGAACAGTTCCCTGCAATTGTTTTAAATCAGCTCCTTGTTTTTTTGCAACGGCCACATAAAAAGCAAGCAAAATAAAAGCGGTGGAATTGATCGTCATGGAAGTAGATACATCCTGCAATTTTATTCCCGCAAACAATGCTTCCATGTCCTCAATTGAATCGATCGCTACACCTGCTTTTCCAACTTCCCCTTCTGCCAGAGGGTGATCACTATCGTAGCCAATTTGTGTGGGAAGATCAAACGCAACGCTTAAGCCGCTTACACCTTGCGAAATTAAATAATGATATCGCTGGTTGCTTTCTTCTGCAGTACTGAAGCCGGAATATTGGCGCATTGTCCACAATTTTCCCCGGTACATATCTTCTTTTACGCCACGCGTAAAAGGATATTTTCCCGGCATTTCTTCAGCAATATTTTTAGGAAGATCTTCCGGGCAGTATACTTTTTTTATTTCTATGCCTGACTCTGTTTCAATCTTTCTTATGTTCTCCATTTTCAGATTTTCGAATTTTCACATTAACTTCTTCGCTTCAAAATTAATAGCTTCCAAAACTATATTATGCAGTGATGCATTGGAATTATTAATGAGATAATCAATAATGTGTTTATTAAGATCCATTCCGGAAGCCTGCGGTGGAAGCGTGGATGCAAGTTGATTCACAATATAAATATTTTGTTCTTTTAAGTTATTGATGGCACGCCACACCTCAGTCGAAACATAGATTTGCTGGCTGATATTATACTCATATTCCTGTTTGATAGAATCAATCAAAAGCGTTTGCATCTGGCGATAGTTCAGTGACGCATTGTTATTGCGGGATAATAAACTTTGAAGAGAAATTCTTTCAGCAAGCAGGGCGAGCCTCTCGTATGCCTGTAGCCTCAGTTTCAGCGTTTCCGGTTCGCTTGTATTTTTTCTTTCTCCCAACTCTTTTTTCATTGCTGAAAATTCTGTAAGAATCCAAATAAACGCTAACAACAAAACAAGAAACAGGATTACAATGATCGTTTCAAATGTTGACATATCTATAATTTATGAGCAAAAATAATCATTCCATTAGTAAAGGTTGTAATTTCGTGGCCATGTTTTGAGGCCTAAAATGCAACAAATCCTTTTAATAACGAATTAGTAATTAACAAATTATGCTGTTTGCGGGTTTGTGGATGAATCAATAAAGAATTAACAAAAAAAAGATTATTTTAAAAATGGAAACAATCAATAAAGCTCCGGTTACTTTTACTTCTTCTGCTTCTGAGGAAATTAAAAAATTAATGCGTGATGAAAATAATTCCGGAAAGTTTTTGCGCATCGGAGTAAAAGGAGGGGGGTGTTCAGGAATGTCTTATTTATTAGGATTTGAAAATAAAACCGACAAAGATGAAGTGTATGAAATTGATGATATATTATGCATTATCCATCCTGCACATTTAATTTATCTGAACAATATGGAGATCAATTGGGAGGGCGGACTGAATGCACGCGGATTTACATTTAATAATCCAAATGCCAACTCAACCTGCGGCTGCGGAAGTTCTTTTGCAGTTTGATTCGATTGCAAAAAGGCTGAATTTTTATTTTTAATTTTCATATTGTTCCTTCAAAAAATAGATATTCTTTCCTTTACATTTGCAAAAACAAAAACGGGTAGTGGCGCAGCCCGGTAGCGCACACGTCTGGGGGGCGTGGGGTCGCAAGTTCGAATCTTGTCTACCCGACAAAACACTTATTGTAAATCTTTTTTGAAGAGACGTTTATAACCGTCTCTTCTTTATTTGTAGGTTTACTATAAATTTTCTTTTCTCAGATCAACTATTGATTTTTCCTCAAAGAGGAAAAGAAGAATGGAGCAAATGGGGTTGGAGTAATTCTTTGAAACTGTTGTAACAAAGGGCTTGCATTACTTGTCCACACTTTTAAAAGTTGGAGTGAAAACATGAACGGAGAAATCGGCCAGGCGATAACTGGATTGTGTTAGAGTGATACGTTACTAAAAGAATCACCACTCCTTTTTAATAAAAAAACATTCCCTTACTTTTGGAAATTAACTTTGTTACCTTAATGAAACCAAAATACAAATTTGTTTTACTTCTTTGTTTGCTTTTCATAAACGCTTCTGTTTTTTCACAATCCAAAATCAATCCTGATTCGATAAAAAATAAAATGCAATGGTTTGCAGATGCGAAGCTTGGAATTTTTATTCATTGGGGAATTTATTCAGTCGATGGAATTGATGAAAGCTGGAGTTTTCACAATAAAAAAATTTCTTTTGCGGATTACATGAAGCAATTGAATGGGTTTACCGCATCAAAATATGATCCTGAGAAATGGGCTAAACTGATCAAAGAGTCAGGTGCCGGATATGCAGTGCTGACTGCCAAACATCACGATGGTGTTGCCCTGTGGCCAACCAGGCAAGATCATTATAGTGTTGCAAAAAATACTCCTGCCAAAAGAGATTTGCTGAAACCATTTTACAAAGCTTTGGATAAAGAAGGAATTAAAAGAGGCGTTTATTATTCTCTGATCGACTGGAGTTATCCTGATTATCCGGGGTTTCTAAAAGATAGTGATCGCTATAAAATTTCTGATGCGCCCCAACGATGGAAAAAATTTCAAGAGTTTAATGAAGCGCAAATTAATGAGTTGAATCAATCCTATAAACCAGACCTGTGGTGGTTTGACGGCGATTGGGAACATTCAACAGAAGAATGGCAGGCAAAAAAAATAAGAGAAGATATTCTTGGACTTAATCCATCTGCTATTATCAATGGACGACTACAGGGATATGGAGATTATGAAACGCCGGAACAAAATTTTCCGGTTACAAAACCGGGTTACAAATGGTGGGAACTTTGCATGACCATCAATAATAACTGGGGTTATCATCCTGATGATATGAATTGGAAAACGCCTTTCGAAATCATTAGCATTTTCACTGATGTAGTAAGCAATGGAGGAAATCTTTTGCTTGATATAGGGCCGAGAGCAGATGGAACAATTCCGGAAGAAGATGTACATGTTTTGAAGGAACTTGGAAAGTGGAATACAAAGAATGGAGAAGCAATATTTAATACAATTGCCGGTTTGCCGCAGGGACATTTCTATGGTGCTACTACACTCTCAAAAGATTCTGCCATTTTGTATCTTTTTCTTCCTGATCAAAGAGCCGGAAATACCATGATCAAAGGATTGATAAATCAAATAAAAGATGTTGAGGTATTAGGAACACATCATCATCTTCAACCAAAAATTGTTGGGAAAATTTCGTGGAGTCCCATACCAGGTCTGGTTTTCATTGACGTTCCTGATTCATTGAAAGATCAATACATGACTGTTCTGAAAATCACTTTAGATGGCCCTGTAAAATTATACAGAGGCAAAGGCGGTTTACAATAATCCTCATTTTACCAAAATCTCTTTTATTTCAAACGGGACTAATTTTATTTCCGGAATTTTTTCTGAAGGTTTAAATCCGTTCCATAAAAAAGAGGTTGTTTGAACGCTGTTTTCAGGATTAAAAATTCGGATCATGAAGCCGGCGGATTGTGGCGTAATGCTTGTTATCACTATTTTTTCATTGGATAATTTAAACTGATTTTGTGGAAGCTTCACACTTTCTTTAACTGGAAATGCAATTAATGGTTGCGTGAACTCCATCGCCGCTTTTTCCTGTTCATCATTTTTCAATGCGTCATGAGGACGCAAAGCATAATGAAATTCGGCAATACTATCCTGGTCGATTTTAAAATTGGTGTGCCAATAATTATTCATCACATAACTAAACCAGGTTGAAGCTTTAGTTCCTTTATCTTTCCATTTTTTAAAACTTCCTTCCAACAATAATCGTTCATCTACCATTGAATCGGGAGCAAGCATAAATGGTTCTATCATCATCAATTGAATACCTTTCTTATTATCTGATGCATCTAACCAACGGTGAGGACTTATAAAATCCATATTCGAACCCGTCAGTTGATCTTTTAAATACGTCATTGTGCCATAACCAACATCCATTGTGGTTTTTTGAAGATTTTGTGCAAAATGGAAAGAAAAATATACTCCTTCTTTTGTACGCATATCTTTCTTGTCAATAATATTCTCTAATAAAATTTTATCATCATTTGCCAGTAACGTAATTCTCCTTATCAATCCCAAAGTTCCGGGTGCAGAAGAATGAATTGAAATCGTAATTTGATACAGGCCGTTTTCTTCAATTGAAATTTTTACTTTATCATTTGTGATAACTTCAGAAGGATCGCGACCGGGGACGTACCAGTAACTATTCAATCCCTGGTTTTTAAAATTTGCAGCGAAATTAAATTCATCTTTTTCCAGCCTCGTAATGCTTCCATTTGTTGTATTCCATTGAATAAATATTTTACCATTTGAAAGAGAACTATCTGTTACAGTAAAAGGATTTTTATCCTGATTTTTTATTTTGTTGTTTGACAAATAAAAGTATGAAACGCTGAGTGGCAGCAGGTTTTCGGCAATAAAAACTTTTCTCCCATCTGATATTTTTTGTAAAGAGAATGTTTTTCCATTCTCATCTTTTATAAAATCAGCATCGGTATTTTTTGGCAAATAAACTGCTCCTGTCCGTTTCCACGATAACGTGTTTACTACTGCAATTTTCCGGGAAGTTGGATCGACGATTGGTTGTAGTAATTCATTGGAAAGCGAATCAATTTCTTTATTTGCATTCAACATAAAATCTTTCTTGATCCGCCATTGTTCTTTTACAAAAGGAAGATCAGGATCAGAAATGCTGTTAAATGCTCCCCAGGTATGTTCGGTAAACATGATGATGTTTCTCCAGGCTTCATAAAAGCTTTGAGGATTATATTTAGCAGGAGATAACATCGCATACAAAGTAGTTAACTGTTGCAATCGAAAACTGTTTACCCTGTTCGTTCCCTCTTCACGTGCAGTAGATGCTGCGCCATCCATCCAATAAGGACTGATATCTCCTTTTATAACAGGAATAATTTTCCCATACCTTTTTTCAAATTTCTCAAACAGGTTTGTTACCGTATTCAACACAATTTTTGGTGATGCATATTTTTCATTCCATTGCTTTACAAAATCAGAAATTGTTGTGTCGATCGGGCCATTGTCAGAAACAATATTATAACGCCATTGAATTATTTCATAAGGATAATGTTCTGCTGCAAGTTCATTCATGTAAGCCGCAATCTTTTTGGCACCAGAATAAAATATGGCTCCGGGTGCATTTCCGTGCCATGAAGAATAACCATGACCTGCAGTCCAAAATAATATTTTTTCCTGTCCTGAACGCGATTGCCACCATACAGGTTTATCGCCCCATGCTTTTACAAAATAACCAACACGATCGCCTTCGTATGGATTGTTTTTGCCCAGATAATTTGGTCCGTCTGAAAAATATTTAATTCCACTTTTAGCAAAACCTGTTACGGTTGACCAGGCAACGCCGGGGACATCAGTAATCATAGCACTTTCAATGGGAAGATGAAATTTATCACGAAGAATTTTTGCATAATCTGTATAATGAAATACTTCTTCCGGAGTGCTTAATTCCGTCATCATATTTGCATAAAAACCAGAAAGGCCGATGCGTTCATTCTTTACAGCATTAAAAAATGCGAGACTGTCTTTTTGCGATGCTTGTTTTAAAAAATTTTCTGCCGCCCAAAGTGATTCTACATTCCATTTGAATCTTGCAGCATCAGGATAATCTTTTGTTTTTTGAATCATCCGCAAAGCGTCATAAATATTTTTGATGTGGATCTTTTCAACTTCCGTCTGAAGATGTGAGTAACCAATATCTGTATGCGAATGAGGAATGAAATCTATTTCTCTTTTTATAACAGGTTCTATCTTCACAAAACCATCTGATAAAACCCTATCGGCATATTTTACCAACACAAGAATGCTATCTTTTTTTGTCACAGCATTTACCGGAACATCAAATGTGTTCATTCCGTTCTTTAACTGAAAAGAAAAATGATGTGATTTATTTACTGTAACATGCAGCTTTTCTTCTTTTCCAAAATGAAGCACATTCAACATTAAAACCTGTCTTCCGTCTTTCAATAAAAATGGCAATGAAGCAATATCCGCCTTTTCTTCAAAGGCATATTTGAAAGTCATGAACCAATCGTTGCTTTGCTGTGCCTCACCAATAATCTTTAAATGCAAAGGCGCGCCAGGCTTTATTCTTGAAGCAGGAACTCTCAGGTAAGCAATGCCATGTGCATCCTGGCTTCCGTCTCTTTTTAATTGAACAAAAACAATTTTGGTACTATCTGTGGCAGTGAAACTCCAGTCAGGTTTTTTATTTGCTGGCAATGTTGTAATCGTAAAAACTTTTTCATCATTAATATAAAAATCAAAATTGCGATTGCCACTGCTGGTTCCGCTTGAATGCGCCGCAACCCAGCGGAAATAAACATAAGGAGCATGATTGTTTGAAGGCACTGTCGAAGTAAGCCATTCAATTGTTTTTTTACCATCCGTTGCTCGTGTCAGTAACGCTTCATTTACATAATCAGGAAAGGCGGAAAAATAACCGATTGTTTCACCACTGATCTCTTTTTGATAACCGCTAAGCCATTGGATATTGTTGTCAAAAGGAGTTTGTGCAAAAACAAAATCATTAATTGCAAATAGAAAGATGAATAAAAAAAACTTTTTCATTTTATAGATAGGGAAGGTAAAACACGAATTGTAAAATCAAATGAAAGTACCTTATGTTGGCTAATAAAAATAGTTGGATGTTGCAGTTTTTTTGGCCTCAACATTGTTATTTGTTTTCTGTGTTTAATGTAAAATATATTTTAAATGTACAAAAAATGCATTCAAAATATACAGTCATCGTTACCTGATGTTTGATCAAACAATTAGAATCAATTAAAATTAAAGCCATGTATCAAGATAAAAGGGAACTAATCAATCAAAAAGACAAACAAAATACTCCTGAGAAAAAAGAAGAAAAAGAAAAGATCGAAGAAAAAATAGATGAAGAACTTGAACAAACATTTCCGGCCAGCGATCCGCCATCTTATTCTCAGCCTGGAAATGATGATATAACGAGAAAGGATTAAAATATTTGTGGATTCTGAAACAAAGAAATGAGACTTATTTCTTTGTTTACTCCTCATTGTTTTACAGGATTTTTAAACCCATTCGTCTCTTAACATTGAATATAAAACAAGATCCAGAAATTTGTCATTTACCCATTCGGCATCTCGTAAAACACCTTCTTTTTTAAAATGCAGTTTTTGGGGAATCGCCTGGCTTCTTGCATTTGCAACGGCAGCTTTTATTTCAATTCTATGCAGTCCAAGGTCTTCAAATCCAAATGTGATGAGCCTTTTGCATGATTTTGTAATAATCCCTTTTCCCTCCGCATCTTTTGTAAGCCAATATCCAATTGCTGCATTTTTATTTTCTAAATTCATATGGTGTAATCCAATTCTTCCAACCGTAACCTGTTCATTCAGAATCACAAAACTTACTTCTTTTTCTTGTTCATAGAGCATTTCACAAATTTGAATATAGCGGCGAAAATCAGCAACGGACTTCATGTTAGCAACCCAGGGTAAAAATTCTGAAAGATGTTTTCTGTTCTCATTAACTGCTTCGTACAATGCAATTGCATGTTTGGCAGCTGTTAATTCAAGCCTTATATTTTTATCAATTTCTATTGTCATTCATTTTTGTTTTCTTAATTATGACACCACGGCTTTTTTAAAAAAGGAATTTCCGATTGCACATTTCAAACAAAGTTTATGATGGCAATATTCATTTTTTAACTGGATATAAGCTTGTGAATCAAAAGCATTTTTGTTCGTGTAATGCAGGTTTTGAAATCCTTTCGTAATGGCATTTTTTTCAGGAGAAATTTCTTCAAGCCAACTGATCGCTTTCTCCTTATAAAATTCATCTTCATGATGCAAGCCATAGCAAAAAAGAATTGGCACAATTGTATTAATAATAATATTCTCAACCATTTGTTTTCCTAATCTTTTTACCTGGCGGTGATCTGCTTCTTCGTCAAAAAGATAATGATAATGCCAGTAATCATTTGCTTCCAAAGCCAGCATTTTTTTTACTTCAATAACAGAAGCGGATTCTTTAATTTTTGAGAATAAATGTTCACTGTTGTGAATAAGCATTGCGAGTTGCGCAAGCCGGATCGTTGGAAAATTAGCCGGTCGCATTCTGAGAAAAAATAATTCCCCCTCAACTGGTTTTAGCTTATATTTTTTCTGATAAAAACGATATTCCTTTTGCAGCATTTGAGGATATTTTTCATCAAAATTTCGTTCCAGCAAACCTGCCTGGCCAAATAACATTGATTCAATTTGAATGATGCTGTTTTTATGTTTTGCCAAAATATTTAATGATAAAGACCGGGCGATCTTTTTAAACATTTCGGTGTTAACCTTCAGGCCAAAATTGCCTGCAATCAGCCACCAGAAAGCTTCTTCCCAATGGAAGCTGGTCTGTTCAAGGATGTGAAAAATATGTTTTGACTTTGACAACAATCTTTCTGCTACCAATCTTTGTTTCCAGCTCGTTAACGAAAGTTCGGACAAATGATGAGATAGTTTTTCGCAGGGAATAAACTGTGAAGTGTCCATTAGTTGAGCAAATTTTTCTAATAATAATTTTGAAACCCTGCTTTGCAATTCAAGTGTTGGCAAATTGATTCCGTTTGCATCTTTTATTTCTACATCATGATTCCAAA
Source organism: Hanamia sp. (assembly GCA_035606215.1). GTDB lineage: Bacteria > Bacteroidota > Bacteroidia > Chitinophagales > Chitinophagaceae > Ginsengibacter. Next base: position 80,731 of record DATNFV010000036.1, read on the forward strand.
CGATGTGAAGAATGATATTGTTGTAATTATTATCGACGGAATGATGATGCAAATTCCAATGTGAAGAATTCACATGAAGTTCCACGTTTCCTGCCCACAAAGTATCATTAATTCTTATTTTTGCTTCAATAAAATCGGGACCCTGGTTTAAATTATGGGTGCCGGGATGAATCACACAAATCGAATCACCGGCAGTGCTCAGCAATTCATTATTGTTGTAATATTGAAACTTCCAGATGTATTGCAGAATTTCTTCTTTCATAGCAGTGAAATGAAAAGTGAGCAATCAGATTATTAAAAATAACGAAATAAAAATGAAGAAGAAAATTGATTTGCTGAAATGAAAAATTATTTTGAAAAATGGATTTATTTCGATTTTAGCATTTACTTTTGGCAACCATTTTGAAAAATTATCTCATAAATTTTCAGTTGGTTTTGCCCGGGTGGCGAAATTGGTAGACGCACTGCTTTCAGGTGGCAGCGTTCGCAAGAATGTGCTGGTTCGAATCCAGTCCCGGGCACTATACGACTTTTTTTGAAGTATTTTTTTTAAACGAAAGATACAATATATAGGATGCGAATCTCTGACGGTTTTCCGGCAATTCAATTAAGGGGAACCCTGAGAATGTAAGCCGGATACTTCCCGAAAATAAGTGGCAGTACACGAGTGGACTGTAAATTAACCGGTGCCAAAAGTAATTTATCCTTCGCTCATCCTTCGTTCATCCTTCGCTCATCCTTCGTTGATAAAGCCTTCATCCTTCGCTGATACAGCTTTCATCCTTCGCTGCTACAGTATATCTCCTCCCATGATACAGTATATCTTCCCCCATGATACAGTATGCCTCCGGTATATGACCATGTAGGAGAAAAGTATAAGGAGTAGACAAGAACGACCCGGCAAAAGCTTCCAATGCCCGCTAAATAAGCAAACCCAAAATAACATGAGTGTCGAAAGTGTAGAAATAAGTAAGACAGTGATTTAGCAGTAGACAAGTGTATTCATCCTTCGCTCCTAAAGTATTCATCCTTCGCTGTAAAGGATAGAAAAGACATAGCTAAAGTATAGGAACAGTATCACCAGTGTATGAGCAGTAGATCTCTTTCATTGCTGTTGTTGAATGTACTATTTAAGGAATAACTATTTTTATAAAAGCATATTTTTTAAAAACAAGTAAACTGGTGACCAATGTCTGATAAACAAGCAAATAATATCTTTTTTTATTCTCCCATCTATCTCTCTATCTCCGGAACCTTCTTTAAAACGTCTGGTTTTATTTCCCAAACAAGTGCACTTGCACCAAGGATTGCAGCGTCAGATTCTTTTAATTCGCTAAATAATAATTTCACTTTGTTCTGAAAAATAGGCAACAGGTTTTTCTCCATGTGTTCTTTTACAGGATCGAGCAGAAGGTTTCCTGCTTTGATAACGCCTCCAAATAGAATAATAGCTTCCGGAGAAGAAAACATAACAAAATTGGCAAGGGCTTCTCCCAGGATTTTTCCTGTTATCTGAAAAACTTCATTTGAAATCGGATCACCTTTTACAGCCGCTTCAAATACTCTTTTTGAAGTGATTTGTTCGTGAGGAATTTCTCTTAATAAACTTTTTTCACCAACTCTTTCATCCAGTATTTCTTTGGCAGTAATTGAGATCCCTGTTGCGGAGGCATAGGTTTCCAAACTTCCTTTCATCCCGGTTCCCCAATGAAGACGTCCTCCGGGGCGGATAATGGTATGTCCGAGTTCTCCTGCAAATCCATCATGACCATAAATCAATTGTCCGTTAGCGATGATACCGCTTCCAACACCGGTTCCCAAAGTGATCATAATAAAATCTCTCATGCCCCGACCTGCGCCATACATTAATTCTCCGATGGCTGCAGCGTTGGCATCATTAGTTAATGTACAGGGTTTTTTAAATCTTTCTGTAATTAATTGGGCAATTGGCAAAATGCCTTTCCAGTGCAGGTTTGGCGCATATTCGATGGTGCCGCTGTAGTAGTTTCCATTCGGAGCGCCGACGCCAATCCCTTTTATATAATCGATGCCTCCGATAGCATTGATTGCCGGTTGAAGTTCCTGGTGCAATTCATCAATAAATAAATTCAGTTCTTTATGATTGGTGGTTGAAATTTCGCCACGGTTAGAAATATCACCACGATGGTTTACAATTCCAAACTTAGTAGTGGTACCACCAATGTCAATACCAATTGCATATTCCACCGGACTTTCAATGAAATCTGATTGTTTTGTGTTCAAGACGAAGAAGTTTTAAAAGTTAGTTTTTTTGTGAAAAAAAATAGTTTGTATTAAAAGATAAAAATAGTTTTTCTTTTTTAAACTAAGATATTTTCTATGCAATTCAGTTATTCTTAAAAATTTTTTAAAACAAAAAACTTCTGTAATGCTTGATTACACTCACCAAAAACCTGCAAGGACTTTTGCAATCGTAAAAAAACTGGTTAGAATTACCAGGCTGCCGATCAAAATAAACATTGTTTTCAAAGGTAATTTTCCAACAAGTTTTGCGGCAATTGGTGCAGCAATGAGACCGCCGATGATAAGACCTGCAATATCGAGCAATGGAATACTTTTTAAAAAAATAAAAAAAGTAATGGAACTTGCAAACACTACAAAGAATTCCGCGAGACAAACCGAGCCTACTACATACCGTGGACTTTTTCTTTTTACAATAAGCGTACTTGTTACCAAAGATCCCCAGCCGCCGCCGGCAAAAGCATCTGTAAAACCTCCAACAGATGCCAGCCATCCTGCCCGTTTCACTTTGTTGTGGGTGTTTTGTTTTTTAAATGCTTTCCCGATAATAAAATAGCCAAGATAAACAGTGTACAGTGAGACCGGAATGCGGACCCATGTTGAATATTTTTGTGCATAAAAAGCAAGCGCAGCACCCAATACAGCTCCAACAACTCCCGGGATTACCAGCGCTTTGAATAACTTTTTATTAATGTTTCCAAAACGATGATGGCTGTAACCTGAAACACCGCTGGAGAAAACCCTGGCTGAATGTACCCGGCTGCTTACGATAGCAGGATTAACTCCATTTGCCAACAAAAAAGTAGTAGAAATAGTTCCATAACCCATTCCCAGAGAGCCATCCGTCATTTGTGCAAGAAAACCGCAAAGCAGCATCATCAAAAAAGCTTTTTTGTCAACAACTGAAACAATTTCCTTCACACCCGATACTACATTTTTTAATGGAATATATGACAGAATCGTGTGCCCCAAAATCATAAAAAAGAATGCAAGTAAGCTCCATTGCACAATCTTTTGCCATTGATGTTTTGCGCTTTTATTCAGCTTTGTTTGCTTGGCTACCAATACTTTTGTAATATCGTTCAGGTGTTTTACTTTTTCATCAAAATCGCCATTCATTCCTGTGCGAATGGTATTCATATTTTCTAAGACATCTTCCATTTCGTCAGGAATAAAATCACTGATTACTTCCTTTAACCGTTTGGCGATTGTTGGAGATTTTCCATTGGTAGAAATACCGATTTTGACACTGCCTTTTTTTACAATAGAACCTAAATAAAAATCACATAATTCAGGCTTATCAGCAATGTTCGCCAGTTTTCCTTTTGCTACTGCATCTGATTTTATTCGTGCACTCGTTTCATAATCATTTACCGCAGCGATAATTACATCCGCTTCTTCAATATCCCAGATTTTATAAGAGCGTTCAATTAATTTAATATTACTTTTTCCTTCCGCTATTTGTTTTATATCATCATTGATATGAGTGGAAACAATGCGGATTTTTGTTGCAGGAGAATTGTTTAATACAGCGCTCAATTTTTCAAATGCAACGTTTCCACCCCCGATAATGAGCAATGAAAGATTTTCCAGTTTGAGGAAAACCGGAAAGAGGCTATTATCGTGTGTGATTTCCGTTTTTATTTCCGGATTGAAAGCTGATGATTTTGTTGTTGCCAATATTGATTATTAAAATTGAAATTTATGATGGAATTATTATTTTGGATAAATTATTTTAGCAAATTATCTATTGTCCATGCTACATAGTATAATGCACCAATGGTCGGGCCGCCTGCATATTCTATATGTCTTGTATTTAATACATTGGTTCCACCCAATTTTATTGTAGAATTTGCCGAAGGAATACGAAGTGTGATCTGTGCATCTATATTACTGATTGCATTAACGGTTCCGTTCACCAACGGGCTTTCCCATTGAAAAGTATCCTGCCATTTCCAAACTATATTGAAACCGATATTTTTCGCAATGGCCCTGTTTCCAAAAGAAACATTTGTAGTCCAGTCGGGTGTATTAAATCCGGTTACAAATAAATCGGGTGTTGCATTTCCCTTAATTTTATTATAGTTCACATTGCCGGAAATAGTAAAAGTTTGGTAGAAGTTATAAGTTACTCCCAAAGAGGAACCATAGGTAATGTACTTTTGTGTGGCATTAGTATATACCCTATAACGATCTTGTCCTTTGCTGGCTGCATTTCCGTTGCTGGCAGTGGTTGCATCCCTGTTTCTGTCTATCATCGCCAATACTGCCGGATCAGAACCAACCGTTTCGCCGATTGGAACATATACCTGTACCTGGCCGAGAAAGCCGTCATAAATATTTGAATAAGCATCAAAATCAATAAACAATTTGTTGCCGAATAAAACACTTTTATAGCCCACTTCATAAGAAGTAATTCCTTCCGGGCGTCCATTCGGCAAATTAGCTACTTTCAACAAATCCCTGTTGGCCAAAGCTGCTGCATCGGTATTGCCTCCGGCCTTCACAGCTGCATTAAAAACCGCTACTGAAGATTGTGTATAGCTATTTTCACGATAGCCCAAACCGACATCAATAACCGGTAAAATTCCTACACGTTTTACACGACCGTTATTTACGTAAGACAAAGCTTCAAACAAAGCGGGAAAGCGGTATCCCTGTTGGAAAGTAAATCTAAAATTGTGATTCTTTTTGTAAGTGTAAACAGCAGCAAGGCGAGGCGTGAGTTTAGCCGTAAATTCAGGATTATAATCAGCACGAACTGATCCCCATAATTTTAATTTTTCATTAAATAACGTTTTGGTTACCTGGGCAAAACCACCAAACTTTTTATAATAAATATTGCTTCCGAAACTTCCGTCAGGCAGAGGAGTATTTCTGTCTGCAATTGGCCGTTTAAAATCAACAAAATTATTACCATCAGGAATCACTTGATATACCCTTGCATCAGCACCCACTAACAGATCAAAATACTTTACTCGTTTGGACAGATCCAATTGCCCTTCTATATGATAGAGATTACTTTTTTGAACCAATGCTGCTCCACCGGTTATTGGTGCATTCGGAATTGAGCTTGATCTGATATCCCAGTTATTAATTTTTATAATGGAATCTTTCACGGTATTGAATCGGTGAGTACCAGGTTCGACACGGCCAGCATCGGCCTGCTGACGGGCATATTGAGTTGCGGCAGCAAGATTTGCAGATGTAAGGCCGCCGCCGCCATGAGTTGATACATAAGAAATCAATGCATTTTTAAACTTTGTGCCCCATACACTTGCACTTCCGCCTGTATATAAATCCAAGTTATCAGCCAGTGGTTTTACATTATAAGAATCTCCTGTATTTTCCTGTGACACATAAGCTTTAACTGTAAAGGTGCTGCCTTTCAGCTCTACCTGGTGATTCTGCACAACTACATTATCTAATTTAACTTTATTTCCTCTTTGAAAAACACCATCCATTTTGCCAACACGATAAGAGTAAATTAATTCTGTTGCATGATTAAAACGGTAATGCAAAGCGGCATCGAATTTTAAATTATTCACGTTAGGATCTACCAAATCTTTTTCCCAATATCCTGTCCGCGCAACTGTCAGTGTTTTATTCGTTTGCCCGTCAATCGTTAAGCCGGTTATGGAAACAGTATTACTTCCGGCCAGTGCATCATCGCCATATTTATTCCATCCGTCAAAAGCAATATTGTTCGCTCCGTTTAATGAAGGATAAGCCGGATTTGCAGTGATTTTGTTGTTAGGATTCTGATCGGTACGAGTATCGGATATCCAGTCTGTGCCCTGCAAATATCCTGCGTTGATCTTGAAAGCAAATTTATCATTGAATGCTTTTGCATAGCGTATAGCCGTTTCCGTTAGTAGCGATCGAGCATGATCAATACCGTCAACATGATTGACACCGGTTCGCTGAAAAATGCTTAGTCCCTGTGATGAAAAAGGATTTTTTGTGATCAGATTTGCCATCCCGTTAATAGCATTCATGCCATATAATGCGGATGCCGCGCCGGGAGTTACTTCGATACTTTGAATATCCAGTTCTGTAGGCCCGATCGCATTTCCCAAAGGAACTCCAAGAGTAGCGGCTTGCATATCTATGCCATCTACCATTTGCATAAAACGAAAATTGTTTGGAATATTAAAACCTCTTGTGTTGGGCACTTTAAATGTGATGGAGGAGGTGGTTAATTGCACGCCTTTTACATTTCCCAAAGCATCATAAAATGAAGCGGCCGGCGTTTCTTTCAATGCTTTGATATCTAATTTTTCTATTGATACCGGAGATTGCAAAAGCTTCTCAGCCTTGCGGCTGGCAGTTACTACAATTTCATTGGCCAGGTAATTTTGCGTAGATAATTGTACCGCTAAATTGGTATTGGGATTTTTGATAACAATTTCCTGTGGCGTAAACCCTATTGATGAAATAATTATTGTGAAAGGAAATTTCTGGTTAGTTACTAAAGAAAAATGCCCGCTGGAATCTGTAACAGTTCCTGATGAAGTTCCCTTTATGGAAATGCTTGCATTTGGCACCGATTCCCGGTTATTATTAATTACATGGCCGCTTAATAAAACAGATCCGTTTAATTGTGCATTTGTAAATACCGGAATTAAAAATACTAAAGTGAATATATTTTTCATGCGATTGTGTTCTGATTAATTTTTTTGAAATATTTGTTTGTTTAGTCTGAGCTGATCTTTTGCACAACATCGGTGATAACTGCTTTTTATATCTTCACGCCGATTCCTGATATATTTTTTCATCTCTTTAATTCTATTATCCTACTGATTTAGTAGGCTAATTGGTTTAAAAAAAATCTTTCATTTTCGAAAGATTTTTTTAAAGTTATTTAATCCGTTTATTCAAATAATGTACGATGGGTGTAATCGCCAAACGATTCATTATTGATCCTGTCTTTTTTAAAGTTGCCAAACAAGTCATCGAGTTCAGCCAGAAGAGCTGTCTCGTCGAGGCTTTCCTTATATAATTTATTTAACCGGTAACCTTCATGATCACCACCTAAATTCAAATTGTATTTTCCCAAACCTGTTCCGATAAATCCAATTTCTGAAACAGAAGAGCGCCCACAACCGTTGGGACAACCAGTCATTCTTGTAATAATATTTTCATTCGCCAAATCGTATTTTGCAAGTAATGATTCGATCTTTGTTAATAATGACGGAAGATAGCGCTGCGATTCAGCCAATGCCAGTGGACATGTTGATAATGCCACACATGCCATTGAATTTTTCCTGATCACAGAAGCATTTTCTGTGTGAGCTATAATTTTAAATTCTTCAAGGATATCATTGATCTCCTTTTTATCATCAGGCTTTACATCGCTCACAATCGCTTTCTGATTTACCGTACACCTGAAATTTACTTTTCCTGTCTTTGCAATTTTTAGAAGTGCAGATTTGATGGCAATCTGTTCTGTATCCATCACGCGGCCGTTCTCTACAAAAAGCGTATAAAACCAATTACCTTTTGCGTCTTGTTGCCAGCCGAAATAGTCTTCACGCTTCGTAAAAACATAAGGCCTTGATTTCTCAAACTTAAAGCCCATGCGCTTTTCAACTTCTTCTTTAAATTTATCAACTCCCATTTTATCAACCGTATATTTCAATCGCGCCTGTTTTCTGTCAACCCGATCACCATTATCTCTTTGGACTGTTACCACTTCATAAATCGCTTTAAAGGTTTTTTCTCCCGCTTCTACAAAACCGATTTCTGTGGCTAATCTTGCGTAAGTATCGGGGTTGCCAAAAGTAAATGCGAGCCCGCCGCCTACTGCAAAATTGAAACCAACGAGTTTATTATTTTCAATGATTGCAATCAGGCCCAAATCATTTCCAAACACATCAATATCATTGTTTGGCGGGATGCAAATTCCTATTTTAAATTTGCGTGGCAGGTATGAATCCCGGTATAAAGGATCTTTTTCCAGCTTTTTATCTACGATTTTTTCTTCATCCAGGAATATCTCGTAATACGCCCTGGTCTTAGGTTTCAGCATGTTGCTGATTTTAGAAGCATAACCAAATATTTCTTCATGCAACGGCGATTGTACCGGGTTAGGACTGCAGGTTACATTCCTGTTGTCGTCTCCGCAAGCGGCAATCGTATCAAGGTGAACGCTATTAAAAATTTTGTGTGTAGGTTTTAATCTTGATTTTAAAACCCCATGCAATTGAATGGTTTGTCGCGTAGTAATTTTCAATTCATCAGTAGAATCTTTTCCGGCAATATCATTTAGCGCAATCCATTGTTCAGAAGTTAAAATGCCTCCTGGCATACGCAAGCGAATCATGAAACTGTACAATCTTTCCAGTTTCTTTTTCGCTCTTTCTTCCCTTCGGTCGCGGTCATCCTGCTGATACATTCCGTGAAACTTCATGAGCAAAGTGTCTTCTTCACGCATTGCACCGGTTAGTTCGTCTTTTATACTTTCTGCAATGGTTCCGCGAAGAGCATCTCCTTCTACTTTTACTCTTTCTAATAATGGTAATTTCTCTGACATAATTTTTATAAATGCATTAGATTCAAAATAAGAATCCTAATTATTTGTTGGTTTACTGCTTTTTGCTTTTCAGCGCCTTCAGCCTTCTGCTTTCTGCTTTCCGCTTTCAGCCTTCCGCCTAATAGACATCTGTGCGGTATCTTTCGGTTTCTTTTAAATTTTCTAAATATTGTGTCGCTTCTTCTTTTGATCTCTCTCCGAATGTTTCAATAATTTGTAAAATAGTTTGTTCTACGTCTTTGCTCATTGGTTCCTTTGCGCCGCATAAGTACACGTAACTTCCTGCCTCAAGCCATTCAAAAAATTCTGCACCATGCTTTTGAATTTTATGTTGCACATAAATTTTTTCCTGTTGATCTCTTGAAAAAGCGGTATCAATTTTTGTAAGCAAATTGGTTTCAACAAAATTTTGAATTTCCGTTTGATACAAGAAATCAGATATAAAATGTTGTTCGCCAAAAAACAACCAGTTCTTCCCGGAAGCACCTGTTGAATCGCGTTCCCATAAAAAAGACCGGAATGGCGCAATCCCTGTACCAGGGCCAATCATAATGACATCTTTATCTTCTTCAGGCAAACGAAAATTGTTGTTGGGAGAAATATAAAATGGCAATTCATTCTCTTCATTTAGTAGCGATAAAAATTCAGAGGCAAGCCCATGCTTCAGTTCATTATTGATGGTGAAACAATTTTTAGCAACTGTAATATGCACTTCTCCCGGATGCGCTTCCGGCGAAGAAGAAATGGAATAAAGTCTTGGTGCAATTGGCTCTAAAATTTTCAAAACCTCTATAAATTGATTGCTGTCTTTTAGAGAATAAATTTTCAACAAGTCGAGCAAATCAATTTTCGTTGCCGGGATTTCCTGTTGTATAACCGCGGCATATTTTTTTACAACACGTTCCGGTAAATTCAGAATGTTTAATTTTTTCTTCAGAAGATCATACACCGAAATCAATTGATCTTTATAATCAATGTTTCTTCCCGGATCAACTGCTGTTATCTCAATAATTTTTTCGACAATTTCTTTTTTGTTTTCAGGAATGATGCCAATAGAATCACCGGGCTGATATTGAACATCTTCGGCTTCAATTTCTATGTGAAATGTTTCTTTGTTACTTCCAATGTCATTCAGATTTATATGCTCACGCACTTTTCCGGAATAGATTTTTTTTCCTGAAGTTTTTTTGATAACAGGAGTTATGGATGGTGACTGCTGTTCAGAAGTTTGATTAAGCGCGTTAATTACTTTTGTAAACCATTCCTCTGCTTCCACATCATACTCCACATCACATTTCTGCAAAGGTGCAATTCTATTGGCTCCCAGCTTGTTTAATTGCTCATCAACATCTTCTCCTGCCTTGCAAAAAAGCGGGTAAGCAGAATCGCCTAAAGCAAGAACACTATATTTCAATTGCGAAAGTTTAAAGCCATTTTGATGCACATGATCATAAAATTTCTTTGCAGCGGCCGGCGGTTCACCATCACCATGTGTACTGATCACTGCTAAAAAATATTCTTCTTTTGAAAGATCATTCAACCTGTATTGATCGAGGCTTTGAACTTTTGCATGAACGCCATGCTTCTTTGCTTTGCCTGCAAAATCTGTTGCCAGCCTTTTTGAGTTTCCGGTTTCTGTTCCATAAACAATGGTGATTTTTGCGACTGCATTTTTCGCCACCGGTTTTATTTCAGGAATAATTTGCTTCGAAAGAATTCCATTTAGATAACCATTGATCCAGATAAGTTCATCATTGCTGGAAGTATTAATGAGTTCCAGTAACGAGTTTAATTTTTGTTCAACTAACATGTGTAATTTTTGCGGGTTGACGGTTTGGAATTAAGTGATTCATAGGTTTGAAATAATATTCTTTACTAACGCTGTTTTCAAGCCATTTAAAGTTTTCATGAAGAGAAACAACTTTGCCTATGATTACCAACGTTGGAGAAATAAAATTTATGTCTGGAATTTTTCTTTTGAAATCATACAAATTGACGATCTGAACATTTTGAAATGGCGTGGTTGCCTGTTCAATAATCGCCAGTAACTTATCTTCATGAATTTCGTGTGCCGTTAATTTTTCTACAACATTCAACAGTGTTTCAGATGACATATAAAATACCAAAGTATCTTCTGTCTTGGCCAGTTCTTTCCAATATTCTTCTGTAACAATATCAGATTTATAATAAGTAAGAAAACGAACTGAAGTGGCATAACCACGCGCCGTCAGCGGAATTCCAGCGAATGCCGCTGCTCCCAATGCAGCGGTTACTCCCGGAATTATTTCATAAGGAATATTGTTTGCAACAAGTGTTTCGAGTTCATCTAAAATATTTGAAAAAATGGAAACATCTCCGCCTTTTAATCGCACTACCAACTTTCCTAGCAAAGCATTTTCAACCATAAGCTCATTGATCGTTTGTTGTGGTGTGGAAATTCCGCGCCGACATTGCTTGCCCACATGAATGATTTCTGCATTTGGTGAAACATAACTTGTCAATATTTCGTTGCTTACTAATCTGTCAACTAAAACGACATCTGCATTTTGCAGAAAACGAGCTGTTTTCATTGTAACTAATTCAGGATCGCCAGGGCCGGCGCCGGCAAGAATTACTTTTCCATTTTTTTTGTATGATTCCATATATTAGTCTACTAAAATAGTATGATTAAAGAGTAAAAAAATTTACGAAGCTATTGGATCATGCACGCCCCGACTGTTACACAACTTGTTTCGTCAATCAAAATAGCACCACCGTTTTGTCTTAACTTTTTGTAAGAATCAAATGCCACAGGCGAAGCGGTTTTTATGGTTGCTTTGATAATATCATTCAGTACTGCTTTTTCAGGAGAATAATCTTTCTGCAACGTATTTACATCGAGTTTGTATTCAATATCTTTTACCACGCTTCTTACACGATTACTGTTGGTTTGCAACAAATACTTATTTCCGGGAATCAGAGGTTTATTGTCCATCCAGCATAAAAGAACTTCAAATTCCTGTTCCAGTTGAGGTTGATTATTTTTTGGAACGATCAGATCGCCGCGGCTAACGTCAATGTCATCTTCAAGATGAAGAATAATGCTTTGCAAAGCATATGCTTCATCAACTTCTTTACCATCAATTTCAATGGATTTGATCACGCTTTCAACACCGGAAGGAAGAACGGTAACGATATCACCTTTGCGGTAAATTCCACTGATTACTTTTCCTGCATAACCCCTGTAATCGTGATATTCAGGAGCTTGCGGGCGAATGACATACTGAACAGAAAATCTTCCATCGGTGAGATTCACATCAAAATCCAACTGCACATTTTCTAAATAACTCAATAAGGGTTCGCCTTCGTACCAGGAAAGATTGCCGGAATTTTCAACAATATTATCACCATTCAAAGCGCTTATCGGAATGTATTTGATGTCTTTAAGGCCAAGCGATTTTGCTACTTGTTCATAATCGATCACAATATTGTGATAAACATCTTCTGAATAATCTACGAGATCCATTTTGTTAATGGCAACAACAATATGCGGAATGTTTAGCAGAGAAGCAATGATAGAATGGCGGCGTGTTTGTTCAACAACTCCGTTTCTTGCATCAATTAAAATAATAGCAAGTTGCGAATTGGAAGCGCCTGTTACCATGTTTCTTGTATATTGAATATGCCCGGGCGCATCAGCGATAATGAACTTTCGTTTTGGCGTTGAAAAATATTTGTAAGCTACATCAATGGTGATTCCCTGCTCACGTTCAGCACGCAAACCATCCGTAAGCAGCGCCAGATCAATTTCACCATTGAGTTTATTTTTACTTTGCTTTTCAATGGCTTCCAGCTGATCAATTAGGATCGATTTGCTGTCGTACAATAATCTTCCGATCAATGTACTTTTTCCGTCATCTACGCTTCCTGCGGTTATAAATCTTAGTATATCCATGATTAATTAAAAATTGTGAGTTGTGAGTTGTGATTGTGAGTTGTCAATTGGGAGTGATTTTATTCACCACTCACTAAAAATATCCTCCTTTCTTTCTGTCTTCCATTGCTGCTTCTGAAACTTTATCATCAATTCTTGTTTCGCCTCTTTCACTGGTTTTTGTAGCAATAATTTCTGAGATAATTCCTTCCACATCTGTTGCGTTGGATTCTACTGCTGCTGTACAAGTCATATCGCCAACGGTGCGATAACGAACTCTTTTTGTTTTGACCACATCGCTCGAATCCAATTTGATGTGATCCGAAACTGACACTAATTGCCCCTGGTGTTCAATCACATTTCTTTCATGAGCAAAATAAATAGCGGGCAATTCGATATTTTCTCTTTTGATATAATTCCAGATATCAAGCTCTGTCCAGTTGCTGATAGGGAAAGCACGAACATTTTCACCTTTATGAATTTTCCCGTTATAAATGTTCCATAATTCAGGCCGTTGCAGTTTTGGATTCCATTGCCCGAATTCATCTCTTACCGAAAAAATTCTTTCTTTCGCCCTTGCTTTTTCTTCATCTCTTCTTGCACCTCCAATCAAAGCATCAAATTTGAATTCCTCAATCACATCTAACAGAGTATAAGTTTGTAAAGGATTACGACTTGCAAATTTTCCTTTTTGTTCAGTAAGATTTTTTTCTTTGATGGTATCTTCTACTTTTCTTACGATCAATTTTTCACCAATCTTTTCTACCAGTTTATCGCGAAAATCCAATGCTTCCGGAAAGTTGTGGCCGGTGTCAATATGAACCAATGGAAAAGGAAATTTTCCGGGTCGAAATGCTTTTAAGGCAAGGTGTACAAGAGTTATAGAATCTTTTCCTCCTGAAAATAATAACGCCGGATGTTCAAACTGGCCAGCCACTTCACGCATAATATGAATGGCTTCCGATTCTAATTGTCCTAAATAATCTAAATGATATTGACTCATTTTTTTCTTTTTTAAAAATTCAAATTATGAGGCAGCCTGTTGATGAATATGAAGGCCGCATTCTTTTTTTGTATTGTCTTCCCACCACCAGCGCCCGGCTCTGAAATCTTCGCCCGGCTTGATGGCTCTTGTACATGGTGCACATCCAATGCTCACAAATCCACGATCGTGCAGAATGTTGTAAGGAATGTTGTATTTATTGATGTAATCTTTTACTTCTTCAGTTGTCCAGTGCAGCAAAGGATGATACTTAATGATCTGGTTGCTTTCGTCCCATTCGACTTGTGGCATATCCTGGCGATTAGGAGAATGTTCTGCACGAACGCCCGTGATCCAAACAGATTTTCCTTTTAAAGCTCTTTTCAAAGGCTCCACTTTTCTTACATAGCAACATGCTTTCCGCTGATCAGCAGATTCATAAAAAGAATTGGGACCATGTTCGGCAACAAATGATTCCAATAAAGGATTATTCGGGTAATATGCTTTTATTTTTGTTTGATATCTTTCGTTGGTGGCGCTCCATACAGAATATGTTTCAGAAAAAAGTCTTCCTGTATCCAAAGTAAAAATGCTTACAGGAAGTTCATTACTCAAAATCTTATCAGTGATCAACTGGTCTTCATAACTAAAGCTTGTAGAGAAAGTAACTTCACCAGGAAACTCTGTTGTAAGCCTCAGAATCACTTCTTCAATAGACAATAGTTTTGAAATTTCAGCGATTCGCGAAACTTGGTTTTGTAAAGGCTTAGACATTGTAGGTTGATTTAGAGAATTCAAATTAATTAAGAGGAGAGTAGTTGTTGATTTTTACATAAAGCAGCAACAACAGCGCTTTGAGGAGCAGTTAGTACACATATACATCAAAGAAAAAGATTGTGTCATTGTATAAAATTTGAATAGTCTACTGCAAAGGTAGGGTAATAGAATTAAAAATAATTTCTTTTTTTTTCCACAATGATAAAAAATGGCAGGAGAGAAGATGTATGGATCGATGAAGAACGCAGTAAATGAAGGGATAATGCGGTTTTTTATTTTTTTCAAAATAAATAAAAAAATGAAATGGGGAAAGTTTGACTTTTATTTTTTAAGGTGTGGAAACTGATTCCCGGAAAGGATGGAGGAATTTCCCGAATTCTATTTTTAGTGCTATTCCATCTGTATAAAGATTTTTTGGCACAGGCATTGTTTATAGAATAAGTATAATACGAAAAATTCAAATTTCTCATAAGCAGTTAGTTTTGGTAAACGGCCCCTGTTTCTACAGGGGCCTTCTCTTTACCATAAACAATAAATACCCCTAGCCAAATACATTACTATAGACTTCATTTTTTGCGAAACCTCCATAAGGAATGAATCTTGAAAAAATATAAAGGTTGATACCATTATATCTTTTTTTATAAATAAAATCGTGTTTGCTTCCTTTATTCATCCGGATATAAATTATGTTATCCGGGCTGATGAAATTCTTTTTTAAAAGAATTTCAGTTAATCGTTTATTATGGAAAATCGCTTTTTTAATGTTTCGATTCTTAACCATGAAAGGAAGAATATCATCTTTAAATCTTGTAAATAAATAATTTTCAGCCGTTGGTTGCAAAGGACATTTATTGAACCCGATAGATGTATAAGGAAGAATATCAAGTCTCAAAACAGTTTCCTGCAAAAAGTCAAAATGAGTTCTTTTTTTAAAGGCTTTATTGGAAAGCGCGGCAGCAATGCTTTCGCAATATTTAAATCGCCATTCGCTTTTATTTTTATAAAAGGAAAAAATATTATTTTGGAAGTAAGTATAATTTTCCCAACTCTCTTTTCTGAAATTATTTTCGAACTCAACTCTTTCCTGATTATACTGGCGATTGATCTCCACTACGGCAATTTTTTCTTTATCCGGAGAAAGATTTCCTGCCCAATAAGTAGGAAGTACTGTGTGGCGAAGATGCATTGGATTTTGTAATCCAAAACTATTAGAAATTGCTTTTACCTTATTTGAATAGAAGTGAGGATTATTTTTATAAATATTAAACTCACTATGAGCTTGTGTAATCAGGCTTTCCAAGAAACGAATTTTTAGTGGTTCAGGTAATTATCAACGCGTGATTCTTAAATTTATTGCAATGATTGTGAAATTGTCAGCAAAAAAAACGCTTTTACAGTAAACTAATTATAACGCAGACAATATTTCATTTAGCAGTCCATTAGCATAAGAAGGCAGATGTTTTTGAAAAATTTAATAAGAAGATGTTTAATTTTGGCATCTCATTTGATTAATGATAATAAAAGTTCGAAAATTAAAATTTCTCATAAGCAGTTAGTTTTGGTAAACGAGGCTGTCTCAAAAGGGCAGTCTCTTTTTTTTTATTTTTAAATTTTAGGTGGGTTTATTCACAATTTGATGTAGATAAATTTTGTGTAGTATTTATGCAATGATTTGGAGTTGAATTTTGTCTTATAACTATGGCAAAACGTAAACTCAGTGTGGCTTTCAAAGCCTATCAACAAAATCAGGGAATGCTGCTACCTCCTTCACTGGATGAACTCATTGCTCGTTCACATCCTGTCAGAGTGGTTAATCAGGTTTTGGATAAAATAGACATCGACCCTTTAATTAAAAAATATAAAGGCGGTGGCACAAGTAGTTTTCATCCACGAATGTTACTCAAAGTATTAGTGTACGCTTATATTAATAACACTTACAGCAGCCGCAAAATAGAAGTTGCTTTAAGAGAAAACATTCATTATATGTGGCTCAGTGGTATGAACACACCTGACCATAACACTATTAACAGATTTAGAAGCGAACGTTTAAAAGAAGTGCTCCGGCAAGTATTTACCCAGGTTGTTCTTTTGTTAGCTGAGGAAGGCGTACTAAATATAAAATCGCTTTATACAGACGGTACGAAGATAGAAGCTAATGCCAACCGCTACACCTTTGTTTGGGGGAATGCCATCAGGACTTCCAAAGAAAGAATAAAAAAGCAACTCGATGAACTATGGCAATATGCTCAAAACGTGGCAGCAGCAGAAATGCCGGATACCGATCCGACAGATTTTGAGAAAATAGATGCGGAGAAAGTAGAACAAACGATTCAAAAGATAGACGAAGCACTCAAGGATAAACCGGTAAGCAAACAAATAAAGCAGAAATTAAATTATGCAAAGAAAAACTGGCCCAATAATTTAAAAAAGTACGCCGGGCAGGAAAAGATTTTGAATGGCAGAAACAGTTTTAGTAAAACTGATACCGATGCAAGCTTCATGAGGATGAAGGAAGATCACATGCTCAACGGGCAATTAAAACCGGCCTATAATTTTCAGATCTCAACCAATAATCAATACATCGTAAATTACTCATTACATCCTGCAACAGCTGATACTACTACTTTACGGGAGCATACCGAAATTTACAAACAACAATATCAACATGTGCCTGAAACCATCACTGCTGACGCCGGTTATGGATCAGAAGAAAATTACCGGTATCTGCAGCAAAACAATATTGAAAATTATGTGAAGTACAATTATTTTGATAAAGAGCAAAGCAGTAAGCCGGATAAAAAATAT
>DATNFV010000037.1:0-84711 GCA_035606215.1 Hanamia sp.
CTGTGCTTCGGATGCAGTAAAAATTTGCCCTTAGGCGCCGGTGGCAGTTTTTAAAACAGCCAATAATCCTGCGATAACCGCAAAAAGGGCAACCCCTTCTACAAGAGCGGCGGCAAGGATCATGTTAGCGCGGATTTCATTAGCTGCTTCAGGTTGGCGGGCAATTCCTTCAACTGCTCCTTTACCTATCTGGCCAATACCGATACCTGCTCCGATAGCAGCCAAACCAGCGCCGATAGCTCCACCCATGTGCGAGAATCCAGCTTCAAATAACAAGGTCATTAGTGACATAATTCTGGGTTTTTGTATGAATAAAAAATTTAAATAAATGCGTGATCGTTTCCTGGTACATCATGGTCGCTTCCTTCAAAACCCTGGCCAATAAAAATGGCGGTAAGAGCTGTGAAAATAAACGCCTGAATAAAGGCTACTAATATTTCAATAAAGTAATCAAATACTACGAAAATGACTGAAAATGGCGAAAAGCCCCATCCTGCTACAGTACTCATAGCTCCAAAAATAAATATCAGGGAAATAAAAGCCAGGATCACGATGTGTCCTGCAACCATGTTGGCAAAAAGACGTATGATCAAAGCGCCGGGCTTAATGACAAAAACTCCAAAAAGCTCTACCGGAACCAAAATTACTTTTACTAAAAAAGGCACATCCGGAGGCCACAAAACGTGTTTCCAGAAATGACTGGTAGTGCTCCCAAGAATCACTACAAGCGATATCAAACCAAGAATTAAAGTAAAGGCTATATTACCTGCAACATTCGCAGCGCCCGGAATCATTCCAAAAAGCGCATTGATCAGAATAAAGAAAAATACGGTAAGCAAATAAGGCATATATCTTTCCCATCTTGATCCTAAATTTACTTTAGCCACTTCTTCTCTGATAAATATAATGATCGGCTCCATAAAACTTTGTGCGCCTGAAGGAGCTGAAGCCACACCTTCTCCTTTCTTGTACCTGTTAGCAATCCTGATCATTAAAATAGTGAACAAAGCCAGCGCCAGTAAGGTTTGCACTACATTTCTTGTAAGAGAAAAGTCATACACTTTTACATTCGGGTCAACTGAAACAATTGTTTTTTCATCCTTCATGCGATAGCCATCATATTCTTTATCGTGCTCAGGGCCAAATCTTTTTGAAGAAAAAACAGAAAGTCCTTTTCCGGGAGAATATAAAATGACAGGAAGGTAAATGGAAGCATGAAAATCTCCGATAGTAAAAAAGTGAAATTCATAAGCGTCCTGCACGTGGTTGAGAATAGCAGTGGTAGGATCAAATTTTTCTTCTGATTTTTTATGATCAGTGGCATTTTCCTGTGAAAATGCGGCAGGCGAAATTGACAGTAAAAAAACGCTGAAAACCGCTACCAATAAAGATTTGATGCTTGTGCGACCCATACTTCGTCTAAATTTTGCGCAAAGATAAGGGGTTTGGTTGATGATATAAAAGAGTAAGGGAACAAATTTTGCTTATTTTCACTTTCATTTTTGATATTTAATTCTGCTGCGTTTTTTTGCACATAAATGACCATCCTTTCCCGGAAAAACAGTGGCGGAATTTGAAGAGTTTCTTAAATACTTTTCTAATTTATTGACAACGATTTAATTTTATCAAAATAAACCAGGATGAAAAATCTTATTTCCACAAGAATTGCCATCATTATTTTTGCCCTTATCATCGGCTTTTTCGGCGCTAATAATATTTTGCATGCAAAAGATATGGCAGTGAATGTTCCTTCATTTCTTCCCGCCTCTAAAGTGATGGTATACATTTCCGGCGCCGGATTTTTGCTGTCGGCTGTAGCATTTATTCTTGACCGTTACGCAAAAATTGCGGGTTATCTTTTGTCAGTTTTACTTTTAATCATCGTTTTTTCTGTTGATCTTCCCGGAATAGTTCATGCCCGCGATTTGCCAATAAAAATGCTGTTTGTCACTACATTGTTGAAAGATGCTGCGCTTGCGATGGCAGCAATTTTGATAGCGGATATATCAAGAGAAAGATCTTTATAAATTTTATGAAACTGGCAAAACAAATCATATCGCTCCCTTTCATCGGCTTAATAAAAATCTATCAACTGATCATTTCTCCGTGGATGGGACCAACATGCAGATATACTCCTACCTGCTCTCAATACGGGATTGAAGCAATAAAAAAATATGGACCGGTAAAAGGCGGATGGCTTACTATTAAAAGAATCGCGAGATGCCATCCATGGGGCGGACATGGGCATGATCCTGTTCCTTAAACCTGGAATAAGAATCGATTTATGGGTTGATTTAAAAACTACTTGCTTTTCAACCTGTATTTTTTTGCAACTTTCGGATTATTAAAATATTCGTCCAGTTCTTTCTGATTCGTATTATCATCAACAATCGGAACATCAATCAGCTGAAGTTGTACCTGTTGCAATTCGTCTTTAAGCTTTTGAGTCTTCTTAATGATATCAGGATCTTTATCTCCAATTAAAATATTGTCTGTAAGTAAATATTGAAGCCTTTTGATATCATTTCTAACCAATGATGCTGAATTCATTTCATCATTTTTATTTGGCGCCACTGCTTCTTTTACCGGCACAAGAGCAACTCCCACACTTGGCAAAATCTTTCCGGTTGTTTGAAGGTCTTTATCAGGTAGAGAAGAAAATACAGTTCCGCCCAGCGCAGTTGTGGCAGAGGTAAGATCAAAAGTAGTGCGAGTACTTTTTGTGCTTTTTATTTTTTTATCCAGGTTAAAAAAAGTGCTTTTCAGCTGTGTGATATACGTTTGAATACTGCTGTAGAGTTTTTCGTATTCCATAAGCCTGCGCGGATAATTAATACTTTGATTTATTTTGACGCTTACAATAGCAGTATCGCGGTTAAAAAATTTATCAACTCCGACAAATTTCAGAATGAGGGTTTTCTGTTTCACATTCTCATCATCTTTAATGAAATCATAGGGGGCTACCCAGGTAAACTGATCACCGCATTGAGAAATCGCAGTTAATGAGCGAATTGGATAATTGGAGAAATAGGTGATTGATTCTAACGGAAAACTTCCTTCTTCACATTGTAATTTAAAACTTAAAGTGTCGCCTTCATCTATTGTAAGATCATTGCTAACCGTCGGTTTTATCTTAGAAGGAACAATGTCAGTGTTATAAAATAAAATCGTAAAAGTGGTATCTACTTTATCATTGGCATCATTGAGATTCTGGACACCCAGCTTGACTTTATATTCGTTATCGTATTTTAATTTTCCTGAAAGAAAATAAGATTTCTCTGCTTTAAAGTGCAGAACCCCATTGTCTTTATTGATTTTTAAACCCACCGGCGAATTTTTTAAATACCAGTAATAATCGTCAGGATTTTTATTGATCTCAAAATGATAATCCAATGTAGAATCTACATGAAGCGTAAAATATGGACTAAAATTCTTGATCCGCAGGGTGGTATCAACTGGTTTTAAAAAGATGGTGTCTTCCGGCTTCAGGTAAACCGTATCTTTTTTTTGGGGCATAGTGCTGTCTATTTCCTGGCTTTTTACAACAGGTGAAATGAAAAGCAGTAATAAAAATGATAGCAGGATTTTAGAAGAGGTATTTTTAACCATGTGTGCAAAAATATAAAACTATTCGTCCGTTTTCCCTAAAGAAATATAAAAATATGTGTAAAAATAAGGAAATAGCAGATGAAAATCAGTTACTTAGGTAAAATTAGCATGACATTCACTGCTGACATGGCCATTTTTTTTTACGGAATCGATTTGAAAGTGCACCTTGCTCTTTTAAGATCTTGTTGCCTTCCCGATTATTTTAATTGATCTATTAATGTTTCCGGTGTGGCCGGAAGTTTTTCCATCACTGAAGAAACATTTTCTGCGATCAGTCTTTTATTTGCCAGAATACTTTCTACCATGTTGCCGGAACTTTCATTAACCGTCGAATTTGTCTTTGGAGCCTGATCATTTTTTTTATGCATATGAATGACAAGATTTTTTAAATCCGCGTCTGCATTTCTCGAAATCTGAACCATTATCAAAATGACAATTGCATGCAAATCATCCTGATTGCTATTTTTTAAGAAGCTATCTTTACGCAATTCAGCGGAAAGGCTGTCGATGTTTACGATTCTTCCTTTCAATTTATTGGCATTTTTTTCGATGGTAGCTTTTAATTCCGGCTTTATTTTTTGCATTGCACTGTTATAGAAAGAAGTTGCTTCAGCAGGCATCACGGAATTTACTTGTGCGTAAGAATTGTAAGAAAGAGCAAAGAAAAATAAGAGTAATAAATTTTTCACAGGCGCTGTTTTTTAATTGAAAAGAAAAGACACAACAGATAAAACGCTAAAAACCAAAAATTATTGAATGGCTAACAGAGAAAAATGTTGTTGATTTTTTTGCTCATTTTTTTAATCTTAAAAATTATCTTTTTCATGAACCCAAATCCTAAATTAAAAGGTCAAAGCGCTTTGGTAACTGGCGCGAACAGCGGCATTGGTGAGGCTTGTGCCATTGCTTTGGCAAATGATGGCGCTAACGTAGTGGTTAATTATGTCACTCATCCGGAAGCTGCAGATGCAGTAGTAAAAAAAATTGAAGATAATGGTGGAAAAGCCATTGCTCTGAAAGCGGATGTAAGTAAGGAAGATGAAGTTCAGGCCATGTTTAAGCAAATGATCGAAAAATTTGGGACGATTGATATTTTGGTGAATAATGCCGGCATTCAAAAAGATTCGCCATTGGAAAGTATGAGCCTTGCTGACTGGCAATTGGTTCTTAATGTAAATCTTACAGGCCAGTTTCTCTGTGCCCGCGAAGCCGTGAAAGAGTTTTTGCGTCGTGGCGTTGTTCCCGAGAGAAGTTGTGCAGCAGGAAAAATAATTTGCATGAGCAGCGTTCACCAGGTAATTCCATGGGCCCGACATGTAAATTATGCATCGAGCAAAGGAGGAATTGAAATGATGATGAAAAGCATGGCGCAGGAGCTGGCTCCCAAAAAAATTCGCGTAAATGCCATTGGTCCGGGTGCTATTGAAACACATATCAATACAGATGCCTGGAGCACACCTGAAGCGCTGAAAAGATTATTAACACTCATCCCTTACAATAGAGTCGGCGTGCCGGAAGATGTTGGGAAAGTAGCAGTTTGGCTGGCCAGCGACGACTCAGATTATCTCGTTGGCACCACTATTTTTGCTGATGGCGGAATGCTGCTTTATCCGGGGTTTTCAACCAATGGGTAAGGTTTCTCTTACACTAAAGCAACAAATAATCACAAATCTTATTTTTAAAAATGGCCAAAAGCGAAAATGCGGAATTAGAAAGATTAGAAGAAAATGCAGGGAAACCGGTTCCATTAGAAAAGTGGGGACCGTATCTCTCTCAAAGGCAATGGGGAACTGTTCGTGAAGATTACAGTGAGAATGGTGATGCCTGGAATTATTTTCCTCATGATCATGCGCGAAGCCGTGTTTATCGCTGGGGAGAAGATGGGTTGGGAGGAATTTCTGACATTAACCAACAGATGTGTTTTGCGCTTTCTTTATGGAATGGACAAGATCCGATTTTAAAAGAAAGAATGTTTGGTTTGTCAAACAGGCAGGGGAATCATGGAGAAGATGTAAAGGAGCTTTATTATTATCTGGATAATATACCTACACATTACTACATGAAATTTTTATACAAATATCCTCAGCAAGCTTACCCTTATGACGATCTTTTAAATGAAAATGCAAAGCGTGGAAAGTTTGAAACAGAGTATGAACTTCTAGATACCGGAATTTTTAATGAGGATAGATATTTTGATGTTTATGTAGAGTATGCAAAAGTAAATAGTGAAGATATTTTTATTAAAATCGAAGTGGTGAACCGCTCGGCTGAAAAAGCTCCGATCACCCTTTTGCCGACACTTTGGTTTTACAACAGCTGGCAATATGAAGGTGTCGAGCACAAGCCATCCATCAGCTTTTTATCGGATCAATGTATAAATGCCGTCCATCAGAAACTTGGAGCTTATTATTTGTATTTTGAAAAAACGGATGAAGTACTTTTCACAGAAAATGAAACAAATTTTGAGAGGCTTTTTAATACTCCGAATAAAACTGAATTTGTGAAAGATGCGTTCCATGAAGCGATCATTAATGGTAGCAACCTGGAAAAATTAAAAGATAAAAAAGAAGGAACAAAATGTTCTCCTGTTTATCGCTTTGAAATCGAAGCGAAGCAATCGAAAATAATTTATTTGCGTCTCTGCAACGACAAAATCGATGATTTTTTTCCTAAAGGCTTTGAAGAAATTTTTGCTCAAAGAAAAAAAGAAGCTGATGTTTTTTATGAAAATATTCATCCGGCGTCCTGCACTGATGATCAGAAAAATATTCAGCGTCAGGCATTTGCAGGATTGCTTTGGAGTAAGCAATATTATCATTATGACCTGGAAACATGGATCAGTACCAGCGACGGAATAACACCCGATACAGAAGAGCGGAAAAACGGCCGCAATCATCTTTGGAAATACCTGAAAAACCAGGATATTTTATCAATGCCTGATAACTGGGAATATCCCTGGTATGCAG
This sequence comes from Hanamia sp., assembly GCA_035606215.1. Classification (GTDB taxonomy): domain Bacteria; phylum Bacteroidota; class Bacteroidia; order Chitinophagales; family Chitinophagaceae; genus Ginsengibacter. Next base: position 6,576 of record DATNFV010000037.1, read on the forward strand.
CGTGGGATATGGCTTTTCATTGTATTACCATGGCTGTTATCGATCCTGTATTTGCCAAGCATCAACTGATGTTGCTGATGCGTGAATGGTATATGAATCCACAAGGCCAGTTGCCGGCTTACGAGTGGAACTTCAGTGATGTCAATCCGCCGGTTCAGGCGTTTGCGGCTTTGCAGGTTTATAAAACTGAGGCCAAATTGCATGGAAGAAATGACGTTATTTTCCTGAAAACTATTTTTCAAAAACTGATTATAAATTTTACCTGGTGGACCAACCGGAAAGATGAAAACGGAAATAATATTTTTGAAGGCGGGTTTCTTGGATTGGATAATATCGGCCTGTTTAACCGGAGCATGGTCCTGCCCGGGAATACCATTTTGGAACAAACAGACGGAACAAGCTGGATGGGAATGTATGCGCTCGATATGATGAACATCGCTCTTGAAATTGCGATGCATGACATTTCATTTGAACAAACAGCAACGAAGTTTTATGAACATTTTGTAATCATTGCGGAAGCATTGAATCAATTGGGTCTATGGGATGAAAAGGACAAATTTTTTTATGATGTTTTGTCTTTAAATAAAGAGTCTAATTCTTTTCCGTTGAGAGTACGATCGCTGGTTGGTTTGTCACCTTTGTTTGCAGTAACGGTAATTGAAAAAGAAGTATTTGACCAGCTGCAGGACTTTGCAAAAAGAATGCAATGGTTTCAGCATTACCGGCAGGTAAATAATTTGTACATGCCGAGCCAGGAAAATAAAAATTTCGAGTGTAATTTGTTTTCTCTCGTTGATAAAGAAAGGCTGAAAGACTTATTGGATAAGCTTTTGGATGAATCAGAGTTTTTATCAGAGGGAGGAATCAGGGCATTGTCAAAGTTTTATCAGAACAATCCTTATACATTAAATTTTGGTGGAGAAAATTATTCCATTGAATATGAACCGGCAGATTCTACAACAGATATGTTTGGTGGAAATTCAAACTGGCGCGGTCCGGTTTGGATGCCCGTAAATTATCTATTCATTAATGCTTTTAAAACCTTCGGATACTTTTTTGAAGATGATCTAAAAGTAGAGTGTCCAAAAGGTTCAGGAAAATATTTAAATCTTTCAGAAGTAGGTGGAGAAATAACGCGTAGATTACTTCACATTTTTGAAAAAAATGATCAGAACGAGAGGCTTACCCATGGATTTTACAACTGGTTTTATAAAAAAGAAGAGAATAAAGATCTCCTTTTATTTCATGAATACTTTCACGGCGATACGCTTCGCGGATTAGGCGCCAGTCATCAAACAGGATGGACAGCACTGATTGCCAATTTGATTCTGGATTTAAAAGAAGAAGAAGAAAAAAAATGATTTATTCTCTTAAAGACAACAACGCCACTGATTCGATGTGATGCGTATGAGGAAACATGTCGACCGGTTGAATTTTTTCAACAATATATTTTTCATTCAGCAATTGCAGATCACGCGCCTGCGTAGCAACATTACAACTTACATAAACAATTTTAGGAGAAGAAATTTCCAATAATTTACTGATCAGTTTTTGATGAAGTCCTGCCCGTGGCGGATCTACAATGACCACATCAGCCTTGCCATGCAAAGCAAAAAAATCGTCATTACAAATTTCAATTACATCGCCGGAAAAAAAAGTAGTGCTCTGCAATTGATTCAGCGCGGCATTTTCTTTTGCGTCGTTGATCGCATCTTCAATTACGTCTACACCAATTATTTTTTTTGCTTTGCCGCTCAAAAAAATTCCAATGCTTCCGGTGCCACAATACAAATCATAAACGGTTTCCGTTCCTTTGAGCGCAGCAAAATCTTTTACAACATTGTATAAAGCTTCTGCCTGTTTTGTATTGGTTTGAAAAAAAGATTTTGGAGAAATTTTAAAATTAAAACCTTCTAATTTTTCAATTACAAAACCTTTTCCTGAAAATGTTTTTGGTTCAAGGTTTTCCATGCTGTCATTCCATTTCTGATTAATCGTGTAAAGCAAAGTTGTAATTGAAGGAACTTTTTCTAATAAATGATTACAGATCTTTTCAATTTCTTTTTTATCATCATTTCCCAAAAAAAGATTCACCATCAATTCGCCGGTCGTACAATTTCTGAGAACCACATTTCTTAAAAAACCATGATGTTCTTTATGATCGTAATAACTAAGATTATTTTTTTGAGAATATTCGCGCAAAGTGTTTCTGATCTGATTATTCACATCGTCCATCAAAAAACATTCTTTAATGTCGATGATTTTATCGTATAGTTTCGGAACATGAAATCCAAGTGCTCCGCCAGGCCAGGCGTCTTCTCCCAAATCCCCGAATTCATCGGGGGTTAAATATTTTTTATTACTGAAAGTAAATTCGATTTTGTTCCTGTAATGAATCATGTTCTCAGAACCAATGACCGGCAAAACGGAAGCATCTATTTTCCCAATCCTTTTGATAGCATCTTTTACTTCCTGCTCTTTGTATTCTAATTGCTTTTTATAAGGAAGCATCTGCCATTTGCATCCCCCGCAAATCCCAAAGTGAATACAAAAAGGATTCACTCTTTCTTTTGCCGGCTCTTTTATTTTAATTGCTTTTCCTTCGGCCCAATCTTTTTTATTTTTTGTTATAAATACATCTGCGATATCGCCCGGAACCGCACCTTCAATAAATATCACCTTTCCTTCTATTCTTGCAATGGCCTTTCCCCCGGCGGCATAGCCGGAAACCGGAACATTTTCTAATACGAGCTTTTTTCTTTTCACGGCTGCAAAAATAAAGCAACCACAACCAACCACTTGATAAATAAATCTGAATTTTTAGAATAAAGTAATTCATTTTTCGTTTATCATTTTACAAAAGAAATTGAAGCTGCCATTAATAAAAATGTTAACTATTTTTTGCAATCTTTGTTTCCGCTTCAAATTGAATATTTTTGTTTTTTATGCTTATCAAAATGAAACCAGTTTATTCTTTTTTATTTTTCTGTTTTGCATTTTCATTTTCAAATGCGCAAGGTTACAGGGTTACATTAGAAGCTCCACAGTACAAAAGCGGTCTTAGCTATCTTACCTATTATTATGGTAAAAACATGAATATCCAGGATTCTGCATTGATCAATTCAAAAGGAGTTGCTGTGTTCCAGGGAAAAGAAAAATTACTTCCCGGTGTTTATTCAATTGTATTTCCCGGAAAAAATAAATTGTATGATTTTTTAGTTGATAAAGGGCAAACAATTGTTATCAAAGCAGATACTACTGATCTCATCGACAAGACTGTTGTAACAGGTTCTGAAGCAAATGTTCTCTTCCAGGAATATCAAAAGTATGTGAATGAGAAAGGAAAATATTTGAACAAAGAACTACAGGATTATAAAAATTCAACAACGAAAGAAGACAGTGCGGATCACGAAAAAAAGTATAAAGAATTAAATGATGAATTAAATCATTATCGTGAAAAGCTCGTTCAGGATCACTCGGAATCTATGTTGGCAGCGCTTCTTACAAGTATGAAAGATCCAAAGATTCTAATTACAAATCCAAAAACCCATGAGGATTCGCTGGAAAATTATCAGTATTATAAAAAACATTACTGGGATGGAATTACGTTTATGGATGACCGTATCATTCGCACTCCATTCTTTCTTCCAAAAGTTGAACAATATTTTAGAAATGTTGTTTCGCCTGTTCCTGATTCTATCATTAAAGAATCGGATTATTTATTGCTTTTGGCAAGATCGTCTCCTGAAATGTATAAGTTTTTGTTGAACTGGCTGACAGATGAATACATCTATCCGAAATATATGGGACAAGATGCAGTGTTTGTTCATTTGTTTGAAAAATATCATTCGAAAGGAGTTTCCAGCTGGCTGAACGAAAAGCAAATGAAAACTATCTCTGACAGAGCGTATATGCTGATGTCAAATTTAATTGGTGAGCAGGCGGCCGATCTTCAAATGGTTGATTCAAACGGAGTGAATAAATCTTTGTATAATGTAAAAGCCGATTATATTGTTGTTTGTTTTTGGGATCCAACCTGTGGGCATTGCAGAACACAGGTTCCAAGACTTGATTCGATTTACAATGCCAAATGGAAAAAGGAAAATGTGAAAATGTATGGAGTGTTGACAGAGACAAAGAATTTTAAGGAATGGAAAGATTTTATGAAAGAGCATAAAATGAATAACTGGATCAATGTGTATGAAACAGAAGGGCAAAGAAAAATTACAGAAGATGCTAAAAGGCCTTCCTACAAACAACTATATGATGTAATCCAAACTCCAACTCTCTATCTTTTGGATAAGGACAAAAAAATTATTGCGAAAAAACTAACAATGGAACAAATGGATGATTTGCTGGATGTAAAAATTAAAAATCAATCAGACAAAGCAGTTCGATAACAGATTTTAATTTTTACAGTAAACAAAGAAATTCCTTTAAATTATATTCTGATGAAAAAACTGTTTCTGGGATTTGTGTTTATTTCTTTTGCTTTTATTTCTTATAGCCAAACTCTTTTCACTTATGGAAATCATCCTGTGGGTGTCAAAGAATTTTTAAATGCTTATAATAAAAATAGAACAGCAGCTTCAGACAGTGCCTCTGCTCTTCGCAACTATCTTGACCTCTACATAAAGTTTAAATTAAAAGTTCAGGCTGCAAAAGATATTCAGATGGATACACTTCCTTCGCTACAGGCAGATCTTCAAAATTTTAGAAGCCAGGTTGAAAACAGTTATCTGCAGGATGAGGAAGAGGTAAACAGATTAGTTGATGAAGCTTTTGAAAGAAGCCAGAAAGATGTTCATGTCCTTTATTACTTTGTTAGTGCCACTGATTCTTTAAAAGCAATGAAAACTGCAAAAGAAGTTGCAGAAAAATTGAAGGCAAATCAATCGGATAAAGAGGTGTTGGATTTGCAAAACAATGATGTAAAAATTAATAAAGGCGACCTGGGATTTATAACGGTTTTTTCTTTGCCTTACGATTTTGAAAATATCGTTTATCATTTAAAGCCAGGCCAGGTAAGTGTTCCATATCATTCAAAAAATGGCTGGTACATTTTCAAAGACCTGAATGAGAGGCCTGCTGTTGGAAAAATTACTGTTGCTCAGATTCTATTTGCTTATCCTGAAGGAGATAATGTACAAAAAGTAAGAGCAAAAAAACTGGCAGATTCAGTTTACAATCTTTTAGAAAAAGGAAGTGATTTTTCATCACTTGCAAAACAATTTAGCGATGACAGAACAACATATATGAATGGAGGAATAATTCCTGAATTCGGAACAGCTAAATATGATTCTGCTTTTGAAAATCATGCTTTTGCTCTTGATAAAGACGGAGAAATTTCAGAACCTTTTGAAACAAAATTCGGATATCACATTCTGAAACGCATTGCTGCAACCCCCGTTCCTTCTACTAAAAATGACAACAGCTATTTGTATAATTTAAAAATGCAGGTTTTAAATGACAGCCGTATTGAAACTGCAAAAGAAAAATTTATTGAAGAGATTTTACCAAAAATCGGATATAAAAAAACCAATGTAAATCAACAAAATTTATGGCAGGTTACCGATAGCGCTTTGATCAATAATAAAAATGTTAGGATTGGAAATGTAAATGATAACACGACATTATTTTCTTATAACAATAATGCAAAAGTGAAAGTGAATGATTGGATTGTTTATGTAAGAAATTCAAATAAAATTATTCCGGAAAATATGCATCAGTCTTATCAGCAGTTATTTCCTGCGTTTGTAAATGCTTCTTCTGTTTCCAATTATGCTTCACGATTAGAACATTTTGACCCGGCCTTCAAAGCCCAGATCGATGAATTTGAAGAAGGAAATATGCTATTTGAAATTATGCAAACGAAAGTGTGGAACAAAGCATCTGCCGATTCTTCAGGATTAAAAAATTATTATGATCAGCATAAAGAAAAATATTTTTGGAATGCGAGTGCAGAAGCGGTTATATTTTCATGTTCTGATAAAAACGTTGCTGATAACGCTATCAAAAAATTGAAAAAAGGAAAAACCTGGAAAGAAATTATAAATGAAGATGCGTCTCATATTCAGGCGGATTCAGGAAGATTCGAGCTTGGGCAAATTCCTGTTGTTGACCGGACCAATTTTACAGACGGATTAATAACAATGCCTGTTATAAACAAAAATGATGGAACAGCAGTGTTCACAAAAATATTAAAAGTATATCCTTCCCACCAGCCACGTAGCTATGAAGATGCGCGTGGATTGATAATTAATGATTATCAAAATTACCTGGAAGAAAAATGGGTAGATCAGTTGAAGAAAAAGTATCCGGTAAAAGTGAATGAAAAAGTTTTTCAATCATTATTGAAGCAATGATCAATGAATTTTTTATTTAGCCTTATCTAAAAAAAAATTTCTTTTAGCAAAACTTTATAGAATTGATTTTTAGTTTTACAGCTGTTGGCAAACTTTTTGAAAAATTTGCACTCTGAAATTCCTAACTCTTTAAACTAAAAACTACGTAATGAAAAAATTATTTGCAGCAGCACTTTGTGTAGCTCTCTTCACAAATGCGAAATCTCAAAAAGTATATATCCAGGGAGGTGTCAATCTCGCTAACATTTCAACTTCCAATTCAGGTTCTACTGAAAAAAACAATATGCTTACCTCATTCAACGCAGGAATCATGGGTCGTTCCAATGCATCAGAGGCTATCGCGCTGGAAACCGGGCTGTTATTGGATGGAAGAGGATCCAAATCTGAAAGCGGATCTGGAAATACCTTTTATAAAGTGACTTTTAATCCTCTTTATCTTGAACTTCCTGTTAACTTAATTGTCCGTTTACCACTTGCAAATAGCAAGTCAAATATTTTTGTAAATGCAGGTCCATATGTTGCAATGGGAATTGCCGGAAAAACAAAATTAGATGGACAACTGGCAGGAGCTACAATTCATTCAGATAAAAACATTCAATTTACAAGCACTGATCCAACAGAAAATGATCAGGCATATTCAAAGTTGAAAAGATTTGATTACGGTGTAAATGTAGGTGCAGGCTTTGACCTTGGAAGAATTTTATTAAAAGCAAATTATGGGTTAGGATTAGCCAAAATAAATTCAACGCAAACCAATAACAACGCGAATGATAAAGATAAATATCGCACTGTAAGCATCTCTGTCGGAATTCCTCTTACTCATAAATAAAGTTCTTTGAGCAAAAACAGAAAAGGCTGTCAGCGTAAAGTTGACAGCCTCTGTTTTTTATATAAAAAGTTCTATAAAAAAATTATACGATTTCCTTTGCCACATTCGCAACTACATCCGGCTTTCCCAAAGTATAATAATGCAAGACAGGAACTCCGGCTTTTTTAAGCTCTTTTGATTGTGCAATCAGCCATTCTGTTCCAACAATTTCAACTTCTGCATCTGTTTTGCATTTCATAATTTCATTGCTTAATTCTGTTGGAATATCTACATGAAAAGTTCGTGGCAAAACAGTAAGCTGTTTTTTAGAAGTAATTGGCTTTAATCCGGGGATAACAGGAATTTCTATTCCAATATTTCTACAATTTTCTACAAATTCAAAATATTTTTTATTATCAAAAAACATTTGGGTTGTAATGTAATCAGCGCCTGCATCCACCTTCATTCTTAAATATCGTAAATCACTTTGCAGATTGGGCGCTTCGAAATGTTTCTCAGGATAACCTGCAACACCAATGCAAAATTTCGTCTTGTTTCCATCACGAATATCATCTTCAAGATAAATTCCATTATTTAAATTCACGGCCTGCTTTACAAGATCAATGGCATATTTATGACCACTTTCTTCAGGCTCAAAAACTGTTTCATTCTTAGCTGCGTCACCGCGCAAAAGCAAAATATTATCTATTCCTAAAAAAGCAAGATCAATCAAAGCGTTTTCAGTTTCCTGCAAATTAAATCCTCCGCAGATCAAATGTGGAACAGCATCAATTTTATAATGATTCATAATAGCGGCGCAAATACCAACGGTTCCAGGCCGTTTGCGTACTTCAACTTTTTCAAAAGTGCCATCGGCTTTCTTTTTGAAAACCTGTTCGCTGCGATGATAGGTAACGTTGATAAATGCAGGTTTAAATTCCATCAAAGGATCGAGATGATTATAAATAGATTCAATTGTCTTGCCTTTTAATGGTGGAAGAATTTCAAAAGAAATAGCAGTTCCTTTTGACTCTTTTATGTGATCGGTAACTTTCATTTTAAAAAAATAGATGCAAACTTAAGCGGTAAAAAGTTAAAAATGCAAAGAAATGAAATCGAAGAATCCGCAGCATATTTCTTTTAAATTTTATCAATAATTTTTAATGAATAAAAAATGCCAGAATACCTGTTGCCACTAAAGTTATTCCGGTTATAATTCCTGCATTATGTTCTAAAGAATGCCAGTTAAGTTTTAAAACACCAAGATATGCAAAGCGAACAAGTAATACCATTCCAATTGTTGTAATAATTAAATACAAAGCAGCAATAAACCAAATAAGCCATCCCGCCTGTGCGCCGGCTAATAGAAAATATGCTTCAATTTCCATGCATGGCGATAAAAACATGGCAAGCACTAAAGCAATAATAATTTTCTTTTTAGAATGATTCTTTTTGATATTTTCATCCAGGTGAAAATGCCGGTGATTATGATGACGATAAATAAATATAACACCCAATAGAATCAAAATAACCGGCGCAATAAATCTGCTGAAATATTCAATGTTATCTGCAATTTGTGCACCCAGAAAAGCAAGAACAAATCCAATAATAACCGTACTCAATCCATGAGCAACGGCAGATATAAATGTTACCCTGGTAACTTCATGCACAGACCATTTTTCTTTTTTGCCGATAGCTATAACCGGAAGCCAATGATTGGGAATTGTGGCATGAAGAAGGCTTAAAATAATACTTCCGGCAATGATGCTGAACATTAATAGGTTTTAAAAACTGACAAAAATAATTGCTTCGCCAGAAAAAAATAAAGGCTGCAAAGATACTTTGAATGAAAAATCTTCTTTTAAAAAATTTAACGAATAGCGGAAATAAAAAAAACCTTTGCAAAAAATTACAAAGGTTTTAAAAGCTGTAGGGGAAGGGCTCGAACCTTCACGAGGCAGTTAGCCATAGCACAAAGTTTCAGTGGTCGACCCTGGTCGCTCCGATATTACTATCAAAACGGCTCTATGCTATGTTTATCCTGTGATCCTCACCCCCGAGACAAGAGGGCATGTCTGCCAAAAATTTCATCACCCCACAATATTTAAGAACTTTTCTAATGCAAATTTAAGAAGAATGGCAATTACAGAGAAGTTTTTTAATAAATTTAATAAAAATATAGAAATTATTTAAAAAACTTATTACATTTGTAGAATTCATCTAAAATAAAATTCATTATGGCTGCTAAGTTTAATATTGATAAACTCGATTTAAAGATCATCCAGGAAATGCTGGAAAATGCCGAAACTCCTTATGCAGAATTGGGCAAAAAGCTTTTCGTTAGTGGAGGAACCATTCACGTACGTATAAAAAAATTAGAAGAACTGGGAATTGTTAAAGGTAAAAAATTAAAAGTAAATATTGGCGCTCTTGGTTATGATATTACTGCTTTTGTAGGAATTTTTCTTGAAAAAAGCTCTCTTTATGATGTTGTAGCAAAAGAACTGGAAAGAATTCCGGAAATAATCCGCTTGAATTATACTACCGGCAATTACAGTATGTATATTGAAATTGTTTGCAAAGATATTAATCAGCTACGCCGTGTTCTTCATGATGATCTTCAAAAAATAAAAGGAATTGAAAGAACCGAAACGCTTATTTCTCTTGCAGAAAGTTTCAATAGAAACGTTCATGTTGCAGAAGAAGAATAACTTATGAGCAACAAAGAAATAATGTTTTTATTTTGATACAACTTCTACATTTCCTGAAGATCAGGTTTTCTGTTGGACAAATAAACACCGCTGAAAATAAGAACGGCAGCAATAATCTTATAAAGAGACAATTCTTCTTTCAAAAAAATCATTGCGATTACAACCGCAAACACCGGTTGAGAATAAATATATGAACCGGCTTTTGAAGCGCTTAATTTTTGAATTCCATAAACATTAAAAATATAAGCGAAAAAAGTTCCGGGAATGATGATCAAAAATAAAAAGAAGTAATCTTTAAAAGAAAAGAACTGCCATCCAATATTTGAAAACTCTTTTAATGAAAAAGGTAATGTGATAAAAAACCCAAAAGTAAAAATCCATCGTATTACCTGAATTGCCGAATATTTATCCATCAAAGGTTTTACGAGAATGAAATAAAAAGTGTAAGCAACAGAACTTAACACAACAAGCACATCACCTAATGCTGCATTTTCACCAGGCGGGCTTACTTCCCTGTTGTGAATCAACAAAACTGCTCCGGAAACGCCAAGAAGCAGGCCAAAAATTTTGGCAAAAGAAATTTTTTCTCTTAAAACTCTTGCAGCAATAATGGTGATAAGAATCGGCGTGATCAATGTAAGTAACGCAGCATGAATAGGAAATGTAAAAGCAAGGCCTTTAATGAAAAGCATTTGGTTTAGACCAATAGCCATCAGTGAACAGATAAATAACGCTGGGAAATCTTTTTTATCAATTTTTCTTTCAGGCGGTTTGAACAAAAACATAAACCAAAATAAAATTAAGCTAACGCCAATGCGCATAATATTAATTCCAAACGGAGCTGCATAATGATGTGAAGTAAAATATTTAACGACACTGTAATTCGTTGCAAAGAAAAGATTGGTTCCTAACAGCCCCAGATGCGCTTTCAGTTGTGAGTTCAAGATTATTTATTGATTTGCAAAATTCTGCGATTTTAACGACAGCACAAATTCATGAATTGTTTTTTTATATTCTTTATTAGAAAAATCAAAGTTTTTAAAAGGAAATGAGGAATATTTTTCCAGCACTTCTGGTAAAGAAAAATTATTTTGTTCTACAGTAAAAAAATATCTTTTTTCTAAAAGATACTTTGCAAGATATTCCTGCTCTGTTTGCCCTGGCGTTGGAATTAAAATAGCATTTTTCCCAAGCGCTGCCAAATCCATTATAGTTGTGTAGCCGCTTCTGCTGATAATAATTTTTGATTGCTCCATTACTTTATTCAATTCATCAGCAGGAAGATGATTGATAACGGCAACAGAATCATTGAAAGAAGAATACGAATTTTCTTCGGAAGGAATACCTCTCGCCATCAAGACTTTTCCCGAAAAATTTTTTATTTCCGTTAAAATTTTATTTTCAAAAATACCTCTCTGCGGTTCTGGTCCCGAAATTGTTATTAATAAATCGTAGATCTTACCGGGATTTTTGATTGGTTTAAATCTTGATAAAGGACCTATATAAAAAACATTCTGAGGAATATTTTTGGGATGTGAAAGTAGCCCTGCCAGGCCATTTATTTTTTCGTCAGGAACCCAGCAGGTGGAATATTTTTTAATGAAATAATTGTGGATTTTTCGGGCAATGACTTCAGTTAGTTGATTACCGGTTTTAATGGAGAGTTGATGAGTAATATAAACTGAGGGAATATTTTTATGATACATTCCAAAGCGGTTATCTGAAATAACCGCATCTATGGAATGAAGCTGAACAATTTTTTTCAACCACTTTTTTTCATGAAATATTGAAGAAATAATTTTGGGTAGTTGCAAAAACAGTTGAAGTGAAAAAAATTTCCTGGAGTAGCTGTATTTAATTTCATACCCTTTACATGGTAAAAATACTATGTTTGGGAATTCTTTTTTTAACAATAAAAAATTTTTTTTATCGGCTGCAATCAATACTTCACAATTTAAATCAAGTAGCTCCTTAATAATTGGAATACAACGTGTTGCATGCCCTAAACCCCAGTCGAGAGGGGCAACTAAAATCCTATTCTTTTGTGTGGATTTGTTAAAAAAGTTTTCTTTTCTCAAAAAATTTGCAATATTTATTGGTGAAAATAGTTTAATTTGCTGTTATCAATTTTAATCGGGATGAGTTGTGAATAACATCTGATATAAACTTATCCTGTTTTATTAAACTTTGAATCGAAATCTTTTAATGAAAAACTTAAACCGCACTTTGTTGATAATACTGGTAGTCCTTTCTGTTCTTGCAATTAGCTGCAGTGCTTCACGCAAAAGCAAATGTGGATGTCCAAGTAAGACCGGCATGGTAGGTTATTAAAACCAATCAAAATGGACAAATTCAATCGTGATCTTTTGGTCTTGTTCAAAGAAAAATCAAATCCCCAATCCATTGAACATGAAGTTGAGCTTCTTCATGAACTTTTGTTCTATGTTGAAAAAACAGATAATCTTATTACCGTTTACGAGGTAGTAAATATCAATAAATATAAAATCTCTTCGAACAAAAAAATAGTGCGTGAAACACTTGGCAATAAAATTTTAAAGCCCTTTGTTTTTTTGAATAACAAAAACTAAGCCGCTAATTTATTCCGCAATCGTCCATACTTCTCTTCCTCTTAATAATTTATCCAGGTCAGCAGAACTTTTTGATTTTGCATCGCGTATTTGTTGTGTCATGATGTCTTCATAACAAGGGCGGTCAGTTTCATAAAACACTCCAAACGGTCTTGGGAAATGGCTTTCAGGTCTTGGATCATCAAACATACGAGTAAGAATTTGCGCTTTGTAAAAATCTTTTTCGTCATGAATCCACAAATCATTTTCACTGACACTTCCATTTAATTCTACCACTTCGGGTTTCAATCCGTTCAAACGAATTCCTTTATTTTTTTCCGCACCAAAAATTAATGGCTGCCCTTGTTGAAGAAATATAGTTTCTTCAGGCTTTGATTTTTTATCAGTAAAAACTTCAAAAGCACCATCATTAAAAATATTACAATTCTGATAAATTTCCAGGAAAGAAGCGCCTTTGTGATGTGCTGATCTTAAAAGCATTTCCTGCAAATGTTTTGGATCACGGTCCATTGTTCTTGCAACAAAAGTGGCATCTGCACCGAGCGCCAAAGCGGGAGGATTAAAAGGATGATCAATACTTCCTGCCGGAGAACTTTTGGTGATTTTTCTTTGTTCACTGGTGGGAGAATATTGTCCTTTTGTCAACCCATAAATTTCATTATTAAAAAGTAAAATATTTACATCAAAATTTCTACGCAACAAATGAATTGTGTGATTGCCGCCGATACTTAAAGAATCCCCATCGCCTGTAACAATCCAAATACTCAGCTCAGGGCGGCTTGCTTTTAATCCGCTTGCTATTGCAGTTGCACGGCCATGAATACTATGCATTCCATAAACATTCATATAATACGGAAACCTACTGCTGCAGCCAATTCCTGAAATAATTACAAAATTTTCTCTTGGAATTCCCAGTGTTGGAAAAACTTTTTGTACTTGTGCCAAAATAGAATAATCGCCACAACCGGGACACCAACGAACTTCCTGGTCTGTTGTGAAATCTTTTGACGTTAGTTTTTCCGGAGAGATAGCAATATCAGTCATCTTAAAAAATTAGGGCATCAAAGTTACTAAAAACACAGGTTTCCGAAAGTATATGAATTGTGAAATACGGAATTTTAAAGATTTAAGTCCCTAGAGATTACTTTTCAATTCTATTAAAAATAATTTTATTTTTTCCAGAGATTCTATCATTTCATGTTTTTCCCCGGCAGCTTTATTATTTTTTATAAACTCTTTAGCGCCTTCAATAGTATATTTTCTTTCACGCAATAAATGATAGATCATCTTCAGATTTTTAATGTCTTCAGGTCTGAAAAAACGATCCCCCTTTTTATTTTTTTTGGGTTTCAGGATCGGAAATTCATTTTCCCAATAACGAATCAGGGACGTGTTTTCATGAAACATAGCAGCCACATCTCCTATTGAATAATAAAGCTTTTGAAACAGAATCTCATCTTCAGGAATACTGATAATATTCACGTCCATCGCGGCGTTTTTCAAACTTTTTCTTCCGCGGGTCGATTTCGGCTTTATTTGCTCAGTAACTAATTTTTTCGATTCATTTTCTTTGGGATATTCTTGTTCGAAATCAAAATTTATTTGTGTAAGTGGCATATTTTAATAGATTAAAAATAAAACATGATTTTTTTTAGATTTTAAAAAACAGTTGTGTTTGTAAATGCATTCAAAGCAAATACCTTTGCGCCATCAAAATATTTTTATCTAAACAAAGATAACTTCTTAACAGATTTGATGATCTTTAAAATTCACAAAACTCTATGATGCAAAGTGCGGAAATAAGACAGCTTTTTCTTGATTTTTTCAAAAGCAAAGAACATGTTATTGTTCCTTCTGCACCGATCGTTATTAAAAATGATCCGACATTACTTTTTACAAATGCCGGAATGAATCAATTTAAAGAATATTTTTTGGGAAATAAAATTCCTCCATTTTCCCGCGTTGCAGACACACAAAAATGTTTGCGTGTGAGTGGTAAACACAACGACCTGGAAGAGGTTGGAGTAGATACATATCATCACACGATGTTTGAAATGTTAGGCAATTGGAGTTTTGGAAATGCTGTAGTACCACCATTGCCTTATTTTAAAAAAGAAGCGATTGAATGGAGTTGGGAATTGCTTACAAAAATTTATAAAATTCCTGTTGAAGATTTGTTTGTTACTGTTTTTAAAGGCGACGAAAAAGAAGGCTTACCACCAGATGAAGAATCATTGAATTTGTGGAAGAACTGGATTTCTGAAGACAGAATTATTTTTGGAAACAAAAAAGATAATTTCTGGGAAATGGGCGATACAGGACCTTGCGGACCATGTACAGAAATTCATGTTGATTGCAGAAGCAAAGAAGAAAAAAAAATAATTCCCGGAAAAGATTTAGTCAACAAAGACAATCCGCAGGTCATAGAAATATGGAATGTTGTGTTCATTCAATACAACAGAAAAAAAGATGGAACACTGGAATTGCTACCAGCAAAACATGTGGACACAGGAATGGGCTTTGAAAGATTGGTTCGTGTTCTGCAAAATAAAAAAAGCAATTACGATACAGATATTTTTTCAGGAACTATTGAAGCGATTGAAAACATTTCGGGGAGAAAATACGATTATTCTGATTCAAAAGAAGCCATTGCTTTTCGTGTGATTTCTGATCATATTCGTGCTATCGCATTTCCAATTGCAGACGGGCAATTGCCTTCAAACACGGGAGCTGGCTATGTTATACGAAGAATTTTAAGAAGAGCCGTTCGTTACTATTTTTCTTACCTGGATGTAAAAGAACCATTGCTGTATAAACTTGTTCCGATCATTGCTGCTCAATTTAAAAATGTATTTCCCAATCTTGAAGCGCAAAAGGATTTTGTCACAAAAGTGATCCACGAAGAAGAAAACAATTTTTTAAGAACATTAGATGCAGGATTAAAAAGATTAGAGCTTTTATTGAAGGATAAAAAAAATATTGACGGAAAAACTGCTTTTGAATTGTATGACACTTATGGATTTCCTATAGATCTTACCAGGTTAATTGCATTAGAAAATAAATTATTAGTAGATGAAAGTGGTTTTGAAAGAGAAATGCAACAACAAAAAAATCGCAGCCGCGCTGCATCTGTTGTTGATACAGAAGATTGGATTGTTGTAAATGAAAATGAAGGAAAAGGATTTGTTGGATATGAAAATTTTGAAACCGAAAGCAGAGTTTTAAAATACCGGAAAACAAAAACAAAAGGAAAAGAACTTTTTCAAATTGTTTTAGATACTACGCCTTTTTATGCTGAAAGTGGCGGCCAGGTGGGTGATACAGGAGAATTAGTTTTTGATGAAGAAATTATTCCTGTAATAAATACAAAAAAAGAAAATGAATTGATTCTTCATTTTACTGAAAAAATTCCGGCAAATATTGAATCAAATGTTACCGCAAAAGTTGATTTAGAAAAAAGAAGAAAAACTGCTGTTCATCACAGCGCTACGCACCTGATGCATACAGCATTAAGAAAAGTTTTGGGAACACATGTTCAGCAAAAAGGAAGCCTGGTGAATGAAGAATATTTGCGTTTTGATTTTTCCCATTTCAGCAAAATGACGAAAGAAGAAATTGAAAAAGTAGAATCAATCGTAAATGAAAAAATAAGAGAAAACATTCCGGTTATTATAAAACAAATGCCAAAGGAAGAAGCGTTAAAAACCGGCGCTATGGCCCTTTTTGGAGAAAAATATGGTGATATAGTTCGTGTGGTAATCATGGATCCAAGCTATTCCATTGAGCTTTGTGGAGGAACTCATGTTGGAAATACGGGCGAATTAGGATTTTTTAAAATAATCAATGAAACGGCTGTTGGCGCAGGTTTAAGAAGAATAGAAGCGATGAGCGGAAAAGCTGCTGAAGATTTTATTAATAAAGAATCGGAGGAATTTCAATCGATTAAAGAACAATTGAAAAATCCAAAAGATACACGCAAAGCACTTGAATCACTTTTATCAGAAAAAGAAAAATTAAATAAACAGATTGATCAACTGGAATCACAAATACTTTCAGCAGTAAGCAAAGAAATAAGTGCTAATTCTATTTTGATCAACGGCATCAATTTTATTGGCGAAATTGTTTCTATTTCAAATGCTGATGCTTTGAAAAAATTATTTTCTCTATTAAAAGAAAATTTACAAGATTTTGTAATTGTGTTGTGTGCAAATGTAGAAGGTAAAGCAAATGTGGTTGTAGCAATTGATGAAAATTTGGTTTCAACAAAAAAACTGGATGCGACAAAAATCATCAAAGAACAAGTTGCGCCCTTGATAAAAGGCGGTGGCGGCGGACAAAAAACTTTGGCTTCCGCAGGCGGACAAGATGTTTCAAAATTGAAAGAAGTAATTGAGAGAGTGAAATCGTCGCTCTGAATTTTTGAATCAAACGAAGTGATTAAGAATCAGCACACCAACCAATCCTGTAACAGAAACAATCGTTTCCATCATCGTCCATGTTAAAAATGTTTGTTTGATCGTAAGATTAAAATATTCTTTGAACAACCAGAATCCGCCATCATTGACATGAGAAAACATCAGGCTTCCGGCACCAATAGAAAGCACCATCAACTCAGGATGGATTTGCTGATTCATTCCAAGAATTGGCAACATAATTCCAACAGTTGTTAATCCGGCAACCGTTGCAGAACCAATACAGACGCGAATTATAGCAGCAATCAGCCAACCAAGAATTAGCGGTGACAATTGCATATCTTTTAAGATTTGCCCAATATAAACACTTACGCCGCCATCGCTCATCACCTGCATAAAAATTCCTGAACCGGCAATGATCAAAAGAATTACAGAAATACTTTTGAATGCATCTTCCAGTTGTTTCATAATGAAAGGAATTTTTTTCCCTCTTTTCATTCCTAAAAAATAAATAGCGATCAAAACTGATAAAAGCATTGCAATATTGGGGTCTCCAATAAACTCCATAATTTTTCCTAAAAAGCTTTTTGTTGAAACAGAAAATAAAATGATAGCTGTAACTGCTAATAAAATAACAGGCATCAGAGCGGTAATCAAACTGATCCCAATTCCAGGCATTTCATTTTCCGGCATTGGTTCAATTTGCAAAATATTATTGGATGGTTTCGGATTGTATCGGCGTAAAGTTTTTGCAAAAAGAGGACCGGCAAGAGAAATAGTTGGAATTGCAATGATGATCCCATATATCAAAGTTTTGCTCATGTCTGCATGAAGTTGTTCTGCAATTGCAGTAGGCGAAGGATGCGGAGGCAAGAAACCATGAGCCACTGAAAGTGCCGCGAGCATTGGAATTCCGACATATAACAAAGGTAATTTCGTTGTTGCTGCAATTGCGAAAATCAATGGAACAACTACAATAAAACCGGCAGTGTAAAACAAGGGAATGCCAATAATTAATCCAGCCAATGCCATCCCCCATTGAATATATTTTGTTCCGAAAATTCTGGTAAGAGAAGCAGTAATTTGTTGTGCCGCTCCGCTATCTGCAACTAATTTTCCCAGCATGGCACCAAAGCCAAGAATAATTACCAGTGGTCCCAATGTATTTCCAATTCCTCTGTTAATTGCAGATGAAATCTGATGAATATTCATTCCAACCGCAATGCCAAGGCCAATAGAAACAAGCAGGAAGGAAATAAAAGTGTCAATCTTAAAATAAACAACTAACAAAATAAGCAAAAGAATTGCGGCGATGCAAAACAGTAAAGGCATAAAAAAATATTAATCCTTTATGGACATAGTGAATAAAGAGTTTTAAAGATAACAGAAATTAAAAAGCAGTGGACGAAAAAAAATTTTAATAAAGGATTCGTGAAAAAAAGGCAGCAGATTTGCAATAAAAGTTATCAGTTAATTTTGATGAAACAGTAAACAAATAAATAAGATGAAAACACTTTTGTTGATACGCCATGCAAAAAGCTCGTGGAGTGATCCATCACTTGCAGACTCTGAAAGAGCTTTAAATCATCGGGGAAAATCTGATGCGAAAATGATGGCTAAAAGAATAAAAGAAAAAGAAATTGATATTGATCTTTTTGTTTCAAGTCCGGCAAAACGAGCGAAGAAAACTGCCAAAATCTTCATGAAAGAATTTGATGCAAAAGAAAAAGATTTATTGCTCGACCCATTTTTATATGAAGGTTCTGTTCGTAATTTTTATGATGCGGTGGAAAATTTAAATGAGAAAGAAAAGGTAGTTGCTTTATTTGCCCACAACCCCGGAATTACTGAATTCATCAATTCGCTTGAATGTTCTCCAATTTATGAAATGCCGACTTGTGCTGTATATGCGCTGAAAATAAAAACGAAAGATTGGAAAGATTTTCATGAAGCTGAAAAAGAATTTTTATTTTTTGATTTTCCGAAAAATGAGGAATAAGTAAATTACGAAGCTGATGCTCTCACATCCATTGCATCTCTTAATCCATTTCCCAAAAGATTAAAAGCCAGCACTAAAATCATGATAGCGATGCCGGGCGCAAGAGCCAAAGCAGGATTATGAGTAATGATAAAATTATAATTCTCTTTGATCATCAAGCCCCAGCTTGGGGTTGGAGGTTGAATACCAACTCCAAGAAAACTCAAACCTGCTTCAATAATTATTGCACTTGCAAAATTTGCCGCAGCAATTACGATCACAGGCCCTAAAACATTTGGAAGAACATGCCGGATGATGATCCGAATATTTTTTAATCCCAAAGCTTTTGCAGCCTGGATGTATTCCATTTCGCGAAGCGCAAAAACCTGTCCACGCACAACACGCGCAACGCTAACCCACATCGTTAATCCAACAGCTATAAATATTTGCCAAAAACCCTTTCCTAAAGTAAGTGTAAGTCCAAAAACCAAAAGCAAAGTAGGCATGCTCCAGATCACATTAATAAACCACATGATCATGTTATCTGTTTTTCCTCCATAATATCCGGCGATGGCGCCTAATATAACCCCAATGGAAAGAGAAATAATAACAGTTATTAATCCTACAGCAAGACTAACCCGAACCCCAACGAGCAAACGGCTTAAAATATCTCTTCCAAAAGTATCTGTTCCCAGCCAAAACGTTTTTGCTTCAATATAATTTTTTTCAGCCAGTTGATTTTTCGAATAAACTCGTTTTTCCTGCAATCCTTCATCAATAAATTTTTCAACATAAACTGAATCATTTTTTTCCTGGTAGCTATTGATCGGCACATACAAATATTTATCTTCTGCCCCAAACAACAAACGTTGAAAAAAACCGGTATTCGGAATTTGCTTTTCTTTCTTTACACGAATAAATAATTGAGTAAACCCCGGCTTTGAAGCCATAATCTCCACCACCTGCCTGTCAGCATTTGGAGTAGAATCAGTTCCAAGATAATAAGCGAAAATTCCAACGAAAACCGAGATGCAAATAACAATCAATCCTGCCATGGCGCCTTTATTTTTTTTTAGCCTGCGCCAGGCGTTTTGAGAAAAGGAAAAGGATTGTTGCATCGAATAATAATAAAAAACTTTTGAGTGAAAATAGGAATAGTTAATTAAGTATTCAGAATTTTTTGTTCAGATATTCTTCAGAAAAAAACTGTTCCAGAAATTAGAATCATCAATCAAATTTTCTTTACTGTAGATTTTTCTTTGCGAAATGTTTCAGAATTCTCATGTACAACCAAAAAGCAATCAATACTCCCGCAGCATCTGCAGCCCAATCAAGCAGATCAAAATCGCGGCCCGGAATAAAAAATTTTTGCAAAAATTCAACGGTAATCCCCCAAACAATTACAGCAAGTGAAATGCGAATACTTAAGTAAGTTTTTTGCTTAAAAGAAAAACTCATTTTTAAAAGAGGAAGGCTGAATAAAAAAGAAAGGCCTCCAAATAAACCTGCATGAACTAATTTATCAAAATCAGGAATTTTATCCAGCCATCCAACGTCGGGAACATCACTTCCAGGCATTAATGTTAAGATCGCTACAATAAAAAACCAGGCTATGCCTGGCAAAAAATATTTAAAAGGAATTCTTTTATTTTCCATTTTTTGAAATATCTATGAAACCAGCTTCTGGTAAGCTTCTGCGTCAAGCAAACTATTTACATCTCCCGGATTATCTACTTTCATTTTTACCATCCAACCTTCTCCATAAGGATCAGTATTTACTTTTTCCGGCTCACTTTCCAATACCGGATTTACTTCTGTAACTGTTCCTGAAACCGGTAAAAAAAGATCACTAACTGTTTTCACTGCTTCAACGGTTCCAAATACAGTTTCCGCACCCAGGTGCTTGTCTTTTGTTTCGATTTCCACGTAAACGATATCGCCTAATTCTTTCTGAGCAAAATCAGTGATGCCAATGGTTGCAATGTCGCCATCAAGAGAAACCCATTCGTGGTCTTTGGTATATTTTAAATCAGCGGGAAAATTCATCGGTTTTATTTTTATTTTCTGAAAATTGACTCGCAAAATAAGATTTTTATTGATACTTCCTGTACTCCTTCTTTTTTAATAAAGTAATCTTCATTTTAATATCATTCAGAGGCCTGTTATTTTTATCCGTTGCCATGTGTGCAATTTTATCAATCACATTCAAACCGCTCATCACTTGTCCGAAAACCGTATAATTCATATCAAGGAAAGGGGCACCACCAACTGTGCGATAAATTTTACGATGATCTTCGGGGATTTTTATTTTAAATTTTTCTTCAATTTTGTCCATTTCAGGATCGGTAAAAGTTCGCCCTTCAACAATATAAAATTGGGTGGAACTGCTTGCTTTTTTTGGGTTTACATCATCGCTTTCTCTTGCCATTGCCAGCGCTCCTTTTTGATGAAAAAGAGTACTGTCAAATTCTGCCGCAATGGTATATTTCAACCCTCCGTTTCCAAGCTCCTCCCCGGCATTTGCATTTTTGCTATCGGGATCGCCACCCTGTATCATAAATCCCTTAATAACACGATGAAATAAAAGTCCATCATAAAAATGTTCCTTCACTAATTTTATAAAGTTTTTTGTGGTTAAAGGAGTTCTATCAGAAAGCTTCGCAATCATAGTTCCAGAGTCTGTTTCTATTTTTACAAAATGACTTTGCTCAGTGCTTTTCGGAACATTTTTGGTAGCACTGCATGAAATAAGAAAAGCAAAAAATACGAGGTAACAGAATTTCTTCATTCTAAAAATTTTTAAAAGGTTCGCCCATATTTTCAAAGTAAAGTAAAATATGATCTTTTAAAAAATTTTCCTGCTCCATCATATTGTATTGAGGCAGCTCTTTCAGTTGTTTAAAATGAGGCCATTTTTCATTATCAAAACTTTCCAATTCATAATAACCACTTTGGCTGAGAAGCGTGCAGACAGCCACATGCATCAAATCCTGTTTCTGCTCTTTGTTGAATTTTTTCTTTGGATTAAAGTTGCCGATTTCCTGAATGCCGATCAAAAATAAGATCGCTTCTACGTCTGGCTTTTTACCAAATTTATTAAAAAACTGTTCTTCTAATTTCCACCAGCGTGCTTGTAAATCATCTTGTGTTTGCATTGTGCAAAGATAGTTTAGATGGATGGTTTAGAAGATGGCCGAGCGGCTTAAAAAGTAAGAATGATTATTGGTGGTTATGTCATTCGTTATATTTGCAAGCAAAATAATTCAACAGAATGTTACAGGTAAATTTTATAAAAGCAAACAGGGAAGAAGTTTTAAAAGGGCTCGCAAAAAAACATTTTGCCGAAATTTCTTTGGTTGACGAAATTATTTTTTTGGATGATGAAAGGAAAAAACTTCAATTTGAGCTGGATGAAAGACAATCAAAAATAAATTCTTTTTCAAAGGAAATTGGCCAACTCATGGCAAAAGGAGAGAAAGGCCTGGCAGAAGAAAAAAAGCAGGAAGTGGCAAGTTTGAAAAGCTTTTTACAACCGGTTAGTGAGAAATTAAATGAGGTTGAAAATTCGCTTCATGCAAATCTTATAAAATTGCCCAATCTCCCGCACGCTTCCGTTCCCGAAGGAAAAACGCCTGAAGAAAATCAAATCGTAAGAGAAGGGGGACAAAAACCAACACTTTCCAAAAATGCTTTGCCACACTGGGATCTTGCAAAAAAATACGATCTCATCAATTTTGAATTGGGGAATAAAGTTACCGGCGCAGGATTTCCTTTTTATAAAAATAAAGGAGCAAAACTTCAGCGATCATTAATTCAATATTTCCTCGACTTCAATACAGAAGCAGGTTATACAGAATATGAGCCACCGTTTATGGTGAATGAAGCGAGCGCATACGGTACCGGTCAGTTGCCGGATAAAGAAGGACAGATGTATCATGTAACGGAGGATAATCTATTTTTAATTCCGACTGCAGAAGTGCCGCTCACCAATATTTATCGTGATGATATTTTAAAAGAAAATGAATTGCCGGTAAAGATGACGGCCTACACACCTTGCTTCCGGCGTGAAGCGGGAAGTTATGGAAAAGACGTTCGTGGATTAAACCGGGTTCACCAGTTTGACAAAGTAGAATTGGTGCAATTGGTACATCCGGAAAAAAGTTATGAAGTGCTGGAAGAAATGCTTTTGCATGTGGAAAAACTATTGCAGTCATTAAATCTTCCTTATCGGATTTTGCGTTTGTGTGGTGGCGATATGAGTTTTACTTCCGCCCTTACTTATGATTTTGAAGTGTATAGCGCCGCACAGCAAAAATGGCTTGAAGTTAGCTCTGTGAGCAACTTTGAAGCTTTTCAAACCAACCGTATGAAGATCCGTTTTAAAGCGGATGGCAAAACACAATTGGTCCATTCGCTGAATGGCTCTTCTCTCGCTTTGCCGAGAATTATTGCGGCATTATTGGAAAATAATCAAACCGAAGATGCGATTCTTTTGCCCAAAGTTTTGTGGAAATATTTTGGAGGAGAAAAGATTTGATTTTAAAAACCAGGAATTGAAATTATTTGTGGCTTTACTGAAAGGTTTGTTTTTTCCTTTCTTATAAAGAACAAATTATAGGTTCATTTTTTATGTACATTGGCGACAGAATGGGTATGAATTTAAAAATAGGGTATGTTCCTTATTCATCAGATTTGACACAACCTGCTGACAGGAGGAGGTTTCCGCATTTTGCTGAAAGAAAAAAAATTGTTTATGAAATTGCAGATCCTAAAAAAAATTACGATCTGATTATTTTACCCGCTCCTTCCAATTTAACTAAATGGCTTCTTTTTAAAAGAAAAAATCCTTCAACGATTTTTATTTTTGAAATGGTAGATAGCCTGATTTTTCCTACCGATATTTTTTCAAAATTTTTTAAAGGAGTTGGGAGATTCTTATTGAGAAAAGATTCCCTGGTTTATTTTAATTATAGAAAATTGATCATCAAATGGATCAAAATTGCTGATGTAGTAATTTGTTCCAGTACTGAAATAAAAACGTCGATTTCAAAATGGAATGAAAATGTTTTTGTCAGCCTCGATTACCTTGAAGATGAATACCGGTCTCTGAAAAATAACTTTGAAATTAATGGAAAGATGAAATTGGTTTGGGAGGGACAAGGTTCTGTTTTACCGCATTTTCTGCATTTTAAAAATCTATTTGAACAAATTAATTCCTTTTGTGAACTACATGTGATCACTTCAGAAAAATATTCTTTGTCAGGTCAGTTTAGAAAAAGAGATTCTAAAAAGATTTTGAAAAAACTTCCTATCAAAACCATCTTTCATCAATGGGAGATGGATAGCAAAGACAAAATTATCAGCAAATGTGATTGCGGCATTATTCCACTCAACAGAAACCATCTTTTTGGATGGCATAAACCAGCCAATAAGTTGATCTCATTTTGGTTTACAGGGCTTCCAACCATAGTTTCAGACACTCCTGCCTACAAAGAATTAATGAACGAAGCAGGAGATGATCTGTTTTGTTCGGATATCGGGGATTGGATAGAAAAAGTCCATTTAATAAAAGACATGCCAGCTTCGGAACGGGAGAATATTTCAAAAAGAGATCGCGCGTTTGTACAAAAAAATTATTCTGATGAAGTGCTGGATAAAATCTGGGAGCAAATATTTGAAAAAGCTATATCAAAACATAAAAGATAACATAATTCCAGATATTTTATTTTCTGGCGGCAATGAAATGATCTGTAGGACTTGAATAAAATAATTCTGTTTTCATTTCAACAAACTCAATCAACTGTTTCAAAAGGACGACATCAAAAACATGATGATGAAGAGAACGTGTTTCGAAATTATTCAATGCTCTTTTTTTAAAATCTGCAAAAGATCCTGCATGAGAATCTCTTTTTAAATCATGCAGTTGAAGAATTTCATTTAAATGTGTCAGATCATTTTCCCTAGTATTATTTTCGAAATCCTGTTGAAGATGTTGAAAGCTTGTTATGGATCTATTATGATCAAAATTGCTTTCTTTTTTCGGTAAAACTAAAATGATAATGCCGCCTGGTTTTATAATTCTTTTCCATTCAAAAAGTGCTTTTATTGGATTGGCAATATGTTCGAGGTTATTACTGCTTAATAAAAAATCATAATGATCATCTTTAATTTCTTTCAATTCTGTTCCTTCCGCAATAAACTGAAAACCGGTTTTGCCCTCGTAATGATAATTATTTCCTTGCTGAAGCTCGCCTTCCCAAATTGTTTTATCACTAAAATTTACGCCATCAAGAGATTTTACAAAAGGGTAAAGCGGCAGAAAATTTTTTGTAGAAAATATTCTGCTTGGACCACCAATTTCTATCCCTGATTTATTTTTAATTAATGTTATCCATGATTCTGCCCGGGGAATATTTACAGTAAAAAGCTTGCAATACAACTTCCACAAAATAATATTCAAAGGTTTTTCTTTTAAAAAAGCTGAAAGCGATTGTAGTCTTGTCTCCATATTTATTGTTCCAATAAATTCGCTTTACTGATTCCGGTTAATAATTTATACCCTTTCCATAAATCAGGAAGTTCGTTTGTTTTTCGTGATGTAATCAAAAACACACTTCTTGTCACAGGCTCAATAAAATAAGTACAAAACCAAACAGTTGTATAACCCCAAAAATTAAAATGTTTTTTCGCATATTGAAGCCTGCTTTTTAAATTTAAAAAAAGCCGAAATGCTTTTACAGAATTTGTTGTACCACCACCTGAATGAATCGCATTTATCTCTGCATTAAAAAATGATTTTCCTCCGATTTGCGAAAGACGTTTAGAAAAATCGACTTCTTCAAAATAAACAAAAAACTGTTCGTCAAAAAAACCGATCTTTTCAAAAACAGATCTTCTGATAAACATAAACGCACCGATCACCTGGTCCACAAAGCGGCTTTCTTTATGGTTCCATTCGCTCATAATAATACCAGGTTTAAAAACCTTTGGAGCTATTTTTGAAAGCCCGGAAATATCTCTGAAAATACCGCTAATACTGGGAAATCTCGAGCAGCTAAAAGCAATTTCGTTTTCTTCATCCAACAACTGGCATCCCAAAATATCAATTTCATTTCGCCTGTCCATAAATGAAACGCAGTCTGAAATAGTATTTTTAAAAAGCATTACATCAGGATTTAACAACAAAATATATTCTGCAGTTGACTGCTCAAATCCCTGGTTGCATGCTTTTGCAAATCCAACATTTTGGTTATTATAAATAATCTCGATCTTCTCGTGAGATTGAATATTTTTTAATGAAGAATCAGTGGAATTATTATCGATGATAAAAACTTTATGCAAGAGAGTTTCATTATCACTTTCCAAAATGGACTTAATGCATTTTTCTAAATAATTCCCGCTATTCCAATTTACGATTATAATATCTACCATTTTAAATAAGATGATAACAAAATATTGCAGAGAGCTGTATCCCGCGAAAATAAATATAAATATTTTCAGACAATGTTTTTAATACGAAACTTTAAGACATTGACCTCAACTGATTAAATTGCGTTTTTATTTAGAAATAATAAAATTTAATGAAGGCTTTATTTTTAATTGGTGAGACATTAACTGATTTTGGTGGCATTAGTAAAAAAATTATTGCGCAGGTAAATGCATTAAAAAATGTTGGGATTGATGTTACATTGTCTTATTTAAAAGCTAATCATGAAAACACATTGATTGCAAGATATGCAGGTGAAAAAAAAATTGATAATTTTTCACCAAACCCAATATTAAGCCAGATTCAATGGAGATGTAAATACAGAAACGTGTTGAAATATATTCAAGAGAATCACATTCAGATTGTCTTCATCAGGTACATTCATTTTGCAAATCCATTTTTTATCCGGTTTCTAAAAAGCCTAAAACAAAGGAATATAAAAGTGTTGTTAGAAATTCCAACTTATCCCTATGACCAGGAATATCAGCAGCTTAAATTGACTTCAAAACTTGTGTTATTAATTGAAAAATTTTCACGCCGTAAGTTTAAAAAATACGTTACCCGAATTTTAACTGTAACACCTTACAAGACAATTTTTGATGTACCAACAATTGAAATAAGTAACGGAATCGATCCTCATTCGATAAAAATCGTAGAAAAAAATAAAACAAATGAGGAAATTCATTTAATTGGAGTGGCTTCAATGGCTCACTGGCACGGATATGACAGGGTAATAGAAGGTTTCCATAATTATTATAGTAAATCAACAAATAATCAGAAAATCTATTTTCATTTGGTTGGAGATAATGATAATTCTGAAACATTGCGATACAAAGAGTTGGTAAAAAAGTACGATTTGAGTAAATACATCATTTTTTATGGAAGAAAATCAGGCAAAGATTTGGATTTAATATTTGACAAAGCAGATATGGCTGTTGGAAGTCTTGGATGCCACAGGATAAATATCAAGGACGTAAAATCATTGAAAAACAGAGAGTATTGTGCACGTGGACTTCCTTTTTTTTACAGTGAAAAAGACGCGGAGTTCGAAGGAAAAAATTTTGTTTATAGAATTCCTGCTGATGAAAGCCCGGTTGATATAAAGCAAATAATTGAATTTTATTCTGCCCATAATTTTGATAAGTTTGAAATCAGGAAATATGCTGTTGACAATTTAAGCTGGGAGAAACAATATGAAAGAGTAATGAAAGAATTATACGCAGATGTTTAAAATTTTTGATAGTTTATTTCAAGGTAATTATTTTGTAAGGATTGAGCAGGCCTCCATAAATCTGGATAACATAAAAAAAGATTCCTGCAATTAGTACCACCACAAAAACATTCAATTTTTTTGCCGGTAAATACCTGATAAGGTATGGAAATAAAAAGATTTGAGCAATGCTGAAAAGCTGGTTAAATCTCATTGAAAATGCAGGCGCGCCGGCTAAAAATGATAATAAAAAAATTGAAAGAACATTGCATTTAAAGAAAAGAATTAATCTCTTATCGGCAAGGAATTCTTCTTTTGTAACCGCAAAAAGCAAATAAAAACAACAAAGAAGATTTAAAATGTTTAATGAATTGAAAACATTAACTGCGATACTTCCGTTTTCAGAAATCTGGATGTAATTATCCAATTTACTTGAAATATCGGATACATCTAAATCGCCAAAAGCATTTAAAATCGGAAGCTTTAAAACTCCAAAAATCAAAGATGCTATTAATATACCAACATAGAAACTTTTATTTAAGCTTTTTGTATTGAAAATTAAAAGGAATAAATAAAAAATTGCCGAATAGTGAAAGCAGGTAGCGATCAGAATCCAGCCGATAAATGCCAGTTTGTTTCCTTTCAAAAAACTAAATAAAGAGAGCAGAAAAAAAGCGGATGCGAGACCAATCCTGATCTGTGTCATTTCGTGAAAAAGAAAAAAATAGGAAAAATAAAAAAGCAATGATAAGTATGGATTAATCGAAAGTTTTTTAATGGCGAAAATTTTTATTATCAAACTGCACAAAGCGTAAAAGAACATGATTGCAACTCCATAATTGCTTGCAAAAAGTGTTCTGAAAAAAAATACAATTGCAATAAAACCTGGTTCAAATGTGATTAAGTAGAGATAATTATGATTGGTAATGTAGTAAACATTGTCAAAAACATACTGGTAATTTAAGTAGTCTTTTGAAACGTTTGTATCCTGAAAGCCAGCTAACAATGCTAACAGAATTACTAATGAAAAGATGAGATAATTATTATTAAAAGGAGTGAACTCATACTGAATGGCTAAAATGGCTATTAGAACAAAAAATAGGATATATATCAGCATTTTAGTAAGAGCTTTTCATTCCCATTAAACAGATATGTCTGATTTTTTATAAACAGAATAATTATTCTCGGTTTTCAATTGAAACAAAGCAATGATCCAAAGAATAAAAGCAGTAATAAAACAAGCAACAACAGCGAAAATAACTGCCGTTTTTAATTTACTGGCTTTTACTTTTATCATGGGATAATTAGCCGGATCAATTATTTGCATTAAAGGGATTTGTTTAAGATATTGATATCTTGCTATTTCCAGATTTTTAAACATTTCTCCATAAGCGGCGCTATAAACCTGGATATTCGCCTGCTCTTTTAAAACCGGGACTTCGGCTGCTGAAAATGCGGGATTTAAATTGATATCCTGGGTTTCAGCCCTGCTTCCAATACTTGAGTTTACTTTTCCCTTCATATTGGCAACACGCTGCTCTAAAATATCAAGTGTTTGTTTCGCTTTGTTGGTACAAATGGCCGTATAAAAATTGTTGGTTTGAGCTACCAGACTATCGGTAAAATCTTTCGTGAATTTCTCATTTGGATTTAAAACATTCACTTCATAAATATCATATTTTCTATCAGGTTTATCAGCTACGATGTAAGATTGAACGAACGTGTTATAACATGCAAAGAGCGTACTGTCCTGAGCATAAGAAAAGGAGGATCGCGGTTGGCCAACCGGAAAATGAACTTTTAATTCAGGGGCTTGAGGAAGTTTATTTTGTTGAAGAAAATATTCAATAAACGTGTAGGGCTTATTCTCAAAAGTATCTACAGAAAGTAAAGCCTTTTCTACCATCGAACGGCTCTTCATTATCTGTAAAATATTATCGCCGGAAAATACTGCCTTGCCACCTCCGATATTTAAACCAAACTGACTCGCTAAACTAATGGCCCCTGACATTCCTCCTTCAGAACCTCCATCGAGGGCAAAAGTTAAACTACTTTTATAAAGCAATTTTTGTTTACTCGCGTAAAAAATACCTGCAAGGCCTGCTAATAAGCCAACAATTAAAAACAACCACCACTTTTTCAATAATTTATTAAGAACAATATTCAAATTTTTGGCGGCGGTTGTCCCATAACTCGCAGAAATATTTTTATCCCCGGTTTCTAAAATCATATTTATAATTTTAATACAACATTTGCAAGAATTCCCAGTGCTGAAACAATTAATGCTAATTCTCCTGTACCAAGTCTCATGCGATTTGATTTCACTTTTTGAGGAACAAAAATTTCTGATCTTGCAGAAACAGAAGGATAAAATTTAAACCACAAAAAGTGTTTTACGGAAGCTGCTTTTCCATCAGGGTAAATCACTAATGCGCCTGCTTTTCTTGCATAGGGTGTAAAACTACCAGCCTGTTGTACATAATATTTCAGATTCTTATTTTCTTTATATGGAATAATCGTAGGATTATAAACTTCCCCGGAAATTTTTACAAGATTAGAACTTCTGTCTACTGTTAAAACATCCCCATCTTCTAAAATTAAATTTTCGGAATTATTTGGATTTGACAAAGCAGTTGTAAGATCCACACTAATCAAATCATAAGATTTATACAATTCATCTTTTAAACGTGGATGAAGAGAAAGGCTGTCAGGATCAATATTTAAAATTCTCTGAAAAAGCTTCTCCCGTTCTGTCGTGCTGAGGCTTGATTTAATGCTTCTGCGGATAGTGATAGAGGAGCTGTCTGCAGATGCTTTAAAACCTCCTACTCTTTTAAGTACATCACTGATCTTGTCACCACTTTTTTCAAGTCCATATCTTCCTGGACTTTTTACTTCTCCTAAAACAAGAACAGTTCGTTGACTGCTATATCCCGGAAGCGTTTTCACAATGATAAGATCATAAGGTTGAAGAATTACATCCTGACCTCCGTTGTTGTTTTCAGCAAGATTGATATTAAAAATTTTGCTTTCATTGTGGTTTGCCACATCTACGTTGGCGTTTTTGATTCTTCTTGAAATTTCTATTGTTGATGAATCACCAAATTCTGAAATTCCTCCCACGGAAAGCAACACATCACGAAGAGACAGATTTTCGCGCCATGGAATGTTGCCTGGCTTTCTTACATTTCCTTCAATAGAAACAAAATTAGTATCCTGGAATTCAAAAATAGAATGAACGGCTACAGAATCATCCTTCCTTAAAAAAACATTGTTGATTTTCGTTGCAGAATCCAGATCAACAGAAAGCATCGTTGGCATTTTATTTTGTAAATACCTGAAAATAGAAATCCTGTTGGTATAGGCATCTCTTTTTAAACCGCCAGCTTTTTCAATTAAAGAATTTATGGTAAGATCCGGAGAAAGTTCATATGAGCCAGGTCTTAAAACAGATCCTGTTATCTGAACGCGGTTTCCATAATCTTCCTGAAGTTTTCTAACGATAATACTGTCACTTCCACTTGTTTGAAAACTACCATATTGAGCAGCATTTACGTCAATGATCTTTTTCTCAGTATCTGTGATCCTAACTACAGTTACCGCTCCACGATACGCATCATCAGTAAATCCACCACTATATTTCAAAAGGTCATTAAAAGTTTCATTGTCAAGCATTTCAAATTTGCCGGGTCTTTTTACCTTGCCAGTGACACTTACCCGGTTTTTATAATACGGAATCCTGACCACATCACCTTCCTTTAGCAAAATATTGTCCTTTTGAATTCCATCAACTAAAAAATCATAAAGATCAGCAGTACGTTTTACTTCATTTCCACGAACAATTTCTATATCACGATAACTTCCCATCGGAGTGGGGCCGCCACATAAATAAAGGATATTAAATAAAGTTGTAAGAGAAGAAACGGTATACGTTCCGGGTTTTTTTGCCTGGCCGATCACTGTTACACGAATGCTCCGAATCTTACCAAGATTAACCTGTACCTGAGTTTTCCCGCTATTGATGGCTCTATAAATTGTTGAAGCTAATTTGGTTTTAATTTTGGAAGTTGCCTGTTCTATACTTAGTCCGTTAATATTTACGGGGCCAACCGATGGAATATAAATTTCCCCTGATTCATTTACAGTCAGATCGTATTTCTTTTCGCTGTAACCATAAACTGAAATAATTATTTCATCATCAGGCCCTAAGATATAACCAGCCGGGGCCGGAATTCGCAAATTGGGTTCAAAAACAAGACTGTTAGTGGTAAAAAGCTCGGAGCCAAAAATCGTTTGGTCGTTTTTAAAAGTTTGGATATGCTTCTTTATTCCGCTTGTATCATAAGGATGAACGTCATTGTTTCCCTTTTCGGATGATTGCTCTTTTTTATCATTGTCTTTTTGATCACTATTAATCCGTTGAACTCTGTCACGTAATTTTGTAATTTCACTATCAGGCAAACCTTTATCTGATAAAAGCTTATAAAAATCCTGTTCCGTGATGCCCGATTCCACCGCTTTATTGTAATACGAAATAATTTGCGTATCGTTCAAATCGTCAATGTTCACCTGGCTTAAATCCTTTGCGTTTAATAAAGTATTTTGAGCGTGTAGTTGGCTTGAACAAATTAGTATGGCAAACAGAACAAATAGTACGTTCTTGACTATTTTCATTTATTTCTTCATTTAAGTTTCTTTGGCAATAAAATCAGGGTAGTAAAAATCGTTTGCGAAGGTAGTAATATTTTAAATACTCACTCAAACACAAAAGTTCGAGAAAGCAGAAAGGATCGGCTTTCCGGTTTCAATTTTTTTACCTAAAATCTCATTTTTGCTTTAAAGCTAAAGATAAAAAAGGAGAAAAAAAGCAACAGGTGTTCTTTTATTTTCTGAAATAAAAACAGGGAAGATAAAATAAGAAATGCAACTATTTATTCATTTACTATTGTTGTCGCTACCTTCTCTTTTTTTACTGATGAAAGCAATGCTAAAACCCCTTTCCGGTTTAATAAAAGAACAAAGCCAATCATCATTAGCGCAACTATAATTTTTACAGTTAATTGAATGGTGAAATTTTCAAAATTTACCGTTCTTACAATGACGGATACTATCAATAAAGAAACCATTACGATAATAACTTCTCCGAATTTGTAAGGAATCCGATACACCTTTTGTCCGATGTAAAAAAGATAAGCAGGTACAAGAATTTGTGCAATTACTGTAGCCAGCGCAGAACCTTCCTTTCCAAACTTTGGAATTAGAATCACATTTAGAATGATTGTTACTACCGTCGCATAAAGCATCGCCATTCCATAAGGCTTTGTATTTTTATTAATAGAAATACCGATAATAGCAATATAAGAAAATCCGATAAGCACCAGGTTATAACCTAAAATACCAGCGACCCAAGCCGAATCATAATATTGAGGAGTTGTAAAAATCATGAGAGCTTCCGGCGCAAACAGCATAAGCAGTGACGCTAAAACGCTCATTCCGTATCCAAACAACAGGAAAATATTTGCATAAATTTTTTTTGCATCAGGAGAATTAATAAGCGAAAAAGCAAACGGGCCCCACGCCTGTTGAAAAGCACTGGTAAACATGCCGATAAATGACGCCAGCATCGCACCAATTCCAAATAAACCAACTTCAGCAGTGCTTTTTGTAAAATATTGTATAAAATAAGAGTCTGTATTATTTAAAAGCCAATAAGACAAAGCCGCAGGAATCAGTGGTAATGCATATTTCAGCATTTGCAACAATCGTTTTTTTGCAAAATATTTAAAACTCAACCAGTTTTTCAAAATGAAGATTACCACTAGAGTAAAAATTGCAGAACTTATGGTTAATGCAGCAAAAACACCGGTTATCTGCCAACGAAAAACGATGACAAATAAAACCGTTAGACCGACAGTTGTAATAGTTTGAGAAATGGTAAATATCACAGTTGATAACGGTCGCCTCTGTAAACGAAACCAATTGATCAATACACTTGGTAGAATATTAGTTATCAATGAAATCGCGGGGAGAATAAAATAAATTGGTTTCCCGTTTTCTTTTAAAAAAAAATAACTTAATGAAGGGCTGATCACGATTATAATTACTGCAATTATAATAGCTAAAAAAAGTTGAAACCAGATGTAGGCGCCAAAAGATCTTTTACGTTCTGCTTCATCTTCAGTGTCGTAAAACCATCTGCCAACAGCACTATCCAATCCGCAAACAATCAAAATCGTTAATAAAATAAAAGTGGTGTTTACAAGATTGATAATCCCATAATCTTTTGGCAAAAACAAACGGGTATAGATTGGTACTAAAAAAATACCAATCATCTTACTAACGACACCTGAAATACCATAAATTAGAGAATCGCTGGTTATTTGTTTAAGGTATTTAAGCATTAATATTTTTTTAGCTTCCCGTTTTATAAATGCTTAATAATTGAGTGGATATTTTTTCAACATCATGATATTTTTCAACAAAAGCGCGGCTCATTTTACCAGTTTCGTTTCGAAGTTTAGCATCGGTTATTAATCGGATAAGCTGATCTTTTAAATTATCCGGATTGCTATTTATGATCGGACATTCTGGCGGCAATCCTGCTTCAAAAACCTCTGGCATTAGATAACACATCACAGGTTTGCCAAAACTCATTGCTTCCATAGCCGCCATTCCATAACTACCAACAATTATCTGATCTATAAAAATATCAGCTTTTTGCATTAAAGCCAGTACCTTTTCTCTGCTCATATCATGAAGGAGGATAAACTCAAAATCGTATTGTTTTTTAAGTTCCTCAATTATTGGAATAATAATATTGCTGCCCTTGCCAATTTTTGCAGTAGGTGAATGAATTATGAGAGGCTTATTATTCATTGTTGAAGGATAGGAAGGACTAAAATTATTCACATCTACTC
This sequence comes from Hanamia sp., assembly GCA_035606215.1. Classification (GTDB taxonomy): domain Bacteria; phylum Bacteroidota; class Bacteroidia; order Chitinophagales; family Chitinophagaceae; genus Ginsengibacter. The sequence goes on from DATNFV010000037.1 coordinate 41,051, forward strand.
TTTGATTTAGGAAATGTGTTTTTTTAAACAGCGACTTGTTTACAAAAAGACTTAACTCCGGAGTTAGTAAAGGAATTGCCCCATACTTTGCAAAAAGATTCTGATTTCTTAGAGAATGTTCTTTAGTTTCAAAATTTGAATATTCATATCCATTCTCAAAAGCTAACTTATAATAGGGATTTATAGTTTTTAAGTAATCCGGATTTCTAATATCACTACCTACCCATTCTACAAATATTTTTTTCCCTTTATTGAACGCATACTTTAGATCTCTTGCATCATTATAAATCGGCGCCCAGGTATAGTGAATAACATCAGCCCAGTCGATCCATTTTTTTATTGTTCTTTCCAAATTTAATCTATACCAAAGCCATTTTATAGGTTTGCGCTTTGAAGAAGAAACTACAATGATGTTATTGGACTTTTGCTGGTATTTATGTAATGATTGAGTGATGCATTTTGCTTTTATATTCTCATTCTTATTTAAATTGTCGGCTGTTATTGCCGGCATGGAAGCAATATTTTGAGGCAGGAAAAGTATCTTCATTAAAGGTTTTTGATTTTATCGTTTGTCTCAATAAACTTTGTAAGTTCTTTGCCGGGATTTCCGACCCAAGTTTCTTTATTCGGAATATTTTTCGTGATTACGGCCCCAATACCAACAGTAACATCTTCCCCAATTAACAAGTTATCTTTTATAGTCACACTTGGTGCTATCCAACTATTCTTTCCAATAGTTACACTACCGCCTAACATTGTGTTTGCAATGATTAATGCATTTTGCTCAATTATTACTCCATGAGCAATATGTACTAAATTGTCAATTTTTACATTCTCTTTTATGTGAGTAGAACCTAAAACACCTTTATCTATTACTGTACAATTACCGATTTCAACTTTATCATCGATTATTACATTTCCAATATGTGGGATAAACTGATATTGTCCATCTTCATTTTTCTCATAACCAAATCCTACATTTCCTATTACACAATTACATCCTATTACAACATCATTTTTAATTATAGTATTTTCTTTAATTACTGAATTATGGCCGATTGAACAATTATTTCCAATGGAAACGCCATTTTCTATCACCACATTCTCACCGATATATACATTTTTACCCAACACAACGGATCTATTAATAATGGCAGTACCTGCAATAGATGGTTGGGGTTTTTCGTAAAAATACCGAACTAATATTTTTTGAAAAATGATTCTCGGATTATTACAAACCAGGTAATTACAATCAGAGTTGGCAAATGTTTCGTCAAACGGTTCGCAAATAATTGTTCCCGATTTTATCTCTCTAATTAGATGATTATTCGTTTTATTAATCCATAATATAGCATGAGGATCAGAATTGTCAGTAGTTAGTTTAATAAGCTTATCAACATACTCCTCTTTATTTCCAATAAGATGAATACCTTCTATTTCTTTTATTATTTCTTTAAGTTGTATCATTTATTAGAGCAATTTTATTCTAAACGCTTTCCCAAATGCACCTTCTGTTTCTTCAAGTTGCTTTTGTGTTTGTTCAAAATTATTAATTAATGTTTTTTTCCAAACTGCCCTTGTTTTAATATTTTTTGATTGTACCCACCACATCGGATGAATCAGGAGCTGAATTTTATTATAGATAGATTTCTTAAAAATATTGTAAGGATGGACACTTCGCCAATTTTTATTTGAGTCTGAAACATAATGAATTCCTGAAAATAATTCCTTGTCATAAGTGTGAATAACATTTGTCAGTTTTATATTATTCATCAAAATTCTATTCGATGGTTGATGAAATGAAACAACATTTGTTTTAATTCCGAAATTTAATTCCAGGATTTTTAACTCCCTGGCTATAAGTTCCTGTAAAGGAATATCATATTGGCATGAAAAATTTTCATCAAAATGTAACGCAAGATTATGATTAAGATTAAGGATGTTTTCTACATAATTCTGATTAGCCCTGCTAAATAAATTATAAACCGGGGAACGTAGCATAAAAAAGTAAGTGGCTTTGATTCCAAGTTTACTTTCTATTTGGGCAACCTTGAGTGCCGCGCTTACGTCTGCATCGACGTCATGTCTTAAATAGCAAATCTTATTAGATGTCTGGCTATTTACGTTTCTAAAGTCCAGAAAATCGTAATTAGATTTCAGTCCTTCAGTGAGCATTGCTTCATAGCCAACCAATGTAAAACTATTTTTCATTACTAGATTCTCCTTTCACCGTTATACCATAAAAATCCGTGTATTCATAGTTAATCTTTAATCCATTTTGGTTAAACCATTTTTTCACTTCTTCAATAGTATGGCGCGTACAATCTTGTGGGTGATACCAATCATAATTGATCACTGCATTCTCTTCAAAATTATATTCATAATTCCAAAATATTTTTGCAAAAAAATGATAGATGAATCGTTGTAAATCATATTCGCCGCCTTTTATTTGCAACAAATCCACTTCAGGTATTTTTAATTTTATATTCTGATCTGTGAGCGCTTTGCCAAGTTCTGTAATTTGCCTGCAATGTTTCATAGCAGTTTCATAATCCATTCCTACAATTTTTTCTCTAATGTAATCATCAACAAATTCTCTGGCTGGAGCTTTTTGTTTATAAACATAGATAGCAATTTCGCCACCTGGTTCCAGTAGTTCTATGAGATTATCAAATCCTTTTCGGGCGTTTCCGGTATGATGCAAAACTTCCTGGCAATAGATAAAATCAAATTTACCTAAGGAAGTAAGATTGTCTAATAAATTTTTCTTGTAAAATTTTACATTTTTGTAGCCTGCTAAATTTTTTTCAGCAACATCAGCAGCAGTCAAATCAATTCCAACAATCTCTGTTTTATTGGGATCTGAATATGTTCTTAACAAAGCTGTTACTCTGCCATTGCCACATCCTGCATCAAGAATTCTTTTTTTGGAACTCAGATATTTTCTTAATTCATTTTCATCTTTGAAACCATTTCTTCCGGTAATCCATTTAAAAGTTTCGGAATCAGGATTAAGGGTATTTTGAAAAGCCAGAGTAGTATTTTTGTGCCATTTATCACTAAAGCTTTGAGATGTATTACTTTGTACCATTTTATAATTTAGATTAAATCTACAATACCATCTTTCAATGTGGTTAGAGGTTTTACAAGTTTCTTACTCATTTTGGATATGCTTCCTATCAGATTTTTGGCCTCCTTTTCTTCAAAAATAAATTGTGGTTTTTTATTTATAGAACTTCCAATTATATTTCCTAATTCTTTCATAGATAATATTTCAGGGCCGGCGATATTAATTTTATGACTACCGGTTAAATCTAATGAGGCTTTAATAGCTCTTACCGCATCACTTACATGTGTAGGATTAATTGATATTCCTGAGCTACCTTGTAAGTAAAGGGGAACGCCGTTTCGAATATTATTAATTATCCTCGGGATTAACATATCTTTTCTTTGCCCTTTGCCATAAACGAAAAATAATCTTAACTGTATAACTTGTAATAGTGATGAGTAATTGTCTAAAATAATTTCGCTGCACTGTTTCGTAGCAAGATAAAAACCCATTTCCCCTTTGTAAATAATATCTGTTGATTCATCAAATTGAAAATCGGAATTTCCATAGATACCACCTGAAGATGCAAAGACAAAAGTCTTTACTCGTGTTCTGTAAGCGAAATCTATTAATTTCAAAACGCTATTTGTGTTTACATTAAAAACATCAACAGCTTTACCTGGAAATTCCCTGAAATTTTCACTCTGTGCAAGATGGATAATAATATCTAAATCGTTTGGTAATATATTGGTATCCCAATCTTTACTGAAATCAATTTTAAAATTGTCATTACTAACACTTTTGCTTGAAATCGTATAGACCTTATTTTCCTTATTTAATAATGGAAGCAAATTTGATCCCACAAGTCCGGCAGCGCCTGTTAACAGTATTTTTTTCATTTGATTTTTTCATTATGCAAAAATAACCGGCACCACCATTCAAAACACATAAAGCTCCAAAGCAACAAGCGATGATTAATATGTTCATTGCAATGTTCATCTACTATTTGCCTTACATAATTCTGATTTACAAATTGTGAACTGACCATATTTTCGCCAAGTAACAAATCCTTCACATATTGAGCATTTTCTCCACGATACCAACTTTCGTCTGGTGCGCTAAATCCTTGTTTTTTTCTGTTAATAATTCGATCTGGCAAAAAATTATTCATCGCTTCTCTTAAAACATTTTTGCCTTCATTGTATTGTTGAAAAATATCTTTTTTATTTCCAACAGTATTTTCATCAAGACGCTTCATGTTTTCGAGATTGGCAAGTTTATATTTGATCGGAATTTTCTGTGCAAATTCTACCAGGTCATTATCTAAAAAAGGGAATCTTTCTTCCAGTCCATTCGCCATAGATAATTTATCTCCTACCAGTAGTAATCCCGGTAAAAAAGTTTTCATCTCAAAATACAAGCTATTTTGTATGTGCTCTTCCGGAGTATTATATTTTAAATTTTTATTGAAAGTAAATACTCTTTCAAAAACTTTTCGAGGCTCTTCAACGTTCATCCTTTTATATACCTCCGGTTGAAAAAGTTTTATTTTATCTTCATCCTTAACCAATCTTTGCCAGAAGCCATAATAATTATTAAAAAATTCTTTCTGATTAAGTGATTGAAAAACTCTGTAATAACGCCATGGATATCCGCCATACAATTCGTCACCCCCAGTGCCCTGCAAACATACTTTTACAAATTTGCCGGCAAGCCTGCTAATGTAATAATTAGGATAACTCATTCCAACTCTCAGGTCTTCTAGATGCCAAACTACCCTGGGTAAACTCCATCGGATATCTCCGGCATTGATCACTTGTTCGTAATGTTCTGATTTGATAAAATTGGCAGTTAATTCTGCATCTAATCTTTCATCGAAACCGGCCTCATTACCATTTACCTCACTCATTTCAAATCCAGCGGTAAATGTGTAAAGGCGATCAACATGTGCGCTTGCGAGCACACTTAAAGAGCCACTATCCAAACCTCCACTTAAATAACTGCCTACAGGAACGTCAGCAACCATTTGTTTTGCCACAGCTCTTGATAAAAGACTTGCAGTTTCTGTTTTAGCGTCCTCTACAGTCATTTTGTTATCTGGCCTTGTAAAATCATGATCCCACCATGTTTGGTGTTTAAAGCTACCACCTGTCCCGATATTAATTTTAACCGTATTTGCTGCAGGAAGCATTGTTACTCCTTTAAATAAAGTATGGGTGGAAAAAATATTCTGAAAACTGAAATACTCGTTTAGAGCATCAAGATTTACTTCAACTTTAAAAGCAGGATGTTGTATAAATGCCTTTATTTCAGAAGAAAATAAAAGTGTTTCATCATTTTGCCAATAATAAAGCGGTTTTATTCCAAACCGGTCTCTGCTTAACCAAAGAGTTTTTGAAGGTTTATGAAAAGCTCCTATGGCAAACATTCCATTTATTCTTTCAAAAAAAGAAGGTCCATATTCTGCCAATCCTTCAGAGATGACTTCTGTATCACTTGTAGAAACAAATTCATGTCCTTTAGATTGTAATTCTAATTTTAAACTTTTAAAATTATAAACACATCCGTTAAATACTATTACCCAATCGCCATTATGTGATGCCATTGGCTGTGCACCTTTAGAGGAAGTATCGAGTATCGCCAAACGGCGATGACCAAGGCCTACATATTCATCTATAAAAATACCTTCTCCATCCGGGCCACGATGAGCAATGGAATCGCTCATTGCTTTTATAGTTTGATGTGCAATCGGTTGTTTATTAAAATTGAAAATTCCTGTAATCCCACACATTAGTTATCTTTTTGAAAAATTAATTCTTGAATTATCAACGTGCTTCTTACATCTATTTTTTATCTAACCCTGTTGCAATACGCCAACGAATCAATTCTTGTAACCCTTGTTCTAAATTGTATTTATAAACAAATCCCAATTCCTTCTCAGCTTTTACTTTACTTCCAATTCTGTTTTGCACAAACGCTCTTGCATCATCTTCGGTATATGGTTTATATATTACTTTCAAGGCTGAATTTTTAAGACGTAAAATAGTATTACATAATTCTTTTATAGTAGTTTGCACTTCTGTTCCAACATTATAAAAGCCAAAGGTTACATCAGATCTAAGAGCATCTATATTGCATCTTGCTACGTCTTCAACATAAATAAAATCATAAGCCTGGCTACCATTTCCGTTTATAACGGGAGCTTCATTGGCAGCAATTTTATTAAGCATAATTGGAACTACTCCAGTATAGGCGGCTGTTTGATCCTGATTTGGGCCGTAAACATTCATATACCTTAGTCCAATGATCTGTAATCCATATCTATCATTAAAGGCAGTTGCCATTGCTTCACCAGCTATTTTAGTTGCACCATAGAAGTTTTTATTATTAAATGGATGATTCTCAGTCATCGGAAGTTCTACTGCATCCCCATAAACCGAGGCAGAAGAAGACCAGATTAACTTTTTTATATTGTTTTTTACGCATGCTTCCAGTACATTAAAGGTCCCTGCAATATTTACATCAAAGGCAGTTCGGGGATAATCTTTACAATGCAAAAGCCACATGGCGGCGAGACAAAAAACATAATCTTTTCCTTTCATTGCATCATTAAGTATATCAATCTCTCTAATATCGCCACCGATCGGGAAAAAGATACAGCGTTCATCTTTTAAAGATTGTTCCAAATATTCTTTTTTCCCACGAGCTAAATTATCATAAACCACTACCTCCTGAACATTATGTTTTAGTAATTCTGATACAACATAACTACCTATAAAACCGGCGCCGCCAATAACAAGACATTTTGAGTTGTTCAAATCCATCTATTTATTATTTATAATTTCTAATGTTATGTACTAATTCTATTGCTTTTCTTGTTTCAGAAATCGGAAATCCGTTTCCTGCTAATATTTCAGCATAAGATTTCGTATGTAATTCTGTAAATCCATCGCTGAATTCAAATGATTTGCCATCAATATTCAGTGACCGGTGAGTTCGTTTTCCGGCTAATTTTACATTTTCAGGTAATTGATTGGCATCAATACTTAATTTCCAGTTAACTGATGCATTTTCTAATTCCAGAATTCCTGCTGCTGTATCCTTAGAATGCTTTATCACTGAATTTTCTTTCACATCTCCAAAAATCCAGATCAGCATATCAAAAAAGTGAATTCCAATGTTTGTTGCAATGCCTCCGCTTTTTTGAATATCGCCTTTCCAGCTTGAAAAGTACCAGTGGCCCCGGCTTGTGATATAATCAAGATCAATTAAATACTTTTTTTCTTTTTTTTCTAAATCCACTTTTTCTTTTAAAGCAATAATTGCCGGATGCAACCTAAGTTGCAAAATTGTAAATATTTGATTCCCCGTCTCTTTCTCAATTTCTTCTAAAGCATCGATATTCCATGGATTCAAGACAACTGGTTTTTCGCAAATAACATTCGCGCCTACACGTAAGCCAAAACGAATATGAGAATCATGTAAATAATTGGGACTGCAAACACTTACAAAATCAGTTTTGATTCCTTTGCGTTTTTGTTTTTCAATATGACGATCAAAGCGTTCGAATTCGGTAAAAAAATCTGCTTCAGGAAAATAACTATCTAAAATTCCGACAGAATCGTTTTTATCAAGAGCTGCAATCAAATTGTTACCAGTGTCTTTTATCGCTTTCATATGCCTTGGAGCGATATAACCTGCCGCGCCAATTAAAGCAAAATTTTTCATTTAAAGTCTTTTATTTTCAGTCAGTTTAAAAGTGATTTTTTAAGCTTTTATCAGATTCAGGTAAAGAAACGAATAGAATGGAAGCAAAAGTACAAAAGGGGATGAAACAATGTTTGATAAATTAAATCATTTCTGCTGCCATCCATAATTTCCAGCTTTTAGTACTTTCTTGAGAAGAATTGTCGCAGGAAGAATTTCTTTCAAATTCTTTCTTGCTGATAATATTATTTTCAAACAATTTTCTTTTGCTTTCATGAATCTTTTCCTGAACATTTTTATTCCTTAACCAGTTATTCTGAGGTGGTTCATATCCAATTTTATCTTTTCGCCATGTAATTTCGTGAGGAAGAAGATCAGAAAATGAAGTGCGCAAGATCCATTTTGTCCAACCTTTATTGATCTTAAAGTAAGGCGGCAGTGAAAAAACAAATTCCACCAATTCGTGATTGAGATACGGCAATCGCACCTCACGGCTTTGAGACATACTATTGCGATCACAATACCGAAGCAGACTTTGTAACTCTCCTTCAAACAGATTATGATATAAAGCCGTGTTTAAATCTTTTGGATACACATAAGGAACAGGATTGTTTTTTATATTTTCTCTGTAAAATTCATCGGAAAAAAAAGATGTTTTTTTATGAGAATAATAATTACCAATGTTCTTTGAAGACCGAAGAATTTCAGGAAATTTCATTCGCATAAAATATTTAAAATTCTTTTTCATTCTTGCATTTACGGCATTCCCGTTATGCAATTTTAAATAGGCAGTGTATTCTTCATTTGCTCTGTCAGGATATTGGCTTTTCAGCTCGTTAAAAAATTGCTGATAATAGGAATGATATCCTGCCAAATATTCGTCAGCGCCCTGGCCATCCAAAAGGACGGTGACATTATTTTCTTTTGCAAGACGCATTACACAAAATTGAGCATATATGCTTGCAGTAACAAAAGGCTCTTCCTGGTGATAAATTAAATTCTCGAGATCGTTAATAATTCCATTTTCTGTTGGAGTAGTAAAATGAGGAATTACATTTGTTTTGTTGACAACGAAATCAATATATTTTCGTTCATCTTTTGGAAATCCGGGAAAAACTGCTGAAAAAGTATTTTGTTTTTGATCCGGATCTTTTTTTAATTTGTCAATAGCGCAAACAACAAGGCTACTGTCCAAACCACCGCTGAGACTGCTTCCTACAGTAACATCACTTCTTAATCTTCGCTTTACAGAAGTATAAAAAAGCTCGCGAAATTTTTCCTGTGCTTCTGTTTCAGAAATGGAAAGATTAATATTACTGATGTTAATATCATAATATTTAACAACAGAAATGATACAATTATCAACTGAAATTTTCAGATAATGACTATGAGGAAGATTTTTACAATCGTTATAAAATGTTTCGCTTTCGTCTTTTTGATTTTGGATGCTTCCGTAATTTAAATAAGCAAAGAGCATTCGGTTGTTCACTTCTTTTTTTACTCCTGCCGCCCAAAGGCATTTCATTTCACTGCCGAATATAAATTGGCTTCCCGGAACATAATGATAGTAAAAAGGCTTTTCACCAAACCGATCTCTTGCTGCAAAAATTTCGTTTTTTTTGTGATCATAAATCACAAAAGAAAACATTCCATCTATTAATGAAAGACAATTTTCATTTTCCTTATCATAAAGAGCCATCAAAACTTCCGTATCGGTTTCAGTTTTGAAAAAATATCCGTCCTTAATTAGTATTTCTTTGAGTTCAATGTAGTTGTAAATTTCTCCATTAAAAACGATCGTATATCTTTCGAGATAGTGCATTGGCTGACTTCCATTTTCGGATAAATCAATAATGGAAAGCCGCCGATGTCCGAAGCCAATCTTGCCATTTTCGCTGATCCAATAACCTTCTCCATCCGGCCCGCGATAAGAAATAACATCAGTCATTTTCTTCAACCTTTCTTGAAAAACTTCCTGTTTGTTAACTGATATGATCCCGGTTATCCCACACATTTTTTTGAATGATTTTATTAAAAAGCAGGTGGATTATTTTATTCTTTTTACAATGCCATTTTCCAGCAAATATTCCTGCTTGCTTTCAGGACAAACGGCAATATTTTCAGAATTGAAATTCAATTTATGGCCGTTTTCGCTCATCCAGCCTTTTTGTCTACCTGGATTTCCGACAATTAATGCGAAAGCCGCAACATCTTTTGTAACAACTGCGCCGGCACCAATAAAAGCAAATTCTCCGATTGTATTTCCGCAAACAATTGTCGCATTAGCCCCGATACTTGCGCCCTTTTTTATCAACGTTTGTTTATACTGATCTTTGCGGCTGACAGCGCTTCGCGGATTGATCACATTCGTTAAAACCATGCTCGGACCAAGAAAAACATCATCCTCACAAATAACCCCTTCATAAATGCTAACATTGTTTTGAACGCGTACATTGTTTCCCAGAACGACCTTTGGCGAAACAACTACATTTTGACCCAGATTGCAATTATTTCCAATAACAGCACCGGACATTACATGACTGAAATGCCAGATTTTAGTACCGTCTCCAATCTGGCAATTTTCATCAATGATAGAAGAAGGATGAACATAATAACTCATAAACTTTTTATTTTTCAAGGTTCAATATAATGAATGGTAAAGGCAATTTTTCTCAGAAGGTTTTCAAACAGCGGATCAACTTTTATTCTGTTCCTTATTTTTCAATATTCCTCAAATATTCACCATAGCCACTTTTTTCAAATTTTTTGGCAAGAGATAACAATTGTTCTTTATCAATAAAATGCATTCTGTATGCAATTTCTTCCAAACAGCCGATCTTAAATCCCTGCCGCTTTTCTATCACTCTTACAAATTCTGTAGCGTCATGTAATGATTCAAAAGTGCCGGTATCGAGCCACGCAAAACCACGATCTAAAACAGCAACTTTCAATTTTTTATTTTCTAAATATTTTCTGTTGACATCGGTAATTTCATATTCTCCTCTCGGAGAAGGAGCGATATTTTTTGCAATTTCTACTACAGAATTATCATAAAAGTACAAGCCCGGGACTGCATAATTTGATTTCGGATTTACCGGCTTTTCTTCAATGCTGATGGCAATATTATTTTTATCAAACTGCACTACCCCATATCTTTCCGGATCGCTGACGGGATAAGCAAAAATTACGGCGCCGTCAGGATTTGCTGATTGTTGCAGCAAATGAGAAAAACGGCTTCCATAAAAGATATTATCTCCCAAAACCAAAGCCGCCGCATCATTTCCAATAAACTTTTCACCAATGACAAAAGCCTGCGCAAGACCATTGGGTTTTTCCTGTACCGCATATTCAAGATGACATCCCCACTGACTTCCATCGCCTAATAATCTTTTGAATTGCACCTGATCTTCCGGAGTGGTAATAATTAAAATTTCTCTTATGCCTGCCAACATTAAAGTGGACAAAGGATAATAGATCATAGGCTTATCATAAATTGGCATCAGTTGTTTACTGATTCCCATTGTAATGGGATATAAACGTGTTCCTGAGCCGCCTGCAAGAATGATTCCTTTCATTAAATAAAATATGTTTAGCTGGTAATTTACCTGGTTTTAGATAATTCAATATTGTTTAAACAAGTTGCGAATTTAAGTAAGTTTATTTTTCTACGGATTCTCCTAAACAGCATTTAAAGATATTCTAATGTAAAGGTAAGTAACGGCACAATGATCTGTCCATTTAACCGGAATCGTCAAAAATTAGAAATCATTTCAGCATCGCGCTTTATATCATCTTTTTCAGCATTACATAATTCTTTAAATATGTTAACTGCAATTGTCTTAATATTTCCTCTAAATAAATATCACATGTATTCTATAGTCTTTGTCTACCAATTGAATTGATTAAAAAGAAAAGTAAGCAGTTTCCTGGTTCTCTAAAACTATTTTACTCAAACAAAGATTTCTCATTTTCTTTCCTTTTTTAACCTCTTTTTACGAGCTATTACTCCTGTCCTCAAGGCTCATACCTTCGATATCCCTTCGATACCGCTTCGATACCTCGTTGTTTCTTGGATCGAAGAACGTGCGCAATAAATCCGTAGATATTTCGTTATTGATTACAGGCAGGCAGGTACAACATTCATTATTTACATAAAACGGAATCAACTTATGGCAATACTTTCACAAGGCATATTAGGACCAGTAACCTGCAGAACCGTACCAGTCGCTACATCTGCTCAGGACAAAATATTATGTTTTATAATATTCGAATAAACGAAAGGTTTGGGCGACTAAAATACTAATCTCTTTTAATTCCCGGAATCACCGGCAAACTTTCATTTCCACTTTCATTTACTGATTGCACCGCAAAAAAATAATTATCTTTTGAGTACGGTAACGTCATTTCATTTTTTGCAGTGAAGATTTTTGTTTGCCAAACAGGGCTTGTTGTTTCCCTCATTAAAATATAATAGCCCTTTACTTTTCCGGTTTTTGGAGATTGCCAGGAAAGTGAGGTGCTGTTGGATAAAGTTTTTACTTCAATTTTTACTTCTCCAGGTGCGGATGGCGCTTTTGCAAGATTGGCCAAATTTGCAAGGTTCAAAGATGTATTTTTTCTCAGGTATTCATAATCTACAAACTGTGGAAGATCGCCATATTGAATTCCGTTTTCAATGCGCACATCCTGGTGCTGATGATTGAAGTTTTCATTCATTTCCGTAATTCTAACAGCCGTAAATCCATTTTTTAAATAAGGCAAATGATCGCCACCTCTCAGAAAACGATCTGTTCTGTAAACCATTACCACATCCAAATGATCAACATACCGCTCTCCCGTTTCTTTTACATATCGGGCCAGTTCCCTCGATTTACTATCGTTTTCCAAACCCAATGACCTGATTCCTGCAATGTCTTTTTCTGAGGCATCCAATGGAATTCCTTCGCTGAAAACCCTCACTTTTGTGTTGTTAATAATGTTCGTTTCGTTGCTGTTGTTGCTTCCGATAATATCATTATTAAAAACACCTTCGACTTCCCAGTTTTCTTTTTTTGCTTTGTTTGCCATGAATGTAGAACCAAATAAACCTTGCTCTTCACCACTAACTGCAACAAAAATAATGGTTGCAGGAAACGAGCGCTTACTCATAATTCTTGCGCACTCAATGACAGCGGCAGTGCCGCTTCCATCATCATTGGCGCCGGGAGCATCACCGGTTCTGTCCATCACGTCTGTCCGTCTTGTATCCAAATGACCGCTGATGATAAAAATTCTTTTATCGTTTGGGTCAGTTCCTTTTAAAGTCGCCATTACATTTCCTAAAAGTACTGCTTTATCCATCCGTCTGCCATCTGCCGGAATTGTAGTCGTATCAATGATTGCAGTGAATCTTCCATCCGAATTTTTAGCAAATTGATTGAATTTTTCCAGCACCCAATTTCTTGCTGCGCCAATTCCCTTTTTCTTGTCTGTTTGTGTGCTCAACGTATTTCTTGTTCCGAACGAAACGAGCGTACTGATGTAAGATTGAAGAGAATCGACAGAAACTTCCTGAACCATTTTTTCAATTTCAGGATCACGGTTAATGATGGTTTGTGAGAAAGATTTTGATGCGACAAAAACAATAAAAATCAGGAAAAGTTTTTTCATTTGAATAATTATATAGTGGAAATAGTCTGGAAAGTTAAACATCAACTTTTGAAAATAGTTTTTCTTTTTTCTAAAAAAATCCTGTTTTACAGTAAACAAATAAATATGTCGGATTCTTAATTTCCTTTGCCTTCTAATTAACTCGCCAGAAAGAACTATAAAGGATATTCATTTATAAAAAGCAAAAAGAACAAGGAATTAGTTTAATTTTCCAATTGGATGAAATTTATATTAATAATTCTTACATCCATGCATTCAATTAAAGCATTAATAATAGATGATGAATTGCCAAGCAGAAACTTTCTTCATAAAATGCTGCAGCAATACTTTCCGCAAATAATTGTTGCTGGTGAAGCATCAAACGTTGAAGAAGGATTGCTGGGAATAAAAGAATATAAGCCGAATATTGTTTTTCTCGACATTCAAATGAAAGGTGAAACCGGATTTGATTTATTAAATAAGTTACCTAAAATTGATTTTTCAATAATTTTTACCACAGCTTACGACCAATATGCCATTAAGGCTTTTCGGTTTAATGCAATTGATTATTTGCTAAAGCCAATAATTACTGATGAATTGATAGAAGCAGTCAACAAAGTAAAACAACGAATTAGCCTTCCCAAAAATGCTTCTAAAGAACAGATAGAGCAATTATATCAGGATATAAAATCGCCGGATAAGATTCCTGATAAGATTGCTGTAGCATCGAGCGAGGGGTTTATAGTTATTCCGCTGAATGAAATTGTTTATTGTCACGCAAGCAGCAACTACACTGAGTTTTACCTCACTGATAAGAAATGTATTCTATCAAGTTATACTTTAAAACAGTATGATGAGATATTAAGTTCACAATCGTTTTTCAGGGCGCACCGTTCTTACCTTATCAATTTAGCCCATGTAAAAATGTATCGTAAAGGCGAAGGAGGTGAAATTGTGATGAGTAATGGGCATGAGTTAGAACTTTCCCGTACGCATAAAGATGAATTTCTGCATCTTTTAAATATAAAATAGTGAAAGCATTGCTTCTCTATATTTTCCTCAACTTTTTATTTGCAATAGTTTTGATGTTGCCCACAAAATTCTATGGCCAGCAACTCAGTTTCAAGTTATACAACGTAAATGACGGATTGCCAGCTTCCTCTACTTATGGTGTTTACCAGGATAAGAATGGTTATTTATGGATTTGCGGCCTGTCAGGCGTGAGCCGGTTCGACGGAAGGCAATTTATAAACTATAGCCTTGCTGATGGTTTACTTTCACTTCATACAAATGTTGTTTATCAGGATACTTTCGGCCGGCTTTGGACAGGTACTGCCTCCGGAATGTCGCAATTTAAAAACAACCGCTTTGTAAACTATCCGACAAACGATAATCTGAATAATATTTATGTTTTCAATTTTATAGAAACAAAAGATAAGCGTTTGTGGGCGCTTACAACTAAAGGCGCTTATGAATTTGCGGATAACGTTTGGAAAAAATTATCTTTTTATTCCGGTTTTGAAAACAATATGTGCAGAAACATTATAGAAACAAATGGCAAATTGTATATTAATTATGCCAATGATCTTGTTTATAGAAACAAAGATGGCAAATGGCTGCATATTGCGTCCTCACAGCATTACGGTTCTATGTTTAATGTGATGTCTCTGCAGGATCATGAAATCTGGGTAAGCACTATCAACAATATTTATATAATTCGTAATCATGAACTGGTTCCTTTATTCAAAAAAAAACTTACTACCAATAGTTATTTTTCTTATTTAATTGATTCAAAAAAACGTCTTTGGCTGGAAAGTGAAAACTTTCTGCAAATATCAAAGCCGGGCGATTGGCAACATTTTTCTGTTTCTAAAGTAAACCAATATGGATATCCGTCTTCTATCAATGAAGATTCAAATCATAATGTATGGATTGGCACAATAGAAGGTTTAGTAAAAATTAAAGATATTTCTTTTACAGTAATAGATAGAAATAACAGCGCTCTTTTAAACGAAATATATAACATTGCTGCTCTTCCTGACAACAGTTTGTTTCTATCATGTGGACAGAAAAACGGGTTGGTGATTTACTCAAATAATCAATATAAAAAAATAAAGCCACCTGCTGCTCCAGACAACAAAAACTATTATAAGGACCCGGTGGATTTTTTTACTTTCGATAATAAGAACAGCCTTTGGATGCTAACCCGTTTTAAAAAATTTTTACATTTTGATGGTAACAAACTGCAGGATTTCTCCTCTGCATTAAAGCTGAAAACGACAGAGCACGTTTATGATATGAAATATGTAAAAAGCAGAAATCAATTTTTTATTTGCGCCGATTCCACTTTATTATTTGGAAATTCTGCAAAATTTTCAACTTTTATTCCACATAATACAGGCATTCCTATTATTAAGCCAACAAGAGTGTATGAAACGAAAAACGGTTTATTGCTTTTATACCTTGATGACATAGGAGTTTATGAAATTGATGCATCAAATAATCTTATTTCGCTGGTAAAAGAAACAGGTATTGATGGCAGCAAAAAAGGGATAGAATTAGGCGTTTTCTTTTATGAAGATGCGAATAATAATTTTTGGATATTCTTTCCTGGCCTGGGTTTGTACCAGTATGGCTTTACTAAAAATAAGCCGCCCTTTTTAAAAAATCATTTTACAACGCAGGATGGTTTACAAAGTAACAATATAATTAGCATTATCAGTGACCGGCAAAACAGGCTTTGGATTGTAAGTGCTACAGGATTAGATATTTTGCAGGAGAATAAATCAGATAAATGGGAAGTATTTAATTATGCCAACGCCGAAGATCTTACTTTAAACAGGAACGATTATGAAAGACTTATAATCGATTCTGCCGGAAATGTGTTGCTTTCTACTCCAAATAAAATATTAAAATTTCATACCGCTGGTATCAATTTATTTAAAGAACCACCACATATTATTATTGAAAAAATTACGCTTGCTTTTAAAGAAACTGATTGGAGCAAATTAACCGATTCTCTATACGGTTATTTTCAATTGCCTTTCAATCCTGTTTTGAATTTCAATCAGAATTCACTGGGGATTTTTTTTAATGCCATTGATTTTTCGACTTCAAGTTCCAATCCCGAATATTCATATAAATTATTACCGTTCCATACGTCGTGGAGTATTCCGGCCAAAACAAAATCTGTATCATTTGCGCAATTGCCGCCGGGGAAATATGAATTTATGGTAAGGGCAAAAGATCGTGCTTCCGGCTGGAGCCAGCCGGATGTTTTCCGGTTTACCATTGCACCGCCTTTCTGGAATGAATGGTGGTTTCGTTTAATGCTAATCGCTTTTGCTTCATTTATTATTGTCAGTATTTTTAAAGCAAGAATACAAAAAATAAAACACCAGATTTCTATTCAAACACAACTAAAAGAACTTGAGATGAAAGCTCTGAAAGCGCAAATGAATCCTCATTTTATTTATAATTCACTTAATTCAATCCAGGCGCTGATAGCCAATGATAAAAAAGAGGAAGGCATACATTATATAGGCTCTTTTTCAAGATTGCTGAGACAGGTGCTTGATAATTCAGAGAAAAATGTAATCAGTCTAGATAAAGAATTAGAAACAGTAAGTCTTTATATTCAACTTGAAGCGTTGAGGCTTGATATGCAGTTACAATACGAAAAAATAATTGCGGAAGATATAGTTCCGGAATTTGAAAAAATACCTCCGCTTATATTACAGCCTTTTGTTGAAAATGCTTTATGGCATGGATTGAGCCGAAAAGAAGGAGAAAAAGAAATAAAGATTTCGATTATCGCCAAAGGAGATTGGCTAATTTTCGATATAACCGATAATGGCATTGGCAGACTGAAAGTTCAGGAATTGAAAAATAATTCAATCCTCTTGCATGAGTCGAAAGCCATTGATATTACCCGAAGAAGATTATTAGATTTTAATGAAAATGATTTGACTCTTCCAATAGAATTTGTTGACCTCTATGATTCTGAAAATAAAGCTACCGGTACAAAAGTAATTGTCCGCATAAAACGAAAAGGAAGCCAGCTATCTGTTTAGATTTACTAAATCAAAAGGCTATCTCAAAGCAATTATTCCATCCTTCACTAAACGCCCATCTACAACGACGTCCCACAATCGTATTTTTAATAAATGGATTTCTTACTGGCGATATTGATGTTGCTTCTTGCAATATTGATTGGTTTTTTCTGGAAAGAAATTATTCATTCGATATTTCGAAAAAAATAAAACAGATTATCAATAACAACACAATATTGTGAAGTATCAAAATAAAATAGCATTCATTTTTTAAAACAATTAAAATAAACAATTATGAAACAGTACAAATTTTTTTCTGCTGCAATAGGACTTGTCCTTATTACATTTTTCGCAACGAGTTGGGTATCGAAAAAATCGACTTCATCACGCTCCGCAATTACAATTACCGGAGTATATGATTTTTCGACATTTCCTAATACAGTAGGAACATTTACGACCAGCGGCGCGCTGAATCTTTCAGGAACTTCTACAATGCTTGTTGGTCCTAATATCAACGGAGCACGGGCCCATTGCCAGATTACGCTGACACCCTCTGATGGAAGCGGAAGTATTTTTATTCACCAGGAATGTGCCTTCAATACTCCCACACCTCAGGGAAGGTGGGAAATTGTAGGTGGTACAGGTGCTTATGTAAATCTCAAAGGGAATGGCTCACTTACAATGCCAATGACTCCGGATGGAGGGAATGAGGAGGCGATGATAGGATTTATTTATTAAGAACACCTCTTAAACAATTTTACCCATGATAAGACTTTTATTTAGGAAGGCCAAAAGCCTTCCTTTTGGCTTTTAACGAGAATGATTTTTAACTGCTTTCCAAAATAATTATCTATTTCCCTGTAAATAAATATGACGGATTCTTACTTCTTTAGTTGAAATCCCTTGCATTTCGCAACCACCTATTTTTTAAAATCTTATTTTTGCCCTTAAATATTTTACTATGAGCAAAGGGCCGGTTTCACAATTTATCGAACACAATTATCGTCATTTTAATGCAGCCGCTTTGATGGATGCTGCCAAAGGATATGAAGCACATTTGAACGAAGGGGGAAAAATGCTGGTGTCTCTGGCAGGCGCGATGAGCACAGCAGAATTGGGAATTTCTTTTGCAGAAATGATTCGCCAGGGAAAAGTAGATATCATCAGTTGCACCGGCGCCAATCTTGAAGAAGATATTATGAATCTTGTCGCTCATTCTCATTATAAAAGAGTACCGCATTACCGGCATCTGACACCGCAGGAAGAATGGGATCTTTTGGAAAATCATTACAACCGGGTTACTGACACCTGCATTCCGGAAGAAGAAGCCTTCAGGAGATTGCAGCAACATATTTTTAAAATCTGGAAAGAAGCTGATGAAAAAGGCGAACGATATTTTCCCCATCAATATATGTACAAAATGTTGCTGAGCGGCGTTTTGGAACAATACTATGAAATTGATCCAAAAAACAGCTGGATGCTTGCAGCAGCAGAGAAAAATATTCCAATAGTGGTGCCGGGATGGGAAGACAGCACGATGGGAAATATTTTTGCATCATATGTGATCAAAGGAGAATTGAAAGCAAGTACCATGAAAAGCGGTATCGAGTATATGCAGCAACTTACTGAATGGTACCGCGAGTTATCAACAGGGAAAGGACTTGGGTTTTTCCAGATTGGTGGTGGAATCGCCGGCGATTTCCCCATTTGTGTAGTGCCAATGATGTACCAGGATCTGGAATGGCATGACGTTCCGTTCTGGAGTTATTTTTGTCAAATATCTGATTCTACAACTTCCTATGGATCTTATTCCGGCGCTGTTCCAAATGAAAAAATTACGTGGGGGAAACTGGATATTCATACACCTAAATTTATTGTAGAAAGTGATGCGACGATTGTAGCTCCATTGATCTTTGCATGGGTTTTAGGACTTTAATTGGCTGGTTAGCCAATTAGCTAATTAGCTAATTAATATGTTTGCAAAAAAAAACTTTTCACCTCAGCAGGTTGGCTTCGTTACTTCTTTACCGATAAGTGGCCTTGCGGCAATTGTGGTTTATTTTTATTCCGAAAAATGGCTGCCTTCACTGATATTATTTATTGGCTTGTCTATCATCAGTTATTTAATTATTTATCTGACGGTAAAACGTTTTGTTTATCGAAAAATAAAGCTGATCTACAAACTCATATACCAAACCAAGGCAAGTAAGAAAGAAGAGTTCTATTTTAAAAATATTTTACCACAAAAATCAATCGACGAAGTGAATGAAGATGTGGAGCAATGGGCCGTTCAGCATAAAGAAGAATTGGAGATTTTGAGAAGGAATGAAACTTTTCGAAAAGAATTTTTACTGAATCTTTCACATGAATTGAAGACTCCGATATTTGCGATCCAGGGTTATGTGGATACGTTATTAAACGGCGCGATTGATAATGACGAAGTGAATAAAAAGTTTTTGGGAAATACTTCAAGAAATGTGGACCGCCTGGTAAATTTATTAGAAAATCTTGATGAGATCGCAAAACTGGAAAGCGGAGAATTATTATTACTGAAAGAAAATTTTGTAATTCAGGACCTGATCAAAGAAGTGTTTGAATCTCTTTCCATTAATGCGGATGGAAACAAAATAAAATGCTTTATTAAAGACGGATGTGAATTGCCGTTATCGGTGTATGCTGATAAAGAAAAGATAAGAATGGTGCTGATTAATCTGATTGATAACGCCATGAAATATGGAAAGAATAATGGTATCATTGAAGCAAGCGCTTATAAAATCGACGGCAAAAAGATTCTTGTTGAGATCACTGATAACGGATACGGAATTGCCGAAGAACATTTGCCAAGAATCTTTGAAAGATTTTATCGAACCGATCTTGCAAGAGCGCGAAAAGCAGGCGGTAGCGGACTTGGGTTATCCATTGTAAAGCACATCATCGAAGCACACGAAGATACGATCCATGTAAGAAGTAAAATCGATGTAGGTACCACCTTTGGATTTTTATTGCCCGCTTCGAAAGCCGCTATCAGCACAGTAAACAAATAAATAACCGCAGTTTTGTTTCATAGAATTCAATTTCACCCACTTCAGAGTATTTTCTTAGTAAAGCAACAAATAACTCTGTTTTTTTATTTGCAAAAAATTTATTTCTTCACTTGTGAAATTCCTTCGGCAACAGGATGTTCTGCAGTAAATTTTAACCCTAACAATGATGCAATTGTTTGTGCAAATTGTTTTTGATAGATCTGCATTTCAGTTTTTACTTCGCCTTCTGCAGGAGTGTCTGGTCCCATTACAGCAAACCAGATTTCATGAGCGTCACGAATATCACTTCCATGGCTTGTCCATTCGTTTTTATTCTGATCACCACGTCCGTGATCAACCGTGATGAACAATGAAGTTTTGTTTTTGTATTGCGGATCTGTCTGAATAAAATTCCAAATATTTTTCAACCATTCGTCAAACTGATGAGCCGCTTCGAGATAATCTTTGTAATGCCCTGCATGTGCCCATTCATCGGTTTCTCCATAAGAGATATAAAGCACTTTCGGTTTTCGTGTTTTCAAATCTTCCATCGCTTCATAATGAGTGAATACATCAAGGCACTCTTCCATGTCAAAAGGTTTGTAGGAATCTTTCAGCATTTCGTTTATCAGTTGTTCTTTTGCGGTTGGATTTTTTCCGCCACAAGGCGTAAAGGCTGCGACAACGGGAAAGCCGCAACGTGGTTTATTTAAAATTCTGTCAAATGCATCCCATGCTCCAAAAGCCGCAACCTTGTTTTTAAATATTTGTTGTTTATTAATGAATTCAAGAACGTTTGTGTTGGGATTGTTTTTATAATTATTAGAATTGATCAAAGTATCAACAAACCCACAAAATATCTCACTATAGCCTGGATATGAGAACCAGTAAGGGTTTGAATTATCTACTTTATTTCCAAAATTTCGATTACCATAAATTTGTCCGTGAGAAGCAACAGTTGTCCAAAGAAATGGAAGCAATTTTTTTCTTCTTTCAGAAACATCATCAGCCCAATATTTTTTATAAATAAAATCGCTGTCGCCCTGGTTGAATCTTCTGTTATTTGCGATCGCAGAATCCATTCCGCCAAAAGCTTCCTGCCAGCGAAAACCATCTGTGGTGACGATGATAATATTTTCCGTTTTTTGCTGCCCAAAAGAGAAATTAATGTTGGCAAAAAAGAGAAGGATCAGGAGAAAGAAAACATTGATTTTTGAGATTTTCATTTTCACTTGTTTTATAGATTAACAAAGCTTTTTTAGACTGATACTAATTACTTTCTACTTTCCTTTCACAATCAACATCCATCCTTTTCCTTTTTCTACAGGAATTTTCTCTCCAACTTTAAAAGCTCTTGCTGATTGAAAATTTTTTACTTCGGGCGCACTAATTGTTGCTTTTGTTGGATCAATTCCCAATTTTTTCCAATCTATTTTTAAAGAAACCTGAGTATCATCATCTGCCCAACTTGCAATTGAAATTAACGCTTTTCCTTTCTTCTGATAAACTGTTGCAAGAACTTTTTCATTGTCTGTTTTTACTGGACAATTTGGACTCCAGTAGCCAATCATTTGCGTTCCTTTCATTCCAAACCCGTCCCACAATTTCCAAATGGGACGTGGATCTGCATTATCACTCCACGGCATCCTGTTGGTCATTCCATAGATCATTCCGCGCCACGGATTACCGCCCCCCTGCAACATTTCGCCCATCAAGCCAAAAGGAATTCCACTTACTTCTGTGAGAAAAAAATCAGGCGAATTATGTTCGTAATCAAAATATTCTCCAAACCATAAACGGTTTAAATACGGGAAATGTTCCATGTACAAATTCGCACTGTTATTCCATCCGTCAGCTTTATCAAATTGATTCGCCGAATGCAAATCGATAATTCCCGGATGTCCATCTTTTATCAATACTCTTTTGATGCGCTTCATTGTTACACGATCAAATGCAACATCATCCAGGTAAATTCCATCAATGCCTACATTTTGTGTGAGCCAGTTCATACCTTCCACATAATAATTATGCCATCGGTTCATGCCACTGTTGATAATCGCTGCATCTTTTAAGTCAGGTACAAACCATCCTGCAATATAATCGTCACCAAGATGTTCCTGCAGCCAGCTAAAGCCACCACCTTTACCTGAAGAAAAAATTTCATGATCCAGGCTTCTCATTGCAAATGTTTCATAGCAATGATCCGAAAGTTCACGAATGGTATTATAAATTTTTACTTTCAATCCAACTGCATGAGCCGAATCAATATAAGATTTCATTGCTCTCCATGCAATGAAAGGATAATTAATATAAGGATTGATGGCAGTACCGTGATGAATATTGATGATTGTTGCGCCGGTTTCTTTGATGGTGTCTATGGGTCTGTAAGCATGATAAAACCTGGTAGCCCATTGAAAATCGGTGTTGATCGGATGGAAGGGAGTGATGAGTAGATTGAAATTAAAATACAATACATCACCTTTCTTCATGCTTCTTGCACCACTGTAATTATTACATAAAACCGATTCACCTTTTTCAAAAATATCAATTCCGCCTTTATTGTCATTTCCCCAGGAAACTGGCAGCAGTAAAGGTTTTTGTAAATAAAAATTCGTGTTCAACGGACGCACATAATTTTCATCCCGAAGTGAATAATGTAATCCCGCATTTACATTTCCTATCCATGCACCATCCTGATTTTTATGGGCCACATCCCATTTCCACAAAACACTGTCGGGCCTTTGTTCTCCTTTCAAACCCAATCCCATGATATATTTTGCTTCCTTTTTTTCAAATGGAATGTGCATAGAAATATTACTGAGATCAATATCTTTCAGCGCCGTTACTTTTATTTTGTAGGAAACAAACCCATCAAATTCCAAAGAGCCATTCACTTCCATTTTTATTTCATCCGATGAACTTGTTGACGTCCATTGAACGGTTCCCGGTTGTTGCACCGTAAATTTTAGTCCTTCTTTTTTAAATGAAATATCTTTTGAATCTGATTTTTTAATGAAATGAAAATGCATTCCTTCTGCAAGAAGATTATTCGGTTCATTTTGATACCCGGTCATTTCCGGCGTGAAAAAAGTTTGAATTTGTTTGGGCAGACCTGAATTATCCAGGATCACTTTTCTTCCCAATAAACTGATGGTATTTCCTGAAACTTTTAAAGCAGTGTACGGAGCAATAACAGTGTTTTCCTGTCCCATTGTTGAATTCAACCAGGTTAATCTTGTCATTTTCCATGGTTCGTTTACACCGTGATTTTTTGCAGTTTTATTGGTTACAACAATTGTGATATTGATTTCTTTTGAAGAAGAATTATTGGAAGTAGTTACCCTTACTTTTCCAGAATATTTTCCGGCGGAAATATTTTCAGGAACATTTATCAAACACCACAAAGCCTGCACGTTTCTTTTTTCAATATCAACAATTTTATGCAAAGGATTTCCGGTATAATCTGTTCCGCCGGTATTCAAACACGACATATTTTTTGTAGAAATAATTTTTCCGTTTGCACTCTTCAGATCAGAAAAATGAACGGTAATATTTTTTAAATCCTCTAAAGCATAAATACCTAATTGATACGCGAAGTTTTCGCCTTTCATTGCCGCATCAGTAAACGAAGTTTTAATACCTTTTTCTATCCAGCGTTCAGGCAAATCTGTTTTCATTCTGATAGAATGCAAACGGTCTTCAGGAAAAATCAGGAATTGCTGGTTTTTATTTTGTTCGGTTATTTGTCCTGTTTCCTTTTTTGTTGCAATGATTTCCATCGGATCAAAACTGTTGAAGGCGTTGATAGACTGAACCTCTACTACTTTAGCTACCGGAATATTTTTTTGATTTTCAACAGAATGAAGCCATTCTTCTGAAGCCGTGTTTTCGGGTTTTAAATAAATTCCTTTCGGATAATTGGAGCGCCCTTCATTTTTATAAGGCATGTAATAAACATAATAATTGCCGCTGCCTGAAACAGGCTCAAAAGCAATTTCTCCTGACTCACGGTCAAGCGTAAACGTTTTTACGTTCCTTATTTTCTGATGCGTTTTTGCATCTTCAACAATGATCCTTTTTATGTCAGGATGATAATCTCTTCTTCTCCATGGAATGGTAACCTTGGCAACATTTCCTGATCCTTCAAATCCAATAACAGCGCGGTGATTACCAAGAGAGTCAGGATTCCAGCAATCATTGCAATTGGTTCGGGGAATGTTTTGTGAGAAAGCAGAAAGGGTTGTTAAAAGCAAAACAGAGAATAGCAGCTTTATTTTCATCATCATTATTTTAAAAATTCTTTAAAGAACAATTAAAACTACTGATTAAAATAATTGCCTGGTCAATCAACCGTTTGCACAAAAATGAAGCAGACCATCAAAAAAGAAAATTATGCTTTTCTGAAAAGCCATTTTCCCATTTCTTTAAAAGTTACTTTTTTGCCATAAAGTAAAATTCCTGTTCGATAAATTTTTGCCGCAAGCATTGTAGTTAAAATAAATCCCGCAATAAGAGAAAGCATGGAAAGAATGATTTGCCATGCGGGAACATTTCCTGACGGAATACGCGCCATCATTACAATTGGCGAGGAAAATGGAATGATGCTTGCCCAAACAGAAACCGGGGCGTCAGGCTTTCCAACCGCTGTTGTCATGATGACGAAAGATAAAATGATTGGCATCGTAATCGGAAGCATCAACGATTGAGCTTCCTGTGGATCTTCGTTCACTACACTTCCAACAGCTGCAAATAATGATGCATAAAATAAATATCCGGCAAGAAAATAAAAGAGAAAACAAGGAATGATCAAAGCCCAGTCAGCAGATAAAAAAGTTGATTTCGCATTTAAAAAATTTATGGCTGCTGAACTGCTGCCGGCTGCGCCAATTGAAGTATTCATTGCTTGTGCATGGTGCAAGGCATCGGCAGTAAAAATGGAAGTGGTAACAGACGATAATAGAATTATTAAAATGATCCAGATCAGTAATTGCGTGAGGCCAACAGCTGCGATTCCTAAAATTTTTCCAATCATTAATTGAAATGGCCTGACCGAACTGATAATAACTTCTGCAATCCGGTTCATTTTCTCTTCCATTACTCCACGCATCACGGCAGCTCCATAAATAAACAACGTCATATAGATTAGAATGCCGCTCCCATAGCCGATTCCATAGGAAAGTCCTGAATTTGATTCTGAAGTTTTATTTCCTTGTTTTACAACTGTGCGAAATTGATACGAGTTTTCTTCATTGATTTTATTAATCGAATCAAGAATTTTTTTATCAATATTATTTTTTAAAAAAGCCTGGTTTTTGATTGCCTCATCAATCTGATCTTTAATTTTTCCTTCAGCATCCATGCCTAATTGCTTCGTGGAAATTAAAGAGATCGAATCGCTGCCGCTATTATAATTTTCCGGTATTTTTAAAAAAGCCGAATAACCTTTTTCTTTAAAATTCTCCGCATTTACGCCTGTAGGATATTCGTAAATGATCTGATCATTGCTTTGAAAACTATTTTTAAAAATTCCATTACTGTCTTGAACGGCGATCTTTTGTTTTTCCTGGCTGCTGATAGAAAAATATGCGGATGCGAAAATAAAACCAATGAAAAATAAAGGAAGCAGAATAGTAGAGAGAATAAAAGTCCGGTTTCTAACCCTGGTTAAATATTCCCGTTTAATGATGAGCCAGATTTTGTTCATGATAATTCGTTAATTGGTTAATTAGTTTAATGGAATAACCTGTTATTCCGAAAAAGTTACTTCCTTATTTTTTATCGCTTCTTTCTTTCCTGCTACTCTTATAAAAATATCATTTAAAGAAGGCAACACTTCATTGAAGGATATTATTTCTGCTTTATGATTCAGAAATTCCTGCAAGACATTTGCTGGCTTGCTTCCATCTTTAATTTTTACGTTGAAAGAATTTTCTTTGGAATCAACGATATCAAAAGCAATGCTGCTAAAGCTTTCAGGCAATTCATCAAAACCAACTTTGAAAATATGTTCTTTGAAATCATTTTTGATCTGCTTAACGCTTCCATCCAAAATCTTTTTTCCGTTGTTTACCAAAACGATATTGTTGCAAATTTCTTCCACTTGTTCCATTCTGTGTGTGCTGAAAATTACCGTGGTTCCTTTTTGAGCGAGCCTGAAAATTTCATCTTTGATCAAATTGCTGTTGACAGGATCCAATCCACTGAAAGGTTCATCGAGTATTAATAATTTTGGATCATGAAGAACAGTAGTTACGAATTGTAATTTTTGTCCCATTCCTTTACTGAGATCATTTACTTTTTTATTCCACCAGCTTTCCATTTCAAATTTGATAAACCATTCTTTAATTTTTTTCATTGCATCACGCCGGCTCATTCCTTTTAGCTGGGCGAGGTACAAAGCCTGTTCCCCGATCTTCATTTTTTTATACAAGCCGCGTTCTTCCGGCATATAGCCAATTTTGGCAATGTCATCCATTGGATTAAATTTTTGTCCTTCAAAAAAAATTTCACCGCTGTCAGGATAAATGATGCCGGTGATCATTCTCAGCAAAGTTGTCTTGCCGGCACCGTTCGGTCCAAGTAATCCGAAAATGCTTCCTTCAGGGATTGAAAAACTGATATCATCAACCGCTTTGTGAGTGGCATAATATTTTTTGAGATGTTGTAATTCAAGTATAGCCATTACTGTTTTTTAAGATAAAATTTTTGGCAGAAAAAATAAATGGCTACGAAGATATAACAGCGATATTATCGCGTTTAATTTTTGTACAAACATTTTATAAACGGTAAAAATATCCGGTAAACGAAAAAATTTTTTGTTTTAAATTTCTTTTGAAACACAAGCCACCGCTACCCTTTCTCCATCCATAGCTGCACTTACGATTCCCCCGGCATATCCGGCACCTTCACCACACGGAAATAAATTTTTGATTTGCGGATGATTCAACAATATTTCATCCCGCGGAATTCTTACCGGTGAAGATGTTCTGCTTTCCGTTGCTACAAGCACGGCTTCGTTTGTAAAATATCCATGATGTCCATGTTTCGCAGGAATTTTTTTTGCAAATAATTTAAAAGCTGTAATTAAACGTTCATTGATAAATGAAGGCAATACATCTTTTAATAATGCCGTTTCTATTCCAGGCAAATAAGAACTTTTTGGTAAAGCAGCAGAAAATTTTTCTTCCGTAAAATCAACCATTCTTTGTGCGGGTGCCACAAATTTTCCGCCCCCTGTTTCAAATGCTTTTTGCTCAACCTCCTTTTGAAATTCCATCATCAGTAATGGAGAATTTATATTCTTTACCGATTTGTTTTTTTCTGATGAATTGTATTTCAAAACATCTTCTATTTCTACCTGCACTACCATTCCACTATTGGCAAAAGGGTTGTTTCTTTTGGAAGGGCTCCAACCGTTTACAACCAGTTCATTTTCGTTTGTAGATGCCGGTGCAATAATTCCTCCCGGACACATACAAAAGGAAAAAACGCCACGTCCATCCACCTGTTCAACAAGACTGTAAGAAGCGGGAGGAAGTAAATTACTTTGCGAATATTGCGAACCGTATTGGATGGTATTGACCAGTTCCTGAGGATGTTCAATTCTTATTCCTAATGCAAATCCCTTTGCAGATATTTCGATATTTTTTTCATTCAATAAAGTAAAAATATCGCGCGCTGAATGCCCGGTGGAGAGAATAAAAGAATCAGCGGATAAAACGTCGCCATCCGCAGTAATTACCGCTTTCATTTCATCTTTTTCAATGATAAAATCAATGACCTTTTTTTGGAAATGAAATTCGCCGCCACAATCTAATATTCGTTTACGCATGGCTGTTATGATCGCCGGAAGCTTATTAGTACCAATATGTGGATGCGCATCATACAGAATATTTTCATCAGCACCAAAATGAACAAACAAATTCAGAATACGATTGATATCGCCGCGTTTGTTGCTTCTTGTATATAATTTTCCATCACTGTAAGTGCCGGCTCCGCCTTCGCCAAAACAATAATTGCTTTCAGGATTGATAATGCCTTCTTTATTCAAAACAGCAAGGTCTCTTCTTCTCGCTCTTACTTCTTTTCCCCTTTCGACGATGATTGGTTTAATTCCTTTTTCTATCAATTGCAAGGCAGCAAAAATTCCGGCTGGCCCGCCACCAATAATGATTACTTTTTTTGAAGATTGATTTACATCTTTAAAATCAAAATGCTGTAATTTTCTTTGCTGAAATGGTTCATTAATAAATGCATTCAGAGTGAGATTGAACCAGACAGTTTTTCCTCTTGCATCAATTGATTTTTTTAGCAAATGATAACCGGAAATTTCGTACATTTTTTTCCCTGTTGCATCTGCGATGCTTTCAACAATCGCTTTTTCATCAGATGCATTTGAAGGAGGAACTTTTATCGAAACTTTTTGTTGCATAGTGCCAGTGCCAGGAGTTTATCCTGAAAACTTTAATCAAGCTTTTTATCTGATTTTTAAAACGGAAGATCATCGCTCGCTTCATCAGAGGAAGAGCTAAAAGTGTCTAATGGTTCAAGATCAACATGCCCGGAATTATTTTTCAAAGGTTGCAAAACTTGTTCCACACGCCATGCATCCAGATTGTTGAAATAAGAAACCTGTCCATTCTTTTCCCACTTGCTTCCTTTAATGTTGAAATGTACTTTTATTTCATCACCGACATTCACGCGATCTACAATATTAGTCCGATCCTGAACGCATTGAAACTTAATATAGTTGGTAATCAGTTTACCGTTAATATCTTCAGATTTTTCTATCACAAATTCACGTGTTTTGAAAGTTTCTGTCCTTTGAGTGGTATCAAATTTTATTAATAATTTTCCTGTTAATTCGTAACTCATAATAATTCGGTTTTTGTTTTTTTAAGGGCGGTAAAGATGACATATTGAATGATAATATCAAAAAATGTTTTACACATTTAAAAAAATAAATAAAAATATTTTTTTTCAAAAAAGAAAGGTGAAAAAATTTGATTTTAATAACCCGAAAAGTTAGTCTTAATCGTCTGAATTCAATGCTGGAGTACCTTTTAAATTCTTTTCAAAAACGAAAATAAATACCGTTTCATTTTTTGAAAGAGAAAATTAATTTTTATTGTAAAAAATGATAGAATAAAAAATTTTTTTTTCAACAAATTCTTTTGATATTCGCTGTGTTGTTGATAAAATTTTTACAAATAATTTTTGTTTCAATTTTTGATGATTCCCACAGAAGAACCTTTTTCTAAAACAATAAAACGGCTTACGGAAAATAATGGATAATGCTTGCGAAACAGTTTGGGGTAATTGTCTCAATATAATTAAGGATATCGTTGAATGGCAACATTACAAAACCTGGTTCGAGCCAATCAAACCTGTGCTTTTAAAAGAAAATGTGTTGACGATTCAGGTACCAAGTCAATTTTTTTATGAGTATATTGAGGAACATTACGTAAACCTGCTGGCAAAAACTTTAAAAAGAGAATTAGGAAAAAATGCGAGGCTGGAATATCGCATTATGATGGACAGCGGCAATAGTAAAAATAAACCAGTGACAATGGATGTGCCGGGGCACGGTTACAAATCGTATTCAAACAATGAAATGGATTTTCCTTTAGTCATAACCAATCCTGTTAAGAACCCTTTCGTAATACCGGGACTTAAAAAGATGCAGATTGATCCGCAACTGAATCCATCTTATACTTTCGACTCATACATTGAAGGAAACTGCAACCGTGTTGCAAGACGTGCGGGAAAAACTGTTGCTGAAAAACCTGGTTCTACTTCTTTTAATCCATTGGTAATTTATGGCGGTGTTGGTTTGGGAAAAACACATCTTGCACAGGCAATTGGGAATGAAGTAAAAAGATTGCATAATAATAAAGTAGTTCTTTATGTAAGCTCAGAAAAATTCATCAACCAGTTTGTTGATCACGGAAGAAACAATGCCATCAACGATTTCATTCATTTTTATCAATTGATTGACATATTGATCATTGATGATGTTCAGTTTTTTAATCGTGCAGAAAAATCGCAGGATGCGTTTTTCGCGATATTCAATCATCTTCATCAAAGCGGCAAACAATTAATATTAACAACCGATAAACCACCCAAAGATCTGGAAGGCGTCCAGGAAAGATTGCTGAGTCGTTTTCGCTGGGGATTAAGCGCAGATCTTCAGATACCGGATTATGAAACAAAGATTGAAATTCTTGAAAGAAAAATGAAGAACGATGGTCTGGAAATGCCGAAAGAAGTGGTAAAATATATCGCTTATAATATTCAAAATAATATTCGGGAGCTGGAAGGCGCTCTGATTTCCCTGTTGGCACAATCTTCGCTGAATAAGAGAGAAATAGACCTGGAATTGGCTAAAAAAGTTTTAAGAAATTTCATCAAATCTTCTTCCAAAGAAATTACCATTGATACAATTCAAAAAATGGTATGCGATTATTTTGATGTACCTTACGAAAAACTTTTACAAAAAACACGCAAGCGCGAAATCGTCCAGGCACGTCAGATCACAATGTTTTTAGCAAAAGCTTTTACAAAAAATTCTTTAAAAACAATAGGCGAGCATTTTGGCGGACGCGATCATACAACTGTAATTCACAGTTGCCAAACTGTGAAAGACCTGATGGATACGGATACATTATTTAAAGAAAGCGTGATAGAACTTCAACAAAAAGTTCAACTGGCAGCAATGTAAAAGACTGCTTTAAAATAGAAATGATACTTATTCATTCTTTTACTGCTTTTTGATTTCAATTTATTGAAAACAATTATCACAGAAAAACATTTTTAAAAAACAGATTCAATGAAATCAAAATTGCTTTTTGCATTTTTAATAATCTTGTGCAGTAATATTTCTTTTGGGCAGGTAAAAAAAGAAAGTACTTCCGTAAAAATTGATATCACAAAAGACACTCTTATTAATTTTAAAAAGCCTCAGAAGTCAACAACAGACGGCGCTGTAACGGTTGAAGGAAAACGAATCCCATATGAAGCAGTTGCGGGAACATTGATTCTCAAAAACGATGTTGATTCTCCGACCATCAGCATGTCTTATGTGGCTTATTTTAAAAATGATGAAAAGGAGCGTTCAGAAAGGCCACTGACTTTCATTTATAACGGCGGACCGGGAAGTTCGACTATCTGGCTTCATATGGGCGCCTGGGGGCCGCAAAGAGTTTTCATTAATGATACCACAAGAACGAAAGCACCTTATAAAACAGTAAACAACGATTACAGTCTTTTAGATGCAAGTGATCTCGTTTTTATTGATGCACCCGGAACGGGCTTTGGAGAAGTGATCACAAAAGAAAGAGGAGGCGCAGGAAACAATAAAGACTTCTTTGGGATTGACCAGGATGGACGTGTGTTTGCAAATTTTATCACACAGTTTCTTTCAGAATACAATCGCTGGAATTCTCCGAAGTTCTTGTTTGGAGAGAGTTACGGCACTTTCCGTTCTGCAATTGTTTCAAATATTTTACAAAATGAAGGTGTTGGCTTAAATGGAGTGATACTTCTTTCGCAACTATTGACTTATGAAAATATGAGCGACATTGCAAGTGATCATCCGGGAAATGATTTACCTTATGAACTCGCTTTGCCTTCGTTTGCTGCGGTAGCCTGGTATCATCATAAAATACCAAACGCTCCTGAAAAACTGGAGCCTTTTTTAAAGGAAGTAGAACATTTTGCAATGAATGATTATGCGCTTGCACTCAATAAAGGATCGCTGCTTGACTCTACATCCTTCAATGCAATGGCAGAAAAATTACATAATTATATTGGTCTTCCGGTAACCTATCTCAAAAAAGCAAACCTGAGAGTAAGCGGTCCCCAGTTTGAGCAGGCATTGCTTGGAAAAGAGGAAGAAATTACGGGCCGTCTCGATGCAAGATTTTCAGGAAGTGCGATGGATCCTTTAAGTGAATTTGCAGAATATGATCCGATGGACTCCTATATTGATGCGGCTTTTACTGCTACGTTCAATAATTATGTAAGAACAGAATTAAAATTTGGGAAAGGGATGAAATACAAAACATTTGGCAATGTGGGTCCATGGGATATGAAGCGCAAAGGTTACGTTGGTTTTCCTAACGTAATGAATGATCTTGCTCACGCCATGATCTATAATCCTGATTTAAAAGTGATGCTGAACATGGGTTACTTTGATTTAGGAACCCCATATTTTGAAGGAGTTTATGAAATGAAACATCTTCCAATGTCAAAAAATTTGCAAAAAAATATTGAGTATGATTTTTATAATTCCGGACACATGGTTTATCTGCACCCTGAATCATTGAAACAATTGCATGATAACGTAGCAAAATTTATTCACTCCACGCTCCAATAAAAATTAAAAAAAGAAATTCTATATAGTGTTTCTTCTTATTTTTCAGCAAAAGGATCGATGAAAAAATTAACCTGACTTTTCATTGATCCTTTTATTGTTTATATGAAATAATACCAATAAAATGCTTGCGTAATACTAATAATTGTATTCTCTTCTTGCGGCATTCCATCTTATTCCGATATTGAAAATACTTGAATTTGGAAGATCAGTATATTTTCTGAAAAGAAGATTGCCATCAATAAAAAGATTTTCTTTCAGCTCATAAGATAGTGTGAGTGAAGCATTCACACATTGTACTTTCCTGCCACTGCCAACAAAATATCCGAAATCATTGCTCCTGGTTTGATACAATTCAAATGGATTACTTCCAAAATTGATTCCGGCAGAATCCAATCCCTGGTAATAATAAATTGCTCTTGCGTCAACATACCATTTTGGCGCCGGTTGATATTTTAAAATCCCAATCCACTCCTGAAAGTTAGCGCCAAGCGGATGAGCAAGCATCTGGTTATAATGTGTATAATTGGAAACAGAATCGTAATGAGAATAAGTAAATGGTCTTACCCGGTTACTTTCAATTTGCAAATCAAGATTTTCAATATTGAATGCATCAATATATTTCGCGCCTATTTGAAAACCATATTTATTAGCCCAGTAACCGTTGTTTTTTGCAATCTCCTTCAGGAGAAATTCATCAAGCAAAAATTGTCCATAAAACTGAAAATGATGTGCAACATTTGCTTTAAAATCAAAGCCAACATGTGCTTTATCAGGGCTTCCCACATCGCCTTCCGCATATCTCAAAAAGATAATTGGATTCAGATATTCAAAATCAAAATAGCTTTTTCTTCCAAAAGTGATACTTTCAAATAAACCCAAATTGAGCCATTTGGTAACATTCATGCTCAGGTGATGCATCGCTGCATATTTTCGATCCAGTAAATTGTCTCCGCTTTTTAAAAACTGCGGCATCAGCTCCATGAAAAGGTTTTCATAATCAAATTTCCATATCTTGGTATTTAATTTCAGAAATAAATAACTGTTGGCATCATCACTGAGAAAAAGACTTCTATATCCGTCGCCAATAAAATTTTTATCGTATCCAAATTGTACGTCAATATATTTTGTAACGCCAAAGGTGACATACCCACGAGCATCAAAATAATCAAAAGCATTCTTCTTAAAATTTTTATAGAATCCAACGCCGGGAACCGCATGAAATTCGTTTACACGGTCTTCAAAAAAAGACGGACCCCTTTCCTGATTTTCTGATACAGTACTTGAGAATCCTATCTTGTTGGCAATTCTTCCGCGAACAGTTACTCCACGTTTATTTATAAAAAGATTCTGATTATTTCCCGACTCAGACCCAACCTGGAAATTAATTACCGGATTTACAGCAAGAAAAAAATCTTTTGTGTCTACTTCCAATAGATTGGGTTTGGTAACATAAAAAGTTTTCCATATTGGATTTTTACTTAAAAAGCTTTCTTTAGAACCGCTAACCCATTCTGAATTATCCATTAATAAAGAATGTAAGTTGTATTGATCAACCTGCGATAAATTGCTGCCACTATTTTCTTCCTGTGCATCAGTTGTAAGCGAATCACTTTCACGATTGACGCTGTCGATATACTCCGCTTCCTGAACAATAGCCCGGCGACTGTAAGGTTTTAAAGTTGAAAAATTTATATCAGTGTTTTTTCCTTGTTTTATTTCCATCCGGTCAATAATATGATACTCTTTGGAACCCTCAGGAACATAAGTAGTTTGTGCAAAAATGGTGATCGGATAAAAAAATATCGCGAGGGTAATAACACTTTTTATAATTTGCATGGGGTTGTTTATTAATTATTTAAATTCAAGATATGCAAAATTATCTTTTAAAAAATATATCAGTAGTAAATGAAAATAATATTTACCAAAAGGATGTTTATATAAAAAATGGAAGAATAGAAAAGATAGAAAATGAGATCAACGTAAAAGAAAAAGTTGCGGAAATCAATGGTGAAGGAAAGCATTTATTTCCGGGCGCTATAGACGACCAGGTTCATTTCCGGGAACCGGGATTGACTCATAAAGCTACTATTTATAGTGAAAGCAAAGCTGCGGTTGCAGGTGGGGTAACTTCTTTTATGGAAATGCCAAACACAATACCAAATGCACTTACAGAAGAATTACTTGAACAAAAATATCGGATTGCAAAGCAAAATTCTTTGGCTAATTATTCATTCTTTATGGGTGTGAGCAATACAAACGCCGATGAAGTCTTGAAAATGAATAAAAGAAAAAATGAGGTGTGCGGCGTGAAAATTTTTATGGGTTCGAGCACAGGAAATATGCTGGTGGATAGTGAACCCGCACTACATAAAATTTTTAGTGAAAGTGAATTGCTCATTGCCACACATTGTGAAGATGAAAAAATTATTAAAGAAAACTATGGTGATTTAAAAAGTATAAAATCAATTCTTTCTCCATCTGATCATCCAGTAATCAGAGACGCAAACGCATGTTATACTTCTTCTTCATTTGCTGTTTCCCTTGCAAAAAAATATAACAGCCGGTTACATATTTTACATATAACAACTGCACAAGAACTTGAACTTTTTACCAATAGAATTCCGTTGAGAGAAAAAAGAATTACTGCCGAAGTTTGCGTTCATCATTTGCATTTTACTTCAGATGATTATGAAAAATTAGGCTATCTCATCAAATGCAATCCTGCGATTAAAGCTGCTGAAAATAAAGAAGCACTTTGGAAGGGCTTACTGGACAATCATTTGGATGTTATTGCAACAGATCACGCGCCACACACGCTAGAAGAAAAACAAGGCCCATATGAACATGCGCATTCAGGTTTGCCATTGGTACAGCATCCTTTATTATTGATGTTACATTATTATAGAGAAGGAAGAATTTCTTTAGAAAGAATTGCAGAAAAAATGAGTCACGCGGTAGCTGAGTGTTTTAAAATAAAAGATCGTGGCTATATCCGTGAGGGTTATTTCGCCGATTTGGTAATTGTAGATTTGAACAAAAAAACAACTGTAACAAAAGAAAGTCTTTTATACAAATGTGGCTGGAGCCCGCTGGAAGGGGAAACATTTCCCGCTGCAATAACTCATACTTTTGTAAATGGAAATTGTGTTTATGGCCGCCTGAATGACAAAGTCGGGCAGGGAAATTCAATGATTAATGAATCTGTAAGAGGACAAAGAATGAATTTTGAAAGATGATTGGATAACCAGTAATTACTTAACCAAAAATCAATAAATGGAAACAGACAAAACCACGTTAAATGATCTTTCCATTTTCAGTCATGAAGATGAATTTTCTGTTTTCAACAAACTGAATCTTACAAGAACAACCGGAGGCCGCGAAAAATTAAGACGAATTTTTACACATTCCTTAGAAAGTATAGAAGCGATAAAAGATGTCCAGAAAACACTTCAGCTTATCCTTGAAAAGCGAGATCAGTGGCCTCTTTACATCAGTAATGGCACAGTAATGATGATCTATAAATTTTATGAAGCTTCTATCGATGAGCCTCCTTCAAGACCTTCGCCAATCTCAGCAAATATTTACAAATTATTTCATGGCCCCGATTTCTCACTGATCAAATATTCAATTGGCCATGCTTTTGAATTTATAAAAGGAATTCAGCAAATTATAGCTCATTTTTTAAATGATGAAACGCCCACTAATTTAAAAAAGACTTTACAAAAAGCCAGTGTCTTGATTGAAAGGCACCAGTTTCAAATGGTTTTTCAAAATGAAAAAGCAGAAGATCTTTCACGAAGTGAAATTCTTGCCTTTGCTTTTTTTATCCGATATCATTACAAACAATATTTTTTTGAACTTATCGAAATTTATTCCCAATTGGATGCGTGGTATGGAATGGCGATAGCAGTAAACGAATATAAATTATCATTTCCTGTTTTTGTTTCTTCAGATGAACCGGCTTTAAAAGCAACAAAGCTTTATCATATTTTATTAAAAGATCCTGTTGCTTACGATGTTGGATTAAATCAGAGCAACAACTTCATTTTTTTAACAGGCGCAAATATGGCCGGCAAAAGCACTTTCATAAAAGCAGTGGGAAGCGCTGTTTTTTTAGCGCATATTGGAATGGGAGTTCCTGCAGAATTGATGGAACTGACTTTGTTTGATGGATTGCTCAGCAACATTAACGTAGTTGATAATATTGTAAAAGGTGAAAGCTTTTTTTACAATGAAGTTCAAAGAATAAAAAACACGATTTTAAAAGTAAACGATGGAAGAAAATGGCTGATCCTGATTGATGAATTATTCAAAGGTACCAACGTTCAGGACGCAATGAAATGCAGTACAGTGGTGATTGAAGGCTTAATTAAAATAAAACGTTCGCTGTTTATTTTATCAACCCATCTTTATGAAATCAGCGAACATCTGAAAAGCTACCCTAATATTGATTTCAAATATTTTGAAACAGAAGTAACTGATGATAAATTGATCTTCAATTACCAGTTAAAAAAAGGTGTAAGTAACGACAGGCTTGGATATTTAATTTTGAAAAAAGAAAATGTGATTGATTTGCTCGAAGGATTGTAAAAATTCTTTCTAAAAAGAATCGCTGATTAAACCATTCTGAAACACACTTTTTTCTGTAATTTCATTCTTACTAATTTTTTATCCATGTTAGTCAAAACTTTTGGAAGTGCTGTTTATGGGGTAGAAGCTATTACGATTACTGTTGAAGTAAATGTTAGCTCGGGAAGATTCACTTCTATCGTTGGTCTTGCTGATAATGCCGTAAAGGAGAGTTTGGAAAGAATGGAAAGCGCCATCAAAGCAAATGGATATCATTTTCCAAGAACTAAAGTGGTTGTAAACCTTGCACCGGCTGATATTAGAAAAAGCGGAACTGCATTCGATCTTCCAATAGCGATGGCAACTTTGGCTGCAAGCGAACAATTAGAAAATGCTGAAAAATTAATTGATTATGTTATTATGGGCGAACTGAGTTTAGATGGATCTGTTCGCCCGATCAAAGGCGCTTTGCCCATCGCTATCCAGGCAAGAAAAGAAGGTTTTAAAGGATTGATTTTGCCAAAAGAAAATGCCCGCGAAGCCGCAATGGTAAACAATCTTCAGGTTTATGGGGTAGGTCATATCAATGATATAATTGATTTTTTCATTGATGAAAGTTCCATTCAGCCGATGACCGTAAACACACGCGAAGAATTTGCCAATGCTCAAAGCGATTTTGAAATAGATTTTTGTGATGTAAAAGGTCAGGAAAACATTAAACGCGCACTGGAAATAGCAGCAGCTGGTGGACATAATGCTATTTTAATCGGACCGCCAGGTGCAGGGAAAACAATGCTGGCCAAGCGTTTGCCAACTATTCTTCCGCCACTGACTTTACATGAAGCTTTGGAAACTACCAAAATTCATAGTGTTGCCGGCAAACTTCCTGAAAATGCAACATTGATTTCAAAACGCCCTTTTCGGTCGCCTCATCACACCATTTCCGATGTCGCTTTAGTCGGAGGCGGAGGAATGCCGCAGCCTGGTGAAATTTCTTTGGCTCATAATGGAGTTTTATTTTTGGACGAACTGCCGGAATTTAAAAGAACCGTGCTTGAAGTAATGCGGCAGCCGATGGAAGAAAGAAGAGTAACCATTTCGAGAGCAAAAGTGGCACTTGATTTTCCGTCAAGTTTTATGCTGATTGCTTCTATGAATCCGTGTCCTTGTGGCTTTTATAATCATCCAGAAAAAGAATGTAGTTGTCCGGCAGGAGCCGTTCAAAAATATCTGAACAAAATTTCTGGCCCATTGCTCGATAGAATTGATCTTCATGTAGAAGTTACTCCTGTAGCTTTCAGCGAACTTTCTTCTACAAAAAATTTTGAAAAAAGTGAAATCATTCGTGAAAGAGTGATAAGAGCACGGGAGAAACAGGCAGAAAGATATAAAGACAGTCCGGGAGTTTATTGCAATGCTCAAATGAGCAGCAAAATGCTCAAAGAAATTTGTGTGATTTCGCAAACCGGCGCCAACCTTTTAAAAATTGCGATGGAGAAGTTAAATCTTTCAGCGCGTGCTTATGATCGTATTTTAAAAGTAAGCCGGACTATTGCAGATCTTGCCGGAAGCGAGGAAATAAAACCTGAACATCTTGCCGAAGCGATTCAATACAGGAGTTTGGACAGAGAAGGCTGGGCCGGATAGATTCCGCAATAATTGAAATAATTCTTTTTATTTTAATACTTCCTTCATTTATTATTCCATTTTTTATTAAAAAATAAATTACTTTTGCCGCCCCAAAAGCGCATGTGGTGAAATTGGTAGACACGTCAGACTTAGGATCTGATGCCGCAAGGTGTGGGGGTTCGAGTCCCTCCATGCGCACTTTCTTCAAAAGTTTTCTATCAAAAGAAAATACCAAACCGTTATGAAACGGTTTTTAAATTTAGAGCAATGGCAAGTGTAACAAAAGAAAATCTTGGTAATCTACATGATAAATTGACAGTAAAGGTTTCTAAAGAAGATTATCTTCCTTCGTTTGAAAAAGCAATAAAAGATTACAGCAAAAAAGCGAATATTCCAGGTTTTAGAAAAGGAATGGTGCCTGGAGGAATGGTAAAAAAAATGTATGGTGCTTCCATTTTTTATGACGAAGTAATCAAATCTGTAGAAAAAGAATTACAGCAATATCTGGTTAAAGAAAAACCGGAGATTTTTGCACAGCCTTTGCCAATGGAAAACGATTTGCGTAAGTTGGATATGAATCATCCGGAAGAATATGAGTTTCCTTTTGAAATTGGTTTAAAGCCTGAGGTTACATTGGATGCCCTTTCAACAGCCAAACCCGTTTTTTACAAAGTGAGAACTACTCCGCAACAAGTAGACGAAGAAATTGAAAAGCTTGTCACTAAAAACGAAGAGATGAAAGATGCGGAAACTGTCACTTCTCCTGAAAATGTATTGAATGTTTTGTTCGAGGAAAGCGATGCAGAAGGAAATGTGATTGAGGGTGGAATTTCAAAAGATGATTCGATTTTATTAAAATATTTTTCCGAAGAATATCAGCAGAAATTGCAGGGAAAGAAAACGGATGATTCCATTGTTCTCCAACTAAAAAATGCTTTTCCTGATAAAGAAAGAGAATGGATCTTATCTGATCTGGGATTGGATAAAGAAGATCCGGCATCACTGGAAAAATATTTTAAAATGAGCATTACTAAAATTGGTTTGGTAGAGAAAAAACAATTGAATGAAGATTTTTTCAATCTTGTCTTTCCCGGAAAAGATTTGAAAACTGAACAAGATTTTCGCAAAGCACTGGAAGAAGAAATTCAGAAACAATGGGATGCTGCAAGTCATAACCAGATGCAGGATCAGCTTTACCATACTTTAATTGATACTCCTTTAGAGTTTCCCGAGTCATTCTTAAAACGCTGGCTTGAAATTGGAAATGAGAAACAAAAAACCAAAGAGCAAGTAGAAGAAGAATATCCTCGCTTTGCCGATCAACTTAAATGGACACTTATCAGTGATAAAATCATTAAAGACAATCAGCTTGAGGTAACAGAAGAAGAATTGAGAAACAGCATGAAAGATCAGATCATGGGTTATTTTGGCCAAATGAATCTTGGCGAAGACACTTCATGGATTGAAAGCTATGTTGACAGAATGATGAAAGATGAAAAGCAGGTTGATAGTTCTTACAGAAGATTGATCACTGAAAAATTATTTAACTGGCTGGAATCTCAGGTTACTCCAGAAGAAAAAGAAACTTCCTCCGAAGAATTTTTAGCAATGCAACACAATCATCATCATTGATCTATATGTGTTGAGATGGTTCAGGGTTGAAAGTTGAAGATCTAATACTTCAACTTTCAACTTTGTTCCTACCTTCCTGTCCTTTTGTCTTATTTTTTTTGTTAGCATAATATTTGGAACTTCACGTCTTGTAAGTTGTTTTTCACATTAAATTTAATTTATGAATACAGGAAAAGAATTTGAAAAATATGCCGTGAAACACAGGGGCATTAGCAGCAATACGCTCGATGGATATATCAAACATAATATTACTAACCTTACACCGAATATCATCGAAGAAAGGCCGATGAATGTAGCAGTGATGGATGTTTACAGCCGTTTGATGATGGACAGGATCATTTTTTTAGGTTATCCGGTAAACGATGAAGTTGCTAATATTATCACTGCCCAGTTATTGTTTCTTGAAAGTACCGACAGAACAAGAGACGTACAACTTTATATTAATTCTCCGGGAGGTGGTGTTTATGCAGGTTTAGGTTTGTATGATACCATGCAATTTGTAAATCCTGATATAGCCACCATTTGTACAGGAATTGCAGCAAGTATGTCAGCCGTTTTGATGGCAGCAGGGGCGCCTGGAAAAAGAAGCGCTTTAAAACATTCGCGTATTATGATGCATCAGCCAAGCGCCGGCGCTGCAGGACAAGCTTCCGATGTGCAGATTACCGTAAATGAAGTGAGAAAAATTAAACATGAGTTATATGAAATTTTGAGCAATCATACCGGACAAACTATAGAAAAAGTTGCCAAAGACAGTAATCGTGATTTCTGGATGACTGCTGAGGAAGCTAAAGATTATGGATTAGTGGACGAAGTTTTAATCACAAATTCAAGAAAAGCAAAAAAATAGACTTACATAAAAATATAAGATATGAATTTTTATAAAAATAATTTAACCCGTTTTGAGCAGGAAGATGAACCAGAAGTGGCAGTACCTGAAAATCCGCTGGAAAAGATGATGGATGGAATGATGTTTGATAAAAAATTTATTGAGCAGCGCAAAGTATTTCTATGGGGCGAGGTACATGATAAAAGTGCCAGAGAAATTACCAACAGGCTTTTGTACCTGGAAGCAATGAATCCGGGAAAAGAAATCACTTTTTATATCAATAGTCCCGGTGGTGTTATTACCAGTGGAATGGTAATTTATGATACGATGCAAATGATCTCGTCGCCTGTAAGCACTGTATGCATGGGCATGGCAGCAAGCATGGGAAGTATTTTATTAAGTGGCGGTGCCAAAGGACGACGTTTTATCTTTCCACATGGCGAAGTGATGATCCATCAGCCAAGTGGCGGCGGACAGGGAACCAGCGCTGACCTGGAAATTATGGCGGTACAAATTCAAAAAGCAAAAGAATTGGGTGCCAAGATTCTTGCTGATAATTGCGGCCAGACTTACGAAAAAGTGATGGAAGATTTTGACAGGGATTATTGGATGAATGCGGAAGAAAGCAAGAAATACGGGATAGTAGATGGAATTTTAAAAAAATTGTAATGCATCATTTTGACAGTTTTTATTGTCATTAAAATGATATAAAAATTAGCCTTTTATTTTTATCAAAAGAGCTAATTTGCAAACAAATTATCTGTAACCTCATGGCTAAACAACAAACTTTACATTGCTCATTTTGCGGCAGAAACCGGGATGAAGTAAAAATCCTTATTGCCGGACAAGAAGGCCACATCTGCGAAAATTGCATTGAGCATGCACAGGAAATTATTATGCAGGAAATTGTTCCTCAGGAAAATTCCTCTGTTTCCAACTATAAGCTTTCTGTAAAAAAACCAATAGAATTAAAGAAGTTTTTAGATGAATATGTAATTGGACAGGACGATGCCAAAAAAGTATTGGCGGTAGCAGTTTACAATCATTATAAAAGACTGAACCAAAAGATTGATAGTGATGTTGAAATTGAAAAAAGCAACATCATTATGGTAGGGGAAACCGGAACCGGAAAAACATTATTAGCAAAAACAATTGCGCGTATTTTAAATGTTCCTTTTGCTATCGTTGACGCAACCGTTTTTACAGAAGCAGGTTATGTTGGCGAAGACGTGGAAAGTATTTTAAGCCGTCTTTTGCAGGTTTGCAATTTTGATGTAAACGCTGCTCAAAAAGGAATTGTTTATATTGATGAAATTGATAAGATTGCCCGTAAAAGTGACAACCCAAGTATTACTCGCGATGTAAGCGGCGAAGGCGTTCAGCAGGGTTTATTAAAACTTTTAGAAGGTACAGAAGTGTTGGTTCCACCACAAGGCGGACGTAAACATCCTGAACAAAAACTAATCAAAGTCAACACCAGCAATATTCTCTTTATTTGTGGCGGAGCTTTCGACGGAGTGGACAGATTAATTGGCAGAAGGATCAATACAAATGCCATCGGTTTTAACGTGAATAAGGATTTACAGGAATACCAAAGGAAAAATTTATTGCAATTTGTAAATGCGCAGGATTTGAAATCATTTGGTTTGATTCCTGAATTACTTGGAAGGCTTCCTGTCGTAACTTATTTAAATCCGCTTG
This sequence comes from Hanamia sp., assembly GCA_035606215.1. Lineage (GTDB taxonomy): Bacteria > Bacteroidota > Bacteroidia > Chitinophagales > Chitinophagaceae > Ginsengibacter. The sequence goes on from DATNFV010000037.1 coordinate 84,246, forward strand.
ATGCTTTCACTTTGAGAAATATTCTTACTGAACCAAAAAATTCTCTCATCAAGCAATATAAAAAATTGTTTGAGCTGGAAGGAATCAACCTTGTTATTGAAGAAGATGTTTATGATTTTATGGTAGAAAAAGCAATGGAATACAAACTAGGCGCCCGTGGATTAAGAAGTATTTGCGAAAGTATTCTGACAGATGCGATGTATGAATTACCTTCCCAAAAAGTAAAAATATTTACGGTCACTAAGGAATATGCAATGAGAAAATTCAGCACCAGCAAATTAAGCATGCTAAAAGTAGCATAAGATTTTAAAATTATTTTATAATGAAGAGGCCGTCTCAAAATAAAAACTGAGACGGCTTTTTTAATTTTACTAATCCTTTAGAAAGTTAGTTTTTTAAAAAATTAGATTTTAACTGCTCAGCATTTTTTCTGGAATCAAAGAAAATGTTTAATTAAAGTAGAAAA
>DATNFV010000038.1:0-2409 GCA_035606215.1 Hanamia sp.
GCACAAATGGACAAACCTAAGTTTGAAACGGTTTGTCCATTTTTATTTTCCTGCTTTTCTGACGGAAAAAATGTGCGCTGGCGGCCTTTCGACCGATTTATTAAATTAATAATCAGCCATTTTTTCTGATTTTAAAGCCAATTTTCTTTTGGCATTAGTTTAGCAGCACCAAGGCAGACTTAAAACAAAATTTAAATATTATGGCTACAGGTAGTATCAGAGTTCAGACGGAGAACATCTTTCCGATTATTAAAAAATTCCTTTATAGTGATCACGAAATTTTTATTCGCGAATTGGTAAGTAACGCGGTTGATGCAACGCAAAAATTAAAGACTTTATCATCACTCGGTGAGGTAAAAGGCGACATTGGAAGTTCGGATATTCATGTTTTGATCGATAAGGAAAAAAAGACCTTAACGATTTCAGACAAAGGTGTAGGAATGACAAAAGAGGAAGTTGATAAATACATTAACCAGGTTGCTTTTAGCGGTGCTGAAGAGTTCCTTGAAAAGTATAAAGGAAAAAATGAAGCAAGCATTATTGGTCACTTTGGTTTAGGATTCTATTCATCATTCATGGTAAGTGAAAAAGTAGAAATCTTCACTAAAAGCTATAAAGAAGATGCAAAAGCAGTAAAATGGGAATGTGATGGAAGTCCGGAATTTACTTTAGAGGAAACCGAAAAGGAAGGGCGTGGCACCGATATTGTCCTTTACATCAATCAAGAAAGCCAGGAATTTTTGGAAGCTGACAGGATCCGTCACATGCTTGAGAAGTTCTGTAAATTTTTACCCGTTCCTATTTTCTTTGAGGATAAACAAATCAATAATCCCAGCCCAGCGTGGACAAAAAAGCCTGCTGATTTAACCCCGCAGGATTACCAGGACTTTTACAAAGAATTATATCCTTATAGCGAAGCGCCTTTATTCTGGATCCACCTGAATGTGGATTATCCGTTTAATCTTACGGGAATTCTGTATTTCCCTAAAGTAAAAAAGAGCTTTGAAATTCAGAAAGATAAAATTCAATTATATAGCAACCAGGTATTTGTTACGGATGAAGTAAAGGATATTGTTCCGGAATTTCTGATGCTGCTTCATGGTGTTATCGACAGTCCTGATATTCCTTTGAATGTTAGCAGAAGCTATTTGCAGGGCGATCCAAACGTGAAGAAGATTGGATCTTACATCACTAAAAAAGTAGCGGATAAATTGGATGAACTTTTCAAAGAAGATAGAAAATCTTTTGAAGAAAAATGGGAGAGCCTTGGCCTTTTTGTAAAATACGGAATGATCACCGATGACAAATTTTTGGAGAAGGCCAACAAGTTTAATTTGTTTGAGGATGCCAATGGCGGCAAATTTTATACACTTGACGAATACAGAGCTGAAACAGAAGCGCTCCAAAAAAATAAAGAAGGAAAACTGGTGATGCTGTACACTGCTGACCCTGTTCATCAAAATAGTTTTATTAAAGCTGCTGAACAAAAGGGTTATAAAGTGGTAAAGCTTGAAACCATTGTGGATGCTGCGTTTATCAATAATATGGAGATGAAATGGAACGACGTTCAGTTTGTAAGAGTTGACGCAGATATTACCGAAAACCTGATTGATAAAAATGAATCAAATGAAAGTGTATTAAGCAAGGATGAGGAAGCAAAATTGAAAGATTTATTTCATGTTGAAGTTGCGGACTTACATACAACTGTAGAGATAAAAGGCCTTTCCGCTGAATCCGCGCCTGTGATCGCGACCCGTCCTGAATTTATGAGAAGAATGAAAGATATGGCGATGAACGGCGGTGGCGGAATGGGAAGTTTTTATGGTAATATGCCTGAAGAAGTGACGCTGACAGTAAACGGAAATCATCCAATCTATCAGAAGATTTTAAAAGAAGACAATAAAGATCAACAGGAGAATCTGGTCAAGAATTTAACAGACCTCGCTTTGCTTTCGCAGGGATTATTAAAAGGAAACGAGCTGACGACCTTTATCAGCAGAAATGTTGAAATGATGGAAGGGAAAGAGAAATCCAGGATCATTACAGAGATATAATTTTGCCAATTATTTTTTAAGGCCGGCTTCATAAAAAGGAGACGGCTTTTTAATTTTCTTCCACTTCATTGGACAAAATACTCAACTCAATATATTCCATCTTCCTCATGTAATATTCTTCTTCAATGCCCGCGCTTTCAAATATCTCCTTGTGTAACGGGTTTACATAAACGATATAAATTTTTCGGGCATTTTGCTTCAAAGAATTCAAGATATTTTTTACAACTTCAAGCATTATTACTTCATCAAAAGGATTGAAGAAAAAGAAAACATTGGTGTCCTTTTCAATTTCATAATTTATTACATCATCGCAGACAACTTTAAAATTAGTATCAGGATAAAAAGGTTTGATCCG
>DATNFV010000039.1:0-103808 GCA_035606215.1 Hanamia sp.
TTGCTTGCAGTTTGTTATAAACTGGATGCGCTCAACGAATGGGGCAGTGTAGTGGCGCTTACTTATATCGCCGCCCAGCGTGTGTTTCCTGATTATAGTGAAATGGCTGATGCCAAAGCTTTACTCGAAAGCATCGCCAGAAGTTTTGGCTATCATTATGCCTTAAAAAATAAAGTACGGGTAAATACAGTTTCCCAATCGCCAACCAGAACAACAGCAGGTAGCGGGGTAAAAGGATTTGAAGGATTTATCACTTACGCTGAAAAGATGAGCCCTTTGGGAAATGCAACAGGAGAAGATTGTGCTAATTATATTGTTACTCTTTTCAGTGATCTTACCAAATATGTCACGATGCAAAATCTCTTTCATGACGGAGGGTTTTCTTCAACAGGCGTTACACACCAGGTGATTGAGCAGATGGAGAGATAAATTATTAAATTATTGCATTATTGCATTATTGCATTATTAAATTATTACATTATTAAAAAAACCGCTCTCTTTTTCTGAGCGGTTTTTTTAATTTTATTATAGCTTCCTGTTGAATCATACCGCTATCTGCAGTATGTACCTGACCTTGAATCTTCAGCTTTGAACATGAACCGGGCTAAAAACTAATACTCATCTTCATTAAAGAAAAAGTCTTCCTGGCTCGGATAATCAGGCCAGATATCTTCAAGGCTTTCATAAATATCGCCTCCTTCGTCTTCCAGCTCCTGCAAATTTTCAACAACTTCAATCGGCGCGCCGCTGCGAATAGCGTAATCTATTAATTCATCTTTTGTTGCCGGCCATGGTGCTTCTTCAAGGTGAGAGGCAAGTTCTAATGTCCAAAACATATTATTGTATAGTTTATTTTTGATGAAATTAAAAAATGGATTTTCTAATTTTCCGCAAATGTATAAGTTATATTTAGAAAACCAAATATTGTTTTTGCAAACTTTTTTTTCGCAGGAATGACGTTTTTTTATCAATTATATTGCAGGCACTTAGTTAACTTTTTTTAATTTTTCAATTTCAATTTTACTGTTACATTTAAGCATGTTAAAAGCAACCAATATTTATAAAAACTACGGGCCGTTGCCGGTTTTAAAAGGGGTGGACATCGAAATTTCAAAAGGGGAGATTGTTTGTATTGCCGGTTCTTCCGGTGCCGGAAAAAGCACTTTATTACATATTTTAGGGACACTGGATAAAGCGGATAAGGGAAAAATATTAATCGACAATGTAAATGTGAACCAGTTAAAAGGAAAGAAATTAGCAGCCTTCAGAAACCAACATGTTGGTTTTGTTTTTCAATTTCATCATTTGTTGCCTGAGTTTTCTGCTCTGGAAAATATTTGTATTCCTGCCTGGATTGCCGGGAAAAAAAACAGGGACGTTGAGAAACATGCGCGCCAATTACTGGAGTTATTAAACCTGAAAGATCGGGGTGAACATAAGCCCGGGGAGCTTTCGGGCGGCGAGCAACAACGTGTGGCAGTAGCAAGGGCATTAATTAACAATCCTTCAATTGTGATGGCAGATGAGCCTACCGGCAACCTGGATTCTGCCAATGCAAAAGAACTGCATAATCTTTTTATGGATCTTCGCAGTCGTTTTCAGCAAACATTTCTGATCGTTACTCACAATGAAGAACTGGCACAATTAAGTGACCGCCTGCTTCACATGAAAGATGGGAAAATAATCAGCTGAATTAATCCGTTTACAAAAAATAACAATGAAAAAAGCACTCCTTACTGTATTTCTGTTGATTTGCTCCAACACATTTATGACACTTGCCTGGTACGGCCATTTGAAATTAAAAGAAATGAACAAGCTGGTTGGCGTGAGTCTTTTTTTAGTCATTCTGGGAAGCTGGGGCGTTGCTTTTTTTGAATACATGTTCCAGGTGCCGGCCAACAGGATTGGCTTTGATGAGAACGGCGGCCCCTTTTCTTTATGGCAATTAAAAATTATCCAGGAAGTGATCACACTTTCCGTCTTCACCGGCTTCATGCTTTTATTTTTTAAAGATCAACCATTGCGCTGGAATCACCTGGTTGGTTTTGGATTGCTGATTGTGGCTGTTTATTTTCTTTTTAAAAAATAAAATCCCCCGTTATCGCTTCATTTACTGATTACGGTTATGCATCCATGTTATATCCATAATTTAAAATTCCTGAATCTTTTGCCTTTTTCGTTTTTTAAATTTTACTTTGCCGGATAAATTAAGATATGATCAGAGATAAAATTTTAGTGATTGGCGCATGCGGTCAGATAGGAGTGGAGCTTACGCTGGAACTTCGAAAAATTTATGGCGGAGCAAATGTTGTAGCCTCAGATTTGCGCGCCGAAAATGATTTATTGAAAGGTACAGGGCCTTATGTTAGCCTGGATGTGATGAACAAGGAAATGCTGCATGTGCAGGTGATCCGTCAAAATATTACGCAGATCTATTTGCTGGCTGCGATCCTTTCTGCTACCGGAGAAAAAAATCCGCACCTGGCATGGAGTCTTAACATGCAAAGCCTTATCAACGTTTTGGAAATTGCCAAAGATGAAAACGTTCGTAAAGTTTACTGGCCCAGCAGCATTGCGGTTTTTGGGCCCACGTCACCAAAAATTAAATGTCCCCAGCAAACGATAATCGAACCAACAACGGTTTATGGCATTAGTAAATATGCAGGTGAATTTTGGTGTAATTATTTTAATAACCGCTACGACATTGATGTGCGAAGCCTTCGCTATCCTGGTTTGATCAGTTATAAAAGTGAGCCCGGAGGCGGCACTACTGATTATGCCGTTGAAATTTTTCATGACGCGATTGAAGAACATCACTATACCTGTTTTTTAAAAGAGGACACTTATCTGCCGATGATGTATATGCCCGATGCGATCAGGGCCACGATTGAACTGATGGAATCCGGGGCTGATAAAATTTCTGTACGTACTTCTTATAATATTTCCGGGATGAGTTTTTCACCAAAAGAAATTGGAGCAGAAATTAAAAAACATCTTCCCGATTTTACTATCAGTTATGAGCCTGATTATCGTCAGCAAATTGCAGAAAGCTGGCCTCAAAGTATTGATGATTCTGTTGCTACCAATGATTGGGGATGGAAACCAAAATATGATCTTGCCGCTATGACAAGCGATATGATCAAAAATCTTGAAGAACAATTTTAACTATGTCTACCTTTCCTGTTGTTTGTTATGGAGAGATCCTGTGGGATTATTTACCACAGGGAAAACTTGCAGGCGGGGCACCTGTAAATGTTGCTTATCATTTAAAACAGCTTGGTAAAAATCCTGCAGTCATTACAAGGATCGGAGAAGATGAAGAAGGAAAAGAATTAAAAGAATCACTTGAACAAAAAAAGATTGAAACTGATTTTTTTCAAACCGATTCAATCTATTCTACAGGGAAAGTAATTGCAGACATTAAAGATCACGAAGTAGTTTATGATATTGTAAAGCCTGTCGCCTGGGATTTTATTGAATGGAAAGAAGAATATTTTTCACTAATCAAAGAATCGAAATACTTTGTTTTTGGGAGCCTGGTGAGCAGAAATGAGGCTTCGCGAAAAACATTGTTTCAGTGCCTGGAAGTTGCCAATAAAAAAGTACTGGATATCAATTTGCGTCCTCCTCATTTTGACAAAAAAGTGTTGCAGGAACTGATGCAAAAAGCGGATGTTCTGAAATTGAATTCGGGTGAATTGAGCCTGATCTCTGAATGGTTCAACCATTTTAAAAATGATGAAGGCAGGATCAAATCCCTTAAAGAAGATTTTAATATTAACACGATCATTGTAACCAAAGGCGGCGATGGCGCGATTCTTTACAGGAACGATATTTTTTATGATCATAAAGGTTACAATGTTTCCGTAGCGGATACCATAGGAAGTGGCGATGCCTTTCTTGCTGCCATGATCTCTTCTTTTATAGACAATGCTTCTGAAAATGATTCATTGGAATTCGCAAATGCATTAGGAGCTTTCATTGCTTCCCGCTCAGGCGGTTGCCCTGCGTATGAATTGAATGAAGTGAGAGAACTGATCAAAAAATGAAGAGTTTTTTATAAAATGGAAAATCACTTTATTATTTCGTTTGCAGAATTTATTTAAGGATCATTACAGGAATTTTGGTATTTCTGTATAGCCCTTCTGAAATGTTTGTATGGGTTAAATTATAAAGAAAGCTATACTTTCCGGGCAACGCGATCAACAATTCCACTTCATTTGTTTTGGTAAAATTCAAAATTCCGCTGATCACATTTTTATCCTGCACATAGTAAATTGAATGATGAAAGTTTTTTAAATATTCATGAAGACTTTTTTCTGCTGCTTTAAATTTTTCATCAGGAGCCAGGTGTTTTTGTTTTGCATCCACATTCAAAACCATTAGTTGAACATCGCGCCATTGTGGAGAAGTACGAAGCGTGTTTACTTTATTCAATGATTCAACCGCATTAAAGTTGCACGGTACCAAACATTTTTTTATTTCTTTGTACTGATAATTTTCCGGAACGATCAAAACCCTTACAGGGCTTATTTTTGCGATATTAATTACATTTCCTGAGATGAGCGATTCATTGTTACTATTTGCCTGATCGCTTCCCAATAAAACCATTGTTATGTCTTCTTTTTTGATCACTTCTATAATTCCCCGGATCAAAGGCAATTCTGTAACTGCAGTTTGAACTTTAATATCCGGTCCTGTTTTTTTTGCAAGCCTTTTGCACAATTCGTCAAGCTGTTCCTTTTCCTGCATCCTGTTTCTGTTCAGATAATCCTGGTCAACATTGGCAAATTCTCCGGACATGATGGCGCCTTCATACATGGATGTATAAAAAGACCTTAATAAAATAATTCGCTCATAAAGATATTTTCTGCTCCACTCTGCCGTAAAATTTATCGCATTTTCAGAAGCGGTCGTAAAATCAACCGGTACGAGTAATGTTTTCATAAATCATTTATCAAAAGTGAAAAAATCAAATAATCATTTCCTTTTAGTTCCTGATAAATTTATTCTTTTAAATTTTCATTCATATTTTTTAATAATAAAATCGCATTTTTTATCTCAGTTGCATTTAAACCCGTTGCTGCTTTTTTATAACCTTCCATCAGCAACGGATGGATTTTTTTTTGCAGTGCTTTTCCTTTTGCCGTTAAGAAAATAAGTTTGTTGCGACGATCGGTTTTGTCCTCCACTCTTTTTACCCATTTCATTTTAATGAGGTTGCCAACGAGGTATGTGATACTTGATTTATCCTTAACCACCATGCCGGCCAGCTCCTGTTGATTCATTCCATCTTCATGCCAAAGAAATGACATCACTTCCAGCAATTCAAAGCTGATGTCTTCATTGCTGTTGCGCAATTTGCCGAGCATATCACGCCGGATCTTATATCTCATTTCATTAAATAATCTGCCTAGCTGAAGCGCAAGAGCGGCATTGGTTTTGTTGGCCATAATCCGGGTGTGTTGATTTTATTTTTTTTACTTTTTACATCAGGCAACTCTTTAACAAATTTAATCAATTAGTTTGAATTTAAACTAATAATTATTCCTGTAATTTTGCAGTTTCAGGCGGTCAAACCGTCCAGGAAAGAAAACAGGCTTTCTTCAAAAAAACGGGTGGCCGGTAAAAATTAAAAAAACAAGCGTGTCATAACGCTTACTGAATATGGCATATTTATGGGAAAAGAATATAGCTGGCTGAACAGATAGAAGAGACCGGAAAATTCATGTGTATGGAAGAGAATTCATTAGTTGTTTATGGCTTTAAGCGCGTGATTATCACCATCACCGCTGTCATTTGTGCGCTGCTTCAGATTATTGATACAACCATTGTTAACATTGCGTTGCCAACGATGCAGGGAAGCCTTGGAGCTTCTCTCACTGAAATCACCTGGGTTATCACCGCTTACGCTATTGCCAATGTGATCGTAATGCCAATGACAAGCTGGCTCAGTCAGCAATTTGGGAGACGAAATTATTTTGCCGCCTCTATCATTATTTTCACTTTCACCTCATGGGCCTGCGGGAACGCTACGAGCATCAATGAGCTGATCGTTTTCAGGTTTATCCAGGGAATCGGTGGCGGCGCTTTACTGGTAACAGCGCAAACGATCATTACCGAAAGTTACCCGATAGAAAAAAGAGCGATGGCACAAACAATTTATGTGCTGGGAGTAATTGTCGGCCCTACACTTGGGCCACCTCTCGGAGGCTGGATTGTAGATAATTATTCATGGCCGTATATTTTTTACATCAATATTCCCGTTGGCGTTATTGCTACTTTACTCACACTTCAATTTGTTAAAAGCCCAAAATTTGCAGAGAAAGTAAAGGCGCGGCATGTTGACTGGCCTGGCATTGCCTTACTGATTATTGCAATCGGATCACTGCAATTTATTTTGGAAAAAGGGCAGGAGGAAGATTGGTTTAACAGCAACCTGATCACTTCTTTATCTGTTATCTGTTTTTTCGGATTTTACTTTTTTATCTGGCGCGAAATGGTTTATAAATATCCGATTGTGGAATTGAGTGTTCTTAAAGACCGTAATCTTTCCATCGGAAGTATTTTATCTTTTGTGCTGGGGTTTGGCTTATTCGGATCTACATTTATTATTCCGCTTTATACTCAAACCATTATGGGGTGGACTGCGCTGCAGGCCGGAATGTTAATGATACCCAGCACCGTGTTTACTGCGATCATGATGCCTTTCGTGGGCAAGATGATGGAGAAAGGTGTGCCCTTCCGGTACCTGATAACGACAGGAATGGTCATCTTTTTTATTTACAGCATGATGGCTTATAAAATACTGACACCGAATACGGGAAGCGACGCATTTTTCTGGATATTGGTGATTCGCGGTGTTGGCCTTGGATTGCTTTCTATTCCGATCACCACACTTTCACTTTCTACTTTGCAAGGCGCTGCAATAGGCCAGGGAGCGGCTCTTTCAGGAATGTTGCGGCAGCTTGGCGGATCATTTGGAGTAGCTATTATTTCAACTTACCTGATCCGTGACAACCAGCTTCACAGAAGCAATCTGCTCATCAACCTGGATGTTACCAATCCCAAAGTTCAGCAGCGTGTCCAGGCACTTAGCCAGGGGTTTCAGTCTAAAGGAATGCCATTGGATCTTGCGCGAAAAACGGCAGTTTCTTTACAGGAAAGATTGGTAGACGTGCAGGCAACTGTGCTTTCTTATATGGATGTATTTCTATGGATCGGCGTGATGTTCCTCGTTTGCGTTCCTTTTGTAATCGTGTTTGTAAAAAAATCAAAACAAAAAGTGAGCATGGGCCATGTAGGAGAATAGCTTATTTTAACGATGCAGTAATTGTATTTTTCATTTTCCAAAGAAAAATTTGGCAGAATCCATTCTTATCGTAATTTTGCGATTATAATAGCAAGGAGAAGCAAATTAACTATTAATTTAAATATCCTTTGCTTTAAATAATCGGCATATTACGATAACTTAAAAACATAAAAAAATGGAAACAACAGAACAAATCAAAGAACTGGTAAAACAGAAATACAGTGAAATCGCCTTACAGGATAAAGAAACCAACCAAAGTTCATGCTGCGGCAGCGGTTGCTGCAGTACGGAAGTTTACAATATCATGTCAGACGATTATTCAGGCCTTGAAGGGTATCATCCTGATGCCGATTTAGGATTGGGCTGTGGACTACCCACGCAATTTGCAAAAATTAAAAAGGGAGATGTGGTGATTGATCTTGGAAGCGGCGCCGGCAACGATGCGTTCATTGCCAGAAGTGAAACCGGTGAAAGCGGAAAAGTAATTGGAATTGATTTCACTCCTGCGATGATCGAAAGAGCGGGAATAAATGCAGAAGTAAGAGGGTTTAATAATGTAGAGTTCAGGCTGGGAGACATTGAAAAAATGCCCGTAACATCAAATGCTGCTAATGTTATTGTAAGCAACTGTGTTCTGAATCTTGTTCCAAACAAAGATGGAGTAATGAAGGAAATTTACCGTGTGTTAAAACCTGGCGGTCATTTTTCTATTTCTGATATTGTTCTCGAAGGCTCTTTACCAAAAGAAATAAGAGAAGCCGCAGAAATGTATGCAGGTTGTGTTGCCGGAGCCATTCAAAAAGAAGTTTACCTGGAACTTATCAAAGCAAACGGATTTATAAATGTAACTGTTCAGAAGGATAAAGCGATCATCATTCCGGACGATATTTTGAAACAATACTTAACGGAAGAATCACTGTTGGCATTTAAACAATCAGGCACAGGAATCAGAAGCATTACTGTTTACGCAGAGAAACCACTTGAAGAAAAAAGGAACTGCTGCGGTCCTGATTGTTGCAGCTGATGAAAAGAACGAAAGTAAATTAAACGAAAAGAAAAGTTTTTTAGACTATTGCATCTGAAACATTCCGGATCATTTTTTTCAAGCTAAATTTCAAACAGCTAACAAAATTCCGTGGGATGACTTAATTTTAAAAAGAAAGTTACTACTTTAGTTAAAACTATAACAGCAGCATTTCATATGGATCATACACGGGTATTTAAAATGTCATTTGCAAGTGTGTATCCGCTTTATATTCAAAAGGCGGAGAGAAAAGGACGTACCAGGGAAGAAGCAGATACCATCATTTGCTGGCTGACAGGATATAATCAACAGGGATTGCAAAAACAAATCGACAGGAAGAATGATCTTGAAACTTTTTTTGCTGAAGCACCACAGATTAATCCCAATGCTTCAAAAATTACCGGCGTCATCTGTGGATATCGGGTAGAAGAAATGGAAGATAAACTGATGCAAAAGATCCGTTATTTAGATAAGCTAATTGATGAGCTGGCAAAGGGAAAGAGCCTGGAGAAGATTTTAAGGAAGTAGATCTGTTACATTTACTGAAACAGTGTGTTTTGGGATTCACAAAACAGATCCTAACAGAATTGAACTTAATTTCACAGAAAAAAGAAAACCAATGGAACGGGAAATAGCAATTGTTACCGGAGCTTCCGGAAATCTTGGAAGTGCAGTGGTGAAAAGATTTTTAGAGGATGGATACACAGTGATCGGTGTGGCTCATAAAAAAAGTGACATAGATTTTGACAACCCTAATTATGAGGAAGTGATCCTTGATTTATCAGACGAAGAACTTTCACAAAAAGCAGTTGCTGCGATCATTGAAAAATATCAAGCGATCCATATATTAGTATCGACTGCCGGAGGTTTTGCAATGGGAAATATCGGATCAACAACAACCGGTGATATTTTACAGCAAATACAATTGAATTTTGTAACAGCCTATAATATTGCCCGGTCTGTGTTTTTACAAATGATGAAACAAAATAAAGGGCGAATATTTTTAACCGGCTCGCAGGCAGGTCAAAATACCTCTCATGCAAAAGGCACCACGGCGTATGGATTATCCAAGTCGCTTTTGTTTGATCTCGCAAAAATTCTAAATGCAGAAAGCAAAGGAAAAAATGTGGTTACTGCCATGATCGTTCCCGCAATTATTGATACGCCTCAAAACAGGAAATCTATGCCTGACAGCGATTTCAGCCATTGGACAACTCCTGAAAAAATTGCTGATGTTATCCATTTTTATTCATCAGATGAAGCATCTGTTATTCGCGAACCGGTAATCAATTTTTAGTTTCATATTTCCCTACCTTTATTTTCCAAAACACAAAAAATAGGAAAATGAAATATTTCTTTGTTTACACCCTTGCCTTTCTTTTTTGTTTACAATCTTCTTTTGCCCAAAACGATTTGAAAGCAACTGTGGTTAAACGTCCGTCAACCTCTCACAGCAATTCTTTTTATGTCAGCAATAAAGCTCCTTTGCTGCCACTATCTCTTATAAAACTTCCTGTTGGCTCGATAAAGCCGGAAGGATGGATATTAAAATATCTGGAGCTGCAGCGTGATGGCCTGACCGGGCATCTCGGTGAGATCAGCGCATGGCTTGACAAGAAAAATAATGCCTGGTTTAGCGGAAACGGCAAAGGGGATCATGGCTGGGAAGAAGTGCCTTACTGGCTGAAGGGTTATGGAGATATGGGATATATTTTAAAAGACGAATCGATCATCAAAGAAACGAAATCGTGGCTGGATAAGGTTTTTCAAAGTCAGCGGGCAGATGGTTATTTTGGCCCCGGCAATGTGGTTTATGATCAGCAAAAAAACATTATCAAAGTTCCTGATCTCTGGCCTAACATGATCATGCTTTGGTGTGTACAATCTTATTATGAATACAGCAAAGATGCGAGAGTCATCCCTTTTATGACTAAATATTTTCAATGGCAAAGTAAAGTTCCTGACAGCATTTTGCTCAGAACTTATTGGGAAAACAGCCGTGGCGGAGACAATCTTTATTCCATTTACTGGCTTTATGATCATACCGGAGATCCGTCGCTTCTCGATCTTGGGAATAAAATTTTCAGGAATACGGCCAACTGGTCACAACAAAATAATTTGCCCAACTGGCATAATGTAAATGTGGCGCAATCTTTCAGGGAACCGGCTACTTATTTTATGGAGAACAAGGACAGCAATTCTTTAAAAGCAACCTACCATGATTTTTACCTGATCAGAAATATTTACGGGCAGGTTCCGGGTGGAATGTTTGGCGCGGATGAAGATGCGCGAAAAGGTTATACAGATCCGCGGCAGGCAGTGGAAACATGCGGCATGGTGGAGCAAATGGCTTCGGATGAAATATTAACAGGAATTACAGGAGATCCGATGTGGGCTGATAATTGTGAAGATGTTGCGTTCAATACATATCCTGCTGCGGTGATGCCGGATTTTAGGGGACTGCGATATCTTACAGCGCCGAATATGGTGGTAAGCGATAGCAAAGATCATTCGCCGGGAATTGAAAATTCAGGTCCCTTTCTGACGATGAATCCATTCAGCAGCCGTTGTTGCCAGCACAATCATTCGCAGGGCTGGCCTTATTATGAAGAGCACTTGTGGATGGCAACTCCCGATAACGGAGTGGCTGCTATTTTATACAACAGCAGCGAGGTAAATGTTAAAGTGGGTAATGGATCAGGCCAGTTGATTAGTTTAAAACAAACAACCAATTACCCTTTTGATGATCATATCAAAATAACCGTTCATGCAGCTAAAAGTATCAATTTTCCATTGTATCTCCGCATTCCCGGCTGGTGTGATAATGCCACCGTTTCGGTAAATAGCAAAGCCATTGATGTGGATGCAAAAGCTGGTTCCTATATCCGTTTGGAGAATCAATGGAAGCAGGGAGATGTGATAGAGCTGACACTTCCCATGAAAATACAATTGCAACTATGGACAAGAAATAAAAACAGTGTAAGCGTAAATTACGGGCCGCTTACCTTCTCTCTGAAGATTGATGAATATTACAAAAAGATGGACAGCAAAAAAGCTTCCCAGCAGGATTCTAAATGGCAGGCATCAGCAGATCAAACGAAATGGCCGGCTTATGAAATTTATCCTGAAAGCAAATGGAACTATGGATTGTTGCTGACCGATCAACCGGTAAAAGATCAGTTTGAAATTATTAAAAGACCCTGGCCAAAAGATAATTATCCTTTTTCTCAAAAAAATGTTCCCCTGATGATCAAAGCGAAAGGAAAACTTATTCCTGATTGGACCATTGATCAATACGGATTGTGTGGCGTTTTGCCCGAAAGCCCGGTTACAGTGGATACTAAAGAAGAAGCAATTGAATTAATTCCGATGGGCGCTGCGAGGTTGAGGATATCGGCTTTTCCGGTGGTGAAGTAATCTTGAGGAATGCAAATCTAAAGGTTTGTCTGCCGGAAGGTCGTTTTGTTTGTTTTTCGATAATAATCAATAAGAACAGATGTGTCGGCTAAAATTATTTTGTCCGCCATTGATTGATAGCTTTTCTGTTGTTTTCAATGGTTTCCAATTGTTTTTTTGTTGCGATAGGTCCATTTAAAAGAAGTGCCCGCAGGTCAATGTTTGCTTTTGCTTTCTTTGCTTCATTTTCAATTTCAACTTTTAGTTGCCGTAGCTTTCCCGTTGGTAAAGTCTTTACGATTTTTACCAATTGGTCAAATTCTATGTCTACGTGTAATTGCATATCGAAAGTTAAGAAGGGAACAAATCTGGTATGACGATATCACCGCGCTTGCCACCAACACAATATTACACCAATCCTACTATATCTCCAATAAAAACAGCCTTTTGAGTATCACTTTTCACAACGTGCGCAAGAGAAGAATTCGATTCACAAAACAAACTTTCTTTTGGTGATTTGGTTGACACTAAGCTTACTATTTAATGGCGTTCATCCTATTTTTGTCTTTCTAAAATTTCTCTTGATGTAGTAGTCATAAATCATAGTTGCAACAAGTCCCAAAAGTGCAATTCCATCAAGCGACATTCTCACCAGATAAGATGGTATTAATTTCTTAAAAAATATTTCAATTAAAATCATTAGTGCGCAAACAATAGTAACGGTTTTTGAAATCCACATTCGTTGTCCATATAAAGAATAACTCAACCACTTTTTGTAATTATCATTTTTAGAATCATGGGCAACCAGTTGTTTGAAAATAGGAGTGGAAGATTTATAGTCTCGAAGCCGGTAAAATGCCATTCCCTTAAAAAGTAAAATGCCATAATACCAGTCGTCTTTAATTGATAACAAGTTGAGTTTGTCAATTTCGTTATCAATAATTTTCAAATGTTTAATTGCAATTTCTGCAGTTTCGTTAAATCTATCTTTCTGATACAAAGCGTTTAACTGCTGCCATATAAGCTGAATGTAATGTTTCAACTCACTTTCATTTTTAAATGTTGTTATGTTATTGAACTGAAATGCGTTTTTGGAAAAGAAGTCAAATGTGTAGTCAGGCGGATATTCACTCGCTGTCCTATAGTCATTGTAAATATTTTCAATCGTACTGGCAGCCATTTAAATTTTTATAATTGTTACAAAGTTAATTTCTTGCAGTAAAGTTTCAAATTAGCATAGTTGAATTCGGGACGCATAAAACATGAAACCTTTCACATCTCTAATGAAAAACATGTTATTGAATATTGGGTAAATCTCTTCCCTTAAGCAATCAAATTCTCCAAAATATTTTCTTCAAAAAAAGTGGTCACGATTTTTTGCGATCCTGATAAGATCTGGTCAAGAGTAGGCTGATCTTCGCCACAGATAGAATGGGCTAATTGGCGCACATCTTCTTTGGTTTTATAAACCTTGTCAATGCTGTCTTCAAGAAGGATAATTTTAAGTCCGCTGTCTTTTAATTTCCCCAACTCAGCAATAAGCCAGCTTAATGCATAAAAATAATTATTGTTCAGCATGATATGTGACTGCAAACCGCTTCCATCAGGCAATTTATTAAAAGGTGAATTGAGGATTTCAGGAGTAAGATATTTCTTTAAAAAATCCGGTGGTTCAGGGTTTTGTTTCAGTTGCATTAAACCACGCAAAGACTGAGGATAAATGCTAAGCCATCTTATCCGCCGCCTCAGTTCATGAACATCATTTTCCACATCTTTAAAATCCAGGTCTTTTACTTTATATTTTTTTGTCACCTTATCAATATCATCCTGGTAAACATCCAGTATCGCCTGTGTATCATGTCTTTCATCAAACCAGTTGATCTCATCAAGTTCTTTCCTGATTTTTGAAAGGCGGTTTTTATTTTTCCCGATCCATTTTTCTTCTTTCAAAAGATCATTTAAATCCTGTGTTTTTTCATCCCGCTGATCCTTGATGTAGCCGGTAATTTCTGCAGGAATATTTTTTTGCGAAAGAAACTGTTGATAAAAACCATCATAATAGTCAATTTTTCCAAGTGCGTCTTCGATGTTCTTAAAACGTACATTTAAATCCTTTAATTTCTTATGACTATGGATTTTTTTATAAAGCCTGCTTAGTGCTTCAAGCATAAAGAAAGGAGTTCGTATATCTTCTTTATAAGCAACAAGGGCGGGGTTTTCAGCAGTAGCGGCATTGTTCAGAATTGTTTCAACTTTATCAAGATAATAAAGAAACCGGGACTTGCCGGCAGGAATAAAAGGATCCATTTTGTTTCAAAATTTTCGTGAGAATTATACAACAATATACAAAAGGTTTGCCTGATTGTCTTTTATTTTCCGCAGTCCACTTTTTTACATTTCTCATTAACATATTCAGTTTCCAGCGTAACGTGCTGAATGTTCATGTGCTGTAACGTATGTTTTAATTCATTTTTTATGCAGGTAACCTGTTCGCTGTTTTTATTGGAATCTACCACCAAATGTGCTGTCATGGCGTTTTCTGTTGTGCTCATCGCCCAGATATGAATGTGGTGAAGATCTTTGATACCATCAATTTTTTCAGCTTTGTTTTTAATTTCATTGAGATCAATATCTTTAGGAACCGCGTCAAGCGTAAGTGCCAGGCTTTCTTTTAACAAACCCCATGTACTGAATAAAATCACCAAAACTATGATGACACTTATGACAGGATCGATCCAATAAAGATGGGAGTAGAAAATGATGATTCCGCCAATCATTATTCCGGCACTCACCAAAGCATCAGCAAGCATATGGAGATAGGCGCTTTTTACATTCAGATCGTGCTCCTTATTTTTTAAAAATAAAATGGCGGTTAAAAAATTAATTACAATACCAATTCCTGCCACTATCGCAATGGTTTTTCCGGGAAGAGCAGGTGGATTTGCAAAGCGTTGAAATGCTTCATAAGCAATGGCGACGATGGAGATCAGAAGGATCAACGCATTGAACAAAGCCGCTACTATGGTGGTTTTGCGGTATCCGTAGGTGTATTTATTATTTGATTTTATTTTTAATAATCTAAAAGCCAGTAAAGACAAACCAAGACTTCCTACATCTGCAAGATTATGACCTGCATCAGACAACAGCGAGAGAGAATGAATAGAAAAGCCAACGACAGCTTCGATCACAACAAAAAGAGAGTTTAGCAGGATGCCAATTACAAAAGCTGTGTTCACACTCGTGAGGACGGAAATGTGGCTGTGATCGTGCGAATGATTATGTTCCATAAACTTTAATGGATGTAAAAGTAAGAAATGTAGCCTTTTCGGATTTGCTTAAGAAGAAAAAGCTTTATTCCGATCGTATTTTTCATGCAAAATTGAGTTTATCGCCTGAAACCATTGATCTTACTAACATTTCTGTTAAAATTTTTGCTTTTTTAAGCATAGATGCTATATTGCGTGGAAGTTATTCTACTGCTTAATTTCATACTGCTTTAAAATGCTCAGTCCTGTTAAATGGAACACAATTGACGGCCATTCTCCCGTCGTGGGATATTTGAATCAAATTGCTTCGCTGCCCGAGGAAGTTGTTAAAGAAATTGATGAAAATACTTTTCCATTCACCATAAAAAAACGAAAATTATTATTGAAGCCGGGTTCTGTAGCAGATCATTTTTATTTTATTGTAAAAGGCGTTGTTCATGGATTTATAAAAGAAGATGGAAAACAGATCACTACCTGGATCAATGAAGAAAATGAGATCGTCGGTTCCATCCGTACGCTCGGAACAACTAACCTTTGCCAGGAATATTTGCAGGCGCTTGAAGATTGCGAATTGATTGCAATTCCATTGAATTTTACAGAACAGCTTTTTAATAAATATCCTGAAACAAATATAATCGGTCGCCGTCTTTGGGAATATAATTATCGGGGCGCCGAGGAGAGAGCTTATATTTCACGCATTCCTTCCGGAGAAAAAAAATATCTTCATTTTCTAAAAATGCAACCAGGTTTGCTGAACAGGATTTCATTAAAATACATCGCTTCCTATCTTGGAATGACCCTTGAAACCCTTTGCAGGATCCGTGCACGTCAACATAAGCAGAACACGAAGTAAAAACAAAAAAAAGGCCGAAGATCCCTCTCCAGCCATTTTTACATTGTAATCGAAGCATGCTTTTACTGAATTACTCTGACACACTTAGTGAACAGACCCACAAAAGGGTACAGATTTTTTTACAACAGTAGAAATCTTTTTTACAACAGTAGTGACCATTCCTAAAATCTCCCCGCTATTCTTAATATCGTTCAAAAAAATTGTAGATCGCTGTCCTGAGTTTTGTAACTCACGACAATAGAGATTGAGGAACTGTCTGAACTAAGATTTATAAGATTGAAGGATGATAGGATTTTAAATAAATTGTCCCCGGTTGCATTTCAGGATTGAATGATGATTCAATGCAAATCTTACATCTTTTAATCCTGAAAATCATAGTTCAGACAATTAGAAGCAGGAATAAAATATACAGATGGTAAAATCAATCAACCGGTTTTTGAGTTGTATGATTGAGTGAGGAGGTGGTAGGGATTGTGGAGGGTGTCTGAACTAAGATTTCTAAGATTGAAGGATGATAGGTTTTTATATAAATTGTCCCTGTTTGCATTTCAGGATTGAATGATGATTCGGTGTATATCTTACAATCTTTTAATCCTGAAAATCTTAGTTCAGACAGATGAGCAAATGCAACGTTCCATCCCATCAGGTTGTCATCAAACAAAACACAAAAATGTATAGTAGATACTTCAGGCTGATTATTATCTTGTTGCCTTTATGCATTATTTCCTGCAAAAAGGAAAAGACATTGGTTTCGCCATCAATAATTGGTACATGGGAATTAAGAACGCTATATAGCGGTTGGATAGGAAATACAAATTATCCTGCCGGCAATGGAAATTATTTAAAGTTTTCGGAATCAACTTTTGAGATAGATACAAATCAGGTGCTTTTAAACAGTGGCACATATATATTAGTGAGAGAAAAATTTAATTTAACCGGAGAAATGGGATACAGAATTATTTACAATCATGAAGATAATTCAGATCGAACTTTTGTAGTTGTCTCCAATGATTCTCTTACCTTATCACAGGATGCCTATGACGGAGGAGGTGCTTTATACATCAGGTTAGAATAAATGGAAAAGATAAAATAGACCTATAAAGTTTTCAAAACCTTATAGGTCTGTAAAACCGCCAATCAATGAGTAGCAATAAAATATACCAATGATAAAATCAACCAACTGGTTTGTGAGTTGTATGGATTGAGTGAGGAGGAGGCGGGGATAATTGTCTGAATCAGGATTTACAGGATTTACTGATGAACAGGATTAAATCCTAAAATCCTTTAATCTTGAAAATCCTGATTCAGACAATTAGAAGCAAGAATAAAATATACAGATGATAAAATGAATCAACTGGTTTTTGAATTGTATGGATTGAGTGAGGAGGAGGTGGGTGATTGTGGAGGGTGTCTGAACTAAGATTTATAAGATTGAAGGATTATAGGATGTCTGAACTAGATTCGGACGCAACTCTTACCATCTTTTAATCCTGAAAATCTTAGTTCAGACAGATGAGCAAATGCAACGTTCCATCCCATCAGGTTGTCATCAAACAAAACAACAAAAATGTATAGTAAATACTTCAGGCTGATTATTATGTTGTTGCCTTTATGCATTATTTCCTGTAAAAAGGAAAAGACATCCATTTCATTGGGAATTATCGGTACATGGGAATTAAGAACCAGTTTTGGTGGTCAGGGTGGTGAAACCATTTATCAACCAGGAAGTGGTAATTATTTTAAGTTTGCTGATTCTACTTATGCGTTATATTCAAATAACGTTCTTAAAACGGTGGGCACATATGTGATAAGAATGGACAGCGCTGTTGATTGGATGGGGCAAACCGGACATAGAATTATTTTTAATCATCAGGAAAATTCAATTCCTACCTATGTCACTATTTCGCATGATACGCTTCGTCTTTGGATTTATGCATATGACGCACCAAGTACGATTTATAAAAAAACAAGTGACGATTCGAAAATTTCAACTTGGGGTAATTAAAAAATAAACAAGCTGGTTTTTTCGAAGAAACAAAAAATTAATTTATGACGACTGACCTGACGTCAACCCAAAGAAAACGAAATCCAAATTCGTCAGCTCATAGAAAATTGGGCAAATGCTGTTCGCAATAAAGACATGCAGACAATACTCGCTTATCATTCCGATAATACAGAATTAACAACAAACAATTTCAGAAATGTCAATCTCCAAAACCTGGATGAAAAATATCACTAACTGAATGATATTCTTTTCAAGGGCATAAAGTACAACGCCTATGGAAGTAAAAGCCCCTGCCTTCTTTCTCATCGATTTTTTATGAGATTCAATGGTATGTGGACTCCTGCCTTATTTTGCAGCAATTTGCTTGGTAGAATCTTCCTCTTTCATGTAACGTGCAATTGTTTTTTCTATTTCTGTAAAAGAATTTTCTTCTGCACTACTACTTTGATCTTTGTTATTTAAATGCATAAGGAAAGATTTTAATAATAATAATAAAACAGTTATTATAGAAAATTAGTGTGTCTGAACAACTAAAAGCGTGCATTCATAGGTTCGTAGTTCTCTTTTAATCCTTCCGGATTCGTTCACGTCAAAATAAATATTGATTATTATCAATTGTTATTGCAACACTTTCCCGGGTATCTTCTTGCATTATTTCTTATAATTGATTGAAAAATAGAAGGTTATTGATATAATATCCGTTCATTTTGATTGAAAAGTTATAAGATGCCTTAAAACAAAGAATAAATAGAAATATACTTTAACCACTGATTATGCGTTTGTAAGAGGTTCAAAAAAACAGCGATCCAATCTTAATGAAAACCGGCAGTAAAAATTTCAGTAATCCTGCAATTAAAAGATCATTACTTTTTACAGTAATGGCACTTTTGATTTCTTCTTCTGTTTTGGCGGATTATACGATTCCATCCGGCACTACTGTTGATGCCAGCACCATTACCGCTCAATCAGGAATTCTTACCATAAACGGAACCTTAAAGATTTCTTCCAATGTTTCTCTTTCCAATTTTACCAACGTAATTGTAAATGCTCCCAAAGGAAATATCTATTGGTCCAACAACAGTGATCTTACTTTTAAAGCAGGAACCAACCTGGCTATTGATCCGGCTTCTTTAGGCTGTCAGCCTACAACAGGCAGTGGGAACGCATCTCAAAGACTGATTATCGGAAGCACTATCATTGCTGTTTCAAGTGACAAATCAAGCAATACGACTTTCACTTTTGAACAGTTCAATGCCCAGGGAGGTTTACCAGATTATACGCTCACTTCCGGTTCGTCTGTTTGCTCGGGAAGCTCGATTACTGCAACTATAGCACCTCTTTATACCGTGAACGGGATAACTTATTCTTATAGTTGGGTAATATTGCCCGTCTCTGGCTCCTTTAGTTATAACTCCTCCAGGTCTACGGCAACCATAACTCCTGCGGCCGGAAATTATACTATTACCTGTGTGGCCACTGCAAATTCTTATTCAGTTGTAAAAACAATTTCTGTGAAAGTAAAGGCAGGTAATACATGGCTTGGTGTCAATTCAAATTGGACTGATCCTGCAAACTGGTGTCCATCAGTTCCGACAGCCGGCACTGATATTACTATTCCTGCTTCAACTTATTACCCAATCATCTCTTCAGGCGCAACGGCGGCAGTCAATAATATTACGATTGCAACAGGAGCAAGGTTACAGGTTTTGGGTAAGTTACAAGTTTCGGGCACCGTCACTAACAATGGAACTCTTGATATTACGAATGGAACATTAGGAATGAATGGTTCCTCAGCTCAAACAATTGCAGGAAGTATGTTCTATAATAAAACAGTGAATAATTTAATTGTAAACAATACCAGCAGTCCGGGCCTGTCGCTTTCTTCAACTTTAAACGATACTTTAAAGATTTCAGGAACATTAACTTTTGGTAATTCTGTTGCCAGGTTAAATACGAATGATAACCTGAATCTATTATCTACAGTAAACGGAACAGCAAGTGTTGGAATACTGGGAACAGGAAATTCAATTAACGGAAAAGTAATTGTTGACCGTTATATCAATGTGGGAAATGGAAGCGGACAACATGAAAAAACGTGGCAATTTTTAGCAACGCCAACCAACGGACAAACCATCAAACAAAGCTGGATGGAAGATCAGAGAAGCTCTGCCGGATATGGAACTTATTTAACCAGTCCGAATGGAACAACGGCCGGCTTTGATGCTTATTCAGTGGGCGCTGCCATGAAATATTATGATTCAAATTCTAACAGTTGGATAGGAGTTTCGGGCGCCAATAATTCTATTTACAATTCCGTCGGATATATGGTTTTTATTCGTGGCGACAGAACGGTGAATGGCACAACTGTTACCGCTGCCACTCCGACTATTTTAAGAACAAAAGGAAATTTATTAACCGGAACTCAAAGTGCTATCAGCATTTTGCCCGGACATTATCAATCGATTGGAAATCCTTATGCTTCTCCCGTAGATTTTAGTCTCGTAACAAAAACTAATGTTGACAATTTGTATTATGCATGGGATCCTTACTTATATGGTTCTTATGGATTCGGAGGTTATCAAACTGTCAGTGGAACGAACAACTGGCAACCGGTTCCGGGAGGAACCAGCGCATATGCTTCAGGAAAAAGCAGTAAAAATATTCAATCAGGACAAGCAGTTTTTGTTCATTCCTCTTCTGCATCTGCAGGCTCAGTTTCTTTTAATGAAAACAGCAAATCAGGCAGTAGCTCTGTAAACTTTGCGAGAAAAGCAAATACTACCAAGGTAGAAGAGAGACAATTTTTCAGGGCCAGTCTTTTTACAAGTCCGGATCCCAATGCGCTTATTGCAGATGGAAATGCGGTTGCATTTGACCAGGCTTTCAGTGATTCGATTGACGGAGACGATGGAATGAAAATTTTAAACAGCGGAGAAAATTTTGGTATCCTCCGGTATGGAAAGTTTCTTGCTGTTGAAGCGCGCCAACTGATTTCGTCAAACGATACTATTTTTTATAAAATGAGTAATCTTCGTCAGCAGACTTATCAATTAAGATTTGTTCCTGAAAATATGGAAACAGATAATGTACAGGCATTCCTGATCGATAATTATTTGAATACCGCCACAACCATCAGTCTCACAGATACTACATTAGTAAATATTTCCATCACTTCAAACGCTGCATCAGCCGCGTCTGGCAGGTTCAAAGTTGTTTTCAAAACATTCTCTGTTTTGCCTGTACAACTTTCTTCATTAACAGCTGTAAAAAAACAAGAAACCGTAGTTGTAGAATGGCAGGTTGAAAATGAAAGTGGTATGGAAAAATACCAGGTACAAAGATCTGTGGATGGAAATAATTTTATTACTGTTGGAAATACTCGTGCGGAAAATAAAGGTGCAGGGAAATATAATTTTGTTGACACAAATCCTTCCACCGGGAATAATTATTACCGCATTGCTTCCATGAGCAAGGACGGGCAAGTTACTTATTCATCCATTGTGAAAGTGAAGATGGGACAACTAAATGGAAGCCTTTCAGTATTTCCCAATCCGGTTGAAAACGGCGTCATTCATCTTCAGTTTTCCAATCAGCTACAGGGGAAATATTCAGTCCGCCTGATCAATTCAGCAGGACAATTAATTATTTCTAAAAATATCAATCATTCCGGAAGCAGCAATGAAGTTATTCTTTCTAAAGATTTACCGAAAGGAATTTATCAATTAGAAATTATGAAACCGGATGGAAGTGTGGAAGTATTAAAATTGTTGAATTAAGATATTTTCTAAAAATAAAAAGCGGTATTTCTTCGTTTACTTCTTTTTTTAAACATAAAAATCAAATGCTTTCTTTCTTTCAATCGTATTTTATTCAAAATAAAAAATCCGATTATTTCTTTGTTTGTGAAAAGAAATAACCGGATCAAAAAATCAGTTTAATTTCAAACTAATTTCAAAAATATTTTAATCGGTTCCACTCAGTGGGTCATCAGTAATTCTTCCGCCGCAAATAAATCTCTTAGAATAATAATGATCATCGAGGCTGCTAATTTTGACGCCGTGCGTCGAGGCGTGGACGAAATAATCATTTTCAAGATAAACACCAACGTGAGAAACGCCGCCGTGCGTATTGAAAAAAACAAGATCACCTTCTTTTAAATTGCCTTTATCAATATGTTCTGTTGCATCATATTGCTCCCTTGCTGTTCTTGGCATATTAAATCCATAAACCGCCAGCAAAAGCGCGCCAGTCAGGGCACTGCAATCAATTCCTCTTTTGCTTGTTCCTCCTAAATGATAACGGGTTCCAAACCAATTATCAATAAAACCGAGCAAAGAAAGATTCTTTAAAGATTCAACATCCACATTCATCATCATCGCATATTTAAATTGAAGCGCTGAAAGTTTTTCAATTGCAGATGTTGCTATTTCAGTAATTATCGCTGTGTTTTTCCTGGTAACTACCGGCGCTTCTACTACTTTGATACTTTTTGTGCCACCACTTTCTGAAGTTCTTAAAATTCCATCGGGAGTAAATGAGATTCCATTAAAAGAAGGAGAGGAGCTTCCGGCAAAATTGGTAACGCTGATTTTATTAACGCTGTTTTGAGCTGTTGCGATTTGCACCGTGCAGGACAGTATCACGGATATGCCGCTTAATATAAGTTTGTTCATTCTTATGGGTTATATAGGTTATTCAAAAAATAAGCAACGTTGTTGACATGGATATTGTAACAGGCTTAGTTTTTAAATAAATTACGTTAAAATTAAAATTTCCCGGTCAGGACGAAGTTAAGTTTCGAATCATAAAAAAGCAAAAAAATATTTCCGGGAGTTTTAAACACTATTTATTACAAAAACTTTTACCTGTTTTGTTGATAATTTGCAAAAATCAAGCCATCGTTTTTCGCGATATTTGCAATCATTATTTTAATTGCTTTTTTTACATTCTATGAAGTTTTCTCACCTCCATGTTCATACACAATTTTCTTTGCTGGATGGCGCTGCATCTATCAAAGCTCTTTACAATAAAGCGATTGCAGACGGAATGCCGGCGCTGGCCATTTCTGATCATGGAAACATGTTTGGTGTTTTTGAATTTGTAAAACATGCTCATACTTTAAAAAATGATGATGGCAGTTTAAAAGTAAAACCTATCGTTGGCTGTGAATTTTACATTACTGAGAACAGGCATCAAAAACAGTTTACGAAAGAACAAAGAGACCAGCGTCATCACCAGATCCTGCTGGCCAAAAATGCAGAAGGCTATAAAAATCTTACGAAACTTACTTCCCTTGGATATATTGAAGGAATGTATTCGAAATATCCGCGTATCGACAAAGAATTGATTCATAAATATCATGAAGGATTGATTGCCACCACTTGCTGCCTCGGCGCTTTGGTGCCCCAGGCTATTTTAAAGAAAGGAGAAGCTGAAGCAGAAAATGAATTTAAATGGTGGCTGAATATTTTTCAAAAAGATTATTATGTCGAGTTGCAAAGACATGGAATTCCAGACCAGGATAAGGTGAATAAAGTCTTATTAAAATTTGCGAAGAAATACAATGTAAATGTTATAGCGAGCAACGATTCTCATTATGTAGATGTAGAAGATTTTAATGCACATGATATTCTGCTTTGCATCAACACAGGCGAGACCCAGGCTACTCCTGCTTTACGGGAGTTTACTGATGATGATGTTGCCATTAAAAATAAGCGCTTCGCATTTCCAAACAACCAGTTTTATTTAAAGAATACAAGCGAAATGCTTTCGGCTTTTGAAGATTTGCCCGAGGCATTAGACAACACCAATGAAGTTATTGATAAGATAGAGGTGCTGGATCTTAAAAGAGATATTCTTATTCCGCATTTTCCGGTTCCAAAAGAATTTGCGAACCAGGAAGCGTATCTCGAACATTTAACGTGGGAAGGAGCCAGGAAAAGATATGAAACCATTACTCCGGAAATTGAGGAGCGCATCAATTTTGAATTGTTTACGATCAAAACAATGGGATTTGCAGGCTATTTTTTGATCGTAAGTGATTTTATCGTTGCCGGAAAAAATATGGGTGTTTTTGTTGGTCCGGGAAGAGGATCAGCTGCTGGTTCTGTGGTGGCTTACTGCATAGGAATTACCAACATAGATCCGATAAAATACAAATTGCTTTTCGAGAGATTTTTAAATCCTGACCGTAAATCAATGCCCGATATTGACACTGATTTTGATGATGAAGGAAGGCAGCGGGTTTTGGATTATGTAGTGGATAAATATGGTAAAAACCAGGTTGCACAAATTATCACTTATGGCACGATGGCCGCAAAAATGAGCATTAAAGATGTTGCCCGTGTAATGGATCTTCCACTTGCAGAAAGTAATGCGCTGGCAAAATTAGTTCCTGACAAACCAGGCACTTCATTAAAAAAAGTTTTGAAATCTCCGCTTACAGGTCCTAAATCATTAACTGAAGAGGGCGTTGGCGCCGATGATATCAGTAACATTCAAAAACTTCGTGACATTTATAATGGCGAGGATATACGCAGTAAAGTATTGCATGAAGCGGAAATCCTTGAGGGCTCTGTAAGAAATACCGGTATTCATGCTTCGGCAATCATTATTGCTCCACAGGATTTAATGGAACTGATTCCGGTTGCCACTTCCAAAGATTCTGAATTGTGGCTCACACAAATTGATGGAAGTAATATTGAAGCAGCAGGCGTTTTAAAAATGGACTTTCTTGGTTTGAAAACGTTGAGCATTTTAAAGACCGCTCTTTCTCTTATCAAAAAAAATCATGGCATTTCCATTGATCTTGATGCTTTACCTCTTGACGATGAGAAAACGTATCAACTCTTTCAACGCGCCGAAACCAATGGAACTTTCCAGTTTGAAAGTGCAGGAATGCAAAAGTATTTAAGAGAATTAAAGCCTGATAAATTTGATGATCTGATCGCGATGAATGCTTTGTATCGTCCGGGTCCGATCGCTTATATTCCGAATTATATTGAAAGAAAACATGGAAGGCAGGAAATTGTTTATGATGTGCCTGAAATGGAAGAATTTTTGAAAGATACTTATGGAATCACTGTTTACCAGGAACAGGTGATGCTGCTTTCCCAAAAGCTGGCAGGGTTCAGCAAAGGGGATGCTGACATATTGCGAAAGGCAATGGGAAAAAAGCAAAGATCCGTGCTGGATAAAATGAAAGCGCAGTTTATCGAAGGCGCCAGGAAGAACAATCATCCCGTAAATATTTTAGAAAAAATCTGGGCCGATTGGGAAGCATTTGCTCAATATGCTTTTAATAAATCGCATTCCACCTGTTATGCTTTTGTGGCTTATCAAACTGCCTATCTGAAAGCTCATTATCCAAGTGAATATATGGCTGCGGTGCTAAATCATGCAGGAGCAATTGACAAGATCACTTTCTTTATGGAAGAATGCAAAAGCATGGGATTAACAGTTCTTGGCCCTGATATTAATGAATCACAAAAAGGATTTGCGGTAAATAAAAAAGGTGAGATCCGGTTTGGTTTCAGCGGTATGAAAGGGGTGGGAGAAGCGGCAATTGAAAACATTATTGAAGAAAGAGAAAAGAATGGAACTTTCTCTTCGATTTTTGACATGATCAAAAGAGTGAACCAAAGAACTGTGAATAAAAAATCGCTGGAAAGTCTTGCTTATGCCGGCGCTTTTGATTGTTTTAATAATTTCCATCGTGCACAGTTTTTCTTTACTGCTCCCGGAGAAAGTATCACTTCGCTTGAAAAAATCATCAAATTTGGTAATCAATACCAGGCACAGCTACATAATAATACCAACACTCTTTTTGGAGATCTGCAAATGGAAGAAGTGACGCCTCCGACGATTCCGGATTGTGAGCGATGGCCGTTGATTCAAATGCTGGATAATGAAAGAGAAGTGATAGGAATGTACCTGAGCGGACATCCTTTGGACAATTTTAAATTCCAGATCAGGCATTATAAATTTGATACTGTTGCTGATTTCAACGAATTTAAAGCTGCTATCAATCTTTATCCCAATCCTTCAAGATCTTTCAGGATTGCCGGATTGGTAACGGAAGGCCAGCATCGCCTTTCAAAAAAAGGAAACAAGTTTGGGGTAATGCACCTGGAAGATTATTCTGAAAAAATGGAGTTGATGCTGTTTGGAGAAGATTATGCGAAATACAGTCATTACCTGGAAGCCGGAATGGTTCTTTGCTTTACAGGATCGTTCGTTCAGCGATATCAAACTTCTCCTTATGAATTTAAAATCAGCAGCATCAGTCTTTTAGAAACAGTAATGAGAAGTCAGACAAAAAAAATTCATATAGACATGAATCCTGGCGATGTTTCTGAAGAATTTATTGAGTTTATTGGAAATAATGTTCAAAAATTCCCGGGAAAGTCAACGCTTAAATTTAATATTTCAGATAATCTTTCCCACTTAAAATTTTCTATGTACACTATAGAAAAAGGTTTTGAAATGAATGACGAAATGGCTAATTATCTGCAACAAAAACCTGAATTAGACATTAAAGTTGAATTAACATGATGTGGATATGACAATTCAACATTTAAGAATTATTGGCTTTACCTTTGCAATCATTCATACAATTATTTTAAATTAAAAATTTCATTATGGCTCAGGAATATACCGATGCGAACTTTAAAGAAAAAGTTTTAGATTCTGAAAAATTAACAATGATCGACTTTTGGGCAGAATGGTGTGGCCCTTGCCGCGCAATAGGCCCTGTTGTTGAAGAACTTGCCAAAGAATACGACGGAAAAGTAAATGTTGGTAAAGTGAACGTGGATAACAACCCGCAATTAAGTGTTAATTATGGCATTACCAGCATTCCAGCAATTCTGTTTGTAAAAGGTGGTAAAGTAGTAGATAAATTAGTTGGTTCTCAACCTAAATCTAATTTTGTAAAAAAGATCGAAGCTTTGAAATAATCTTACAAACAATTTTTTTGAAAATCTCCGGAAATGCCGGAGATTTTTTTTTGCATAATACCATTCTTACGGTAATTAAAAGGATTTTACCACAGCGTTTTCAAATAATCAAGCTCTCTGCTTTGCCTTGTTTAAGGGGAAAAAAAACCCCATCTGCTTTAAAATTTAAGTGTTTGCAGCACTTTTCAGCAATAAATTTCTTGGTATAAAGTTGGCAATTACATTATTAAGTATTACTGATTTCTCAATAGTATCCAATGTCAGCTTTGCAATGGTTTACTTTTATTCTAAGATTATGTTATGTCGTTTCCTGATAATTCTTTTATCTTCTTTTTGGATTATTACTGTTGAAAGTTGTACGGAAAATTATATAGAAGCCGATAGCAGCTGCAAAGAATATGACCTGAATCACCCGTTAATACTGACTTTGAATGATGCATTACGCGAAATTTCAGGGATACACTTTTATCGAAAAGATACCAGTGTTTTTGCTATTTCTGATGAAATGGGTTACTTATTTAAGATCCATTTAAAGAATGATTATGTTACCCAAAAATGGAAGTTTGACAAACCACTCGATTTTGAAGATGTATCTTATCACGACAGCCTGTTTTACATTTTAGAAAGCAATGGTAACATTCATACATTAAAATTTTCTCCTCATGGTGACACCATTACAACACAAATCTCAGTTTTTGATCCCGGAGGAAAAGGGAAGAATGAATTTGAATCACTTTATTATGATTCCTCACGAAAAAGTTTCATCATGATCTGCAAAGATTGTCAAAACGATAAAAAAAGTAAAGTTACCGCATGGGGATATGATCCGGAAAACCATGTTTTTACCCCATCTGTATTTACGATCGATGCAGACATTATCGCCAAAAAAGCAGGACAAAAGAAAATGAAATTCAAACCTTCAGCAGCTGAAATCAATCCTGCCACCGGAGAATTATGGATTTTGTCGGCAGTGAACAGTCTTTTAGTTCGTGCAGATCAGAACGGCAA
Source organism: Hanamia sp. (assembly GCA_035606215.1). Lineage (GTDB taxonomy): Bacteria > Bacteroidota > Bacteroidia > Chitinophagales > Chitinophagaceae > Ginsengibacter. The sequence continues at coordinate 27,822 of DATNFV010000039.1, forward strand.
TTGCAAAGAAGCCTATCCCTTAAATTCAGGGCTTTATACACAGCCTGAAGGAATTTCATTTACCCCAAAAGGAGATATGATCATTTCGAATGAAGCTGGAAATAAACATAATTCGGCCACTATATTCATTTTTAAACGAAAAAAAGTTAGTTAATGCAAAAGTTAGTTGTGATTATTTTATTGAGTTTTATAATTACTGATGGTTTTACCCAACGTACCGATTCCATAAAAGAAAGAATTATTTTAATAGGTGATGCGGGCAAATTGAACTTTGGAAGGCAACCGGTTGTGGATGCAGCGCGCAAACTGATTCCACTTGATAAAAAAACAACTGTTTTGTTTCTTGGCGATAATCTATATAAAACAGGATTACCACAGGATTTTTTACCTGAATATAAAGCGGCGAAAGCAGTATTGGACTCACAAATCAACATTGCAAAAGGAACCAATGCAAAAGTGATCTTTATTCCAGGCAACCACGATTGGACTGATGGAAGTCCTATCGGGCTTGAAAATGTTGAGCGGCAGGAACGATATGTAAATGAATTAGGAAATAAAAATGTTGAATTTCTTCCAACAGATGGATGTGTAGGTCCTGTTGAATATGAGATCAGCAATGATATTACACTCATTTTATTTGATAGCCAGTGGTTCATAGAAAAGGGAGAAAAACCTGGCGTAGAGTCTGATTGTTCTTCAAAAACCGAAGAAGAATTTTATGAAGAACTCGGTAAAATGCTGGAAAATAATAAGAAAAAATTAGTGATCCTGGCTTGCCATCATACTTTGAAAAGTTATGGAGTTCATGGAGGATATTTTACCTTGAAACAACATATTTTTCCATTTACTGATCTCAACCCAAATCTTTGGATCCCGCTTCCTGTTATTGGCTCAATTTACCCGATAGCCCGTGGAATTTTTGGAACTCCGGAAGATCTTCATTATCCGGCTTATGAAAAAATGATCGGCGGTGTTGAAAAAATTGTAAAGGGTTATCCAAATGTGTTTTTTGTAGCAGGTCACGAGCATGATCTACAATTAATTAAAGACAGCAGTCGCTATTATGTTGTAAGTGGCGCAGGTTCTAAAAAGACCAGGGTTTCCAGGAATAAAAAAGTTTTGTTTGAAGCCCAATCTTTAGGTTTTGCGGCACTTGAAATTTCCAAAAACAGGAATGTACATATTGATTATTACCTGGTGAACGCAGATACGGTTAAACATGCTTTCAGCAAAGATCTTTTCAACTTTACTTATCTGAATAAACCCGATTCTACTGAAATTCCTCAAACACTTCCTGTCGTTCATTTTCAGGATAGCGTTACGGTTCCTGTGAATAAACACTATGCTGAAGTTTCAGGATTCCATAAGATCATTTCAGGAAAAAATTATCGTAAAGAATGGGCGAAGCCGGTTCATTTAAAAGTGTTTAGAATCGACAGAGAAAAAGGGGGATTTAAAATAAAAGAATTGGGTGGAGGAAGACAAACCAAATCTTTAAAAATGACGGATACAGCCGGAAGAAAATGGGTTTTGAGAACAGTGGATAAAAATCCGGCCGGCGCAGTTCCGGAAGCTTTCAAAGGAACGATCGCTCAGTCTATTGTGCAGGACATGATCTCTGCCCAATCGCCTTACGGGCCTTTGGCAATTCCGGTTCTTTCAAAAGCCGTAAATGTAATTTATAATACTCCGGTTTATTATTTTGTTCCGGACGACCCGGCACTTGGAAAATACAGGCAGGTTTTTGCCAATAAAGTTTGTCTACTGGAGCCGGACAATCCTGTTGACAAGGAAACAGACACCAAAAGCACGCAGAAGATCATCAATAAAATGATCACCGACAGCAAAGATCACATGGATCAGGAAGCGGTTTTAAGGGCACGGCTTTTAGATATGATCATTGGCGATTGGGATCGCCATTTTGGACAATGGGATTTTGGAACAAGGGATACAGGGGTGGGCAAATTATATTTTCCGATCCCTAAAGATCGCGACCAGGCATTTTTTAATTCAAACGGATTATTAGCGAAAGCGGTTAGTCTTTCAGCAATGCCTTATTTGCAGGGATTCAAAAAAAATTATCCGAATATCAAATGGTTCAATTGGGAAGAAAGGGATTTTGACAGGATCTTTATGAACAACCTGGACGCAAATGCCTGGGAAAAAACAATCAAAATGTTCCAGGCAAATCTGAGTGATTCGCTGATTAAAAAAGCAGTAAAAAGATTTCCTCCTGAGATCTATAAAATAAACGGAAATGTAATTGAAACAAAATTAAAAGGACGACGTGATCTTCTTTATAAAAAAGGAATGCTGTATTACCGCTTTCTTTCAAAAGAAGTAAACGTGGTAAGCAGCAATAAAAATGAATTTTTCAGGCTTTCCAACAGGAACGATAGCTTGGAGGTAAAAGTGTTCAAGCGCAAAGATCAAAATGATTCTTCAACCTTAATGTATGATCGTGTCTTTGATCCAAAAGTGACGAAGTATATCAATCTTTACGGACTTAATGGCGATGATATTTTTTATGTCGATTCCAATGTTAATTCAAAAATTAAATTAAGAATTATTGGCGGCCAGGGAAATGATACGTTTAACATCAAAGGAAATATCAAAAATAAAATTTACGACTATTCTCCTGAAAGCAATTTTATTGTAAATGGCAGGAAGAGCAAAAATGAAATGTCGACTTCACCTTCTGTAAACCGTTATGATATTACCAGCTACAAATACAATAGTTACCGGATTCCAATGCTGAACCTCGGATATAATGTTGAGGACAATATTCTGATCGGTTTGGGATTTTCATTAAAAACATTTGGCTTCAGAAAAGATCCTTATGCTACTTATCAAAAGCTTTCATCATTGTATAGTTTTAGTTCGCACGCTTATCAATTAAACTACATCGGAGAATTCAATCAATTGGTAAAAAATAATGATCTCGTCGTTCATGCTGATTTTTACAATCCTGTTCTCAATAATTTTTATGGCCTTGGCAATAATACAGTTAATGACAAAAACAATCCTTTGGTATTTTATCATGTCAGGTATAAGTATGTAGCTTCGGAAGTATTGTTGCGCAAAAAATATTTTCACAACCTGCTTCAGTTTTATTTAGGCCCGTCTTATTATCATTACTGGAACAAATATCCGGATAATGAAAATAAAATTTTGGCACATCCTTCTTTGGTCGGGTTGGATTCAGCAAGTATTTACAAAGGGAAGTCTTATCTCGGTGGAAAATTTGCAGTAGTAGTTAATAACCTGAACAGTGAGTTGCTTCCGACAAGAGGAGTGATATGGAATACAGAATTAAAATCAATGTTTGGAACGAATGATAATAGTCATCAAATTACTTCTTTGACATCAGATATGGAAGTTTACGCAAGCCTTCGCGATCCTGCCAAACTTGTTGCAGTATTGCGTTTTGGCGCCGGACATATTTTCAATAATAATTTTGAATATTTCCAGGCGCTGACATTAGGAGCGAATAATTATTTAAGAGGATTTAGAAAAAACAGGTTTTCAGGTCAGTCGGTAGCGTATCAGACAACGGAATTGCGCGTAAAACTTTTTGAATCGAAATCGTATGTACTTCCGGGCGCAGTAGGATTAATTGGATTTAATGAAGTGGGAAGAGTTTGGATGCATAATGAAGTTTCTCATAAATGGCATGATGATTTTGGCGGAGGGATTTATTATTCGCCGTATAATTTTGCACTTGTGTCTGCCACACTTGCCCGTTCGCCGGAAGACAATTTATTTAATTTCTCAATTGGCACTAAATTTAATATAACCTTTTAATTATGGACTATCATAAAACAGATAAACGCATTGAAGAATATGTCAGAGGATTGTTTGATCAGATGCATTCTCCTTCCCTGGTTTTTCACAACCTGGAGCATACTGAAAATGTGGTAAAATACACAAAAGAAATTGCAGGACATTATAATGTTTCTGAAAAAGAAATGTTGATCCTTTACGCTGCCGCATGGTTTCATGATACCGGCTATCTTTTTACCGAACCGGGTAAACATGAAGAAATGAGCTGCGATATCATGAAAAAATTCATGAAAGACCTGGTAACGGATGAAGACGTTATTACAGAAATTGAAGGATGCATTATGTCAACGAAAGCACCGCGCCATCCAAAAGATTTATTGCAGGAGATTATTTGTGATGCCGATACTTATCATCTTGGTACGAAGGATTTTAAAGCGATGAATAAAAAAGCCTTCCAGGAAGCCAAACTACGTGACAGCAATATTAAAAAAGAAGATTTTATAAAAGGAACCATAGAGATGCTGGAAGCACATGTCTTTTATACCAATTATTGCAAAGACCTTTTAAATGCAAGGAAAAATAAGAACCTGGAAAAATTAAAAGCCAAAGCAGAAAAGAAAGAAGATAAAGGAGGCAAGAAAGAAAAAAGTGCTGTGCAGGTAGACCTTTCAGAAGTTGAAAAAGATAAAAGCGGCTTGATGAGCAAAGGTATCCAAACCATGCTCCGCCTCACTTCGCAAAATCATTTAAAATTAAGTGAAATGGCTGACAGAAAAGCAAATATCCTGATCTCGGTAAATGCAATCATCATTTCTGTAATTTTAAGTGTTCTTCTCCGCAAACTCTCTACAGAAACCTATTTGATCATCCCAACCATTTTATTTTTAACGTCTGCTGTTGTTACCATTGTTATTTCAATTCTCGCTACAAGACCAAAAGTAACAAGTGGAAATTTCACTATGGAAGGCGTAAAAGAAAAGAAAATCAACCTGCTGTTCTTTGGCAATTTTTATAAAAGCACCTATGATCAATACAATGCAGCCATGCGCGAAATGATGCTTGATACCGATTATCTTTATGGTTCACTTATCAAAGACATTTATTATCTTGGTAAAGTTCTTGGGCAGAAATACAAACTCATCCGGATTGCTTACAATGTTTTTATGATTGGCATAATCGTTTCGGTAATTGCTTTTGGATTCGCCACTTTATTTGGAGGTTCTTCGGGCGGAACGGTAATTAATGGCACTGGATCGCCATTATAAGAAATTTTAAATTCTATGATATTAGTAAATCGGGATCTTAGCTGGCTAAGTTTTAATTTGAGAGTTTTAGAAGAAGCTCATGATCCGGCTGTACCTCTTTTTGAGCGGATGAAATTTCTTTCCATTTTTTCTTCTAATCTCAATGAATTTTTCAGAGTAAGATATCCTGAGGTAATTGCTCTTTCTATGCTGAAGAAAAAAACAAAAAAAGAGATTGAAAATTTTGAAGAAAATATAGCTGAAAAGGTGCAGGATGAAATAAGATTTCAATTGAATTTCTTCGGTGAAATTCTACATGAAGAAATACTTCCTGAATTAAAAAACAACGGAATCATTTTTTATTATGGAATGCCGGTCAGAAAAGAACATCTGCCGGAGGTCAGAGAAATTTTTTTATCGGATGTTCTTTCATTTATTCAACCCATTTATCTTGAACCTGATGCTCCGAAAAATTTTATTCCAAAAAATAACCAGCTTTATTTTCTGATCACGTTGCAGGATGATGAGGAGGGGATTTTAAAACATGCGATCGTAAATATTCCTTCAGGAAAAGTAAAGCGTTTTTATACACTCAGCCGGTTGGATAATTTTGAATACGTCATTTTTTTAGACGACATCGTTCGCGAAAATATTCAATATCTTTTTCCAAATCAAAAAATCACAAGTGTTTACAGCATCAAAATAAACCGTGATGCAGAGTTACACCTGGCAGATGATTACAGCGGAAACCTTTTACAAAAAATTGAAAAGCAATTAAAGAAAAGAGACTTTAATCCGCCATCACGTTTCTTATATGAAGATGGCATGCCAAGAAATTTGCAGATGTTTTTGTCAGCAGTTTTTAATGTCAACTCAGAAGAAATTTTTGCAGGAGGAAGATATCATAACCTGAGCGATCTTGAAGATTTTCCTTCATTCAATAAAAATTTATATTATCAAAAAAGGAAACCGTTGTCCTCCTCAAACATTTTGAACAGTGGGGACATTTTTGATATTCTGCTCAACGAAGACATTCTGCTACATCTTCCTTATCAATCTTATAACCCTGTTTTATCTTTTTTTAACCAGGCTGCTGTGGATGTAAATGTTACAGAAATTTATATCACGCTTTACAGGGTTGCAGAAGAATCTCACATCATTAATGCACTGATCAGCGCTGCAAAAAATGGTAAAGATGTTGTCGTGTTTATTGAATTGAAAGCGAGGTTTGATGAAGCCAATAATATTAAATGGAGCAAGGTAATGAAGGATGCCGGCGTTCATATTATTTACAGCTTTCCAAAAATAAAAGTTCATTCAAAAATAGCGCTGGTCAGAAAAAAGAAAGAAGGAGAGAAAGAATCATTCGCGGTTTTAAGCACCGGAAATTTTAATGAAGTAACGGCACAGTTTTACACGGATCATGTGCTGATGACTTCTGATGAAAAGATAACAAAGGAATTAATGCAACTGTTTAAATTCCTGGAGCTTTCCCACGTGATTGATCACGATAAAAAAATAAAATTTGACAGTTTACTGGTATCGCAATTCAATATGGTTTCTGCATTGGAAAAACTGATCAATAAAGAAATTCAAAAAGCAAAAGACGGAAAGCCTGCACTGATAAGAATTAAAATAAATAACCTTGAAGAGCCACACATTATCGGTCAACTTTATAAAGCAGGAAAAGCAGGAGTGACAGTACAATTGATTATTCGCAGCATTTGCTCTCTGGTTCCGGGAATACCTGGCGAAAGTGAAAATATTTTTGTAAAAAGAATTGTGGGCCGATATCTTGAACATTCGAGAATTTTAATTTTTGGCGCCGGTGATGATGCTGAAGTTTTGATGGGCTCCGCTGATTTGATGACAAGGAATTTATATCATCGCATTGAAGTTTTTGTTCGTGTCAAAGATGAAGAATGCAAAAAGGAATTAATTAATTATTTTGATATTCAATGGGAAAATGACGAGCAGGATTTTCATTTATTATCAGATGGGGTCGTTCAGAAGAAAATAGATTATACCGACAACATTAAACACAATGTACAATTGTCCATTTACAATTTTTTATCAGAAATAAAATGAGTCAGAAGTTCGGCATATTCAAAATTTCACATCTTAATAAAATCCGCATACGGACGGTGCTGTTCATTGGTATTTTCTGGACGGCAATTGACCTGGTCATTTTCCTTCTGAATCAACCACCACAATCTCATTTACATTCCATCTGGACAAGAGAATTATTTATGTTTCTGGTCAGCCTGGGAATGGGATATCTTTTTGTTTACCGTTTAAAAAGAATGCTGCGCAATTCTCCGCTTTGGTTAAACTTTTTTGTAAAAAGCAGCATCCTCCTGCTTTCTGCGCTGATCCTCACTTTTATCATCCGGTTTTTCAGTTCTGTAGTGCTGCAGGGCGAAAGTGCTTACGAGACTTATCAGCATTTGCAGAATTATGCATTATTTGGAAACTGGCTTCTGAAAAAAATTGTTTACTGGATTGCAATTTTTTTTGTTACTCAACTTATTCTGATCATCAATGAAAAATATTCGCCCGGCGTATTTTTTGAAATTTTAGCAGGGAAATATCTTCATCCCCGTGTGGAAGACAGGATCATCATGTTTATCGATCTGAAAGATTCAACTCCCATTGCTGAAAAACTTGGACATAGTGTTTATTTTCAATTTATCCGCGAATTTATTTACCTGGTGTCTTTAGCAATTATTGAGTTTGAAGGAACCATTTATCAATATGTTGGTGATGAAATAGTTTGCTCCTGGAAGAATTCAGAAAAGAATACTTCCAAATGCCTTGACGTTGTTATTGAGAGCAGAAAAAATATCCAGAAAAAAAGCGCCTATTTTAAAAGAAGGTTCGGCATTGTTCCTGAGTTCAGGGTTGGCATCAACGTTGGTGAGGTAACTGTCGGAGAAATCGGAGTTCTGAAAAAAGACCTTGCGATGAGTGGTGATACCATGAATACAACGGCCCGAATCAGAAGCGCGTGCAATGAACTTAACCATCATTTTATAGTTTCAAAGGAATTCGTGGAAGCGAGCAAATTGAAAGGTTGGCAAACGCAAAGTTTGGGATTGATTGATTTAAAAGGAAAAGATAGAAGCGTTGAATTATTTTCTTTAAAAATTTAGTAGTTTCAACATCAAATCCAATCATTTTCCAATTATTAAAAATGAAAAAGATTGTAAGCACATCTGCTATTCCAACACTTCTTTGCCGACTTGCCGTCGGTTTTATATTTCTTTCAGAAGGTTTGCAAAAATATATTCTTCCTGAAGAGGCCGGTACCGGCCGCTTTGCAAAAATTGGTTTTTCTGATCCTGCTTTCTGGGCTTATTTCACCGGAAGTTTTGAAATTTTCTGTGGTATTTTAATTCTTATCGGATTTCTTACAAGAATCGCTGCTGTTCCGCTTTTAGTCATCATGATCACTGCTTTTATTACCACAAAAATCCCTATTCTTTCAGATAAGGGATTCTGGCCTTTCGCTCATGAATACCGCACTGACTTTGCAATGACACTTCTTTTGATTTTTCTTCTGATCAACGGCGGCGGCAAACATTCTGTTGATATCAAAAGCGCGGATGAATTTGAATGAAACTGGAAATAAAGATTTGTCTTATTTATTCATTTGCTGCATCTATTATTTTTCAAAAAAGCACTTCTTATAAACCTGCTACGTTTCCTAAGCAGTGTATTTTCAATGCAGATTTTATTTTTTCGTTAAAGTTGGTGTACAATTTGAGTTACCCTATTCATCATTGATTAACATGGATTCAAAAGAAGAAGAAGAAGTAACAAAAAAAAAGAGAGCATTCTTATCAACTCTTGGAAGGATATTTTTGTGGATAATAGCCTCTGTAATTTTTTTAATTATTCTTGTTTTTATTCTTATTCAAACCTCTTTTGTCCAAAATTTTGCCCGAAAAAAAGTAGTCACTTACCTGGAACATAAACTGAAAACGAAGGTAGCGATCGGAAAACTAAATGTAGATTTTCCAAGTGCTATTTCGCTGCAAAATGTTTTTATTGAAGATCAATCAAAAGATACATTGCTTTATGGTGGCGAAATAAAAGTGAACATTAATATGTTCCGGCTTTTGAAAAATGATATTCAAATCAAAGAGATCGCACTGAATAATATTGTGCTGGAAGTAAAGCGTTTACCACCTGATTCGGTTTTCAATTTTCAATTTATTGTTGATGCGTTTACGACTGAACAAAAAAAGGTTTCCGAAAAGCAGGATACGGCAACTCTGAAAATGAATATTGATGAGATTTTGGTAAACCAAACAAGGATTGTTTATAATGATGCATTTACCGGAAATGACATGGATCTTGTGTTTGGACATTTTGATTCAAAAATCTCAACCTTTGACCCGACTCATTTATTGTTCAATGTCCCATTCATTACACTTGATGGTCTGAAAGGATATTTTTATCAAAATGAACCATTAAAACAGCCGATCAAAAAAACAGTTGCAGAAGCATCTGCGCAGCCTGAAAATTATTTGCAATTCATTAATAAAGAAATTAATCTGAGCAATATTGATGTAGCTTATAAAAGTCAGTCTTCTCATATCAATTCAACTTTTGTTATTGCTGATGCAAAGGTTCATCCCAAAACAATTGATTTGAAAAACAGCATTATCACCCTGAATGATTTGTCGATGGATCATTCTGACATTGCTGTTGAAACTGTATCGACTGTTCCTGATAAAAAGCCAAAAGATACAGTGGTTACTGCTCCAACGCCTCCAATGAAAGTGATTGCAGGAGCGATCAAATTAAAAAGCATTAATGTAAAGTTTGATGATCAGTCTGCTCCAAAAGCTCCTTCCGGTATGGATTTTTCACACCTTGGCATTAAAAACCTGAATGTTGATATCAGCAATCTTGAATACAGTGCTGATACTACGTTGCTAACAATGAACGCTGCTTCTATGGAGGAAAAAAGTGGTTTTGTTTTAAACAATTTGAGTGGTGACTTTCTGATGGATTCAACAGGAGTTTCTTTAAAGAATTTTTTGATTCAGACTCCGGGCTCCGAGTTAAAAAATACTGCAGTGATTACTTATCCTTCATTGGCTGCCATAAAATCAAATCCCGGCAATCTTGGTCTTGACATTGATCTTGAAAACAGCAAAATGAGCATGAAAGATGTCTGGACTTTTATGCCGCAGTTAAAAGCGCAGATGCCTTCGCTTTCGCCAAATTCAACAATATATGTGGATGCACGAATCAAAGGAAAAGTTAGTGATCTTAATTTGCAAAAAATAGTTTTAAGAGGATTAACAACAACAGATATTAATATCAATGGAATTATAAAAGGAATGCCGGATGTAAAGAAAATGTATGCTGATCTTCACATCAATAAATTTCAGACTTCACGGCAGGACATGCTTGGATTTATTCCAAAAAAGAGTTTGCCAAAAAATATTTCATTACCTGTAGCTCTTTCTGTCACTGGTTTTGTAAAAGGTGATATGAATAATCTCACCACAGATCTGACCGTGAATTCAACAGACGGAGGAGCAAAAATAAATGGCACTTTGGTCAACATCACTGATAAAAATAAAGCGCGTTATAATGTTGCCCTTGAAGCAAGAAATCTAAAGCTGGGAAGCATGATGCAAAATCCAAAATTAGGTCCTTTGACTGCTGACATAAAAGCAAATGGAACGGGTTATGATCCCAAAACCGCCAATGCAACTTTCACCGGAATTGTTTCAGACGCAACATTAAATAATTACCATTATCACGACATTAAAGCAAACGGAAATATTGCCAATCAAAAATATACCGTGAATGCCGCTGTTCATGATCCAAACCTTGATGCAGTAGTTTATGCCAATGGAACATTTTCAGGAAAATATCCTTCCCTGGTTTTAAAATCAACTATAGACAGTATCAAAACACTTCCGCTTCATTTAACCACAAACAAAATGATTTATCATGGAAGAATTGATGCCAATTTTTCCGATCTTGATCCTGATCATTTGAATGGAACTTTAGATGTAACTCATTCTATTCTTGTCAATGACAGTCAACGAATCACTATTGATTCACTTTCACTTGTTGCTTTAAATTCCGGCGGAAATCAAAGTCTTACCGCTAAAACAGATTTTCTTTCTGCATCTATCAATGGTCAATATAAGCTTACCCAATTAGCGGATGTTTTTCAACAGGCAATTGATCCTTATTTTTCTATAAGTAATCAAAAAAATAAAGTAAAAGTAGATCCATATCATTTTACCCTAACTGCCGGAGTGGTTAATAATGCTGCACTTCAGGCGTTTCTTCCATCGGTCAAACAATTGCGGCCCGTTAGTCTGAAAGGAAATTTTGCAAGTGACAGTGGCTGGAATGTTGCTATTAAATCTCCGCATATCGTTTATGGAACGATGATAATTGATTCATTGAATTTTAATGCGGCCACGAAAAATAATGCTCTTGTTTTTAATACCTCATTAAATCAATTTAAAAGTGGTACTTCCATCAGTGTGTATGCAACGACTTTGGATGGCAGCTTGAAAAATAATGATCTTGACTTTACATTAAATATTAAAGATCAAAAGTCAAAAAATAAATACCGGTTAAGTGGCAATTTAAATCAGCCGGCATTGAACAAATATGTCTTTAGTTTAAAGCCTGACAGTCTTTTATTAAACTATGATAAATGGACTGTAAATACAGGAAATCAAATTGAGTATTTTAATAAAAGTATCACTGCACATAATTTTATTTTATCACAGGGAAGTCAACAATTTACTGTCAACAGCACGGGCGGCGGAACTAATTCTCCTTTAGAAGTTAATTTCAAAAATTTCAGAATTGAAACATTAACCGGTTTCATACAAAATGATTCTTTGATGGTAAACGGATTGCTGAATGGAAATGCAGTTTTAAAAGATCTTCAGACACAACCCACTTTCACAACGGATTTGACAATAACTGATTTAAGTATTTATAAAGATACTCTTGGCGATCTTACTGCAAAAGTGAATAATAATGTTGCGAATTTATATCGTGCTGATGTAAGCCTTACCGGCCGTGGAAATAGTGTAAATCTTACAGGGAACTACCAGGTAAAACCAACAAACAGCAGTTACGATCTAGTCTTAAATATTGCTTCATTGCAAATGAAATCGCTCGAAGGATTTACGAAAGGACAGATAAAAGATGCTCGCGGATTTTTGTATGGAAAAGTAGCAATGAACGGAAGTTTGAACAAGCCAAATATCGATGGTCTAATTCATTTCGATAATACTGCTTTTAATTTAAGCATGATCAATAATGTTTTTAAAGTAGATAAAGAAGCGATCGCAATCATCAATAACAAAGGAATTATTTTAAACACGTTTACGATCAGAGATACAGCGAACAATGCAATTGTGATTGATGGCGCATTGAACACGCCTGATTTTTTCAATTATACGTTTGATTTAAAAATTAACGCGAATAATTTTCAGGCAATCAATTCTACCAAAAAAGACAACAATCTTTTTTACGGAAAAATGGTTTTTTCTACCAACATGACTGTGAAAGGGACACCTACTCATCCAGTTGTTGATGGCAATCTCACTATCAATGACAAAACAGATTTTACAGTTGTGCTGCCACAAAATGAACCGGGGGTAGAGAAGCGCCAGGGTATTGTCCGCTTTGTTGACATGAGCGCAACCGCAGAAGATTCCTTGTTTATGTCACCTTATGATTCTTTAAAAAAATCTCCGTTGGTTGGCTATGATGTTTCCTTAAATATTGTTGTTGACAAGAATGCAGTTTTCAACATGATTGTTGACGCCGGCAATGGGGATTTCTTAAGATTAAAAGGAAGCGGACAAATGACGGGAGGAATTGACGCAAGTGGAAAAATAACTTTGGTCGGTTCCTATGAAATTGAAGAAGGCACTTACAATCTTTCTTTCAATTTTTTAAAGCGCAAATTTGATATTCAAAAAGGAAGCAGGATTGTTTGGACAGGAGAGCCAACAACAGCACAGATCAATGTTACAGCGATTTACGTTGCCAATACGGCGCCCATAGATCTTGTCCAGGGACAGATTGATGCGAGCCAGACCAATGAAAATATTTACAAGCAAAAGCTTCCTTTTGAGGTGCATCTGTTATTGCAGGGCGAACTTTTAAAACCACAACTAACTTTTGACATTGTTCTTCCTGAAGACAAAAATTATAATGTTTCAAAAGATATTATAAGCACAGTAGAAACAAAACTGGCGCAAATAAGGCAAGAGCCGGCTGAAATGAACAAACAGGTTTTTGCATTGCTGTTGCTGAATCGTTTTGTGGGCGAGGACCCTTTCAGCAGTAATGGTGGGAGCATGAATGCCGGAACATATGCGATGCAAAGTGTAAGCCGTCTTTTATCGGAACAATTGAATCAACTGGCACAAAATCTTATCCAGGGAGTTGATATCAATTTTGATCTTGCTACCACTCAGGATTATACAACCGGTTCGGAACAAAACAGGACAGATCTGAATGTAGGTGTTTCAAAAAGATTATTGAGCGACCGGTTAACGGTTAGCGTGGGAAGCGACTTTGAGGTGCAAGGGCCGATGCAATCCAATCAGCAGCAAAGCAATCTCGCCGGTGATATAGCAGTCAATTATAAATTAAGCAAAGATGGAAGATATATGTTGAGAGCCTACCGTAAAAATGATTATACAGGCGAGATAGAAGGCTATGTAATTGAAACAGGTGTTGGCTTTATCATCACAGTTGATTACAATAAGTTCAGCCAGATATTCAGCAGCAAAGCACAACGCAGGAAAAAAAGAGAAATCAGAAAAGATAACAGGAAAATAACCAAGGTCGATAACGCGAAAAAAGAAAGTGAGCAAAGAATTACTCCGCCTTCAAAAGCCAGCACCAATGATAAATAGATCAGCAATATTTTTTTTGATAATTGCATTGATATTTTTTTCGTGCAACACCACTAAATTGGTTCCCAAAGGAGATGCTTTGTACACAGGCGCCACTGTGAAAGTAAAAGACAGTACGCTTTCAAGAAAACAAAAAAATAAGGTAGCAGATCTCACAGAACATTTGCCTCGCCCGTTGCCTAACAGCAAGTTTCTTGGGATTCCTTTTAAATTAATTTTTTATGACATGGCCGGTGATACTTCCAAACATAATTTCGTCAGGAAATTTTTGCGAAAGATGGGCCAGCCACCGGTTTTATTAAGTAGTGTCAACGTCGATTATAACGTAAAAGTGTTACAAAACTATTTACAAAATATTGGCTATTTTAAAGCAGAAGCTTCCGGTGATACAATTGTAAAAAGAAGGAAAGGACATGCTTATTACACCTTAACTCCAGGACCTGTTTATACCATTAATAAAGTTGATTTTACCACCGACAGTTCTGCTCTTGGAAAATCGATTAAAGAGACGCAACCAGGAACTCTTCTTCATTCCGGAGACCCTTTTAACCTTGATGTGATCAAAGGTGAACGTACAAGAATTGATGCGATTTTAAAAGAAGAAGGATATTATTTTTTTAGTCCTGATGTGTTGATCTTAGATGTTGATAGTACGATCGGAAATGATAAAGTAAATATGTATTTGAAAGTAAAATCAAATGCTCCAACAGTTTCAAGAAAACCCTACATCATTGATAATGTTTACATCTATCCAAATTACCGTTTGAATGGGAATAGCTCAGATACTACATCTGAAAAAGATCTTTATGCCGGATATTATATTGTTGATCCAAAACATAAATTCAAGCCGCAATTATTTCCCGAGATTATGCGCTTTGACTCAGGCGATGTTTATAACCGCACTGATCATAATCTTACACTCAGCCGATTGATCAATCTTGGTGTTTTTAAATTTGTGAAAAACAGGTTTGAAGTTTCACCAAACAGCGAAGGCGACACAGGAAGGCTTAAGGTTTATTATTACCTTACACCTCAGCCAAAAAAATCTTTGCGCGCAGAAATTTCCGGTGATACCAAATCAAATAATTATGTCGGATCAAATGTGACATTCACTTTCAAAAACAGGAATACTTTCAAAGGAGCTGAAGAGCTGGATGTTCACGCAAACGTAGGTAGTGAAGTTCAGTACAGTGGTTCACAAAGCGGATACAATACTTATCGGCTGGGCGGCGGTGTTACGTTTTCGATTCCAAAATTTGTAGTGCCGTTTTTCCATTTTAACACGACGAATGCCTTTGTTCCAAAAACAAAAATTGATCTGGGTTATGATCTGCTGAACCGCAGAAAATTATATACTTTAAGTTCGGTAAAAGGGGAGTTAGGTTATACATGGAAGCCCAATATCAAATTTCAGCAAGAGCTGAATCTCTTCTCGATCAATTATGTAACGGCCATCAATATTACTCCCAAATATATCGACAGCATTAAAAATGATCCTATTTTAAAACACTCTATTGACACACAATTTATCTTTGGTTCTAACTATGCGTTTACTATTGATCCGTTTGTGAATAGCCCTGTTGGTACCGGAATTTATTTTAACGGACTCGCGGATTTTTCCGGAAATCTCGTTGGATTGTTTCTTCCTGTTGATCCGGTTACACATCAAAAAAGACTTTTTGGTGCGGCAGTATCGCAATATTTAAAAGCACAAAGTGATCTTCGCTATTACCTTCAATTCAATACAAAAACCCGACTTGCCAACCGCCTTCTGATTGGCTTTGGTTATCCTTATGGAAACTCGCAACAATTGCCTTATATCAAACAATATTTTATTGGCGGAAATAATAGTATCCGGGCGTTTCGAAGCCGCTCTGTGGGCCCGGGAACTTTCAGACCTGCGAATGCGGACAGTCTTAGTTTTTTTCCTGACGAATCGGGCGATCTGAAACTTGAAATGAATACTGAATTGAGGTACAAGATCAATGAAATTCTTGAAGGAGCTGTATTCCTTGACGCAGGAAATATTTGGTTGTACCGCAAAAATCCTTTGCAACCGGGAGGAGAATTTACAAAAGATTTTATGAAGCAACTTGCCGTAGGAACGGGCGTAGGATTGCGCATCAATCTGACAATTTTATTACTGAGACTTGATCTTGGGATGCCTTTGAGAGATCCCTGGTTGCCTGCCGGACAAAGATGGGTATTGAATCAGATTGACTTCAGCAATCGTCAATGGCGAAGAAAAAACCTTGTTTTAAATTTAGCAATTGGCTATCCATTCTAAAAAAAATTTGTAAATTTCAGGCATGATAAAATTAAAATCCGTGAGTGCTGCTATTTTAATTTCCTTCTTTTTTTCCTGCACATCAAATGATAAGAAAAAAGAAGAAACGCCGGCTGTAATGCCGGTTGATACTGTTGCTACAAGCTCATCTTCGGATACAGCCAAAACTATTGTAAACCGCTCAATGATTTGGACTGTTGAGCCGGGAGGTGAAAAATCTGAAAAATTAAAAGGTCCGGAGAACGCACAACTGGACACTTTTTCAACCACGCAATTAATAGATTTACTCAATCAAAATTTTCCGGACATACGCCTTGATCTTGTAAAAATTTCTAACGATACGATTTATGTAAAAATACCGGACAGCAAAAGGCTCACGAATGAAATTGGCAACACAGGCGCTGAAAATTATCTCGCTTCAACAACTTTTACTTTAACTGAATTAAAAAATATTAAGTATGTAAACATTGCTATGAAGCCCGGAGACCATGCAGAGCCCGGAGTTTATAGCAGGGATGATTTTAAAAGATTGCGATGAAATCATCTCTCTCTTTTTGTTCTTCAGAAAAATAAAAGCATTACCTGTTGATTCACTTTCAAAAAAAATCACAGAATTCGCGTCTGTGATTTTAAAGATTGAAGAATCCAATTATTTTGTCTGTGGCTCGTCCCATTCAATATCGTCTGCCTCATCTTCATCAATATTATTTTCTTCCAGATCCTCTTCCTCAAGAACAGGAGTGCCATCTTCTTCTACAGCATCATTGGAATTTGCCGAATCATTTTGATTGCCACTATTTTTACTTTGCATTTCATCGTTATCAGATGCATGTTTTTTAGGTTGCGTTTCCATAAAGTTGTTTTTGAAAAAAGATACAAGGCTTGTGCCAATTGTTTCTTCGAACAACGGGATTATCAGTAATTTTTTTTATAATTACTTCTTCAAATCTTATAGACTTTCTCAAACATTCTATGAAAGGCTTGAAAATTGATTTTCCGGTAAAAAATATGAGCGATTTTCATTTTACCATTCATAAAAAAGCAACTTCTATTCCTTATCTAATTTCATGGTTCCAATTGCATCGGCTCTGTCGGGGCATTCATCAGAAACGAGGGTTAATGTCAATTCATTATTATTGATTTGAAATTTATAAACTCCGGGAGTTGAAGTGTCGCATTGGCTGCTTCCATATAATTTCTGTAACGTGAGCAACGAATCTTTTGTAGAATATTTCATCGTTTCAAGGCTTTCATTCGTGTCGGCATTGAAAACTTCCAATGTATCATTACTAAAATTAAAAACAGTGTTCATGCCGCTTTGAATATTCAAGACTCCTTTCCATTTTGTATTTGCGAGTTGAGCATTTACTGAAATAGATGCAACTGAAATGAGCATGAGAATAAAATTTTTTTTCATTGTTTAAATTTTGGGTAAATGAAAATGTAAAATACTAAAAAAGTCTTATTAATAATTTGCAAAACGATTCTTTAAAATTGATTCCTTAGTTTTGAAGCATATCATTTGTAACTGTTTTATGAATAAAAGAAAAAGTGTTTTTCTCATTTTTATTGTTCTTACCATCACAGCTATTTTTCATTTCATTGACATTTATAATTTCAACAGCATCTCTCCATTATTTTTAAGAATATTAAGATGGATGTTTATCGGATCAATGGTTTGGTTTGCCATTTTGAAAAGATCTCTCACTACATGGATTTTGGTAAGCATGCTAATAGGAGTAGAGATAGGTTTGGATTTTCCTGAATTTGCTAAAGATTTAAAAGTTCTGAGCCAGATTTTTTTGCGGTTAGTAAAAACGATTATTGCTCCAATCCTTTTCTCAACATTGGTTGTTGGCATCGCTGGCCATTCGGATTTAAGACAGGTTGGAAGAATGGGATGGAAATCTTTGGTCTATTTTGAAATTGTAACAACGATCGCATTATTTATCGGACTGATTGCAATTAATATTTCACAGGCTGGCGTTGGAATTCATATTCCACCGGGCTTTCATGAAGAATTACCTGCTGCAATTCCACAAACATGGCAGGATGTTGTACTTCATATATTTCCTGAAAATATTATCAAATCGATGTACAACGGAGATGTTTTACCGATTGTTGTTTTCAGTGTTATTTTCGGTATTGGCCTTGCAATGGTAAAAGAAGAAAAAAGAAAACCGATGTTACTTTTTTCTGAAAGCCTTGCCGAAACAATGTTCAAATTTACCAATGTCATTATGCATTTTGCTCCGTTTGGTGTTGGTGCTGCAATTGCAGTAACAGTTGGGCATTTAGGCCTTGACATTCTTTTTTCGTTAGTAAAATTGCTTCTTACATTATATGCATCGCTCCTGGTTTTTCTCGGTCTCGTACTTTTTTCAATTGCTTATTTTCTAAAAATTCCTATTCGTCAATTTATTAAAGCTGTTTCAGAGCCCGTTGCTATTGCGTTTGCAACAACCAGTTCTGAATCTGCTCTTCCAATAGCAATGGAAAACATGGAAAAATTTGGCGTACCCAGAAAAATTGTTTCGTTTGTATTGCCCACCGGGTATACATTTAACCTGGATGGAACTACTTTATATCTTTCCCTAGCGAGCGTTTTCGTTGCACAGGCAGCAGGAATGCACATGCCATTTGGAACACAATTGATCATGGGAATTACTTTGATGCTAACGAGTAAAGGTGTAGCAGGCGTGCCTCGTGCATCATTGGTTATTTTGCTGGGAACTGTTTCTTCATTTGGTTTACCATTGTGGCCTGTAATGGCAATTTTAGGAATTGATGAATTAATGGACATGGCCCGAACTTCAGTAAACGTAATCGGAAATGCTTTAGCAAGCTGTGTTGTAGCGAAATGGGAGGGAGAGTTTGATCAACAAAAAGCATTGGCATTTATTGCTGAATAGCTATTTCCATTTTTGTTAAGTTTTTTTGTTGTTTCTTTATCGGATAAAAATTAGGGCCCTCATCAAAAATATATTAAGTGGAACTGTTGTACATTTTAGGAATTGACGTAAAGGATTTGTTGAACCCGCAATTTTATATTGAACACGGGGGATTGTGGATGATCATTTTTATTGTATTTGCCGAAACCGGTTTGTTTGCCGGTTTTTTTTTACCAGGCGATGCATTACTTTTTGTGACAGGAATTTACAGCGATCAGATTGTTAGTGCTGCATTATTTCACTCAAATAATGAATGGGTAGATCTTGGTATTTTATGGCTATTAATATCGCTTGCCGGAATCGTTGGCAACTTTGTCGGTTACTGGTTTGGATATAAAAGTGGTCCATTTTTATATGAAAGAAAAGATTCACTTTTATTCAAGAAAAAATACCTGATACAGGCGCACGAATTTTATGAGAGAAATGGAGGAGGAGCCATCATCATTGCAAGATTTGTTCCGTTTGTAAGAACCTTCGCGCCGATAGTTGCAGGTATTGTAAAAATGGATCAAAAGAAATTTACATTTTATAATTTTGCGGGATGTATTTTATGGGTTGGAAGTATGCTGGTAGGTGGACATTATTTACAAAGATTCATTATGAATCAATTTCATTTTGATCTGAAAGAGCATCTTGATGTAATCGTTGTCGGAATTGTAATAGTGACTACATTCCCTGTTTTATGGAAACTGTTTTCCGGGAAAAAGAAAACAAATAATGCCCGTTAATTGAATTATAAATAAAGCCAACTTCTTTAAAAATTCATTTTTTGAATTTCAATATATTCAATACGAAATCCTCGGATACATCAAATCCAATTGAAGAAATTACAATCCTTAAATTTCTCATCGTACGGTTTTCTTCTATTGGCGATATTGTATTAACGACGCCGGTTGTGCGCTGTTTGAGAAAAAAATATCCTGATGCCATTATTCATTATCTCACCAAAAAAAAGTTTGCATCAATCGTTCAGTCTAATCCATACATTGATAAAATTTTTTTACTGGAAGACGATTTGAAAAAAACAATTGAGGAATTGGAAAACGAAGAATATGACCACATAATTGACCTGCATCATAACGTGCGGACATTGAGAATGAAAAATGCTATTCGTGACGTTCCTTTTCATTCTTTTAATAAGCTGAATATTAAAAAATGGCTCTTCACGAATTTTAAAATCAACACGATGCCTCATAAACATATCGTTGACAGATATATGGCAACGGTTGAAAGTTTGGGGGTACAAAATGATGGACTTGGTCTTGATTTTTTTATTCCCGATAATGAAAAAATAAAAGAAGGTGATCTTCCTTTTTCTCATTTACAAGGTTACATTGCAATTGCAATTGGTGCTGCACACAATACCAAAAAATTACCGGTAAAAAAATTGCAGCAATTGGTTCAAAAACTTGAATTTCCAATAGTTCTTTTAGGAGGCAAAGAAGATTTTCATAATGGAGAAAAAATTGCTGAATCAGATGCGATAAAAATCTATAATGCATGCGGCAGATTTTCATTGAATGAATCTGCTGATATTGTGAGAAATGCGAAACTGGTAATCAGCCACGACACAGGATTGATGCACATTGCAGCCGCTTTTAAAAGAAATATTTTATCTGTTTGGGGAAATACGGTTCCTTCCTTTGGCATGACACCTTACAAAACAAATTATGAAGTTTTCCAGGTAAATAAATTATGGTGCAGGCCATGTTCCAAAACAGGTTTTGATAAATGTCCGCTGGGACATTTTAAATGCATGAATGACCAATCAATGGATGCAATCAATGCATCTGCTGAATCCTACTATAAATAGTATTAGAGTCGTACTTCTAAAAGTTGCCTGCCTAATTCATGAAGGCCTTCTTCAATCTTTTTCTTTTGCTTTTCACTTGCTGTGGTAAGCCCGCTTTTGTATTGCCTGAGCAAAGAGGGATTCAAGTTTATTTTTCTTGCAAAATTCGTTGCATCAAGCATTCCGAAATGGGCAAATAAACTTGGAAGATCATATTTGTAAACGAATTCCAGATTGCCATCATTCAAATATCCGGGGGCAGCAGTTCCCTCTTCTTCACACATTTCAAGAATATCTTTAATTGCATCTTTAATATCCTCTTTCGCTTTTTCAATTGTTTCTCCATATCCTGTGATACCTGGAAGCTTATCACTATAAACACCAAAACCAGTTGAAGATGCTTCAATAATTGCTGTAATCTTTTTTACTTTCATGATTAATATTGTTTACTCAAGTCCTGCTTCTTTTAAAATGCTCTTTAAAGTACCGAAAGGAACTTCTTTTGTTCCATGTTTACCAATCGGAATTTTTATTCCGGGCTTTTCCGGATGTACATAAATGAGATGCTTTTTAGATCTCTCAATATACCATCCATTTTTTTCTAATTTCCTTTGTAATTCAGAGAACTTCATATAAGCAGTTTCTTTGTGTGCAAATATAACTTAAAAGTTATAGTTTTTATGCTGATTGTTAGAAGTTAATTAAAAGTAAACCTTAGGCTGGTAGCTTGCTTTTAACTTTTTTATCTCATTTCCTGGTTACATTTTTACAAATAATTATTCATAAATGCTTTTTAGAAAAATAACTTTTTACCTCTTATTTTTTTCCTTTTTTTCTTCGCTGATATTTTCTCAAAAAATAACGGTAAATGTTTTTTATGAAAATAAAATCAATCATGCGGCAAGCGATACTATTTATTATGATTTTAATAGAAAGCTTACGTGGAGTGACTTTCAGGGAAAAGTTCCGGCTTCAGTTCCATGGGGTGCGATGACGGCTTCCGGTTTTTCATTTAATTCTTCTATGGAAGAGAATGAAAATAATATTGAGATTTCTGTTGGAGTTTATACTTTTTTCACAAAACACGATTCCTGGAAAAAACCTAACGTTAGCTCGGCCTATCATTTAGAACATGAGCAGCATCATTTTGATATCACAAGATTAGGCGCTCAAAAATTAGTGGAGGAAATAAAAAAAGCACACTTTACTAAAAACAATTATAGGAAATTATTGAATTCGATGTTTGAAAAAGTCTATGACGAAACTATTGCACGGCAGCATGAGTATGATAACGAAACAAAAAATAGTATGGATATCGAAAAGCAAAAAGAATGGAATGAAAAGATTTCAGGTGAAATAGCGCAATTAAAATATAATGACTGATCAACCTTTCAGACTTACCATCAATACAGGTATTTTCAATTGATGCCTTACCGTATTTACTGTTTGTCCATAGATCAGATCTTTTACACCACGATGCCCATGAACTCCCACGATCAGCATATCGGCGCCAGATTCTTTTACCAATCTCACAATTTCTTTCGAAGGATTTTTAAAGCCAAGCAAACCAATCGCTTTAAATCCCTTTTCAGTTAATTGGCTTACATAATGATCTAATTGTTTTTGATCTTTCCTGGTTTCATAATCGTAACTCTGACTTCCCCAAAGCCGTGCTGAGACACTTTCCACGACATGCACTAAAATATATTCCGTTGAAGGATTTCCTTGTCCAATTGCATAACTGATCAGCTTTTTATCGTTTTGAGAAAAATCAAGGGCCACTGCGATCTTATGATATTTAGGAATATCGAAAGAGATATTTTGCATTTCAGGATGTATTTGAATGGATGCCAGCAATTTGCTTTTTGTAATAATTGGCTCTGCAATAATATACAAAAGCAAACCCGAAAAAAATAACGCTGACACGATTATGATCGCTTGTTCAATGATATTATTTCCCTGAAACAAAGGAAGAGCCTGGCTTATAAGCATTTTGAAATTCAGATACACAAGTACGATTGCAATCAGCCATGCAAAAAATCGTGTTGGCGTATTGATCACAAATTTTCCCATTTTGGATTTATCACTTACAAAGTGGATCAGTGGAATCACTGCAAATCCCAATTGAACACTCAGAATTACCTGGCTTAAGATCAATAAAGAATCTACTTTATCATCTCCATAAACAAGAATTACAATTACGGCAGGAATGATGGCGATTAATCTTGTTACCAATCTCCTGATCCACGGACTAATTCTTAATTTCAAATATCCTTCCATCACAATTTGACCCGCCAAAGTGCCCGTTACTGTTGAACTTTGGCCTGCGGCGATCAAAGCAACAGCAAATAAAAGAGGAGCAGTATTTCCCAAAAAAGAAGGAAGTAATTTATGTGCTTCATGAAGTTCAGCCACTTGTGAATTTCCGGTTTTAAAGAAAACTGTTGCAGCAAGAACCAGGATTGCAGCATTGACAAGAAATGCAATATTTAATGCAATGGCACTATCAACTCTGTTGAATTTGATCGCCTGTTTGATTCCTTTTTCTGTTCTTTCAATTTTTCTTGTCTGCACTAATGCAGAATGCAGATAAAGATTATGGGGCATCACTGTGGCTCCGATAATTCCGATAGCAATATAAAGGGCTTCCTTGTTCTGAATCGTAGGAATCAGGCCGGAAGCCACTTCTGCAACATTTGGTTTTGCTAAAATGATCTGAATTAAAAAAGCAAGTGCCACAATTGCGACAAGAGCAATAATAAATGCTTCCATTTTTTTCATCCCAAGCTTTTGGAGGTACAGCAATAAGAATGTGTCTAAAACAGTAATGCAAACGCCCCAGATAAGTGGCAAGCCGGTTAATAATTGAATTCCTATGGCCATTCCCAAAACTTCTGCGAGATCACAGGCAGCAATAGCAATCTCTGCAAAAACATAAAGAATAAAATTCAGGAATTTCGGATATGCTTCCCTGTTAGCCTGGGCAAGATCGCGCCCACGAACAATTCCAAGCCTTGCTGATAATCCCTGCAACAACAAAGCCATCAGGTTGCTCATCAATAAAACCCAGATCAGCGAATACCCGAATTTACTTCCGCCCTGCAAATCTGTTGCCCAGTTTCCGGGATCCATATATCCTACGCTGATCAGATAAGCCGGCCCCAAAAAAGAAAATATTTTTCGCCATCCGGTTCTTTTTTTTGTCTCTATACTTCCATGAATTTCTCCCAATGAAAGGTCATCGTAGCTTTTCTCAATTATCATACACAAAAATATTTTGCGCGGCCATTCCGCTGATGATACACTCTGGTTTTTTAGCAATTTTAATCTGCAGCGAACCATCAAATTCAAATGCTTTCAGCACTTTTATCTGCGATCCGATTCCAATGCCGTAATGATTTAGCATTTCCATCATTTCCGGAGTTTGGTTACTTACAGAACTTACAGTTGCACTTTGTTTTATCGGTAAATCTTTTAGTGCCTTTTGTTTTAATACCGCAATCTTTCCTTTTTCGTCGGGTATCGGATCACCATGCGGGTCTATTTTAGGATTTTCTAAGTAATTATCTAATTTATTGATCAGTTCGGAACTACTTACATGTTCAAGTTCCTCAGCAATATCATGTACTTTTTCCCATTCCATTCCAAGTTTGGCAACTAAAAAATATTCCCACAAACGATGACGCCTGATAATCTTTAAGGCTTCTTTATTTCCCGCTTCGTTTAGCCTGAATCCATAATACTTCTTGTATTCCAATAATTTTTTGCTTTTTAATTTCTTCAGCATGTCTGTTATAGAGGCAGCGCTGGTATTCAAAAAATTTGCCAGCGAATTCGTATTTACTTTTTCAGTTTTCTCCTGTAAATTGTAAATGCTTTTTATATAGTTTTCTTCGCTTTCAGATAATTTCATGATGTATAAAAATAAATTTAGACAAATCTAAAAATAAATTTCTAAAAATAAAATTAATAAATGTGATGACTCAAAAACAACGTATCAGTTCCGGTGCTTCATGGGAAAATATTGTTGGATATTCAAGAGCAGTAAAAGCAGGAAATGTGATTGAAATATCAGGAACAACAGCATCTGACGGAGAAGCAGTAGTTGGTAAAGGAGATGTGTACCAACAGGCAGTTTTTATTTTTCAAAAAATTGAAAAAATATTAACAGAATGCGGAAGCAGTTTGCAAGATGTAGTGCGAACAAGAATGTATGTAACTGACATTTCAAAATGGCAGGAAGCAGGAAAAGCACATGCACTTTTTTTTAAAGAGATAAAACCTGCGACAACAATGGTTGAAGTAAGCAGTTTGATCGACAAAGAATTGTTGATTGAAATTGAAGTAACAGCTATTGTTTAATTCCCGGAAAGGATTTATCAGTAAGAGTTTCAACTCATATTTTTTAGTAAAGCAACAAATTGTTTCGATTTTTATTTTGTTTCAATTACAACCGTAGCAGGTTGCAATCCCTCCGAAGTCGCGGTTAAAGTGATGCTCCCTTTTTTCCCGTTTGATTGAAGAATTGCCAACGCTAATCCGTTCAAAGCCGCATGTTTGTTGCCTTTGAACGATTCATGACTTGTTTCACTTCCATTATCTACTCCTGCAATAAATCCTGCTCCGTTTATTTTGAAATGAATTTCATTATCTGCACGAGGCGCAACAACGCCATTTTTATCTACAATCGTTGCGGTAATAAATGAAAGATCTTTTCCATCTGCATTGATCTTATTTCGGTCTGCTTTTAAAATAATTTTTGATGCAACTCCGGCAGTTTTTACTTCATCAGTCAAAACTGTTTTTCCATTTTTTCTTGAAATTGCTTTTAGAGTTCCAGGTTCAAAAGGAACAGTCCATTTCACATGAAGATCGTCCCCTGATTTCTTTCTGATTCCTAATGATTTATTGTTTAAAAATAATTCGACTTCATCAGCATTATTGTAATAAGCAATCACATCAACTGTATCACCTTTGTTCCAGTTCCAATGCGGATAAATATGTAACACCGGTTTATTAGTAAACACACTTTGGTACATATAATAAACATCTTTTGGAAAACCGGCTAAATCAATAATTCCAAAATAAGAACTTCGCGCCGGCCATGAATAGGGAGTCGGTTCGCCCAAATAATCAAAACCTGTCCAGATATACATTCCGGAAACGTGATCACTTTTCAATAATGCTTTCACACTTTCTTCATGAGTAGATCCCCAGGGTGTACTTACATTGTCATAAGCAGAAACACTATAAGTTCCATTTGGATTTTTAAAAGGTTTGTCCCAGCGCTCAGGCCAGCGACGAATAGAATCAAAAGGCCCAAGCTCGTAATAGCCGCGGGTTTCAAGCGCTGATGTGCTTTCTGTAACAATCATTTTTTTGCCAGGCCAAATGTTATGAAATCCTGCCCATTCATTTTGATGATAATTGTAACCGATCAAATCAAATGCACCTGATTCAATAATATTATTCCCTTTGTATGGTTCGTTATTGGCAGTAACAATTTCCCTTGTGGTATCTAAAGATTTTACAATTCCAACCAATTCTCTTGCAATTACCCGTCCTGAAGTATCACCTTTTTCGCCCCATTGTTCCGGTATTTCATTTCCTACGCTCCAGATAAAAACCGATGGATGATTTCTGTCTCTTAAAACCTGGTCTTCCAAATCTTTCTTATGCCATTTATCCCAATCCAGATGATAATCATATTCTGTTTTTGCCTTTTTCCACATATCAAATGCTTCGTCCATTACCACAAAACCAATTTTGTCTGCAAGGTCTAAAAGCTCCGGTGCCGGCGGATTGTGTGATGTTCTGATTCCATTGACGCCCATTGTTTTTAATAATTGCAATTGCCGTTCGATGGCTCTTGTATTGATTGCAGAACCAAGTGCGCCAAGATCATGATGATCACAAACGCCAAGAATTTTTACAGATTTTCCGTTTAAGAAAAATCCTTTGTCAGCATCAAAATAAAAAGTGCGTATCCCAAATTTTGTATCGTAAGTATCCACAACTTTTTCATTTGAAATCACCTGTGATATTGCTTTGTATAGATATGGCCGATCCAAAGACCAGAGGTTGGGATTACTAATATCAAATGATTGCTTTATTTCATTATTTTTTTCTGAAGGAATAGTTGCATCAGAAGTTTTACTTGAAATTTCTTTTCCATCAGCGTTATAAATAATTGTTTTTAAAACAACATTTTTTGAGGAAGAAAATTCATTTTTAATTTGTGTAACAACGTTTACAGTTGCCGCATTTTCAGAAACCTGAGGTGTGGTAATGAAAGTGCCCCATCGATCTACATGTAATTTATTTACACTGATCAGCCAGACATTTCTAAAAATTCCTGAACCACTGTACCAGCGGGAGTTTGGCTGTTTTGAGTTATCCGCTTTTACGGCAATAACATTGCGCTCATTTCCATATTTTAAATAAGGAGTAAGGTCATATTGAAAAGTGATGTAGCCATTTGGCCTCATTCCCAGTAATTTTCCATTGATCCAGACTTCGCTGTTTTTATAAACGCCACCAAACCTGATATAAAAAGATTTTCCTTTTTCTGAAACAGGAACGGCAAATGTTTTACGATACCAGCCAATTCCTCCGGGCAATGCACCACCGGATGGAGTAGCAGGGTTGTCTTTACTAAACTTACCCTCAATGCTCCAATCGTGTGGCAGATTGAGCGATCGCCAATTGTTGTCATTTATATTTTGTTCTGAATAATTATTTACACTATCCAATTTAAATTTCCAGCTGTTATCAAAATCGGCTTTTCTGATTTGTGCGTATCCATTATTGTTAGCAATCGTTGCAAACGAACAAATAACAACAATTTTTATTTTAGTAAAAGTATTCATGACACCAAACTTTTTTTGCAAGATAAGCGACATACGCTTTTTTTGTAAAACTAATATCATTCTCTTTGATCTTTAAAATTGATTTGACTCTTTTAAAGTTCCAAAAGGATTAAAACATGACTAATCACATTTTCGTTATTTTGTGTGCCTAAAATTAAGAAAATCATGTGTGGAATAGTTGGTTACATTGGGCCGAGAGAAGCTTATCCCATTATCATTACAGGACTTAAAAGGCAGGAATACCGAGGCTATGACAGCACTGGTGTGGCATTGATCAATGAAAGCGGCTTGCATGTTTATAAGAAAAAAGGGAAGGTGGCAGAGCTGGAAGAATCATTGATCGGAAAAGCGGTAAACGGGCATATTGGAATTGGTCATACGAGATGGGCAACGCATGGTGAACCCAGCGATGTAAATGCACATCCCCATAAAAGTAATAATGAAAAACTTGCGATGATACACAACGGCATCATCGAAAACTATGCGCAATTAAAATCAGAATTACTAAAAAAAGGATACACTTTTAAAAGTGAAACAGACACGGAAGTTCTGTTGAATTTTATTGAAGATATTCAAAAAAATACTCAATGTGCACTTGAAGAGGCGGTTCGTATTGCATTGAAAAGAGTTTCAGGTGCGTATGTAATTTTATTGCTTGACGAAGATCATCCTGATACCATTATTGCGGCGAGAAAGGGAAGTCCGTTGGTGATAGGAATTGGAAAAGGCGAACACTTTCTTGGCTCCGATGCCACGCCGATGCTAGAGTATACAAAAGAAGTGGTTTATGTAAATGATTATGAAATTGCAATAATTAAAGCTGATGAACTAATCCTGAAAAACCTCGGCAACGAAAGGCAAATGCCTTACATCAGCAAGCTCGATATTGAACTGGCAGCGATTGAAAAAGGTGGATATGATCATTTCATGCTGAAAGAAATTTATGAACAACCTTCAACGATTTATGACTGTTTGCGGGGAAGACTTGATGCAGAAAAAGGAACGATCACGATGAAAGGAATCCAGGATCATATCGAAGCACTAACGAATGCAACAAGATACATCATTATTGCATGCGGCACCAGCTGGCATGCGGCTCTTGAAGCAGAATATATTATTGAAGAGCTTTGCAGAATCCCTGTTGAAGTAGAATATGCTTCTGAATTTCGATACAGAAATCCAATCGTCAATAAAGGTGACGTTATTATTGCTGTTTCGCAAAGTGGCGAGACTGCCGACACATTAGTCGCGATTGAAAAAGCAAAAGAGCAAGGTGCATTTATTTTTGGAATTGTAAATGTGGTAGGCTCTTCTATTTCACGTGTATCTGATGCAGGTGCTTATACACATGCGGGCCCTGAAATAGGCGTAGCTTCTACAAAAGCATTCACTGCGCAATTAACAGTGTTGATGATGATCGCTTTAAAAATTGCAAAAGAAAAAGGAACGATTGGTGAAAACAAATACACAGAACTTTTAGTAGAGCTTGAAAATATTCCTGAAAAAGTAGATGCAATTCTGAAAGATGGGCATTTGATAAAACCAATTGCAGAAAAATACAAAGACGCGCAAAACGCATTGTATCTCGGGCGCGGTTATAATTTTCCAATAGCCCTGGAAGGTGCATTAAAGCTGAAAGAAATTTCTTATATCCATGCAGAAGGGTATCCTGCCGCCGAAATGAAACATGGGCCTATCGCATTGGTTGACAAAGATCTTCCGGTGATTTTTGTTGCAACAAAAGATGAGTATCATGCAAAAATTGTCAGCAACATCCAGGAGATAAAAGCACGCAAAGGAAAAGTAATTGCCATCATTACTGAAGGTGATGATATAATTCCTTCAATGGCTGATGATGTATTTTTTGTACCACCGGCAAATGAAATCGTGGCGCCTCTTTTAAGCGTTATTCCTTTGCAACTTCTTTCTTATTATATTGGTGTAGCGAAGGGTTGTGATGTCGATAAACCAAGGAATTTGGCAAAGTCGGTTACTGTTGAGTAGAAGAAGTTATAAGTTATCAGTAATAAGTTACCAGTAAAAAGCTGCACTCCTTAATTATTAATATTTTGAATTAAATTCTGAATAATAAAAAACTAAATAATGGCAGTGAATGAAAGCAATATCTTTTCCAGGGGTTTTACAGAATTGGAAGTTTGGAAAAAGATGCGTCTCTTAAAAATTAAAATTGAAACTCTTACACAAACAATTCCTGCTGAAGAAAAATACCGGTTAACAAGTCAAATTATCAGAAGCGCAAGGTGCGTGAATGCTTCAATTGCTGAAGGACATGGGCGGTTTACATTTCCGGATCGGATTCATTTTTGTATTATTGCAAGAGGCTCTTTGAGTGAAACATATAATCACCTGATCGATGCTTATGATTGAACCTATATCACACGTGAAAAATTAATTGAATTGAAAACTGAAATAACGGAAGTAGAAAGAATTCTTAATGGATTTATTA
Source organism: Hanamia sp. (assembly GCA_035606215.1). Classification (GTDB taxonomy): domain Bacteria; phylum Bacteroidota; class Bacteroidia; order Chitinophagales; family Chitinophagaceae; genus Ginsengibacter. The sequence goes on from DATNFV010000039.1 coordinate 58,145, forward strand.
AGTATCTAAAACTAGAATTGAATAAAAAATAATTTACAGAATTTGTTTTCATACTCATTACTTATCACTTATTACTTATCACTTATTACTTGTCACTTATTACTTCTCTATGAACATAATAACAAAACACCCTATCGACAATCTTGGATACAATTTTATTGATCCCAAATATATTCCTAAAGGGAAAGACGAATATTATTTAAGAAACCTGCAAAATGATAATGGTGTTGATTACCGGCGGCTTTCCGGTTCAGAAATTGAAATCCTGATCAGAAATGGAAACACTTCTGATGACTGGGGAAAGATTTATGTTTCGAAAGAATTTGATCCGGCGCTGGTAAAAAGCTCAAAGTTTCATGGTTTGATCCGGCTCGGAAAACTGGAACCATTTTATCTTGAATTTCATAATCTGCGAATGCAGGTTGGCATTTATAACAGTAATATTATTAGTTGCGATTTGGGCGATAATGTTTGTATCCACAACGCCGGCTATCTCAGTCATTATATTGTGGGCAATGAAGTGATGATCTCTAATGTGAATGAACTTGCAACAACAGATTACTCAAAATTTGGAAATGGAATTTTAAAAGAAGGCGAAAACGAAAGTGTGAGAATCTGGATCGAAGTACGCAATGAAAATGGCGGCAGGCGCGTGGCTCCGTTCAATCGCATGCTTGCGGGCGATGCTTATTTATGGAGCAATCATCCTGAAGATGATTTGCTGCAGAAAAGATTTATCGAGATGACCCAAAAAGAGTTTGATTCAAAAAGAGGTTATTATGGAACCATTGGTGATCGCTGCGTGATCAAGGATTGCGACATTGTTAAAGACGTAATTATCGGAACGGATGCCTATATCAAAGGCGCCAATAAGTTAAAAAATCTGACAATCAACAGCGACGAAGAACGCACTTCTCAAATTGGCGAAGGTTGTGAAATGGTAAATGGAATTGTGGGATATGGTTGCCGGATTTTTTATGGCGTAAAAGCGGTTCGGTTTGTAATGGCAGCGCATTCGCAATTAAAATATGGCGCTCGTCTCATCAATTCATACCTGGGAAATAATTCTACCATTTCTTGTTGTGAAGTATTGAATTCACTCATTTTCCCTTCTCATGAGCAGCATCATAATAATTCATTTCTGTGTGCATCATTGGTAATGGGCCAAAGTAATATTGCCGCAGGAGCCACCATTGGAAGCAATCATAACAGTCGCGGTGCCGATGGCGAAATTATTGCTGGTCGCGGCTTCTGGCCCGGATTGTGTGTTAGTTTGAAACACAATTCCAGGTTCGCTTCTTTCGCTATTTTGGCAAAAGGTGATTTTCCTTTTGAAATGAATATTAAATTTCCTTTTTGTCTTGTAAGTAATGATGTAACAAATGACAAGCTGGTTTTAATGCCTGGATATTGGTTTTTGTACAACATGTATGCGCTCGAAAGAAACGCATGGAAATTTGAAGATCGCGACCAGCGCACAGAAAAAATTCAAAGGATTGAATTCGCTTACCTGGCGCCGGACACCATCAATGAAATGTTTATGGCTATTGAACTTTTATCGAATTTAGAAATTGATGAAAATGGAAATGCCGCAATTCATGGAATAGAAAACAGCAATAGGAAAACAGAAGTTGTAAAAGTAAAACAAGTGCTTGATCTATTTAAAGAACTAATTGCATTTTATGGAATTGCAGAATTGATAAAGCATATTCAAAAGAATAACTTTTCTTCTTTTGAAGAATTGAAAAAAAGTATTCCGGTAAAAATTTCGAGGAGCGAATGGAAGAATATTGGTGGCCAATTAATTCCTGTGGATGATGTACAAAAATTAAAAAACAAAATAAAAGATCTAAAAATTAATTCATGGGCCGAAGTACATGATTTTTACGGGCAAGCAGGAGAGGACTATGATAAAACCAAGCTGGTACACGCTTTTACGTCTTTATTAGAAATTGAAAATATTACTTCCAAACAATTTACTGCTGGTTATTTTAAAAAATTATTACAACGCGCTATTGATACAAAAAGCTGGATAAGCAAAAGAATTTATGAATCAAGGGCGAAAGATTACAGTAATCCTTTCCGGAAAATGGTGTATGAAAATAAAGATGAAATGAATGCTGTGATGGGCAAAATTGAAGACAATCAATTTATCCAGGATCAGTTAAAAGAGCTGGATATTTTTAAGAAGACAGCAAAGAGCATTACGAAGAAATTTGGAGAATAGAAATATTGTGAACAAGAAATAAATCAAATTTTTATTTCAGAATTACCATTCCGCAAACGCCGGAATAATTCAATTTTTATTCTTATTTCTTTCGGTTTAAATCTTCATATCTCCAAAGAATTTAAGATTACGTTTTCAATTTTTTATAGGCATTGATCAATCCATTGGTCGAAGAATCGTGCGAAGTAACTTTTGCATTATTTTCCAATTCCGGCAAGATCTTTTTTGCCAATTGTTTTCCTAATTCAACACCCCATTGATCAAAACTATAAATGTTCCAGATAATCCCCTGTACAAAAATTTTGTGCTCATATAAAGCAATCAATTCTCCAAGCGTGAATGGAGTGATCTTCGTAATCAGGAATGAATTGGTCGGCTTATTTCCTTCAAATTCTTTGAAAGGAATTAATTTATCCGGAACTTTTTCGGCTTTTAATTCCAGCTTTGTTCTTCCATTCATCAATGCTTCTGTCTGAGCGAAAAAATTCGATAATAAAATCATGTGATGGTCACCCAATGGATTGTGGCTGATTGCAGGAGCAATAAAATCACATGGAATTAATAAAGTTCCCTGGTGAATTAATTGATAAAATGCGTGCTGGCCGTTGGTTCCAGGCTCTCCCCAAATAACAGGGCCGGTGTTGTACGTTACTTTTTTGCCATTGCGATCCACATGCTTTCCATTGCTTTCCATATTTCCCTGTTGAAAATAAGCCGGAAAACGATGCATATATTGATCGTAAGGAAGAATCGCTTCTGTTTGCGCTCCAAAAAAATCAATATACCAAAGACTGATCAGTCCCATTAAAACAGGAATATTTTTTTCAAAAGTTTTTTCTCTGAAATGTCTGTCGGCTTCATAGCCGCCTTTCAATAATTCTTCAAAATTATTGTAGCCGATGGTTAATGCAATCGACAAGCCGATGGCGCTCCACAGGCTGTAACGGCCGCCAACCCAATCCCAGAAAACAAACATATTTTGTTTGTCGATTCCGAAATCTTCAACGCCTTTTTCATTAGTACTTAATGCAACAAAATGTTTGGCAACTGCTTTCTTATCTTTGGCACTTTTTAAAAACCAATCTCTGGCAGAATGAGCATTGGTCATAGTTTCCTGGGTTGTAAAAGTTTTTGAAGCAATCAAGAAAAGGGTTTCATCAGGTGTAATTTTTTTCAGAACTTCAGCAAGATCGGTTCCATCGATATTGCTTACAAAATATGGCTGAATATCTTTTTTCCAATAAGGTTTTAATGCTTCCGTTACCATCACAGGCCCAAGATCGCTGCCGCCAATTCCGATATTGACTATATATTTTATTTTTTTTCCGCTGTATCCTTTCCATTCGCCGCGATGAATTTTCTGGCAAAATGATCTCATGTGTTCCCATTCTTTTTTTACTTCCGGCATCACATCTTTTCCTTCTGCAAAAACCGGCTTTCCGGAAAAATTCCTTAAAGCTGTATGCAACACAGAACGTCCTTCTGTTTCATTAATCAGTTCGCCGGTAAACATAGCTTTGATCGCTTTTTGTAATTGGCATTCATAAGCCAGATCCAGCAAGAGTTGTTTCGTTTCATCACTTACAATGTTTTTTGAAAAATCACAAATGATATCTGTTACAGCGAAAGAATATTTTTTGAAACGATTCGCATCTTCCCTGAAAAGATCTTTCATCTGTATGTGCTTCATTTCCTTATAATGATCCTGCAATTTTTTCCAGGCAACAGTTTTTGAGGGATTTACTTTGGGAAACATTGAATTGGAGTTTAATTTTTATTTGTAAAGTTAAAATATGATGGGTTAAAAAATATTTTTTTGAAAATGTAATTGGAATTATTTTATAATGCTAAAATTTAAAGAAGAAATTGTAACTATTTCTTTCTTTACAATATCAATAAAAAGGGAAATGATTTTAAAAAGATCTGCTTATAATTCAATTATATTTTTCCTCGTTTAAACCGATTTGTTTTTTGCAACAGGGCTTGTAAAAAAAATATAGCCAAAAAATACAGCGAATGTGGAATAAATAACTGCTGCAATCCAAATGTAAGAGGGGGCAGCACTATGAAAAGATAGTTTAACCAAAGCAAGTGCGCCAATCATAAAATGAGCAAAGTTGCCAATAGCAACTGGCCTGCTGTAAATACCACCAATTAAATTTGCCTTAGCCGTCCAGTTAATTAATCCAAAAGCAAAATAGAGTGCGCCAAGGATTTGAAGAATTATGAACTCTGTTCCCGCAAAGCCTAAATAGTTTGATACTTCTACCGGGAAAAAAGAAAGTATGATGCCCGTTACTCCTAAAATAATTGCGCTTACTGTCATTAGTAATTTGGTACTCATTACTTTCTTTAATTTTTTAAGAAAAATATTTACGGAACAACTATAAAATTTCAATCAGCCTGATCGTATCCATGACCATTTCTTCGCTAACGTCTAAATGCAAAACCATTCTTATCTGAGTAGGAGAGATGGCCGAAACCAAAATATTATTCTTCAAAAATTCTTCGGCAAGTGATTTTGCGGTGTACTTTCCGACAACGTCATAAATGATGATATTCGTTTCTACCGGCATTATATTTCCGACAAATTCTTTTTTAGAAAGTGCTTCTTCGATTTGTTTGGCATGCCGGTGATCCAAAGCAAGGCGATCAATATTATTTTCCAGGGCAAATATTCCTGCTGCAGCCATATAACCCGCCTGCCGCATTCCGCCACCAAAAACTTTTCTCACGCGTCTTGCTTTTTCAATAAAATCAGAATTTCCCAATAAAACACTTCCGACCGGAGCGCCTAATCCTTTACTCAGGCAAATTGAAATGCTATCGAAAATATTTCCATAAACTTTTGGATCTTCATCCTTTGCAACTATTGCATTGAACAACCTGGCACCATCTAAATGAAGCTTTAAATTATTTTCTAAACAAACTTCTTTAATCTCCTGTATATCAGATATTTGGTAACAACTTCCTCCACCGCGGTTGGCTGTGTTTTCAAGACTCACAAGCTGGGTTTTTGCTTTGTGAATATCTATAGGATTGATTGCCTCAATTACTTGTGAAGCTTTCATTCGTCCACGGTCTCCTTCCAAAGGTTTTACCTGGCAACCTGAATTAAATGCAATTCCTCCACCTTCATAAATATAAACGTGGCTCATTTTGTCACAAATTACTTCATCCCCGGGCTGCGTGTGACATTTGATGGCAATTTGGTTGGTCATAGTTCCACTTGGACAAAAAATTCCGGCTTCCATTCCAAATTTTTCTGCAAGCATTTCCTGCAATCTGTTTACGGTTGGATCTTCCCTGAAAACGTCATCGCCAACTTCAGTGTGGAACATAGTTTGCAGCATTGCAGGGGTGGGTTTGGTAAATGTGTCTGAACGGTATTCTATCATGAAGCAAAAATATAATTTATATGGTAAAAGTGAATTTGAAGGATGCAAGGTGTTAAAAAAAATACCTTTTTTTCCTAAAATACTCTTTTTCAAACATTTATTTGACGGAATCGTTATGAAATTTCATTTCCAGGTTGTAAATTTGCAAATGTTTTCAAAGATAACTGTACTTAACAAATCTTTTTGTAACGTTTCCCCAATAAATATTGTCTAATCACTATTAATTATAAACACAAATGAGGCAACTTAAAATTGCTACGCAGATTACCAATCGTGATTCTCAAGCGGTTGAAAAATATCTGCAGGAAATTTCAAAAATTGGGATGATTACTCCGGAAGAGGAAACTATTTTAGCACAGAAAATTAAAATGGGCGATCAGAGAGCTTTAGAGCGTCTCACCACAGCCAACCTACGTTTCGTAGTTTCAGTTGCAAAACAGTATCAGCACCAGGGATTATCATTAAGTGATCTTATTAACGAGGGAAATCTCGGCCTTATTAAAGCGGCACAACGCTTTGACGAAACCAAGGGTTTCAAATTTATTTCATACGCTGTGTGGTGGATTCGCCAATCTATACTTCAGGCGTTGGCAGAGCAGGGCAGATTAGTCCGCCTGCCTCAAAACAAAATTGGCACTTACAACAAAGCAAATAAAGCTTACATGGCTTTTGAGCAGGAACATGAAAGAGAACCATCTACCGAAGAACTTTCAGAAATTCTGGAGATGAGCGAAACAGAGATCAACAACATTTTCCAAAGCAATACCAGGCACACATCTTTAGATGCGCCGGTGCATGAAGCTGAAGATGTTGCGATGGGAGATCTTTTAAAAGGCGGCGGCGAAACTGATGAAGATGTAATGCATGATTCATTGAAAAATGAAATTCGTCGGGTGCTGAAATCTCTCAGTCCGCGCGAAGCTGAAATTGTAAACGCTTATTTTGGCCTTGATGGCGAAAATGGTGTAACGATTGAGCAAATCGGTCAGAAATATGATCTTACAAAAGAACGCATTCGCCAGATAAAAGAAAGAGCGATTAAACGTCTTCAAAAAGCACGTTATAGCAGTGCGCTGAAAGCTTATTTGGGATAATTAATTCTCAAAAAATAATTAAGCCGTTCTTTTGAAGGAACGGCTTTTTTTATGTATTTATCTTTTAATAACACTTGGAATATTTTCCGGAACTTTCTTTACAGAATCTGCTTTTTGAAATTTAGCAAATTTCGCTGGTAAAATAGTATCAGCTTTTGTTGGTGTTCCATCTACTGTGTCATCTACGTGCCAAACATCTTGTACTTCACAGGCAGATAATCCTGCAACAATAAAGAGGAAAAGGCAAACTTTTAATAATTTCATTCCTGTCTTTTTTATTTAGATTAATAATTCATTTATAACTACCAAACATCGCTTCTTAAAAAAATTCTCTAAAAAATATTCTTATAGCTCCTTTTTAAACATTGGTAATTTTTCCAAAAATAAGTCGTTACCGATTAAAGCCAAAAATTAAATTAAAGCCAGCTTCAGTAAAACAATAAATAACAAAGATTATTATTTTTTAAAAAATTGCTTTTAAATCTGTAATTGAAACTAATTGCTTATTATTTTCATCGGCATAATTTTTGGGTTAAAGGTTAAAAACTTTTCTTCTGATGTCAAAATTCCTGTATTTTCTATTCATTGTTTTTGTGACCATTACGGTAAATAGTTGCAGTAAAAAGACTGTTCCTTCAAGAACGACTGCAACAGTTGTTCCCAGCAGAAACAATACCTCTCCACGCGTAAAACCGAAACCTGCTGAAGTAAAGAAAATCGATACAACAGCAGCAATTGAAAGAACTGAAAAACCTGTTGAGAAACCAAAAGCAAAACCGGAATTTCCAAAAGTTATCAGTGTTAATGATGAAGCCGCCAGCAAAAGCGTTGATGGTCGCTTATTTTACGATGTTTTGGGTCACAGGTATTGGAAGAATTATAAAGACGGGAAATATTATTTGTTTGACAAATCCATGTACAATAATCCTGATTTTAAGCCAACAAAATAATTTTAGCTTTTAACAAGATCAGTAGATAATTTAAGCAGTATTCTAATCTCAAGGGAAAATATTAGTTGTACATTTGAAGGATTCTGAATTAATGTACAATCAGTAATTAATTTTAAAAAGAATCATCAAAAATATTATGGCAGAAACATGGAACAAGAAGGAAAGAGAAAAGAAAAAAAAACAAAATAAAAAAGATAAGGCAGAAAAAAGACAAGAACGCCGGGAAAACAGTAAAAATAATCCTGAAAGCATGATTGCTTACCTGGATGAAAATGGAAATTTATCTTCAACACCTCCGGATCCCCGAAAAAAAATTATAGTAAATGTTGAGGACATAGAGATTGGAGTTCCAAAACAGGAAGAAATTTCTGCCGAAGAGCTTATCCACAAAGGAGTTGTGACATTTTTTAATAATGAAAAAGGCTATGGATTTATTAAAGATCAACAAACAAATGAAAGTATTTTTGTTCATGTAAATTCGTTGTCTCAACCGGTGAAGGAAAACAATAAAGTTTCCTTTCAGGTAGAAATGGGGCCTAAAGGATGGAATGCCATTCATGTAGAATTAGTCAAATAATTTTTTGTCCGAAGAATTCTGAAATAAAAGACATCAAAAATTTCAATTTCTGCAAAAAAAAATCGTTCTTTATTTCTTCATTCGCTTCAACTCATTTGGTATCTTTCTTGTAATTTATCTACAAAAAAATGGAGAATCAAAAATCAGAAACAGCAACATTTGCCAACGGGTGTTTTTGGTGCACTGAGGCTGTTTTTCAAAGATTAAAGGGAGTAGAAAAAGTAACAAGCGGCTATACGGGCGGGCATGTAGAAAATCCGACCTACGAGCAGGTTTGCAATAAAAATACGGGACATGCGGAGGCATTGCAAATTCAATTTGATCCACAACAAATTTCTTTTGATGAATTGCTGGAAGTGTTTTGGAAAACGCATGATCCAACCACATTAAACAGGCAGGGAAATGATGTTGGGCCGCAATACAGAAGCGCAATTTTTTATCACACTCAGGAGCAAAAACAAAAAGCACAAAAATATAAACAGGCTTTAGATGAAAGCCACGTTTTTGATGCGCCAATTGTAACTACCATTGAACCATTTACAGTTTTTTATCCTGCTGAAAATTATCACAGCAATTATTATAACAGGAATCCTTCACAGCCTTATTGTTACTATGTTATCAAGCCAAAAGTTGAAAAATTAGGAAAAGTTTTTGCTGATAAACTAAAGCAGGAATAATCTGAAGAAATACTTATCCTGCAATATTCCATCTTGCACTCAGGCTTTTAGAAAGATTTACGAGAGTATTCATTGATCTTTTTTCTCCACTTTCAGTTTCGTAGAACACAGAGGAAATTCTTATTGGAAATCTTTCACCTGATTTTTTAATTCCGGTTATTTCTGCTTTTGCAATTCCATTTTCTGCTCTCTTATTCATAAAATCTATGAATGATTTTTCATGCACATCAACCAAAACTGATGTGTGAAGATGTATCATTTCATCTTCAGAATAAACAAATAACCGGGATAATTTATCATTGAATTTTATGATCTGATCAAAGCCATTTGCAATGTACATGGCATGGAATGCATTTTCAAAAACAGCATTGTACAATTGTTCTGTTGAAAGAAAATCCGATTTTGGTTTTTTGTCTAAAACAGGGTTATAATTTTCTCTTGTATTTGAATATATAGTATTAGAATGTTGAACGAATGGACGGTTATTCATAGTGATGTTTTTATAGGTTTCGTTATAAAATGCAATTTCCATGCTATAAAACTGACACTGCAATTTTTTAACAATTAAACCCTTCTCTAAAAACATGTTACATGATTCTCTTATTTTCAACCGTTTGTATTCCCGGTTTTTAGAATCGAAAGTTGATCAGATTATTTTTCCCAATTCAAAAATTATTCTTTCAATTTCACTCTTCTCAACTCTAATAAATTTAAACCGTTGGGGATAAAATTTTTGACATAAGGTTGAACCAACCAAATTACCATATCGTACCACAGAGGCACAACCGGCGCGTCTTTCATCACCATTTGATCGGCCTGCTGATAAATTTTATATCTCGCTGAATCATTTTTTTCAGACAAAGATTCTTCATATAATTTGTCAAATTTCGGATTGTTATATCTTGTGTAATTTGGAGGTGCAGGATTTTTTCCATAAAAAACACTGAGAAAATTTTCTGCATCCGGATAATCAGCAATCCAGCTTCCGCGAAAAAATAACGCTTCCGATTTTGCAGTCTGTTCCAGCAATAAACTTTTCTGAATTACTTCCACATTTACTTTGATTCCAATCTGTTGTAATTCGTTGGCAATGTAACTGGCAAGATCACCATACAACGGAACTGTCAACAATTTTAAAGGGGGCAAACCCGCGCCATTCGGGTATCCTGCTTCTTTTAATAATTGCAAAGCTTTTGCCGGATCATAATGATAACCTTTCACTACTGATGAATCAAACGAAGGAAATGCCGCTGGAATAAAACCGCTTTCAGCCGGAATCCCAATTGAGTTTCTGATATAAAGCATCATTTTTCTTCTGTCAAATCCGTAATTGATTGCTTTCCTGATTTTGACATCACGAAGCGGAGAATTTTTTACAATGTCCAAACTGCTGTCACACAAAAAACCAAGATATTCAATGGTAAGCGCCGGATGTTTTACCAGGATTATTTTCCCCTGCCAATCTTTACGAAGCGTACCACTTTTTGTCAATACTTCATCTTTAAAAGACGGGTCTATTTCATTTACAAAATCCAAACGCTTTTGTTGAAACTCCAAAAATTCTGTTGCCTTGTTTTGAAGAAAAGTAATTTTAATTCCATCCAGGTAGGGGAGTCGTGTGCCGGTACTATCTTTTTCAAAATAATCCGGATTTTTTTTCAACACCATTGCTTGTTCTTCTTCCCAGGCAACGAGGGCGAAAGGCCCGGTACCACAAGGATGACGGCGAAAATCTTTTCCATATTTTTCCACCACTTCTCTCGGAATAACAGAACAGTATTGCATACTCATCACGCCCAGAATCGGATGAAAAGGTTTCAATAATTTTAATTGAAAAGTAGTATCATCTACGGCTTTAAAAGGTTCAACGGTATTGACTCTTCCATTGAAAATCCATGCGCCACTGCTCGCAGTATTTTTATCAAGAACTCTTGCGAAGCTATACACTACGTCATGTGCCGTCATCTTTCTTCCTTTGCCATTTGGAAACGCATCGTTATCCTGGAAATAAACATCATTGCGCAAATGAAAAGTGAAGGTCAGGTTATCAGCAGAAATATCCCAGCTTTTTGCAAGTGAAGGAACGAGATTCAAATTATTATCAGTTTGAACAAGCGTGTTATAAATCTGGTGAACAACCCACATTACAGATTGGCTTTTTGCAAAGGCAGGATCAAGAGTAGCAATACCTGATTGCTCATTATAGTGAAAAATATTTTTTACTTTTTCGTGATGAGTGCAGGATGAAAAAAGGAAGATAAAAAAAGTAACAGAAGAAAGGAAAACAGTTTTCAGCAATTTTATTAATGGTAAAGGATTTTGTTTTTTTAACTTCATCTTTGTTTTAAAAAAAATAAATTTAGTAAATGAAAAAGATAATCCCGCTTTTTGCTTCTTTGTTTCTCATTTTTAATTTTTCTTTCGCCCAAAACTTCACTCATGCAGATACATTGCGCGGTAGCAACGGGCCCGGAAGATCATGGTGGAATGCCACAAAATACAATCTATATGTAACATTCAATCTTCCGGACAGCAGCATCAGCGGACACAATATTATCAGTTATAAAGAATTGACAAAAAAACATCCTGATTTTTTTCAGATTGATCTTCAGGATCCAATGATGATCGATTCAATATTTCTTGAAACTGGTTCGCCAAAATTTCCTCTTAAGAAAACTAAAATGTCTTTTAGCCGCGAAGGAAATGCATGGTTTGTTTATTTGCCAACGCAATCTCCAATCACTGCAAAACATGACATCAATTCCATCATGAAAACAAAAAGCAATGCGAATAAAAATGATGTTGAATACACAATCAATGAAGCTTCTAATCTTGTAATTTATTTTCATGGAAAACCGCGTGTTGCCAAAATGGCTCCCTGGGATGGAGGTTTTGTCTGGAAAAAAGATAAAGCCGGAAATCCGTGGATAGCTGTCGCCTGCCAGGGTTTAGGAGCAAGTGTCTGGTATCCTTGTAAAGACTACCAGGCAGATGAACCGGACAGCGCAGAGATGCATTACACTGCTCCATCTGATTTAATTATTGTGAGTAATGGAAGAATGCGGAACGAAAAAAACAATGATGACGGAACCTCTACATCTGATTGGGCTGTAGTGAATCCAATCAATAATTATGACATCACTTTTTACATTAGCAACTATGTTCATTTTGGAGAAATTTACAACGGAGAAAAAGGGCCGCTTACAATGGATTATTGGGTACTTGATTCAAATCTTGCAAAAGCAAAAATTCAATTTCGGGATGCTCCGAAAATGATGAAAGCATTTGAATATTGGTTTGGCCCCTATCCATTTTATAAAGATGGTTACAAACTGGTAGATGCACCTTATCTCGGAATGGAGCATCAAAGCGCCATTGCTTATGGAAATCATTATAAAATGGGCTACAGCGGAAAAGATCTTTCCGGCACAGGATGGGGCTTGAAATGGGATTTTATCATTGTTCACGAAAGTGCGCATGAATGGTTTGGAAATAATATTACGTCAAAAGATTTAGCTGATATGTGGATCCACGAATCCTTTGCCAACTATGCCGAAGCGCTTTTTACTGAATACTATTATGGCAAAAAAGCGGGAGACGAATATGTGATTGGCGTTAGAAAAAATATCAGGAATGATAAGCCAATTATTGCTCATTATGGAGTCAATGAAGAGGGTAGCGGAGACATGTATTACAAGGGAGGAAACATGATCCATACCATCAGGCAGATCATCAACAATGACGGGAAATTCAGAAATATTTTAAGAGGACTGAATAAAACATTTTACCATCAAACCGTTACCAGCAGGCAGGTTGAGGATTTTATTAATCAACAATCAGGAATAAATTTTTCAAAAGTTTTTGAGCAATATCTTACCACAACTGACATCCCCACATTGGAATATAAAACTGTAAACGGAGAAATCTATTTTCGCTGGGTAAATTGTGTGGATCATTTTAATATGCCTTTAAAAGTTTATAATGATAAAGGAAAACTCATCTTCATTTATCCGACACCGGTTTTTCAGAAAGCACCCAAAGGTGTGAAAGAAATTAAAGTGGATGAAAATTTTTATGTAAAGACAAACGCGGTTTTTTAAAAATAAAAAATCACTTTATTTGCGGGTTTGACCTATTTTAAACAAAATAAACTGACTGGATATTAAAATATCTCAACTTATTTTTTACACCTAATTTACAGTCTTAAAGTAATTTATGTCGCAGGTTCGAAAGCAAAGTATCATCTCAACTGTTTTTGTATATGCCGGTTTTGTTATCGGATTTGTAAGCACTTTTTTATTTACGAGACAAGGTTCTGTTTTTACTCCATCTGAATATGGATTGACACAAATTTTTATCGCAGTAGGAAATCTGATGTTCGCTTTTGCCAACCTTGGAATGGTATCGGTTGTTTATAAATTTTATCCCTATTTCAATGATAATCTTCCTAAAAAGAAAAATGATCTTTTAACATGGACATTGCTGGTTAGTGTTTTTGGCTTTTGTTGTGTAATTCTTTCTGGTATTGTATTTAAGGATTTTGTAATCAGAAAATTCGGAGGCAATTCTCCGGAGTTCATTCAATATTATTTCTGGGTTTTCCCTTTTGGTTTTTCTTTATTGATCTTTTCAATGTTTGAAGTTTTTGCATGGAATATCCGTAAATCCATTTTTACAACTTTCCTTCGCGAACTTTTATTTCGGCTACTGACATTAATCCTGATTTTTTTATTAAGTTTTAAACTGATCAGCAGCTTCGATACATTTATTAAAATGTACGCTTTTTCTTATGGAGTGGTTGCACTTGTACTTTTGGTTTATCTCATCTGGAAAAAAGAATTTTATATAACTTTTACAATAAGCCGCGTTACCAAAAAGTTTTATAAGAAAATGGTTTCAATGGCGTCATTAATTTATGTCGGTAGTACCATTTATACCATTGCTGCATTTATTGATACCATCATTATCATGTCTCTAAAAGGAACAGATGCTGTAGGAATTTTTTCTTTGGGATTTGTAGTTTCCGGCTTGGTGCAGGCACCGCAAAGAGGTGCTGTTGCTGCATCAATACCTGTTTTATCCAAAGCATGGAAAGATAAAGATTATGACAAGATCAATTTAATTTATCAACGATCAGGCATTAATCTATTGATAGCTTCATTAGGAATCTTTTTGATCATCTGGCTGAACTATGTTGATGCAGTTCATACTTTTAAACTAAAGCCGGCTTACCTTCAATCGCAATGGATATTTTTCTTTTTAGGTTTGGCAAGAGTTGTTGATCTTGGTACGGGTGTTAATTCACAAATTATTGGAACGTCGACTTTCTGGCGTTTTGAATTTGTTAGCGGAATGGTCTTATTAACTCTAGCCGTGCCTCTGAATTATTATTTGGTAAAGCATTATGGAATCATTGGTGCAGGTTACTCCACATTGATTTCCTTATCAGTTTATAATTTCATTCGCATTGCTTTTTTGAAAAGAAAATTCAATATGCATCCTTTCAGCAGTAAAACGATTTATGCAATTTCACTTGCCTTTGTAAGTTATTTTATTTGCTATTTCGCTTTTGTCAATCTCCACGGGTTTTTTGCAATAGTTCTCAGAACTGCTGTCTTTACCGCATTATATGGTGGAGCTGTTATTTATTTTGATCTTACGCCTGACGTTTTATCTGTTTGGGATACAATGAGAAACAGGGTTTATAAAAATAACAGATCTTCTTCTTTATAAAAAAAATACTTAAGGCTTCGGTTTTTTCTCGAACTCAAAAAAGACTTCGTATCCTAATCTTGCCTGGATAGAATCTTTACAATCTTCAAATTTTAAAAAACTAAAAGAGGGTTGAAAATATTGACGATATTCTTCATCACTTGCAATGAATGGTGGTTCTATAGGAGCAAATTTTTTATTAAATAGAACTCCTGCAATTCTTCCATCATCATTTAAAAGCTGGTAACATTTCTTTACATAATTTTCCCGGAGAGAGGGATCTAATGCGCAGAAAAAAGTTTGTTCTAAAATCAGATCATATTTTCCCTCGTGATCGAAGAAATTTTCATTGATCACTTTTATAGGATAGCCTTTATATTTCTCTTTTAATTTATCAGTAACAACTTTTGAAAAATCTATCAAAGTAACGTTGATAAAGCCTTTACTTAAAAGATATTCTGCTTCATAAGCATTTCCACATCCAGGAATAAGAATTTTCAAATCTTTATTTTCAATACGATCAATATATTTTTTTAAAGGTGGAGAAACCTGCTGCATGTCCCAACCTGTTTGATTATTTAAATAACAGTTATCCCAAAATTCGGGCCGGGTAGAAGATACTGAATCAGCGCTTTGCATATTGCTTTCCATAAATTTTAATTTAATAATTGAATCTTTAAAATAAGATAAGCAGCAGAAAGGCCGTCTTTACCGGTCCTTTCACAATTACATCCTGTCCGGAACTTTGATTCCCAATAATTGCAATCCACTTTTTAAAACGCCGGCTGTCATAACACTGATGCACAAACGTAATTTTTTCTTTTCCTCTGTTTCGGCGTTGGAAACAGAATGTTCAGTGTAAAAAGAATTAAAAAGCTTAGCAAGGTTAAAAACATAGTTTGCAATTATGGAAGGATTCATTTCATTTCCCGCATCAGAAATAATATTGGAATATTTCTCTAATAAAATGATTAATTGCCTTTCTAAAGGAAAAAGCCTGCTCACGGACAGCGCATTACTCACTGCCAGCTGATCTGTACCTACTTTCCTTAAAATAGATTGAATTCTTGCGTAAGTATATTGAACAAAAGGTCCGGTAAATCCATGAAAGTCGATACTCTCTTCAGGATTGAAGATCATTCTTTTTTTCGGATCAACCCTGAGCAAATAAAATTTCATTGCCCCAAGGCCAAGTATTTCATACAATTCCTGTAATTCTTCTTTTGTAAAATCATTTACTTTCCCAAGTTCTTTTGTATGTTTCTCGGCAGTTGCAACCATTTCATCAACAAGATCGTCCGCATCAACAACAGTTCCTTCACGGCTTTTCATTTTTCCTGTTGTCAGTTCTACCATTCCATAACTTAAATGAAAAATTTCATCGGCAAATGGCATCCCAAGTTTGCGGGTAATTTCTTTTAAAACTTTCATGTGGTGCAATTGCTCATCGCCAATCACATAAATACTTTTATCCAAATGATAATCTTCAAATTTTTGTTTTGCAAGACCTATATCCTGTGTGATATAAACTGAAGTTCCATCCCCTCTTAAAACTAATTTTTCATCCAGATTTTTGTCAGATAAATCGATCCACACACTTCCATCTTCTTTCTTAAATAAAATATTTTTTTGTAAACCTTCCTGAACAAAATCCTTTCCTAAAAGATAGGTATTGCTTTCGTAAAAGGTATGATCAAAATCACTTCCTATACGTTTGTATGTTTCATCAAATCCTTCATAAACCCAACCATTCATTTCGCTCCAGAGCGCCCTTACATCAGGCTTTCCGAGCTCCCAATCAAGAAGCATTTGCTGGGTTTCTTTCATGATCGGCGCTTCTTTTTCCGCTTCTTCTTCTGATTTTCCTGAATCTGTTAATTCCTTAATTTCTTTTTGATATTCATTATTAAATCTTACATAATAATCGCCTACAAAATGATCCCCTTTCTCATGTGCAGATTGCGGGGTAGCGCCATTGGCAAACATTTGCCATGCGATCATGCTTTTGCAAATATGAATACCGCGGTCATTTACAATAGAAGCTTTGATTACTTCATTACCATTAGCCTTTAAAATTTCAGCCACGCTCCATCCCAGAAAATTATTCCGCAAATGCCCGAGATGTAAAGGTTTGTTAGTGTTGGGTGAGGAATATTCCACCATTATCTTTTTGCCGGTTGGCGCTTTCTTTCCAAAGTTTTTATTCTGATAATTCTCCTGCAAAATTTTTGATAATTGTGTATCGTCAATTTTCAGATTTAGAAAACCTTTTATCACATTGTATGATGAAAAAAAACCGGAATAATTTTTTATTAAATGATCTCCAAGCTCTTTCCCTATTGTTTCAGGGGATTTTTTCAAACTTTTTACCAATGCAAAAAGCACAACCGTGTAATCGCCTTCAAACTCAGGCTTCGTCTCATTTATCTGGAAATCTTTATCAGTAAAAGTTTGAGCATATAATTCTGATAAACTTTGTAAAACTGAATTTTGTATATAAGAAGTGAAAGACATTTTGCGAAAATAAATCAATTAGGAGAGATCTTAAATTGGAAAAAATTCTTTTGAAAAAATCAAAAAATTTCAAAGAGAAAGTGGCAAAGCTTTATAGTAAAGCAATAAACAAGGTTGATTTAAATTTTAATAAATATCAGTAAAAGGATGAAATATAATACCAGCACTATTTGTAATGTTCCATCGCTTTTTTTACACTGTCATATTTTAGTAACAAAGCTTCTGCGGTTGCTTCGTCCTTTATTCCTGTTTTTTCCATCAGCATTCTTGTGCCACGTCTCACGATTTTTTGATTCGTTAATTTCATATTCACCATTTTATTATCTTCCACTCTTCCCATTTGAATCATTACTGTTGTAGAGATCATATTCAAAATCATTTTTTGAGCAGTACCACTTTTCATCCTGGTACTTCCGCTTATAAATTCAGGGCCAACAATTACTTCAACAGGAAAATCTGCAACGCTGCTGATCGGCGATTCAGGATTGCAGGCAATACTTCCGGTAACAATTTTATTTTCTTTACATTTTTGCAAAGTGGCTATTACGTAAGGTGTTGTACCGCTTGATGCAATTCCAATTACTACATCCGCATCAGAAATATCGTATGCTTCCAGATCCTTCCACCCCTGGCTGGTATCATCTTCAGCATTTTCTACGGGATCAACGATAGCTTTTATTCCGCCGGCTATGACACCAATTACCAACCCTTTAGGAACACCATAAGTAGGGACACATTCACTGGCGTCAAGAATGCCCAAACGTCCACTGGTGCCAGCTCCGATGTAAAAAAGCCTTCCTCCATCAATCATTTTTTCGGCTACAGCTTTTATTAGTTTTTCAATTTGTGGTAATGCTTTTTGAACCGCATCAGCGACAACGTGATCTTCTTTATTTATATTTTTGATGATTTCTCCAACAGACATTCTTTCAATGTGGCGATAAGGGGACGATTGTTCAGTAACTTTTGTAAAAGCCATTTAAAAATTTTTTGTAAAAATAATTTATTTAATTTTTTTCAGGATCTAATAATTGCAATATTTACTATTGTTAAAACTATTTTCAACTTTGGTGTGATTCTATTCTTACATTAATTTACATTTTTTTATCAAGATAAAAGTTTTCTAAAATGAAACAACTGATATGTGGAATTTTTGTTTTTTATTTTTCCATTTTTAAATCCGGTGCGCAAAATATTGAAAATAATTTACAGACCTATGCAGATAATTTCGGACAGGAAAGAATTTATCTTCATTATGACAAATCTACTTATGCCGCCGGGGAAACTATTTGGTTTAAAGCTTATATGATGCAAGCCATTTTTCCGGTTGATCAAAGCAAAACAATGTATATTGACTGGACAGATCAGAACGGAAATTTACTCTTACATACCGTCAGCCCTATTCAAAATGGAACCTCTTTCGGACAGTTTGATATTCCGGAAAGCTACAAGGGACAATTCATTCACGCGAAAGCATACACAAAATGGATGTTGAATTTTGATTCGTCGTTTTTATACAATAAAGATTTCAAAATTATTTCTGACTCAAATAATTATGCTCCTTCCAAAATAACTATCAAACCTGAACTGACCTTTTTTCCTGAAGGTGGTGATCTGATCACGGATGTAAATAATAAAATTGCTTTTAAAGCCAATGATCAATTTGGAAAACCTGTAAAAATAAAAGGGGAAATTAAAAACGACAAAGGAGAGGTTATTGACAAATTAAGTATTATCCATGATGGAATGGGATTTTTTTATCTGCATCCCAAAGCCGGTGAAACATTTTTTGCTTCATGGCAGGATGAAAAAGGAGGACAGCATAAAACGCAATTACCTGTAATAAAAAATTCAGGTATTTCATTGCAGGTAACGGTAATGGGTACACGAAGAAATTTTATTTTAAATGTCACTCCATCGTCTGTTCAAAATTTAAAATCTGTGCATCTTATTGGAACAATGTATCAGCAGCCTGTTTTTAATATCGTCAAAGAGTTAAAAGATGGAACTGCAGAAGGAAGTATTCCTACTGAAGCTTTACCCACCGGGATTCTTACTATCACAGTTTTTGATGATCAATGGAAACCATTAGCAGAGAGAATTACATACGTTAATAACCAGGAATATATGTTTCAGCCTGAAATGACTGTTCAGCATTGGGGATTAAATAAACGTGCAAAAAACGAAATTGAAATTTCTGTTCCGGATAGTCTTTATTCGAATTTATCTGTTTCGGTAACCGATGCAGGAATTGATCATGATACGAGCGATAATATTATTTCACATCTTTTACTGTCAAGTGAACTGAAAGGAAGAATCAATGACCCCTCTTATTATTTTATCAATAACAGCGATTCTATTATGCAGCAACTGGATCTTGTAATGCTTACCAATGGCTGGCGCAGGTTCAATTGGGAAAAAATTTTGAAAGGAGAATTTCCAGTGATCAAATATCAAAGAGATACATCTTATCTTACTTTATCAGGTAAAATTTATGGTGCTACATCATCCCAATTAAGAAGCGCAGGTGAAATAATTTTAATGGTGAATCAAAAAAAATCGGGGATGCAGATTTTTACTGCTCCCGTAAAAGGTGATGGAACTTTTGATGACCCGTCAGTGATACTTTTTGACACTGCAAAGATTTATTATCAGCTTCCAAAAGCAAAAGGACTCGGGGATGTAAGCGTTCAGTTTCTGACAAATAAATTACCACCTTTTTCGAATAATATGAAGGCTACAGGATATTATTATAATCATGTTGCAGACACTTCAGGAAATCGATATCACATTCAATTGAATGATGCCATGGAGCGTGAATTAAAATTTCTGAAGGCAAAAGTTTTGGCTACGGTAAATATTAAAGCAAGGCCAAAATCAACGCTTGTCGAAATGGATAAAAAATATACGTCCGGATTATTTTCCGGCGGTGATGCACATGAATTTGATTTGGTAAACGATCCTTTAGCAATGTCCTCAATGGACATTTTTCAATATTTACAGGGCAAAGTGGCAGGCTTGCAAATCAACGCCACAAGCAATCCTCCAACACTTTCATGGCGTGGCGGCACTCCTCAATTATATCTTGATGAAATGGAATCCTCGCCTGATATGATCTCTTCTGTTCCGGTTTCTGATGTAGCATTTATAAAAGTTTTTCCACCCCCATTCATGGGAGCCAGTGGGGGAGGAAGCGGTGGAGCAATAGCAATTTACACTCGCAAGGGAGGCGATCAGAAGCAAGAACCGGGTAAGGGTTTGGCGAATAATTCGGTGAGCGGATATACAGAAATCAGGCAATTTTATTCTCCCAACTATGATACCTTCAATGAAGATGAGGAAAAGAAGGATTTACGTTCAACCATTTACTGGAATCCTTCAGTAACAACTTCTCCGGGACAAAATAAAGTTGTTCTCACTTTTTATAATAATGATATTACAAGTGCATTTCGCGTTGTAATTGAAGGAATGACAAAAGACGGTAGACTGGCACATGTGGAGCAAATGATGGAATAAAGAGTTATATCTCCGCGTTTCCGAAGTTTCGTGCTTTAGATGAATTTTTAATCTTTTTAGATGACGATACAGGATTGGAGAATAATATTGTATCCACCGCCACCGATTTCTTTAAAAGAATTTATCATTAAAACTTCTGCACTATTAAGTAATGACTAACCAATATTAAAATCTCTTTCTCAATTGTATCTTTTAAAATTTTTTCTGAATCTAAGGTAGAGTCACGTAAAATATAATTAGAAGAAAAGTCAAAAGAATCGGTTGTAGATCATTTTTTTATTTCTCTTACAATAATTAATAAATTTAGGATTTAGGTAAGAAAAGGCAAATTTTCCAATTAATTGTTTAATTCCTTCAATGAATTGATTCGGCAGTTCTCCGCTTATGGAAATCACCTGAGATCGTTTCATCGAAAATTCAATTTTGATAAAGTGAATTCCGCTGTAACAGTAAAAATCTTTCTCTAATCTCTGGTAATCCACATTGACATTCAGTAATCACAATTGATACTTTACAAAAGTGGTTCTTATTAAAACAGATAAAAAAAAATTTACGACGGATGACACAAATCGCACGATAACTGGCCGGATTTGTACGATACTTGGAATATTATGTTATAAAAGATCGGGAAATTTGCCAGTCCTCTTGGAAAAAAGCAGGCTAAATCGCGACTTTCATATTTGCTGCCAGCAGCTTACCCGCTTCAGGTATTTCCGGAAGCTGATAAAAGGCTTATCCCTTCGATATCCCTTCGATATCCCTTCGATACCGCTTCGATACCTCGTCGTTTTATGAACCGAAGTATGTTCGCAATAAATCCATCGGTATTTCGTTATTTATGATAAGCAGGCAGGGCACAATATTCATTATTTACATTAAAAGGAATCAACTTATGGCAATACTTTCACAAGGCATATTAGGACCGGTAACCGGCAGAACCGGACCGGTGGTAAGCTACATCCGCTTTGGACAAAACATTACCCGTAGCCTCAGTAATACTCATAAAAATAAAATAGAAACACCTGCGCGCAAAATGCAGCGCGGGAAAATAAAAGTTTGCAACGAGTTTACAAAAGCTTTCAGCGGTACGGGCTTTTTTGAAAAAACATTTCCCGAAGCAGGACATGCCGGGTCAGGATATAACAGGGCTACCAGCGCTATTATGAACCTCGCTGTTATCAGTCATCCTGAGCCTGCTATAGCATTTCCCAAAGTGCTGATTTCAAAAGGGCAGATCGCCTCAGCGGAGTTCGCTGAAACAATAACTGACGCGGATAAAAATATTGTATTTAACTGGATTGACAATGCCGGTACGGGAACAGCAAAAGGAAATGATAAAGCCATATTGGTTGCTTATTTTCCTGAAAGGGGGGAAGTGGTTTTTCAATTCAGCGAGGCGATAAGAAGTGATGGCTATGCTATCCTTGAACTGAATTCAAAAAAGGGCGTCGCAGAAACCTGGCTTGGATTTTTAAGCGCTGATGAAAAGAATGCAGCTAACAGCGTTTATACGGGCAGTCTTCAGATTATTTAAGGTAAAAGAATCATGCTGATAATCAAACTATCAGCAACTGATCAATTCTTATTCTAAATTCCCAATAACTTCTGCAGCTTTTGATGCAATATTTTCCCAATAAAAATGGTGGAAAAATGCAGAAGAAATAGATTGATTTATTTCAATTACTATTTCCATTTTGTCGGCAAAGTCTTTCCAGTCGTTGTTTCCAGTTAAAAGCAGCTTCCCGTTACAAATACCTTCATCAACTCCAATAGCGCCGTTGAAAGTCGAAACCGCATTTAAATTATATCCTAATGCTTCTACTAATTTTGTTTTAATTCCACCACCATGTGTAACAGGATTTATGAATACATCGGCGCCTTTGAAGTAAACCGAAATATCATCAACAAAGCCTGCATAAATAATATTTTCGTCAATATAATTTTTCAGTTCATTCATTTCAGCAGGAAGGCCTTTACCGCAAATAATTATTTTATAAGAGATATTCTTTTTAATAAATAAAGGATTTATTCTTTCAACAATATTTTTTACAGCGTCAAGATTGGGGCCATAATCAAGCGTTCCATTGAAAAGAAATAAATAAGTGTTCCCGGGTAAAAAATATTTTTTTAAAAGAAACTCTTTTGCTTCTGTTTTTTCAACCGCTGGAGGAACATGATTCCATGAAATTCCATAAGTGATCACAGCAGATTTTTCATAAGGAAGTTTATAGTTTTTATAAAAATAATCACGGTCCTGTTGGGTAATACAAAAAGTAAAATCTGCTTTTTGATGAATGAATTTTTCATAATGCCACAACACTTTCCACCACCATTTTCCAACTGTCTTAAACCGTTCTGATTCTATATTGTGTGAATGAATTACCACTTTTACTTTACAAAAATATTTCAGCAAAAGCGTCATCCATCCATAATAAGGATGCTCACAAATAATGTGAGTAATGTTATTCTCACGGATAATTTTTTTGATGACATTAAAATAAAAAATATTGAAATAGCGTGTTGGAGAATTGCTTAATAAATTGAAGACTTCATAAGAAGCATGGGAAGGGTCATTATCTTTTATTGTAAAGCAAAATAAATTTTCTTTTTTCGAAAAATATTGATTGAAAAGGGCAATTCCTTTTTGCCCCCCTAATTTTGCAGGAAAAATTTTATAAGTAACAATGCTAAGTACATTTGCCATCTAAAAAAAATAATTCGGACAAATTAATATTATTTTGCTGATAGTTTTTTCAAAACCTTTTTGTTGATGAAAATAATTTCATTTTTTTCAAAGTTTACTTTCATTTGCAATATCTGCTTTATAGTGTTTATTTTTTTTAATAGAATGGAAGCCAAAAGACATGTTGAAGCTACAAAAGACACAGTTATAGCATTTCCATTTTTTAAAGACCTGATCATTATATTGGGATTTTCAGCAATCATCATCAACCTAATTATGTGCGTCGTTTACATTATAACTATAATTATGAGGAAATCTTTTATTTTACCAAAGTGGCTGGCGGCCATTAATTTTATTTTTTTATTACTCCAGTTTTATTTTTTCTTTTCATAAATATTCCTGAATGATACATAAAATTTTAAATGATAAACCAACCAAAATTTTTGTAGGTTTTACCGCTTTCTTTGTTGCAAACGCATTAGTCGCTGAAGCAATTGGAATGAAATTATTTTCTCTGGAAGGCTTGTTTGGCTTGCGGCCCGCAAACTTTACGCTTTTTGGGCAGGGGGGACTCGCATTTACTCTTACCTGCGGTGTAATACTTTGGCCATTTGAGTTTGTGATCACTGATATTATCAATGAATATTATGGCCCAAAAGCAGTACGTAGAATTTCTGTTACTGCTGTAATTTTAATCAGTTATGCATTTCTAATGTACTTTATTGCGATCGCATTACCGCCTGCAA
Organism: Hanamia sp.; assembly: GCA_035606215.1. Taxonomy (GTDB): domain Bacteria; phylum Bacteroidota; class Bacteroidia; order Chitinophagales; family Chitinophagaceae; genus Ginsengibacter. Next base: position 82,239 of record DATNFV010000039.1, read on the forward strand.
AAGCGTGGTTAAACAGCAGCCAGGAGCAAGGTGTAGAAAATATTCAATCTTCCTTCAGCGCTATTTTTGGACAAAATATGCGCATCATTATTGGAAGCCTTGTTGCATTTTTGGTAAGCCAGGGAGTGGATGTTTTTGTGTTTCAAAAAATAAAAAAAGTGACCGGCCATAAGCATCTTTGGTTGCGTGCAACCGGTTCTACGCTTATATCACAGCTTGTTGATAGTTATATTGTTTTGTTCATCGCATTCAGCGGATTATTTTCCTGGCAACTGATTTTAGCAGTTGGAATTATGAATTATTTATACAAATTTACTCTCGCGATTATCCTTACACCTGTCATTTATTTTATTGAAAAAAGAATAGAAAAATATGTGGGACATGAAACTGCCGAACAAATGAAACGTGCTGCAATGGGTGATACCAGTGAGTTTCAGAATATTCCGACAGCGGGATGATTGTTGAAAGTTTAAGGTTGATTCCTCATTGTGTCAATTCTTCTCTCTGTTTTAAAAGCGTAGCTACCGTTTTGTCAATCGGCAGGCTCATCTCTTCCGCAGAAAAATTTTTCATATCGATAAACCGAAAGGTTTCTATTTGAGAAGTTTGATTATAAATATTTAACTGATCTTGGGTAAAATCATTTTTTGTATTGGTAAGATGAAAACTGATTGACTCAAGTGCTTTTACAAAATAATAGATTGAAATGATCTGATCTTGAGGATCGAACGCGCTTTCCTGGAAATAATCTGTTGTATAAAGATGTTCCAAAACTTCAACTTTCAAATTCATTTCCTCCTTGAATTCTCTTTTCAAACAATCACGCGTTCCTTCACCATGCTCTAATCCTCCCCCGGGAAATTTTGTATAAAATTTGCCTCTGATATATTCATCACTTACTAAAATCTGATTCTCATCATTAATTAAAATTCCGTAAACACGTATGGTGAACATGATTAATCTTTTAGCTCTATTTCACCCGAGAATTCAAAAGTTGCGGGCCCGGATAACCAAATATTTTTAAATTCAGATTCACTTATTTTTTCAAACTCAACGCTTAAAACTCCTCCTTTTGTTTTCACATTTACATGGTTAAATCCATTATCATTATGCGCCGCCATTAACGCAGAAGCAGTAACTCCTGTACCACAGCTCATTGTTTCATTTTCCACACCGCGTTCGTAAGTTCTTACAAAAATGGCATCGTCATGAAGCGTCTGCACAAAATTCACATTGATGCCTTTTTCTGCAAACTCTTTGCTATACCGGATCTTTCGTCCTTCGCCCACCACATCATAATTTTCAAGATTGCTTACAAATTTTACATAATGAGGCGAGCCTGTATTTAAGATATAATGATCAAATGAAAACTGAACCTTGTTTACATCATTCATTTTTAAGCTGATCTCCTTTTCCAAATCTATTTCTGCAATATGAGCTCCATCAGTTGCAAGGAATGAATATTCATTTTTTTTGATTCCCAGTTCTGCTGCAAACTGAACAATGCATCTTCCACCATTGCCACACATAGAACCTTCTTTTCCATCAGCATTGTAATAGATCATTTCAAAATCGAAACCATCTTTTTTATTTAACATCATTAATCCATCTGCACCAATTCCAAAATGGCGGTCACACATTTTTTTTATTTGCCCGGTGGAAATTTTATTATACGTATTATCACGGTTATCCAGTAACACAAAGTCATTTCCGGCTCCCTGATATTTATCAAATTTGATTTTCATTTTTTACAATTTTTCTTTTATAATTTCTAAAGATCTTACAATTAATTTCTCAACAAGAGCTAAAGGATCTTTACTGAAATTTTTATGAATACGGTTGGCAATTATCGCGCTCAATGAAAGGCAATGATGATGCAAAGCCTTTCCCAGTCCATAAATAGCCGACGTTTCCATTTCAAAATTTGAGATACGGTTTTCGCCAAACTGAAAGGAAGTCAGACGATCAATTAATTGAGGATTAGAAATTCCGAGACGTAAAATTCTTCCCTGTGGTCCATAAAAACCCGGACAGGTAACGGTGATCCCATGATAATAACCATCCACAAAATATTTTAATAAATGTATGGAAGCAGCAGAAATGTATGGATTGCCAAAGCCGTTGTGCAACTGCGTTTGAGTAACAAAAGATTGAAGCAATTGTTTTTCTTCTTCATTATTATCATGCAAGTAAAAATTCATCAGGTTATCGATGCCAAGGCCATGAGTACTGGCAACAAAACTATCGACAGGAATATCAGCCTGCAAAGAACCTGACGTACCAATACGAATAATATTCAAATGTTTTAATTCCGCATTGATAGTTCTTGTTTCAAAATTAATATTTACGAGCGCATCCAGTTCATTCAAAACTATATCGATATTATCGGGCCCGATTCCGGTACTTAGGACAGAAATTCTTTTATTATCAATGTATCCTGTATGTGTTACAAATTCGCGATGTTGTCTTTGTACTTCGATTTTATCAAAATATTTGCTTACTTCTTTTACCCGGCCCGGATCGCCAACTGTGATGATATTTTCTGCGAGTTCGTCTGGTTTTAAGTCGAGATGATAAATACCGCCACGTGAATTAAGAATCAATTCTGATTCGGCAATACGCTGCATAATTACTTTAGAATTTTACTGAATAATAATTAAATTCCTGTCAATCATTTTTGCAAAAATACTTCAATACAAATGAATCAGAATTCTGGATTTGTGAATTAATAATTGTAATAAAAAAATCCCTATTTTTGTGCCCCTTCAAAAAAAAGGTCCTGTGGCCGAGTGGCTAGGCAGAGCTCTGCAAAAGCTTCCACAGCGGTTCGAATCCGCTCGGGACCTCTGATACAGGAATTTCAATTATGGAATTCCTGTTTTTTTAACCCACCTTTAGAATCTCTGCGAAAAAATTAAAAACCCTCTTTTTGCTTGTTTTCAAATAAAAAATTAAATTGGACTCAAATCAAAATTTACAGATGAAATATTTAAAATTTACCAAAACAGCAGCAATTATTGTTTTGCTTTTTAGCAATCTCTCTTTCAGGGCCATTTCGAATGAAGACCAGTTTGTGGAAGTTTATTTTTCAGATAAACTTGATATCCAGAATTTGTCGCAGATAAAAACTGAGCTTTCAAAAGAGAATATAGTACTGAATTACAATTATCTGCAATTCGACGATGATGGGAAGTTAAAGGAAATAGAATATCATGTAACCTACCAAAAAGTTGGAGGTAGCGATAAGGCAACTAATATACATTCACCAATAGGATTTATTATTGATACAAATGTCAATCCTAAATATGGAATCATAGTTGGTTCCAAAGAGGCTATTCAAAAAAGACGTCTACTTTTAGAAAACCTTAAAAAATAAAATTTTCTGATTTCTTTTCTCTTTTAGGCCGGCACAGCGATGATTGGAACATTGCTGTGATACGCTAATTTTTTAGTATGGCTTGTTTTAAAAAGCTGGCTTAAAAAACTATGTCTGCGCGGCACTGTAATGATCGCATCAATATTCCTTGTTTCAACAAAACTGCTGATGCCTTCTAAAAAATCATAAGATCTTAAAAAGGAAAATTCAGGAGAATAAGCGCCCAGCTTATCTTCCATTGCTTCTCTTTCAATTTTAAATTCAGGAGTTAATTCGACATAATGCTCGCTGTCAACATTTAAAATTTCTAATTCCGGTTTGAATGTATCCAGAATCTTTTTTAAAGAAGCAAATGGAGTTGTCCTGGAAACATCCTGGAAATCTGATGTGAAAACAGCTTTTTTCAAGCCTGTAAATTTCGCTTCAGCCGGAACAATCATCACGGGACAATTAATATTTCTGATCACATTCAAAGTATTGGTTCCCATAAAAACCTGTGTAATTCTTGAGCTGCCTGTAATACCCATAATTACCATATCTATAAAATTTCCCATTGCAAAATCGCTGATGTTTTCTACAAAAGAACCTTCCTCTGCAACACACGAAATATTATCGTTTCCTTCACTGATTTTTGCTTTTACTTCGTTCAGTTCTGATTCAGAAATCTTCTGGCGTGATCCTTCGTCTTTTGATGTTAAGGTAGAAAAACTAAGACGGCTATACACATGGAAAAGAGTGATCTCTGCATCTGGAATATCCCTGGTTAAAGCAACTGCGTATTTTGCTGCATTAATGGATGTGTCCGAAAAATCAATTGGAACTAAAAATTTTTTCATTTGATGTTGTGGGTTTAATGGTGCGTGTTAGAAATTCACATAGTTGCAAATGTATATAATCATATTTATAATAAAAATCAACTAAAAAAATAAGAAAACGTTGCAATTAAAAATCTGTGAAAAATCTGTGTATAAATATAGAAGACAATGAAGCTACGGTAATATTTCTTTCTGTCATAACCAATATATTTGCCTGCCCGCGCTAAAAGTACAGTGTGATCCTATAAAAATAAATCAGAAAAAGTGAGATTAAAGAGTTTAGAAATAAAAGGTTTTAAAAGTTTTGCGGATAAAACTATTGTGAATTTTGACCAGGGAGTTACAGGTGTTATTGGTCCAAATGGTTGTGGCAAAAGTAATATTGTTGACAGTATTCGTTGGGTGATTGGTGAGCAAAAAATCAGCCAGTTGAGAAGTGAAAACCTGGAAAGTCTTGTGTTTAATGGTTCTAAAAACCGCAGTGCAAGCGGACTTGCAGAAGTTAGCCTTACTTTTGAAAACACCAGAAATCTTCTTCCGACAGAATTTCAAACAGTTACAGTTACACGAAAATATTATAAGAATGGCGACAGTGAATATCGTCTCAACGATGTTAGCTGCCGATTGAAAGATATTCATAACCTTTTTATGGATACGGGCGTCAGTACGGACAGTTATGCCATCATTGAGTTGGGAATGGTGGATGATATTATTAAAGACAAAGAAAACAGTCGTCGCAGAATGCTGGAACAGGCTGCAGGAATTTCTATTTATAAAACAAGAAAGCGCGAAGCAAAATTAAAATTAGATGCCACAGAACAAGACCTGGCGCGAATTGAAGATCTTCTTTTTGAAATTAATAATCAATTAAAAACTTTAGAAAGCCAGGCAAAAAAAGCGGAAAAATATTTTGAAGTAAAGAAAGATTACCGTGAGTTAAGTATTGAACTTGCCAAGGCTGCTTTGGAAGGATTTAATGTTACTTATAAAGAATTAAACGAACAACAAAAGACAGAAACTGATAAGAGAATTGAGCTGGAGGCTGTGATTGCAACAGAAGAGGCAACAATAGAAAAAGAGAAAGCCGGTTTTATTGAAAAAGAGAAAGCTCTTCAGCTATTACAACATGCTTTTAATGAATTAAATAATACCGTTCGTGAAAGAGAAAATCAGAAAAATTTAAGCGCACAACGCTTGCAGCATTTGACAGAAAGAGAAAGCAGTTTAAAAGATTTTTTGCAGAAGTCTGAAGGTCAGCTGAAAGGAATTGATGAAAGCATTCAATTTACCAAACAACAAATCGGCGATGAAGAAATAAAACTTGGCGAGCAAAAAGAACAGTTGGAATTGCTGAAGAAAAATGCTGAGGAAAAGCGGACCGTATTTGATCAAAAAAGAAGCGCTGTTGATTCATTGCGCCAGGTTCAGATGCAATTGCAGCGCAATCATTTTGAGGCTGAAAAAAAAGTAGCGGTTGCTGATACTTCCATTTTTAATTTACAAAGATCCATTGCACAAATTGAAGAAGAGCAAAAACAAAGAAGTGAATCTTTAGCAAAGCTGGAAAATGAGAAAAAACAAAAGGAAGAAGAACTGAATGAAAAGAAAGAATCATTGGAGCAATTGAAAAAACATAATGAATTTACAAAAGAACAGATCCTTCAAACCCAGGCTGAGCTTGAGAAACTGCGTACTGAACTAGCGGAAGAAAATAGAATCCTCGATTCAAAACAAAACGAACACGACTTGCTGAAGAGCCTTATCGACAAAATGGAAGGCTATCCTGAAAGCGTAAAATTCTTGTATAAAAATCAATCCTGGAAACATACAGCGCCCATTCTTTCTGACATTATTTATGTGAAGGAAGAATATCGTGCTGCGGTTGAAAATGTATTGGAACCTTACTTAAACTATTATGTAGTTGATAATTTTGAAGATGGAATGACGGCAGTTCAATTGCTTGATTCCAACAAAAAAGGAAAAGCCAATTTTTTCCTTCTGGACCAACTAAATACCCTTGAAAACGGAATTCAAAAACAAGTTGCCAATGCAATTCCTGCTTTGGATGTGATTGAGATTGATGATAAATATTGTCATCTTGCCTGCCATCTTTTACAAAACGTTTTTATCGCAGAGAATGAAGAAGCTTTTGAAAACAGTAATGGCCATGTGATACTGGAAAAAAGCGGAAAATATGTAAAAGGAAAATATTCTCTTACCGGTGGAAGTGTTGGATTATTTGAAGGAAAAAAAATCGGAAGGGCAAAAAATTTAGAAAAATTAGCAGAGCAAATTTCTGTTCAGAAAACAAAAGTGAATGATCTGAAACATGTGATCAGTCAGAAATCTAATGAAGTAATTGCATTCAATCAACAGTTAAAGGAAAATGCCATCCAGCAAACACAACAGATCATCAATGAGCTGATCAATTCAACTTATTCCATACAAAATAAACTGGAAAATACACTTCATCAACATGCTGTTGCTAATCAGCGTTTGAATGAAATGAATGAACAACTTGAAGACAATCGCGAAGGCATCAGTGAAACACGTGAATTGCTTTCAAAACTTATGGAGGAAGTTGCTGAGCACGATGCGAAAATGAAATTTGCCGGTGATGAATTTGTAAAAAGCGAACTGGAATATAACGAGGTAAACAGGTTATATAACGATCATAACCTTCAGCTTACAAGGCAACAAAGTAAAGTAAATGCTTTGAACCAGGAACTTCAGTTTAAAACCCGCCAATTTGCCGATCTAAATGTGCAAATTGAAAGCAGCAACGTTCAGTTAAAAGAATCTTCCGGAAATATTTCCTCCACTTCTGCAGAACTAAAAGAGCTTGAAGAAGATGTAATTTCTTTACTGAAAAACAAAGACATTGAAGAAAAGAAACTGAATGAAGCTGACCAGGCATATTATAATCTTAGGAACGAATTAAATGATAAAGAAACAGAGCTGCGTCACAAACAAAAATCAAAAGAGCAAACTGATTTTTTATTAAACGAAATAAAAGACAAGCTCAATGAATTGAAGCTTCACCTGGCAGGAATGAAAGAAAGATTGAGTGTTGAATTTAAAGTAGATCTTGATGCCATTCTTGATGAAGAAAGAACTTCAGAAACCCCTTTGGAAGAACTTCAGGAAAAATGCGACCGGATGAAAAAACGCCTTGAAAATATGGGCGAGATAAATCCTACAGCAATTGAAGCTTTTACAGAAATGAAAAAACGTTTTGATTTTATCAAAGAACAAAAAAATGATTTGGTAAATGCGAAAGATTCTTTGATGCAAACTATCCAGGAAGTGGAAACAACTGCAAATCAGAAATTCCTGGACACCTTTAACCGGGTTCGTGATAATTTTCAAAACGTGTTTAAAGCCTTGTTTACTGATGACGACACGGCGGATATGGTGCTTTGTGACCCTGAAAATCTTGCAGAGACAGGAATCGATATTGTTGCCAAACCCAAAGGAAAAAGACCAACGAGCATTACACAATTAAGTGGTGGAGAAAAAACACTGACCGCGACAGCGTTGCTATTTGCCATCTATCTGATCAAACCAGCGCCATTCTGTATTCTCGACGAAGTAGATGCGCCACTTGACGATGCCAACGTTGGAAAATTCACACAAATGATCCGTAAGTTCAGCAAAGAATCACAGTTCATTATTGTTACTCACAACAAAATGACGATGGCTTCTGTTGATGTCATTTATGGCGTTACAATGCAGGAACCTGGTGTAAGTAAGTTGGTTCCGGTTGATTTCAGAGGATTGGATCACCAGTTTGTAAATTAGACTCAAGAGCTTTTCTAATAGCAAATGCCCTGAAAGGAAAACGATCAGGGCATTATTATTTTATAGAACTAAAAACTATTGATTGGGTTGTGTTGTGGCAGTAGTAACAACAGTAGAATCAGGAGCGGGTGTTGGAGTTGCAGCCGGAGTAGTTGCTACAACATCTTTTTCTTTCATTCCAGCTTCGATCTCATCTTTTACGTGCTGTTTTGCGTCATTAAATTCTCTGACACCTTTACCAATTCCGCGCATCAGGTCAGGAATTTTTTTGCCTCCAAAAAATAATAAGATCACTAAAAGGATTAATAACCATTCGGATTCTCCCGGCATTGAAAGAAGAAGAACCGGTTTAAGGATAATGCTTAACATGAAGTTTGATTTAAGATTTACAGGACAAAGGTAAAAAAACAGTTGTCAGCATTCTGTAAATTTTCTTTTCTAATGATAAAGGAAATATAATTTTTTAATTTTTGAAAACAAAAATACCTGGTAAAAGATACCAGGTATTTACAAACTTTTAATAAATCAGGAATAATTTATTGCGGTTTTTTTTCATTCATTCCGGATTCCAGTTCGCTTTTAACATGCTCCTTAGCATCATTAAATTCTCTGACTCCTTTGCCAATGCCACGCATCAGATCAGGAATTTTTTTACCACCGAAAAATAATAAAACAACCAGCAGAATTAAGATCCATTCAGATCCGCCTGGCATTGAAAGCAATAAAACAGGTTTTAAGAAGATGCTTAGCATGAGTTATTTTTTTTGTTGAAATAATTTTGTTTCCAATAATCTTCCAAAGTTAATGGAATACTGTACATATTTTCTATAATTACGTAAAATTAACCAGGATGGTTTTAAAATAATTACTTTTAAAATTTTTTAAACGTCTATAAACAAAAAAATATGAATTACTGGCTCGTAAAATCAGAACCTTTCAAGTATGGCTGGCAACAATTTTTGAAGGATAAAAAGACTTCCTGGGATGGTGTGCGAAATTATGCTGCAAGAAATAATTTAAGAGACATGAAAAAAGGAGATGAAGTTTTATTTTATCACAGCAATGAAGGAATGGAAATTATAGGAATAGCAATGGTTGTAAAAGAAGCGTACCAGGATCCGACAACAGAAGATAAAAATTGGGTAGTTGTGGATTTAAAGCCAGTCCGGACTTTGAAAAAACCTGTAACGCTTGCTGAAATAAAATCCAAACCTGAATTTGAAAATATGGAGCTCGTAAAAAATTCAAGATTGTCTGTTCAAAAAGTGACGCCAGAGGAATGGAAGTTACTTATGAAGATGAGTGGGGGATAGGGTTGATGTTTATTGGTTTATTGGTTTATTAGTTTATTGGTATGAAAAAAAATCTAATTGTACTAAGTGGTGCCGGAGTTAGCGCGGAAAGCGGATTAAAAACTTTTCGTGACAGTGATGGTTTATGGATGGGGTATAATATTTATGAAGTAGCATCTCCGGAAGGATGGGAAAAAAATCCGGAATTGGTTTTGGATTTTTATAATAAAAGAAGAAAGGAAGTTGCGGGAGCATTGCCAAACGAGGCTCACAAAGGAATTGCAGGTTTGGAAAGTGATTTTAATGTTACTGTAATCACTCAAAATATTGATGACCTTCACGAAAGAGCAGGTTCAAAAAATGTAATTCATCTTCATGGCGAAATATTTAAAATGAGAAGTGTGAATGATGAAAACACTTTTTATGGAATAAAAGATGATATACAATTTGGACAAAAAGCACCTGATGGTTTTCAACTCCGGCCTCACGTTGTTTGGTTTGGCGAACCGGTTCCTATGATCGAAAAAGCCGGAGGAATTCTCTCTACTGCTGATATTTTTATTCTTGTTGGAACATCTTTGCAAGTATATCCTGCTGCAGGCTTGATCGACTTTCTTCCACCCGGGATTCCAAAATATATCATTGATAAAAAGCCGCCTTATATTCCTTTGAATTATAATTTTCATGTAATAGAAAAACCTGCAACAGAAGGAATAAAGGAACTGAAGAAATTACTGATGAAACGGGAATAAGGGATGATTTCTTTCTTCTGCAAACTTTTTATTCTATTACTATTTTATCAGAAAATATTTTTTGATTGACAGCATCTGTTACTTTGATTAAATAAAGTCCTCTTACTGGTTTTGTTTTCAGTTTAAGATTTTCTAATTGGCCGGGATATTTAATATAAACGGTTTTGTTTTCGATCAGTCGTCCCTGCAAATCAGAAAGGGATATTTTATATTCACCGGCAACGTAATGATCGAATGAAATTTTTATTTGCCCATCGCTTACCGGATTTGGATAAATAGAAATAAACTTGTTTCCGATCACATCAATTTCCGGCAACTGGCCGCTTTGCATCTTTGCTTCATTTTCATTTAACAGATAACTGCTTGCTAGATCAGAAGCATTAAATATCTTTCCTTGTGTAGGCAATTTTACCGCGTTCAAATCTTTCATAGCCAGTTTATAAAACCCGTCAAAAGTATTGGCACTACTAACGATTATATTTTCATCTTTATCCACAGCTGCCCCATTTATAGAAAAAGCAGCCGGCAGATTTTGAACAAACCCTTTATAAGTCGCAATCCTTGAATCAACATCAATTTCAAAAACCAAATGATTGGCCGTAAAGAGATACAACTTTCCAAATGCATCAGCAACCACATCACCACCCCAGCTGCTGCAAGGATTGTGAATTGAAATTCCTTTGTTGGATTCTGCATCGACGAGATTTCCTAAATCATTTATCGTAATTTTTTGTCCGGTTGTAAATGTGATCAAATGATTGGCATCGTTTGTTAACGCATAACCATTACCGTTAGCGCCAATTGTCATTCGCGTAATGTTCAATCCTTCATCATTTACATTTCCATTTTTGATCAATGGTGTTTCGATAGTATAAAATAATGGGACTCCCTGATCAGCGCGCATATCAAGCCAGACAAGTCTTCCTGTATGCATGGAGGCAAAAAAAAGTTTGCCGTGCTTTTTGTCGTAGGCAATGGCAGCGCTCATTAAAAAAGTTGGAGAAGGATTGTTTAAATTTATTTCCTGTCCCGAAACCCGCGGAATATTTTTAATGGAAGATGGCAAAGAAATTTCATATATCTCTCTCTTTGTTTCCGCATCTTCAAATACATATTTTGTTTTGCCGTTTTCAAAAAGCACCGACTTCACGTCTCCCGATGCCATGTCAATACTTCTGATATCAGTCCAGTTAAGATTTCCGGCTGATTGTCCGGTAATTGCAAATGCCAGATTCTGTGAGAATCCATTTATGCAAAAAGCAATAAAAATAAAGGAGAGTAAAAATTTATGTTTCATAGTCAAAGAATTTAATTACTATGAGAAAGGAACATAAATTTAAAAATATTTCCGGAAAGAATTAAAATTTCTTATCCAATACCATCCACGGTAGCTTCTTTGCTTATTTTTGAAACCAATCCCTGTAAAACTTTTCCCGGCCCACATTCTGTAAATTCCGTTGCTCCATCTGCAATCATTTGTTCGATCGTTTGTGTCCATTTTACAGGTCCTGTTAATTGGGCAATAAGATTTGATTTTATTTCATTTGGATCTGTAACTGCTTTGGCAACTACATTTTGATAAACAGGGCAAAAGGGAGTTTCAAATTTTGTTGTTTCAATCGCTTCTGATAATTCTTCTTTTGCAGGCTGCATTAGCGGAGAGTGAAATGCGCCGCCAACAGGAAGTATCAAAGCGCGTTTTGCGCCGGCAGCTTTTAATAGAGTACAGGCTTCTTCAATTCCTCTGATGGAACCGGAAATTACAATTTGCCCCGGACAATTATAATTGGCAGGAACAACAATTTCATTGGTGATCGATGAACAAATTTCTTCCACTTTTTGATCATCAAGTCCAAGAATCGCAGCCATTGTTGAAGGATTTATTTCACAAGCTTTTTGCATGGCTGTTGCTCTTACCGAAACCAGTTTTAAAGCATCAGTAAAACTTAAACAACCATTGGCAACCAATGCAGAAAATTCGCCTAATGAATGCCCGGCAACCATATCAGGCCTTGTTTGTACTAATACTTTAAAAGCAATGACAGAATGTAAAAAAACAGCCGGCTGCGTTACATTCGTTTGTTTTAATTCATCAGCAGTTCCATAAAACATTACATCAGAAATCGGAAAACCAAGTACTTCATTTGCTTCATTAAAAAGCAATCTTGCCTGTTCATCTTCATCAAATAATTTTTTTCCCATTCCAATAAACTGTGATCCCTGTCCGGGAAAAATAAATGCGTGTGACATAACTATTTTATATTTCTTTATTTTCTTTTTATTAAATCGGCGCTTATCAAACTGATAAATTCATTTCGTGTTGTTTGCTTTTCAAACTCACCAAAAAATGCGGAAGTGGTAGTCACAGAATTTTGTTTTTGAACACCACGCATCATCATGCATAAATGCTCTGCTTCAATAACGACAGCCACTCCAAGTGGATTCAACGTTTCTTTTATTGCATCCAATATCTGAGTCGTCAATCTTTCCTGTACTTGTAATCTTCTTGAAAAAACATCCACTACACGTGCAATTTTACTCAATCCTGTTATCCATCCATTTGGAATGTAAGCGATATGAGCTTTACCAAAAAAAGGTACCATATGATGTTCACACATACTATACAACTCAATGTTTTTTACAACGATCATCTCGCTGATATCTTCATGAAATTTGGCAGAATTTAAAATCTCTTTTGCATCCATCGAATATCCCTGGGTGCAGTATTGCATTGCTTTTGCAATACGCTCCGGAGTTTTTAATAATCCTTCCCTGTCAGGATCTTCTCCAATTAAGCGGATTGTTTCCCGATAGTTTTTTATCAGGCTCTCAGTTATGTCTTTGTCGTATTCTTCAATTTTTCTATAAGCCATGTATTGAAATGTTTTAATTAAAAAAATGAGCTAAGATGCCGGATATTCAGCAAAATTTCTTTCAGTTTCATATAAACGAATTTGCAAATCCAGATTCTCATCAATTTTGCTTCGAAGTATATTATAAATTACGATTGCAATATTTTCAACAGTTGGGTTTAATTCGGCAAATTCCGGAACATCCAGATTCAGATTTTTATGATCGAGTTTTTCAAGAACTGTTTCTTTAATCAGGTCACTTAAAAATTTAAGATCAATCACAAAACCAGTGTCAGCGCCAGGCTCACCGGTAATCTTTATATCAAGCTCATAATTATGTCCATGAAAATTAGGATTGTTGCATTTACCAAAAACTGCATTATTTTTTTGCTCATCCCATGCAGGATTATGCAGGCGATGCGCCGCATTGAAATGTTCTTTTCTATAAACAGATACCTTTTTATTCATCGTATAAATTTAAAACATCCATTTTCAGTCACCGAAATACTCCACAAATATTCGTTGCGTTTCATACAATTTTACACAATACAGTTGAACACCTTGCGGCAAATGAGGAAATAGTTGTTTCCATATTTCAATCGCGAGGTTTTCTGTAGAGCACATTTTTCCCTTCAAAAAATCTACATCTAAATTCAGATTTTTATGGTCCAGTTTTTCCAGGACGTATTCTTTGATCAGAGAACTTAAAACTTTCGCATTTACTACAAAACCCGTGTCAGCAGAAACTTCTCCTTTAATCGTAACATGCAATTCATAATTGTGTCCATGCCAGTTTTCATTAGCACATTTTCCAAAAACAGATTCGTTTTTTTCCTTGCTCCAGGAAGGGTTAAATAATTTGTGAGCGGCATTAAAATGTTCTATGCGGGTTAAAAACAACATTCTTCACCAATTTTTTTGCAAATGTAAACCCCTGAATTCATAATACGATTGTTATTACGAAATTTGCGCGATGAATTTGTTAATCGTTGCTGCGACAGAATTTGAAATAGAACCTTTATTAAAAGAAAATATTCTTGCCGATATTTTGGTTACCGGCGTTGGAATTCCCGCAACAGTCTTCCATCTTGGCAAAAAATTATTGGAGAAAAAATATGATTTCGTGATCCAGGCTGGCATTGGTGGTACCTTTAACGACGGGTTTAAATTATCAGAAGTTGTGTTAGTGAAAGAAGATACTTTCGGCGATTTGGGAATTGAAGAAAACAATAATTTTTATTCCCTCTTTGAAAAAGGTTTCGCCGGTCAAAATGCTTTTCCATTCACAAACGGATGGCTTGTCAATAACAGTTCAGTTTTTCAAAAAATAGATTTGCCAATTGCAAAAGCAATTACGGTAAACAAAATTGGAGATAACCAATTGCACAACAGAATAATGCAAAAAAAATTCTCTGCTCATGTTGAAAGTATGGAGGGTGCTGCATTTCACTATGTATGTCTGTACGAAAAAATAAATTTCTTACAGGTTAGAAGTCTTTCAAATCAAGTTGGAGAAAGGGATAAATCAAAATGGCAATTGAAAAAAGCGATTGGAAATCTGAATAACGAATTAATTAAAATCATTGAAAAATTATAAAATATAATTATGAATTTCACTTTAGGGTTTTCACCTTGCCCGAATGATACTTTTATTTTTGATGCACTTGTCAATAAAAAAATTGATACAGGTGATTTTGATTTTGATGTACGGCTGGAAGATGTAGAAACTCTAAATGAACTCGCTAAAAAAGAGGTTTTGGATTTCACAAAAATCAGTTATGGAGTATTGCCTTTGGTTGCACAATATTATAAAGTGATGAACAGTGGAAGCGCTTTAGGCAAAGGCGTTGGACCGCTTTTAATTTCGAAGAAGCCGGTTGATTTTAATGAGGTTGAAAATTATATTATTGCAATCCCCGGAGAAAACACTACAGCTCATCTTTTATTTTCTCTCGCTTTCCCAAAAGCAAAAAACAAAGTTTTTAGAAGATATGATGAAATTGAAAAGTCAGTCCTTGAGTCAGGAAAAGTTCTCGGGGTGATCATTCATGAAAACCGGTTCACTTATATGCAAAGAGGACTTTATAAGATTTTAGATCTGGGAAATTTCTGGGAAGAAAAAACTGCTTTACCCATTCCGCTTGGTGGTATTGTTGCAAAAAGAAATATTGATGAAAATATTTTAATGCAGGTTGATGCGCTGATCAAAAACAGCATGGAATACGCCTTTGAAAATTATCCTTTAATTACAGATTATGTAAAACGACATTCCCAGGAAATGGAACCAGATGTAATGAAAAAACATATTGACCTGTATGTAAATCAATTTTCCATAAATCTGGGAAAAGATGGAAGAAATGCGATTAAAACATTTATGAAAATCTATGATGAAACAAGGGGAAACATCGATCGCCCTTCGTTTTCAGAGAAGGAGCTTTTTGTGGAAGAGGAATAGAAAGAAATAAAGCTAATTCTTATTTTCTTTTATGAACGGTTGAATCTGTATTAACACGGGATGAATCTTTTTTCGTACTCAAATCAATTGAATTTGTTGTGTCAGGAATATTTCCGTTTACGTTTGGTACCGGTACGGTTCGGTAGGTTTCGGAATCTTTTGCTGATTTATTCTTCTGATGATTGCAGGCAAGAAATAAAACAGAACATAAGACTATAGCAATAAAATTGGTTTTCATACCGGCTGATTTAATGTTTATAAAATTAATTCTATAAATACCATGCCGTTTTTATTTGTACCTGGTCTTGCTTATCAAACATTCATGTTCCTGCCGATGCTTTTTATTCAAAAACAGAAATTGCAGCGAAATGGATACATTTTTAAACTAAAATCATAGCTACCCGTTGTTTTATGGGAAAAACAATTTTTTTCAAATCCCTTATCTTCGCCCCAAACGATATTCAATGAAAAAAATTATCTCAATTCTTTCCGTCATTTTATTTTTCACATATCAAATTAAAGCCCAGGATTCTTCTTTTGTCATTAATGGAAATCTTGAAAAAATAAAAAGTGGTACCATCTTTTTGAAAATCTATAAAGAAGATCAAACTTTTAAAGACTCAGCATTTATAAAGGATGGTAGATTTCAATTTACAGGTTTTGTTTCTTCACCTTATTTTGCTTCGCTTACCATGCCGGAAAGACAAGATGATTATTTCACTTTTTATGTAGAACCAACAACTATGCAGGTTTCAGGTCGTGGAGATTCATTGAAATTGCTGGTAGTGAAAGGCTCTTCTGTTAATTCTGACGATCAGCTTTTGAAACAAAGAATGAAAGCAATCAGCAATTGGGAAGCGACCAATAGCAAAATTTATGAGGCAGCCTACAAAGAAAAAAATCATCGTGTAATGGATAGTCTTGACCAGGTTGATTTTGCGATTCTTGCAGCTAAAAGAAAAGTGGTTGCATCTTTTGTAAAGGAAAATCCAACATCAATGCGGGCAGCAATGGCTATCCTTGAAAATTACGGCTATTATGCAGAAGCCACTGAGGTAGAGCCATTGTACAATCAGTTATCTTCAAAAATTAAAAATTCACTGAAGGGAAAAGAGATCAAAAATATGATCGATACTTATGCAAAAGTGGCGATTGGAAAAAATGCGCCTGAAATCATACAAAACACACCTGACAGTTCACAATTAAGTCTTTCTTCTTTGAAGGGGAAATATGTTTTAATAGATTTTTGGGCAAGCTGGTGTGGCCCTTGCAGACGTGAAAACCCTAATGTTGTTGCCGCTTACCATCAATTTAAAGATAAAGGATTTACAATTTTTGGTGTTTCTTATGATACCAAAAAAGATCGCTGGTTAAAAGCTATCACCGATGATCACCTTGACTGGAACCAGGTTTCAGATTTGCAGGGCTGGCAAAATTCTACATCAGCAGAATATGGAATAAAAGCAATTCCTTCCAATGTTTTAATTGATAAAAACGGAGTCATTATCGCCAAAAATATTTTTGGAGAAAAACTGACTCAAAAGCTCAAAGAGTTACTTGATTAATTTATTCTTTCACTACCAAAACCTTGAAGCTATCCGGAACAAAACTACGACGACGTGTTGTGGCGTTGGGATCCGCTGGCGCTAAGGTTGCAGCAGGCAAAAACAAAGTGTTGTTTTCCAAATCAAGTGCTATAGTTCTTGCACTTGGTTGAGTGGAAACAGTTTGTGCTACAGCAAAATGATTCGCATCTTTTTCTTTGATAACCGTCATGATTCCTTCACCACAAGATGCAAAAACAAGATCATTTTTCGGATCAAATACAACGCCATCACAACCGTCACCAATTGGAACAGAAGTGATAACTTTTCCATTGGTAGCATCGGCAACGATCAGCATTTTATTATCACATCCTGCAAAAAGTCTGTTTGTCTTTTTGTCTAAGGCCAGTCCTGTAGCCGATTCTCCCGGTGCAATGGGCCAGCGGTTCAATACTTTATAATTTTTCATGTCCACTTCCGCTATCTGGCTTTTATCTTCCAGGTTCACAAATAACTTTCCTTTTCCATCACTCACTGCCTCTTCAGGTTTTCCATCCAGATCTATCGTTGCAATCACTGTATTTTTTTGTGGATCAATTACAGAAAGAGATTTGCTTCGTCCATTACAGGTTATTATTTTTTTAGAAAAAGGTTCAAAGCTGATCGCATCAGGATTTTCTCCGGTAGCTATTTGATTTAAAACTTTATTGCTTGACAGATCAAAAACAAAAACATTATTCAGCCTTCCATTGCTGGTATATCCGCGATGCAAATCATTATCAAATGCAATTCCATGAACCCCCGTAGTTCCCTCTATAACGCCAATTGAATCACCTGTTTTTTCATTAAGAATATTTACCTGTGTTCCGTGAGAAACGTAAACTTTGCCATTATTCACAGCGATATAATCCCATCCACCCGAACTTTTTATTGGAAATGTTTTTGCGACTTTATAAGACGCTTGAGAAAACGCAGTAAAACAAATCAGTGTTGCAGAGAGCAAACTGAGTGGGAATTTGATTTGCATAAAATAATTATTTTGATGCAATTTATTAAAAAAGCAAATCAGGGAACGGTTTTTCTTTCTCTGCTTCTTAAAAGACTTCTTTTTTGTTGAAAACAAAGGCTTAGGTAAAATAAACTCCATTTAAAAACCCTTTAAAATCAAGTATCCATACACATTTTACAAACTCTGTTAAATTGGGTATAATCTCCCTAAAAATTTTGATATCAAACCCCTATCTTTGCGACCTTCAAAAATCAATTTAAGTTATGAAACTGAAAGGTTTGGTGTGGTTTTTTGCCATAATGCTTATTCTCATCTCTGTTTACCAACTTTCATTTACATGGGTGGTTAATAGCCACGAAAGTAAAATGAAGGCAAAAGCCGTAAAATTTGTCAGCCAAAGTCATCCCGGTATCTCCGGCGATGAAAAAGATCAATTGGTTCAGGAAACATTTCATCATTATCTGGATAGTACCCGCGATGACAAGATTTATCCTGTTTTGGGAACTACATACCAAAAATCTAAAGAGAACGAATTAAGTCTTGGGCTTGATCTTCAGGGTGGAATGGCAGTCACTTTAAATGTAAGCCTGGATGGTTTATTAAAGTCTCTGAGCAATAATCCTAAAGATCCGGCTTTGCTAAAAGCACTTGCTACTGCAAATACTGAAAAAATAACCAGCGATGTTGATTACATTACTTTGTTTGGGCAGGCATTTAAACAACAAAATCCTGGCGTTAAATTGTCTTCCCTTTTTGCGGGTGCAGGAAAGACGATCAAGATTTCTGATGATGATGCATCTGTTTTAAATCAATTGCAGGCAACTGCCAAAACTGCTATCAACCAAACTTACAAAGTACTGCTAAAACGTATTGACCAATTCGGTGTGGCTTCTCCTTCAATAAACCTTGATGCCAATAAAGGCATTATCAACGTTGAACTTGCTGGTGTTCAGGATGCTGAAAGGGTAAGAAATTTATTACAGGCATCTGCGCATTTGCAATTCTGGGAAGTGTATAATATCGGAGAGATAGGAAAAAATATTGATGATGCCGATAAAGCTTTAGCGAATTATCTCAGTGGTTTATCTGCAGATACAGCAAAAAATTCAGTACAGGCTACAGCCGATTCCGCAAAACTATTGGCAAATGAGCATCCTCTTGCCAGCGTAATTCATTTTATCGGGCCTCAGCAGGGGAGTGATGGGAAACCTCAATATTATGCCGCTATTGCAACTGTCGAGGCAAAAGATACTTCTTTAGCCAACAAATATCTTTCAATGGATTTGGTAAGAAATAACTTTCCTCCAAATATAGAGTTCCTGTATGGCCTTGAACAAAAAAATGAAAAATCCGGCCAAAGATATTTTGAATTATATGCGATAAAAACAATTCCCGGAACTGACAAAGCAAAGCTGGAAGGAGAGGGAGTTGAAGATTCAAGAGCAGATTATGATGAACATGGAAGACCCGCAATTAAAATGACAATGACTCCCACTGGAAGTCGTATCTGGGCAAAGATGACTGCTGATAATGTGAACAGGCCAATCGCAATTGTTTTAGATAATATTGTTTACAGTTCGCCCAATGTAAATAGCCCTATCGAAGGAGGTAATTCTATAATCAGTGGAAACTTTACTGTTCAGGAAGCACAAGATCTTGCGAGCATTTTAAGAATTGGAAAAATTGATGCTCCGGCTAAAATTGTTCAGGAACAAACTGTTGGGGCAACACTGGGACAGGCTGCGGTTCATGGCGGTATGATGGCATTTATTATTTCATTTGTAGTAATCTTCATTTTAATGTTGATTTACTATAATACAGCCGGTTGGGTTGCCAACATTGCATTGATCTTAAACCTCCTATTTACTGTCGGCATATTGAGTGCTTTGGGCGCTACATTAACTGCT
The DNA here is from genome assembly GCA_035606215.1 of Hanamia sp. Lineage (GTDB taxonomy): Bacteria > Bacteroidota > Bacteroidia > Chitinophagales > Chitinophagaceae > Ginsengibacter. The sequence goes on from DATNFV010000039.1 coordinate 102,042, forward strand.
GCCGGTATTGCAGGTTTGGTACTAACGATCGGAATGGCCGTAGACACGAACGTAATTATATTTGAAAGGATCAAAGAAGAACTGGCGCGTGGAAAGAGCCATCCGCTGGCGGTTCAGGATGGTTACAGAAGATCTTATGCACCGGTTATTGATGCCCACGTTACCGTGTTTTTGACCGCTGCCATTTTATTTTATTTTGGTTTGGGACCGGTTCTTGGTTTCGCTACAACACAGATGCTCGGTATCTCACTTTCATTATTCTGCGGAATTTTAATCTCGAGATTGATAACCGATGTGTACATGAACAAAGAAAGACACTTTAAATATTTTACAAGCTTCTCAAAAAAGATCTTTCAACACGCCAGTTATAAATTTATTGAATACAGAAAAGTTGCTTACATCATTTCTATTTTCGTTTTAATTTTTGGTGTCGGTTCTTTTTTCAATGGTTTTGAAAAAGGCGTTGAATTTAAAGGAGGAAGAAGTTATACAGTTCAGTTTGATCATACCGTAAATGTGGATGCAATTCGTAATCCTCTGCATCAGGCATTTGATGGAGATTACCCGGTTATCAAAACCGTTGGGGACAACAAACACCTAGATATCACCACTTCTTATCTGATAGGTGTAAACAATGCAGACAGCGCAGTGGAAGCAAGATTATATCAAGGTTTAAAATCACAATTGCCTCCAAATCTGACAGTTGCAGAATTTGCAAAAAATAATATCCAGGCTCACCAGGTAGTGCAACCCGTTATTTCAAAAGACCTTGAAAATGGAGCGATCAAAGCAGTAATTTTTGCAATCATTGCTATTATCGTTTACATCTTCCTTCGTTTCCGCGACTGGAGATATTCTGTAGGAACTATCATTTCGTTACTGCACGACGTTTTCGTAGCCCTTGCAGTGTTCTCTTTCTTCAAAAACATTGTTCCGTTCCCATTGGAAATTGATCAGCATTTTATCGCGGCAATTCTTACTGTCGTCGGATTTTCAATGAATGATACGGTGATCGTATTTGACAGGATTCGTGAAGACAGTCATAACATGAAAGGTGCTTCCAAGGAATCGATCATCAATCGCGCGATCAATGATACATTGAGCAGAACGATCATGACTTCCGTAACAGTGTTCATCACATTGCTTGCCTTATTCATTTTTGGAGGGGAAGTAACGCGTGGATTTGCATTTGCAATGTTGATTGGTGTTATTACCGGTACTTATTCTTCAATCTTCGTAGCAGCCCCAATCCTTATTGAGTTTGCAAAAGACAAGCCATTAGGAACAGCGCGTATCAAATCGGATAAAAAGAAAGCCCCCAAAGCGAAATTCGTTCAGTCGAAATAATTTCTTAAGTCATTTATTTAAAAACCGGCAGCTAATAATTGCCGGTTTTTTTTGATCTATTGAAAAAATGCGGCGAAGAATATTGGCAAATTCCTTTAAAATAGTTGCAGGCAAGCATTTTCACTAATATTAATGACCAATTTCAAGAAAATTATTAAAATTGTTCAGGCAACCATTATAAGGTTTCATCAGACTAAAAAATAGTAACATTAAAAAGCCTGGTTATATTTTCGAAATAAAAATGAACTGTTTTTGAGACCTTTATCCTGAAAAGCTTCCTCCTGTTTTACGCACTTTTTAAAAACGTGCTCTGAAAGTATTGATTTTACTGGATGGGGTTTTGAAAATGGGTGTCCCACTGCTATATTTGAGGATGTTTTTGCGAAAAAAGAAAAATAAATCGGGTAGCACTTCTGTACA
>DATNFV010000040.1:0-14339 GCA_035606215.1 Hanamia sp.
TGCTTCTTTTTTACCGATAGTAATTCTCTGAATGTGACGAACCTGTCCTTTTATCTGCAAGCCATTGACCGAATTAGCTTCAAATTTTCCATTGCCTTTATTCACTAAAACAGTTCCGAAATCTGCGTCGTTTCTGCCTATCTGAACATTGTTTTCATGATAATTTCCAGCAAGTAAAATGTCGGGCAAATTATCTCCGTTCGCATCTACCACTACGGCAGTTTTAAAAGGCGAAAGCTGTGCCAGCCACGGCATTGCATGAACAGAAAAATTTAATTTCCCATCATTCATTAAAATGGCGTTTGAAAAATAATTAGCAGTTAATGTATCTGACTCCTTTAATTTATCTCTTGTAAAAATCTCATCCAAAGAGGCTTTGGCAAAATCCTGTGCGTGAAGAAATCTCTTTTTGATAACCGGAATTTGTTTCTCCAGTTCGGCCATGTTGGCAAATTCAATTTCCTTTCCATCAAGGAAATATGTAACTATCTGTTCCTTTTTGCCATTACCATCAAAGTCGTTGTAATACATTCTTACCGGTTCTTTTTCACTGGCTTTCAACCGGCTGTTGCAACCTAAATTTCCGGCCACCAAATCTATATTTCCGTCATGATTCAAATCAACCGGCAATACAAAATTCCACCAGCCTTTTTTATCTGTCAGTATCTTTTTATGAAAGGTTCCATGGTCATTGATAAAAGCCACAATGCCTCCCCACTCCAGTGTAAGGATCAGATCCTGATCCCCATCTTTATCAATATCAAACCAGAGAGCCGAAGTAACGAAACCGGCATGGGATAAGCCTTTCGCATATTTTTCAGTTACGTCTTTAAATTTTCCGTTACCCTCATTTTCCAATAAATACGATTGCGGAATTTCTCCATAATTCCCCGGAACGGAACGGCCTCCAATAAACAGATCCATTTTCCCATCCCCATTAAAATCATAAGGAATAACACACGAAGCATTGACAAATAAGTTATCAAAAGGATCATTTAATTTATGAAAATCCGCTTTGCCGTCATTGAGATAGATTCTCGGTGCCAGATAGTGATCCTTCCCATAAAACTCATTCCCCCCACTTGCTACAACAAGATCCGGAAATCCATCATTATTGATATCTGTAAAGCAGGCATCTATATCTTCATAAGTGCTGTCGTTATCCAAATCAGGTTCCTCTTTTTTCATAAATCTTCCAGACGGTTGTTGCAGAAATATAGCCGGTTTTTTCCCTTTTGCCGAACCGATAAAAACATCCTGGAGCCCATCATTATTGATATCTCCAACCGTAAGCGCCGGCCCTTCTGTAGAGAGCATGTGAGGAATTAATGGCTCTACATTAAACTCCTGGAAAGTATTTTCTTCATGCTTGTATTTTAAGTTCACTTTTGAAGTGATGTCTTCCATCTCCCGCGTTGTATTTTTCCAATAACCGGTTATATATTCATAATTAAATTTTGGAAGCCCGGTTTTATACTGATAGGTCAGAAGATGATTTAAAGGAGTCAGGGTAATCTTCTCGAAACTATTGTCGGGCCAAATCAAAAAAGCAGAATCGATTTTGGTTTTATCCAGCCCTATATGAATTGGAGTTTCCATGCTTGACATAAATCCTCTCACAGGATATTTTTCATAACTGCGAATGCCACCATTGCAATACAGAATTATTTTGGAACCCAGGGCGTTAATATTTTTGGGAGAGCCGTGTAATTTTATTTCCACAAAGCTTTTATTACTGCTGTCATTTTTTTCAGAGTTGGTTTTGTTTTCATAAAGCATCGCTGCATCGTCAATATTATTTACAACCACGTCGAGATCGCCATCATTATCAAGGTCAGCAAATACAGCTCCGTTACTGAAAGTGCTTTTATCATTGGTAACCTGCGTTGACAAATCCTGGAAAGACATTTTCCCCGTGTTCCTGAAAAATTTATTAGGGATCTTTATCTGAGGAAAAGTATTTAGTAAATCAATATCCTTTTGCCCCATATTTTCACCCTGAAGTTTTTGCTGAATTTCACTATTTGAAACAAAATTGATATAGTCAATATCATTCAGCCGGCGTGGAATTCCATTTGATACAAAAAGGTCTTTCAAACCATCATTATCAAAATCCATCCAGAGTGGCGACCATGACCAGTCGGTAGCTGCAATGCCGGCATATAACCCAATTTCGCTGAACATCCCATTCCGCCTGTTGAGCTGAAGATTATTTCTTGGATACTGGTAAAAATATCCCAGACCTAATTTAAGGTTGAAAAGATCCTGGTTATCATCGCCAAGCGAACGCTTTAAAATGACAGGATCAGAAGCTAGCATATCCATACTCATAATATCAGGATAGCCATCATTGTTTGCATCAGCTACATCTACCCCCATCGTGTACTTACTGCTGTGCATTAAATGATCTGTCAGCTCTTCTTTAAAAGTTCCATTGTGTTGATTCATATACAGGTAATCATTTTCATGAAAATCATTTCCGATATATATGTCAGGAAATCCATCCATGTTTATATCCGCTACCGTAATACCTAATCCAAAGTCGAGGACAGAACTATTGATACCGGTTGTTTCGGTCACATCAGTAAAATGATCATTTCCATCATTTCTGTATATCCTATTGCCTGAAACAGCCACTTTTTGTTTCAAAAGCATCCGGCGATCACCAACGGTCCCGTTCTCAAAAACAGAATGATTTAATAAAAACATATCAAGATCGCCATCACCATCGTAATCAAAAAAAACTGCCTGGGTACTAAAGCCGGAAAAATCGAGACCGTATTTGTGTGCTTCATCTTTATAAAAAGGAACCCCGTTTTTGTCAATTCCCTGGCATATCAGCAATTGGTTTTTACTGTGAAGTGTTTCAAAATCTCCTACTCTGCAAATGTAAATATCCAGTAGTCCGTCATTATTAATATCCACTACTGAAACACCTGTAGACCAACCGCTATCTTCCGGAATACTTGCCTCTTTTGTCACATCTTTAAACTGCAAATTTCCTTTGTTGAGGTATAGCTTATTATCTCCCTGGTTCGATGCAAAAAACAAATCGATCCTGCCATCATTATTAAAATCGCCTGCTCCCACTCCTGCCCCGTTATAGAAATACATGTATTTTAAAGCATTAAAATCATTGGTTGGACTTAATTTATTTGAAAAATCAAGCCCGGTGCTTTTACTTTCCAAAACCTGGAATACAGGAGACACCACAGGTTTGTGATTACATCCTCCGGAAAACAGTAGTAACAATGCCAGCCGGAAGTAAGGAAAAAAACGTAATGATTTAGAATGAAGCATATGGAGGCAGCTAATTTTCTGAAATTAGTTTTTCTGATAAAAATTTAAGAACAAATGTAATGGTATTTCCAGCTATCTTTGACAGGCATGTCACTTACAAGTTTTCGAAATCGATGAAAAAAGGTATTGCAGGTATATCGGTGATCATCATAGTTGTTGTTGCAGCTTCTTTTTATCCCGTTACCAAAAATTCGACTATCAATATTAACGCTACTTTTGACAACACTTTTAACCAGGTGCTTCATATTAATAAATGGAAAAACTGGTATCCCGAAATCAGCAAATCTTTTCAAAAAGATTCGGGTGCCTATCATATTTCTGAAGACAGCTCCAAAAAAATTTACAGGATCTCAATACCCGGAAACACTTTCACCATTCATGCGTTAAGTCCCATGACTTACAATGTTATCGACAGCGGACATTCTTATAAAAATTTTGCTTTCACGGTTTTTCCTGGTGAAAATTCCGGAAAGATGAAAATTTATCTTACACAAAAAGTTCCGCTGATCACCACCCTTTTTTCTTCTGAAGATTCTGTAACAAATCCGCTGAATGGATTGAAAAGTTTTTTGGAAACACCAAAGGAATTATATGGTTACAATATAGAAATGAGCCAGATAAGAGATCCGGTGATTGCCAGCCTTCCTCTTAAAACCATCAATAAGAATATTTTCAACGAAATGGAAAATGCCAGAAATAAGCTGATGCACTATGTTGAAAAAAATAAACTGAAAAAAACAGGTGTTGTTTCTGTTTCTTACATACCACTGATGCATGATTCCATTCAAATAACTGTTGGCATTCCTGTTGATAAAAGTGCTCCACCTGCTGAAAATATAAAATGCCTGCAGCTACCTGCAAAAGGGAGGGTATTGACCGCAGACTATTCAGGAATCTTTTCAAACAGGTTTCATATCTACCAGGCAATGAGCAAATATCTTACTGATCACACTTTATCCATTCCGGCAGAATCATTTGAAAGATATTTGAATGATTCACTTCCTACTTCTGATAGCTCTCAAATTAAAATGGAATTGAATTATCCGGTGTATTAAAATTGATGTTTTTTGTTTCTTTACAGGAATTATTTCCATACAAATGAAAATAATGATAGTAATGCTGCTATCTGATTTTAAAAAATTTAATTTTTAAAAAAAGTTAACAAGTTTTACTACAACTAAGTACCTTAGAAAAAATTTTTAAACGATGCTTCATAAATTCTCCTTTCTTTTATCAATCATTTTTCTTGTCCCTCTTTTTTCTTTTTGTCAGGCAGCAAATACACTTACTCCGAAAGAAAAATCAGAAGGCTGGCAACTTCTTTTTGATGGCAAAGATTTAAAAGGCTGGCATTCTTACCAGGAACAAGAGCCGGGAAAAGCATGGCAGGTGCAGAACGGAATGATCTTCCTTAATAAAAATTCCAAATCAGTTGAAAAAGATTATGCGGATTTAGTAACCAATGATGAGTTTGAAAACTTCGATCTTAAAATGGAATGGAAAATGGAACCATGCGCTAACAGCGGCGTGATGTTCTATGTAAATGAATCTACTCAATATAAAAACACTTATGAATCGGGGCCGGAAATGCAGATTGCAGATCTTGCCTGCAATGATGATGGCCGCATTTTAAAATGCAGGGCCGGAGATCTTTATGACCTGATATCCGCAGATACAGAATGGGTAAACCAGGCTCCGCAATGGAATCATTATGAAATAATAGCCAATAATGGACACCTGACTTTTTATATGAATGGCCACAAAACTGTAGATACGCAAATGTGGGATGAGCATTGGAACGATATGATCAAAAATAGCAAATTCACCGAATGGCCTGGCTTTGGAACTTTTAAAAAAGGACATATCTCCTTCCAGGGAACAGAAAACGGAAAACTTTGGTATCGCAATATTAAGATCAGAAAATTGTAGCTGTAAGGTGGCTTTGTTCGCGCAGTAAATGGCAAAATAAAAATTCATGCTATTTGTCTGTTTACTGAAATTACCTTGATTTTTTAATCAAAAAAATACATGTTTTATGGAAGAAAAAACTCCGTCATCAACTGGCCTTGTGAGCCGTAAAGATTTTATCAAAAACACGGCCCTCACTGCCGCAGCATTTACTATCGTTCCCCGTCATGTTTTAGGAGGAAAAGGGTATATAGCGCCAAGTGATAAATTATATATCGCCTGCGTGGGATGTGGTGGTGAAGCGGAAAATGATATTCATCATTATGCAACGGCGCCTAAAAAAAATGGAGTGATCGCCTTTCTTTGTGATGTAGATGACCGCATGGCAGCGCCAAGAATAAAGGAATTTCCAAAGGCAGGTTTTTATCACGACTGGAGAGAAATGTTTGATAAAGAACACAAAAATTTTGATGCAGTTTCAGTAGCAATTCCCGATCACAATCACGCGATAGTAGGACTGAGTGCGATGAAAATGAAGAAGCATTTATATCTTCAAAAACCTTTGACACATGATATTTATGAAGCAAGGATTCTGACAGAAGCCGCTAAGAAATACAAAGTAGTTACGCAAATGGGCGACCAGGGAGCTTCCTGCGATGGAATGCGCACATTAAGGGAATGGTTTGACGCAAAACTGATCGGCGACATTACGCACATTTATAACTGGACGAATCGTCCTGTGTGGCCGCAGGGAATTCCATGGCCTTCACAACGTCCGCCGGTTCCAAAAGAATTGCAATGGGATCTTTGGCTGGGAACAGCGCCACAAACTGATTATATCGACAACCTCGTTCCATTCAACTGGCGTGGCTGGTGGAAATTCGGAACCGGAGCGCTTGGTGATATGGCATGTCATATTATCGGGCCTTCTTTTAAATTATTGGATCTTGGTTACCCGACAGAAGTTACCTGCAATGCCAGTACGATTTATTCCGGAATTTTCAAGGAAGCTGATTATCCTGAAAGTATTCCCGTTTCTACTAAGCTGCGGTATAAATTCAGACTGAAGGACGGCCGTGATTTGAAATTATACTGGATGGATGGAGGTTTCGCTCCTGACCGCCCGGATGAGCTTGATCCTGATCTTAATTTGAATGAAGCTTTGGCAGATGTTCCTCAGGAAAATGATTTTGAAGGCGGCACATTGTTCATCGGCACAAAAGGAAAAGCTTCCTGTGGCTGGGGTGGAAGTCATCCGAGATTGCTTCCACTTTCACTGAATAAAGACGTGAACGTTCCACAAAAATATCCGAGGGTTCCGGGAGGAATGGATGGTCACTGGTGGCAATGGATTGATGCCTGTATTGCCGGTTATGGCAACATGGAAGTTGATTCTCCATTTGTCGGATATGCCGGTCCGCTAACAGAAACAGTACTGATGGGAAATTTATTATTAAGAAGCTTCAATATCCGTGAAAAGGTAAAAAAACATGATCCGGTTTATGGCGACATGGAAGAGATCACTACTCCGGGCCGATATATCACTTATAAATGGGATGGTGCCAATATGCGGATCACCAATTTTGAACCGGCAAACCAATTTGTAAAACGAGAGTATAGAGAAGGTTGGGGGAAATTGGAATTGTAATGAATGTTCAAAGTTGAAGGTTGAAAGTTGAAGGTTGAAAGTTGAAGGTTAAAGGTTGAAGGTTGAAGGTTGAAGGTTGAAGGTTGGTTCAAGGGAAGAAAAATAATCAATGATCAATGTTCAATAATCAATGTCCAAGGGATTTCTCCACAATTGTTCAAAAGATTCACAATTTTTTACTTTTCTGTTTAAGTATATTTGATGCTATTGATGAAACTGATTGCATAAAGCAATTTTGTATATCTGCCGGATAAGTAATTTCTCATAAATAATAAAAATCACCGCTTAAAGAAAGTCTTGAAAATTGCTTTCTTTTGCGCAAAATTTTAAAAAGATCAATGACGGATAAAAATTTATTTGATTATAACGAAGAATCGATAAAAAGCCTGGACTGGAAAGATCATATCCGGTTACGCCCGGGAATGTATATTGGAAAACTGGGTGATGGAAGCAGCCCGGATGATGGTATTTATGTTTTAATAAAAGAAGTTATAGATAACTGTATTGATGAGCATACAATGGGATTTGGCAAGCATGTGGATGTTCAGATAAAAGATAGAATGATCACTATTCGCGACTATGGGCGTGGCATTCCTTTGGGGAAAGTGGTTGATGTAGTGAGTAAAATAAATACCGGCGCCAAATATGACAGCAAAGCGTTTCAAAAAAGCGTCGGGCTTAATGGTGTAGGAACGAAGGCGGTGAATGCTTTGAGCGAGTTCTTCAGGGTAAGCTCTACGCGTGAAGGAAAACAAAAGAGCGCTGAATTTGAAAGAGGAAAATTAATTAAGGATGATAAAGAAATAAAAACAACAGAAGAGAACGGAACTGAAGTCAGCTTTATTCCTGATGAAAAAATATTTAAGAATTATCACTTCATCCATGAATTTCTGGATAACCAGTTTTGGAATTATTGCTTTTTAAATGCAGGCCTCATTATCAATTTTAATGGCAAAAGATATGTAAGCAAAAATGGGTTGCTTGATTTGCTTCAAAGAAAAACGATCGAGGAAGAACTTCGTTATCCGATCATTCATCTGAAGGGAGAAGATATAGAAGTGGCCCTTAGTCACAACAATCAATATGGCGAAGAATATTACAGTTTTGTGAACGGACAATTTACTACGCAGGGCGGAACTCATCTTGCTGGTTTCCGTGAAGGTTATGTAAAAACGATCCGCGATTTTTATAAAAAAGATTATGATGCAGGAGATATTCGCGGAAGTATTTGCGCGGCGATCAGTATTCGTGTGCAGGAACCGGTTTTTGAAAGTCAGACAAAAACGAAATTAGGTTCCCATATCATGTTTGAAAAAGGACCGGCTGTAAAAACTTTTATTGCTGATTTTTTGGGAAAAGAACTGAACAATTTTCTTCATAAAAATCCTGAAACTGCTGATGCGTTAAAAAGACGCATTGAACAAAATGAGCGTGAAAGAAAAGATATGGCGGGCATCAAAAAGCTGGCAAATGAAAGGGCAAAAAAAGCATATCTTCACAATAAAAAATTACGCGATTGCCGCTATCATTTTAATGATGAAGCGGAAGGAAAAAATAAGGATGAGATCAATGCAAAGCGAATGGAGACAACGCTTTTCATCACAGAAGGGGACAGCGCCAGCGGTTCTATTACCAAATCCAGAAATGTAGAAACACAGGCGGTTTTCAGTTTGCGGGGCAAACCTTTGAATAGTTTCGGATTAACGAAAAAGATTGTTTATGAAAATGAAGAATTCAACCTTTTGCAGCACGCTTTGAACATTGAAGCGGGTTATGAAGATCTTCGGTATAATAACATTGTAATTGCCACGGATGCGGATGTTGACGGAATGCATATCCGTCTTTTGCTGATGACTTTTTTCCTCCAGTTTTTTCCTGATCTTGTAAAGAACGGGCATGTTTATGTTTTAGAAACTCCTTTGTTCCGGGTTCGAACGATGGGAGGAAAAAGCAAAGAAAAGCAGGAGACAATCTATTGTTATGATGAAACAGAAAAACAAAAAGCGATTGAAAAATTAGGAGGTAAACCTGAGATCACACGTTTTAAAGGGCTGGGAGAAATTTCTCCGGAAGAGTTTGGCAAATTTATTGGCGAAGATATGAGACTGCAGCCGGTAATGCTTTTGCCGGAGTTGCACATTCAGCAGCTGCTGGAATATTATATGGGAAAAAATACTCCTTCTCGGCAGGATTTTATTATTGATAATTTGAAGGTGGAAGTGGATTTGGTGGAGGAGTTGGTTTAGGAATTAGGAATTAGGAATTAGGAATTAAGAATTAAGAATTAGGAATTAAGAATTAGGAATTAAGAATTAGGAATTAGGAATTAGGAATTAAGAATTAGGAATTAAGAATTAAGAATTAGGAATTCAAGCTTCTGCTTATGAAAGAAAATAATATCATTTTAGAGAAGTCATACAATTTTGGGTTGCGTACAATTAAGTTATATATGCATTTGCGTAAACAAAAAGTTGAAAGAGAGTTGCTGATTCAATTACTTAAGTGTGGAACCTCTATTGGTGCGAATATTGAAGAAGCAACAGGAGCCCAGTCGAAAAATGATTTTATACACAAGATTGGAATTGCATACAAAGAATCAAGAGAAACGGCATACTGGCTGAGATTATTTAGAGATGCAGAAATTATGGAGTCAAAACTTTCGGCATCTTTTCTTTCAGAATCTGAAGAGCTAAAAAAAATCCTTTCTTCCATTTTAAAAAGTAGTAAGGGTTTTGAGAGAAAATAAAACGGCTGAATCGTGAGGATGCCCTTAATTCTTAATTCATAATTCTTAATTCTTTTAGATTCCCCTTATTCTTAATGCATAATTTTTTTAGTTTTAAATTTGTAACAAATGAATCATTATGGATGTAATAAAATTGATCGGAGCATCTCATAACGGTAAATTGATTATTGATGTTCCTGAAGAATTAGATGAGAAGGAGCTTGAGATAATGATTATTTCTTCTAAAGAATTGAAAAAAGAAGAGGAAAACTATGATGGGAAAGCGAAACTTAAAAATGAAGATAACAAGAACAGCGAGACATCCTGATCAAAAAGAATGACATCTATGACCAATAATATTTTTATCAATAGTTCGGTTTGGGTTGAAGTTTATAAGAGCAATAAGGTAAAGTTTTACAGATATTATTCTCTATATCTACAATCAGTTTTTATCAATATCTGCGCTTTTACAGGTAAAAATAATTGCCGCAAAATGAGCCTTGTATGATGTCGGTTTTATTGTTCCATGCCACGAAGAAAATACAGAACTGTTAAAAGATGATTCCAATTCCTAAATTTTAATTTTCAATTTATAAATGCATATAGTTTTTCAGCAAGAGGATGTTAATACACTAACCAAAAGTTTCGATTTAGATGAATCGCTTCGCGATGAGATCGTCGAAATCAAAGATGATTATGCTGTCGGTCCTTTAATGAATATTTATTCTCCTGAGGGAATAGAAGAAAGAAAGGAATGGTGGCGCAAGGTGTTGTCAGGAGGAGATTACGATGGACATGTTGATACAGGAGAAGTAAACGATAACAAAAGGATTGAAGAGATAAAGGAAAAGTTATTGTCTGATGAGGAAGAGAAAGTTTGGATATGGATTGCCTCCAACAAACATGATGTAAGCGGCTATTACTGGCTGATGGCTCAATTGAAAGAATTTGCGGGCCGAATTTATGTTCTTTCTTTAAACAATCTTCCATTTATCAATGGCAACGGAAATATTTTTTATCCTGAAAATTTATCGGAGATACCGCCACGCGAATTTGTAAAAGCGAAGAAGCTTGCGAGGCCGATTACGCTGTCGGAATTTGAATTAGATCCGGATGAATGGATAAAGATCTGTAATGAAAATAAAATGGTCCGTATTCTGGAAGGAGCAAAAAAATTATCACAACATGGCGATGATTTTTATGATAAATATCTCCAGGAATTTATTACACCTGACTGGCAAAGAGCCAATAAAGTAATTCATCAGTTTTTAAATAAATCAAAACATACAACAGGAGACATGTTCATGCTTTGGCGGCTAAAAGAATTGATTGCAAATAATTTGATTGATGCACAGGGAGAAATAAAAAAGATGAAAGATTTTGAGGTGAAGAAGAAGGTGGAAGAAAATAATCAATAATCAATGGTCAATGATCAATGTTCAGGTGGAAGAAAATAATCAATGATCAATGGTCAATGAGCAATGCTCAGGTGGAAGAAAATAATCAATGATCAATGATCAATGATCAATGTTCAGGTGGAAGAAAATAATCAATAAATCAATGGTCAATGATCAATGTTCAGGTGGAAGAAAATAATCAATGATCAATAATCAATGATCAATGTTCAGGTGGAAGAAAATAATCAATAATCAATGGTCAATGATCAATGTTCAAGTGGAAGAAAATAATCAATGATCAATGCTCAATGATCAATGTTCAGGTGGAAGAAAATAATCAATAATCAGGAGGACGAATTGGGTATTTTTTACCTGAAAATTGATTATTAAATATTGAACATTGAACATTGAATATTTCTTAAACTAAATATTCAGTACTTAAAATATTCTTACATAACTAACTAAATGGCAAAAGCAAATAAACAAGAGTACAAGCACAGTGATTCCGGGATTTCCGGACAATATAAAACATGGTTTTTGGATTATGCGAGCTATGTAATTTTAGAGCGGGCCGTTCCGGCAATTGAAGACGGATTAAAACCGGTGCAGCGCCGCATACTTCATGCGATGAAAGAAATGGATGATGGACGTTTTAATAAAGTAGCGAATATCATCGGTCAAAGTATGCAATATCATCCCCATGGTGATGCAAGTATTGGTGACGCGATCGTAAATCTTGGACAAAAAGATCTGCTGATAGAAACTCAGGGAAACTGGGGCGATGTAAGAACGGGCGATGAAGCGGCAGCGCCAAGATATATTGAGGCACGTCCAAGCAAATTCGCTTTAGAAGTCGCTTTCAACAATAAAACCACCAACTGGCAACTGAGTTATGATGGAAGAAAAAATGAACCGGTTACGCTTCCAATGAAATTCCCATTGTTGCTTGCACAAGGCGCGGAAGGAATTGCAGTTGGCCTTGCAACAAAAATTCTTCCTCATAATTTTTGCGAACTGATCGAAGCAACAATAAAATATTATAAAGGGAAAAAGTTTGAATTGTATCCTGACTTCTCTACCGGCGGAATGATTGATGTCAGCAATTATAATGACGGAATTCGTGGAGGCAAAGTACGCGTTCGCGCAACGATTGAGGAAGTGGACAAAAAAACAATCGTTATCAAAGATGTGCCTTTTGGAACTACAACCACGCAATTGATTGACAGCATCATTAAAGCCAACGACAGTGGAAAAATAAAAATTAAAAAGGTTACCGATAACACAGCGGCTCATGTAGAAATTGCCATAGATCTTGCTCCCGGAATTTCGCCGGATATTACCATTGATGCACTTTACGCATTTACTGATTGCGAAATCTCTATTTCACCGAACGTATGTGTGATCGAAGGACAGAAGCCAAGATTTGCCGGTGTTTCAGAACTTCTGAAATTTTCTGCTGATCATACCCGCAATTTATTAAAACAGGAACTGGAAATTAAGCTTCGTGAATTGCAGGAAAAATGGCATTACACTTCTTTGGAAAAAATATTCTTTGAAGAAAAGATCTATAAAGAATTAGAAAAGAAGCATGAAACATGGGATAAGGTCATTGCTGCTATTGACAAGGCTTTCATTCCATATAAAGATTTGTTGCAGAGAGAAGTTACCAGGGAAGATATTTTAAAACTAACGGAGAAGCCTGTGCGAAGGATTTATAAACTGGATATCGATGATCTGATCAGGCAAATAAAATCATTGGAAGATGATATTACTGAAGTAAGGCATCACCTGGAATTTCTGACTGAATACGCCATTTCATATTATGAAGATCTATTGAAAAAATTTGGGAAAGGAAGAGAGCGAAAAACCGAGATCAAATTATTTGATGTGATCCAGGCAAAATCTGTTGCCATCGCCAATACAAAAATCTATGTGAACCGATCAGAAGGCTTTATTGGCACAGGTTTGAAGAAAGATGAGCTTGTTGCAGACTGCAGCGATCTGGATGATATCATCGCTTTTACAAAGTCAGGAAAAATGAAAGTGGTTAAAGTGGCTGATAAAGTTTTTATAGGGAAAGATATTATCCACGTGGCAGTTTTCAATAAAAGTGATGAAAGGACCACCTACAATATGATCTATGCTGATGGAAAGAAAGGAATCAGTTATGCAAAGCGGTTTAATGTAACCGGCGTTACACGGGATAAAGAATATGATCTTACAAAAGGCGATGAAAAAAGCAAGGTTCATTATTTTTCTGTCAACCCAAATGGCGAAGCGGAAGTAGTACGGATCCTTCTTACCCCGGGATGCAGTGCCCGAAATAAGGAACTTGATTTTTATTTTGAAACAATGGAAATCCGAAGCCGTAGCAGCATAGGAAACCAGGTTACAAAATATCCGGTCAAATCCATCAGGATGTCTGAAAAAGGCCGGTCAACTCTTGATAAAAGAAAGCTGTGGTTTGATGAAACATTTGGACGTCTGAATACAGAAGAAAAGGGGAAACCGTTGGGTGATTTTGATGGCGATGATAAAATACTGGTCATTTATAAAGATGGAAATTATGAAATAACAAGCCAGGAATTAACCCAGCGCTTTGATGTGGATTCTATCGAACTGATTGAAAAATTTGATCCTGAAAAAATCATCACTGCTGTATATCTTGACAATGAAAAACTTCAGTACAATGTAAAGCGTTTCAAGATTGAAACGAATACGCTAAACAGCAAGTTTCTTTTTATAAAAGAAGGGCCGGATAACCGTTTGATAAAAGCGACCACTGCCGATGAGCCAGTGCTTCAAATGCAGTCAGGACGAGGCTCACAGATCAGGAAAGCAAAAATAAAATTGCATAAAGTAGTTGATATTATGGGCTGGCGGGCTATCGGAAATAAGCTTACTGATTATTCAAAATCAGATCAGATGGAATGGGTAGAATCTGAAAAACCTTCTTCACAGACTGAGTTGTTTGAATAGAAGGGTGAGTGGTTGGTTATGAGACCAGACGACGGGGTAGGAGTGGTTGGTCGGAGACCAGACGATGGGGTAGGAGTCGTTGGTCATGAGACCAGACGACGGGGTAGAAGTCGTTGGTCGGGAGACCAGACGACGGGTAGGAGTGGTTGGTCATGAGACCAGACGACGGGGTAGGAGTGGTTGGTCATGAGACCAGACGACGGGGTAGGAGTCGTTGGTGGGAGACAGATGGTTGGTCATGAGACCAGAATAGAAGGGGGAGTCGTTGGTCGGGAGACCAGGCAACGGGGTAGGAGTCGTTGGTCGGAGACCAGACGATGTGGTAATAGAAGGGGGAGTGGTTGGTCATGACCAGACGACGGGGTAGGAGTCGTTGGTCGGA
>DATNFV010000041.1:0-2852 GCA_035606215.1 Hanamia sp.
CCTTAAATCAATTTAAATCCGTGATTCAGAAAAAGTATGATATTATTAAAGTGCATGGGGGAAGTTTAAAAGTGAAAAGTAAGGAAGGCGAAGGAAGTGAGTTTGTGATTCAATTACCTGTTGTCTGAATCACAGATTAAACGGATTAAAAGATTACAGATTAATAAGTTGCAGAATTAAAATGGGTAAATCTTTTATTTTTCTCTCAAAATTTTCTACTTTTAATTTTAATCTACCTGCTGAAAACTAATACTGAAAAATCCCTCTCTTTAAGTTATCTGTGGCTTACAGACCGTTTTTTTTAAACAGAGAAATAGAACTGGAATTTTAATAAGATACCGCGATTTCCATTGCGTGATCTTTTCCATTTTCAAATCTTTTGAATTTTTGAAATTAAAAAAACAAATGAAGCCTTTTAAAATTTTCCTGTTCCTCATATTCTGCGGAATCAATTTTTGCAAAGCACAAGACACCACTGTTGTGCTTTCTACCAGCATGTTTGATAAAACAACTGAGCGAATACTTTTAGCAACAAAGGACGGTTGGATCTTCAAACAGGGCAATGATACTGGATGGGCAAAAAAGGATGTTGACATAACAGGCTGGAAAAAATTAAAGCCAACCGAAATATCTGCAAAGCTTGCTGATAAAAATGGAAGAGCCGAAGGCTGGTTCAGGATAAAAATAAAACCGGATAGTTCTTTTACAAATATGCCTGTTGCTTTTAGCAGTGCTTCATGGGCTGCTCTTGATCTTTATGTAGATGGAAAGCTGGTTTCTGCTTATGGAAATACCGGTGTTAATGGTAAACCTTTTAAAGAGCCAAGACATACATTTGATCCTCCGGTTACATTTAATTTAACGCCCGGCAAAGACTATATTATCGCAATACATTTTGTGGATTATGTGGCTCCCCTGCCGCCACGCCGCCTGAAATCAGAAGATGCTTCCCTTCAGTATTTTATAACGCTTACTACACCAAAATCTATTTCATTGGGCATAAAGAATTTAATACAGGCAGATACTTACGAGACTATCTGGTGGGCAGTATGTTTTATCTTAAGCATTCTTTTCTGGTTACTATACTTTCAAAACCGCAATGAAAAAAACCTTCGCCTCATTGCTTTTTGTGCAACCTGTTTTGCATTGGCAGACTATTTTGGGGCAAGAATAAATACATCTGAAATTTCTTATGACAGCTACACTGTTTATAATATTGGAAACGGTTTATTCGTAGAAACCGCCTTGATCATCATTCCGTTTCTGCTTGCCAAAATCTTCAAAAGAAAAATTTCACGGCCTCTTAAATTCTTCCTGGTTATCATATTAATAGCATTTATTAGTGACTTTTTTGTTTCAACCACTATCGGTAATATTTTAATAGGTATCTGTGTTCTTTCAATAATTGTTATTTGCCTCTATTATATAATCTCATCATGGAAAAAATTAAAAGGCGCTCAATGGGCAATTGTAACAGGCTTGCTGCTTTCGTTATTTTTCGTTTTATTATTATTTTTCTTTATAATAGTTTATAAAAATATAACGCTTCAATATTTTTTCTTGTTTTTAACAGGATTCTCGCTTTCATTTCCATTGTCTTTGCTGGTATATGTTGCCATGCGTTTCAAACAATATATTAAAGAAGTGGAACAAAATGCAAAGCGGGTAGTGCAGCTATCAGAAGAGAAAAAGGAGCATGCGATAAATCAACAAAAGATTTTGCAGGAAGAAGTGAATCGCCAAACATCAGAAATCAGAACGACACTCGACAATTTAAAATCCACCCAATCCCAACTCATCCAATCAGAGAAAATGGCTTCGCTTGGAGAACTGACAGCAGGCATTGCACATGAGATACAAAATCCTTTAAACTTTGTCAATAATTTTTCTGAAGTAAATAAAGAAATAATTGATGAAGCAACAGAAGAACTTAATAACAGGAATTATGATGAAGTAAGAAATATTTTAAACGACATAAAAGAAAACTCAGAAAAAATAAATCATCATGGTAAGCGTGCGGATGCGATTGTAAAAGGAATGCTGCAACATTCCAGGCAAAGCTCAGGGCAAAAAGAACCTACAGACATCAATGCTTTGGCTGATGAATATTTGCGTCTCTCCTATCATGGTCTTCGTGCAAAGGATAAAACATTCAATGCAGAAATAAAAACAGATTTTGATGAATCTATTGGTAAAATAAATTTCATTCCACAGGATATTGGAAGGGTTCTTTTGAATTTGTTTAATAATGCATTTTACGCAGTAAACGCCCGCCTGAACGAATCATTCGGGCAGGAACAAAAAATACAAAATTCTGAATCGTACAAACCAACTGTTTCTGTTACTACAATGAAGTGTGATGATAAAGTTCAAATTATTGTGAAAGACAATGGAAACGGCATTCCGCAAAATATTGTTGACAAGATATTCCAACCATTTTTTACAACAAAACCTACGGGAGAAGGAACAGGATTGGGATTGAGTTTGGCTTATGATATAATCAAAGCACATGGAGGAAGTTTGAAAGTGGAAAGTAAGGAAGGTGAAGGAAGTGAGTTTGTAATTCTATTGCCTGTTGTCTGAATCACGGATTAAAAGGATTAAAAGATGGCACAGAAAAAAGAAACATTACAATTGAAAAGCCGAAATCAGTGGAATCCTTAAATCAATTTAAATCCGTGATTCAGAAAAAGTATGATATTATTAAAGTGCATGGAGGAAGTTTGAAAGTGGAAAGTAAGGAAGGTGAAGGAAGTGAGTTTGTAATTCTATTGCCTGTTGTCTGAATCACAGATTAAATGGATTAAAAGATTGCACAGAAAAAAGAAACATTACAATTGAAAAGCCGAAAT
>DATNFV010000042.1:0-39452 GCA_035606215.1 Hanamia sp.
GAGAAAAGTTTAAATATCTAAATTCAGTTACTGTTTTTTTTAAAAGTAATGAATTGAAAAGAATCTTGTATAAAAAAAAATCCGGCTTTATCAACCGGATTTTTTTTCAATTTATTTAATAAAACTTTTAAGCTTCTACCTGCTGCATCTTCTGAGTTTTCTTCCTTTCGTCTTCATTTAGGATTACCTTTCGCATACGAATGAATTTTGGCGTTACTTCTATACACTCGTCCTGCTGAATATATTCCATGCATTCTTCCAATGTCATCAAAGTTTTTGGAGCAATTCTGGAAGCTTCATCGGCCCCGCTGGCACGATGGTTCGTTAATTTTTTTGGTTCGGTTGCATTTACAACAAGATCTCCTGGCTTGATGTGTTCCGCAATAATTTGTCCTACATAAACTTCTTCTCCCGGATCCACAAAAAACCTTCCGCGATCCTGCAATTTATCTATTGAATATCCGGTAGTTTTTTCCTGGTTTTTCGAAATCAAAACTCCGTTACTTCTTCCCGGAATGTATCCTTTCCATGGTTTGTAATCTATAAAACGATGTGCCATAACAGCTTCTCCGGCAGTGTTGGTGAGCATATTAGAACGCAATCCAATCAAACCTCTTGAAGGAATTTCAAATTCAAGATGCTGCATTTCTCCTTTGCTTTCCATGATCAGCAATTCTCCTTTTCTTTGAGTAACCAAATCAATTACACGACCGCTGTATTCAGAAGGAACATCAACAACTAAATTTTCATAAGGCTCACATTTTTGGCCATTGATCACTTTTGTAATTACCTGGGGCTGGCCAACAGTCAGTTCATATCCTTCACGACGCATTGTTTCTACCAAAATACTTAAATGCAAAATACCGCGTCCATAAACCATAAAACTATCTGCGCTGTCAGTAGCCGAAACCCGCAAAGCAAGATTTTTTTCCAGTTCTTTTTCCAGCCTGTCTTTCAGATGACGTGATGTTACAAATTTTCCATCTCTTCCATAAAACGGAGAATTGTTGATGCTAAACTGCATGTTCATTGTTGGCTCATCAACACTGATAACAGGAAGCGCTTCAGGATTTTCAAAATCAGCAAGTGTTTCACCAATATTAAAGCCCTCAATTCCCACTACTGCACAAATGTCACCTGCTTTTACTTCACTTACTTTTTTCTTCCCCAAACCTTCAAAAACGTATAATTCTTTTACACGGCTTTTTTGAATGCTTCCGTCCAATTTCATTAATGATAATGGCTGTCCTTCTTTTATTATACCACGTGTTACTTTTCCCACTGCAATTCTTCCCAGAAAAGAAGAATAATCCAAGGAAGTAATTTGCATTTGAAGTGTTCCGTCATCATGTGATGGAGCAGGAACTTTTTCGAGAATAGTATCCAATAAAGGAAAAATGTTGTCAGTTGGTTCAAGAGATGTGTTCATCCAACCTTGCTTGCTGGAACCATAAATGGTAGAAAAATCAAGTTGTTCTTCAGTAGCATCCAGGTTAAAAAATAGTTCAAATACCGCATCATGCACTTCATCCGGACGGCAATTGGGTTTGTCAACTTTGTTAATTACAACGATGGGGCGCAAACCAAGCTGCAACGCTTTTTGCAACACAAAACGTGTCTGGGGCATTGGTCCTTCAAAAGCATCTACGAGCAAAACAACGCCATCAGCCATTTTCAACACACGCTCTACTTCTCCTCCAAAATCACTGTGACCGGGAGTATCAATAACATTTATTTTTACACCTTTATAGGTAACTGAAATGTTTTTACTAAAAATGGTAATTCCACGCTCTCTTTCAAGATCGTTATTATCCATGATCAGTTCGCCTGATTCCTGATTTTCTCTAAAGATGTTGGTGCTGTGAATGATCTTATCAACCAAAGTTGTTTTTCCATGGTCAACGTGTGCAATAATTGCGATGTTTCTGATATCCATAAATTGTTTTAACTGCAAGGGAGCTTCCCCAAAATTTTTTAAGGCTGCAAAGGTACGTTAAAACAGGTTGCCAGCAAGATTAAAAGAGAAAGTTAACAGTTAAAGAAATTGTATTTATGAAGATTAATTTTTCAACGATTGGCATCATTTTCTATAAGTAAAGTGATAAAAAAAATTTAATGCGGAAAAGGAAATTTTTGCCCTCCATTTATTTTTGCATTTTACTCGATATTATTGGGATGACAAGTTATATTTTACCCATTATTGGTGAAACAGAAGACATCGTGTGGGTTTCAGCAATTATTTTTTATTTCTTATTTGGGAAAAAGAAATTTGGTTTATTAGGAGCGATCTTTTCTTTTTTGGAAGAAATTTCTCCTGGGCTTGATTTTATTCCCACATTTACGATCGCATGGTTTATCAGAAAAAGAGAATTGGGAAAAGATTCTGAAATAAAAAAAATAAAATCGCTTCACTAAAACGAGCAATGATTCTTTTAGTAAACCGACTAATAACCGCGATTTTTATTTCCATGATAAGATGAAAGAAATTCAAAACCTGTTGCAGAAAAAATGTAGTTTTAGAATCCTAAAATTATTGCAATGAAAAATTTTTCTTTTCTCTTATTCTTCATTCTTTTTTCAAATTTTTCTTTCTCACAAGACAGTATAACTGTGAACGACATTCGCAGCGCTGAAAAAATTTTCAGCATTCATTTTACTGAAGCCAAAGAAGATTCATTGCGCGACCAGGTGCAGTCGAGAGCAAAGGTTTACGATAAAATGCATCATTTGTCTTTGGCAAATTCAGTCCCAATGACAATGGTAGAAAGCCCGCTTTTACCAGGAATGAATCTGAACAAAAAACAATTGCCTGTAAAATTTGAAATTCCTTCAGAAGTAAAAATTCCTGCTGATAAAAATGAATTGGCTTTTTATTCCATTCCTCAATTAGCCTCGTTAATTAAGAACAAAAAAATAACTTCCGTCGAACTGACAAAATTTTTTATTAACCGCTTAAAGAAATTTGGAGATACACTTCACTGTGTCATTTCATTGACAGAAGATATTGCGATGAAGGAAGCGGCCGAAGCCGATAAACAAATTGCAGCCGGAAAATATCGTGGCCTTCTTCAGGGAATTCCGTATGGATTAAAAGATCTTTTCGCTGTGAAAGGAACGAAAACGACATGGGGTGCTGCGCCTTACAAAGACCAGGTAATTGATGATAACAGTTATGTGTACACGAAATTAAAAAATGCAGGCGCCATACTTATTGCGAAATTATCGGTGGGGGCTTTGGCAATGGATGATTATTGGTTTGAAGGGCAAACAAAAAATCCATGGAATATGCTGCAAGGATCGAGTGGTTCTTCCGCAGGATCAGCAGCAGCAACGGTTGCAGGGCTTGTACCTTTTGCGATCGGCACAGAAACTTATGGATCTATTATTTCTCCATCAACAGTTTGCGGCGCAACGGGATTGAGGCCAACGTTTGGTTCAGTAAGCCGTTCAGGAGCGATGACTCTTTCCTGGAGCCTTGATAAAGCCGGCCCGATTTGCAGAAGTGCCGAAGACGCGGCGATTGTTTTTTATTATTTACATGGAACGGATGGTAAAGATGCAGCTGCGGTAGACATGCCATTTAATTATAAAGAGAAAGTTGATTTGTCTAAAATGAAAATCGGTTATGCAAAAAATTATTTTAATAAAAAAGATACTTTAGGAAATGAAAATAATGTGTTGGACGTTTTTAGAAGAGCCGGCGCAAAGCTTATTGCCGTTGATTTTCCTGATTCCGGAATTTATAACTTCGATATGATTGGAATTGTGATTGGTGCGGAAAGCGCTGCCGCTTTCGATGAATTTACAAGATCAGGCGTTGATGATCAGATGCCACGACAAGGGAAAGGCGAATGGCCAAATTATTTTCGTGCTGCAAGATTTATTCCTGCCGTTGAATATGTCAATACCAATCGCCATCGCTATATTTTAATGCAAAAAGTAAATGAAGTGATGGAGAAATATGATGTAATTATTTGTCCGACCTGGGTTGGAAACCAGGCAGCGATCACGAATTTAACCGGTCATCCTGCTATCAGTATCCCCACTGGCTTTAATAAAGAACATACTCCAACCAGCATTACTCTTGTTGGAAATTTATATGATGAAGCAACAATTCTTGAGATTGCAAAAGTTTATCAAAACGCAACGAATTGGAATAAAATGCATCCGGAATATTTTAAATAATTATGATTTGAATTTTGTTGCCGGGTTTCTTTTGTCATGAAATAAAGACGTTATAATAATAAACTGACTTTCTTCTTCAATAAAATAAACAATATTGAAAGGATATTTTTTAGTCTTTACCTGGTGGAAATTTTTATAAATTATTCTAAAGCGGTACGGCTGTTTTTCGATTAGATCGAGCGTTTGATCAACAATAAGTACAAAATTATCCGCTGACTTTTGACTTCTTTGACGATACCATGAAATTGCATCCAGATATTCTTTTGTTGCCCTCTTCCGGAATTGAATTTTATATGGCATCAATTATTTTTTTGAATCAAATAATTGTCCGATTAATTTGTTCACTTCATCTCTCGAAACAACTTCACGATCTTTTTGATATTGCTCGTATTCATTGTCCAGCATAGCTTTAAAATCATCTGAATATTCATTTTGCTGGAAGAGATCATATATTTCCTCCAATTTATCTTCTGATGTCGTTTCGACTAAAGAATGTAATTTTTGCCGAAGGGTTAACGCGTCCATAATAGATTTTTTACGAATTTAATAAAGAATTCCTTATCGTGGAAAGCGGTTAACTTTTTATTAAATCATTCTTCAGCACCTATTTTTCAAAAATTCATTTTTGAATCTTGTGAAGTTGATTTTATAAATTTATGTAAAGGAAAATTTAGAATCCCTTGGTATTCTTCACTTTTCCTTTCTTTATTTCCGTTGTAAATTGCATACCCTTTATGCGTTTTCAACTCAATTCACAATATCAGCCAGCGGGCGATCAGCCGGAAGCGATCCGACAACTTACCCAGGGAATTCTGGAAGGAGAAAAATACCAGACTTTGCTTGGAGTAACAGGAAGCGGAAAAACTTTTACTATGGCCAATGTGATTCAGAATGTTCAGCGGCCAACGTTGGTTCTGACACATAACAAAACGCTTGTAGCCCAGTTGTATGGAGAGTTCCGACAGTTTTTTCCCGATAATTCTGTTGGTTATTTTGTATCCTATTATGATTATTACCAACCAGAAGCTTACATGCCGGTGAGTGATACTTACATTGAAAAAGATCTGAGCATAAACGAAGAGTTAGATAAATTAAGATTGGCAGCAACATCGCAATTATTGACCGGAAGAAGAGATATTATTGTTGTTGCCAGTGTGAGTTGTATTTATGGAATTGGTAACCCAAAAGATTTTGCCGAAGGCGTTGTAAGAATTGAGCAAGGTCAGACAATCAGTCGCCAGGGATTTTTACATTCTTTGGTTAACAGTCTTTATTCAAGAACACAAGGTGATTTTGCCAGAGGGACTTTTCGCGTAAAAGGAGATACTGTTGATATCAATCTTCCTTATATGGATAATGGGTATCGCATTACTTTTTTTGGCGATGAAATTGAAAGTATTGAAACGCTGGAATTAAGTACCGGAAAAAGAATTTCGAAAGTAGAGAATGCTGCTATTTTCCCGGCCAATTTATACATTGCACCGAAAGATAAATTGCAACAAATATTGTATGAAATTCAGGATGAAGCAGCGCGACAAGCAGAATATTTTAAAGAAACAGGAAAATATATTGAAGCGCAGAGAATTTCTGAAAGAGTGAATTATGATGTTGAAATGATTCGTGAATTAGGATATTGTAATGGCGTGGAGAATTATTCAAGATTTTTTGACAGAAGAGAACCCGGAACACGTCCATTTTGTTTGCTGGATTATTTCCCCAACGATTATTTATGCATTATAGATGAGAGCCATCAAACAATCCCTCAGGTAAGCGGAATGTATGGCGGTGACCGCTCGAGAAAATTAATTTTAGTGGATTATGGTTTTCGTTTGCCATCGGCATTGGACAATCGGCCTTTGAATTTTAATGAGTTTGAAAGTATGTTGAATCAAACGATTTTTGTGAGTGCTACTCCGGGAGATTTTGAATTGGAAAAGACCGGGGGAATAGTAGTAGAGCAGGTTGTAAGGCCAACAGGTTTATTAGATCCGCCGATAGAAATTCGTCCTTCGATCAACCAGATAGATGATTTATTAGATGAAATTGACAAAAGAGTTTCGAAAGGAGACAGAGTTCTGGTTACAACTCTAACCAAAAGAATGGCTGAGGAAATGGATAAATATTTACACCGGATCAACATCAGGTCAAAATATATTCATAGTGAAGTTCATACGCTTGATCGGATAGAAATTTTGAGGGAATTACGTCTTGGTGAAATTGATGTTTTGGTTGGTGTCAATCTTTTGCGCGAAGGCTTGGATCTTCCTGAAGTTTCGTTGGTAGCCATTTTAGATGCGGATAAAGAAGGCTTTTTACGAAATGAAAGATCGCTTACACAAACCGCTGGCAGAGCGGCGCGCAATGTAGAAGGACTGGTTATTTTTTACGCAGATAAGATTACAGAAAGCATGCAAAAAACCATTGATGAAACCAACCGCCGGCGTGAAAAACAAATCCAATATAACATCGAACACCACATAACTCCGACAACGATAAAAAAATCTATTGATCAAATCATGGGACAAACTTCTGTTTTGGATATCAAGGGAAGTACAGCTTCTCCTTATGCAATTGATGACTCATATACAACTATTGCAGCCGAAGACGAAGTAGAGTATAAAACGATTCCTCAAATGGAAAAAGCCATTTCCCAGATTAAAAAAATGATGGAAAAAGCAGCGAAGGATATGGATTTCATGGAAGCGGCAAGATTGCGAGATGAGATGTTTAGAATGCAAAAAGAACTGGAAGAAATGAAAAGAGGAAAATAACTTTTAAAAGTTAATAAATTTTGTTTTTAAAATGGACAGCCTCAATAATCTGAACAGGTTTTTAAAAGCACAGCAAAGACATTATCCCATTGCATTATCTGAAATAAAAAATGGTAAAAAACAAAGCCATTGGGTATGGTATATTTTCCCGCAGATTCAAGGGTTGGGCTTTAGTGAAACTTCGAAATTTTATGCAATTAAAAATATTCAGGAAGCGCAGGAGTTTTTAAAAGACCCTGTTTTAGGACAAAGATTGATTGAAATTTGTAATGAGCTGATGAAGCTCAAAACGAACGATGCTTATAAAATTTTTGGTAGTCCTGATGACACAAAACTTCGTTCCTCAATGACTTTGTTTTCTTCTTTAGAAAACACTGATCCCGTATTTCAGAAAGTTTTGGATAAATTTTTCGACGGTAAAAAAGATGAAAAGACTTTAAAGATCATTACTGAAGAAAAATAGCTTTTCTATGAAAAACAAAATAAAAATCGTCAATAAAAGTTACTTTACTGTTTACCTTGCTCAAAAAAAAAATTGTCTGCACCACTTCGTTTTTTATTTCATCGTCAAACACTTTGGCTTTCAGCCGCGCGTTGTATTTTCTGGGAAGAAGAAAGCGCTTTGATTGTATCCGATCTGCATTTCGGAAAATCGGGTCACTTCAGAAAATCAGGGATCGGAATTCCTCAAAATATTTTTAAAAATGATCTCCAAAAATTATTTTCCCAGATACAATTTTTCAAACCGAAAACTTTGTTGGTGACGGGTGATATGTTTCATAGTTCGGCGAATAAGGAACTTGATTTTTTCACAAAATGGAGAAATGATTTTGCTAGTGTTGATTTCATTTTGGTTCGTGGGAATCATGATATTTTATCAAATTTTTTTTATGAAGAATCAAACATTAAAGTGTTTGAAAATAAATTTTTAATTAAAAATTTTTGCTTTACCCACGACATTGATTCTTCCTGTGATGAACAGGGAAATGAGGTATTTACTTTTTCGGGACATATCCATCCCGGAATAAAAATGAAAGGTGCAGGAAATCAAACTTTAATGCTTCCTTGTTTTTATTTTGGCAATAAACATGCAATAATGCCAGCTTTCAGTGCTTTTACAGGTCTTGCAAAAATTAAACCTTTGCAAAGAGATCACGTTTTCGCTGTAGTTGAAAATTCCGTGATCAAAATCCAATAAGTAAATAAAATCCAATAAATTCTTTGCGGAGATTTTACAGGCTTTGATCGAATATTTCTATTTCTTATTTCAGCTCTTTGAAAAAATCTTTCTGATCATTTTCAGAAATAATTTGTTCCACTTTTTTCAATTTAGTATCCGTGCCTTTTAAAATATCGCGCCACGCCGGACCGACATAAATATCGGGAATAACACCTGTTCCTTTTACAGGAATATGATCATATTGAACCAGTTTAAAAAATGGAAGGCGCACTCTTATTTTTGTGTTGGGCAAGATAATATCAGGGATCATAATGCCTGAATTTCCATACCAGCTGCCGCCGGTTTCTTCGCCAACTAATTTTATATTTTCTTGTCCTTTTACTGCATTACAAAAAAGAGATGACGCAGAAAATGTCAGACCATTGATCAGAACATAAACATTTCCATTGAAATGATTTTTTCGTTTTGGTCTAAATGTATGCCGTTCCCAATATCCGAAATGATAATTACCATCTTTTCTTTTATGTGTCACTAATTTAAGGCCGATATTATCAAAAAAACCATTGGAAATATATCTTGTATAAGGCGTCAGCTTATTGCTGACTGCATAAGCAGAATCAGCAACTTTAAAAGGAGTGTTTCTTAAAAATTTGGTGAGCAAAACAGATTTGATAATGTCTCCGCCGCCATTAGCGCGAATATCAATCACTAAATTTCTTGTTTTATTTTTTCTTATTTCCCGAAAAGATCTTTTGAAAAAAGGTCTTAAATGTCCTTTTGAAAAACTATTGATTGTCATTAATGCAAATGATGAATCAAATTCCAACGATCTGATGTATTGGAGTTTCTCCAGCCGTGTTAGTTTTCTCTTTTTTTCTTTAAACTCTTTTCTTTCTTTTTTTACAGTGTCGGCAACCGGCTGAAAATATGGAATTAAAGTGTTTTTCGCAATGCCATTACTGTCTGTAAAATCAATCTGGTAATTTTTATACAAGCCAAAAATGTTGCGATGAAAATAAGGAAAGTCAGAACTTAAACGGATATAGTTTACATTTTCAGAGTAACCATCTTCTACTAAAAAATGAAACATAAAATTGATCATGTCTGCGTTTTTTATTCCGTTTATGGAAATAATAAATGAGCCATTTTTGATAAGCTGGTTTTCATGGTGCAGATTTCCGATTACCATCATCGTGTCTTTCCAAACTTTTAAAAAAAGTGGAAACGAAGGAATGGTTTTATTTTTTATGAAATGATTCCAGCCTTTGCTCATTGCGAAGCTCGTATGTCCGCAATGAATCACAGAAGTGAGTGGTGCCAATATTCTCCAGCCAAATTGCAACTCCGTCATAGAATCTGAAATCGCGTTATAGCCGGCATCAAAATAATAATCCATGCTATCTTTTGAAGTGTACCAATAAAGCGCCGGATGTTTTTTTTCTAAAATATTTCTGAGCAAAGTATAATCCTGTTGCAGTTCTTTTGGTGAATATTTTTTATTCGGATTATAATTTCGTGAGACCGAGCAGGAAAAAAATAAGGGTAAGCAAAACAAAAAAAATAGTAGCCTCATGATTTGAAATCCGTAAAATTGTTACAATAATTATTCTTTAAAATTTACAAATTATTTCAGTGCATTCCATCCCTGAGCGGTAAGTGGATATTTATTTCCGCCTTTTGTAATGATAACAGAACCTTCATCTTTTTCGGTAACGTATCCAACAATACTGATATCAGGATTCAGAATAATTGTATCATAATCTTTCTGGTCAATCGTAAAAAGCAATTCGTAATCTTCACCGCCACTCAATGCACATGCAGTAGGATCCAGTTCAAGTTTGTAAGCAAACTGGCGCGCCATCTCATTCACGGGAATTTTTTCTTCATATAAAACGCAGCCCGTTTGACTTTGTTTGCAAATGTGCAAAAGTTCACTGCTCAAGCCATCACTGATGTCAATCATTGCTGTCGGCTGAATCTGCTTTTCTGCAAAAAAATCAATGACATCTCTTCGCGCTTCCGGTTTTAAAATCCGGCCTACAATATAATCCTGATTTTCAAGATCGGGTTGAACACCTTTAGTTTCAAGGAAAATCTTCTTTTCTCTTTCAAGTAAAGTTAAACCTAAAAATGCTCCACCCAATTCACCACTCACGCAGATGAGATCGCCTTTTTTGGCGCCGCTTCTGGTAACATATTTATTCGGAGCTACTTCGCCAATTGCGGTAATGCAAATAATAAAGCCTTTTTGAGAAGAAGAAGTATCGCCGCCAACAAGATCTACATTGTATTTATCACAAGCCGCATAAACGCCTTCATAAAATTCATCCAATGCTTCCACACTAAACCGATTACTGAAAGCTACACTCAATGTAATTTGTGCAGGAGAAGCATTCATAGCATACACATCACTGAGATTTACAATGACACTTTTATAACCCAAATGTTTCAACGGCGTGTACATCAGATCAAAATGAATTCCTTCTATCAACATGTCGGTGGTAACAACAGTTTGTTTTCCAAAATGATCCATGACAGCTGCATCATCTCCAACTGTTACAATGGTTGAAGCATTACGGATTTCATTATTTTTTGTAAGGTGTTCGATCAGGCCAAACTCGCCAAGAGAGGAAACTTCAGTTCTTTCAGGGTTCATTATTCTTTTATTTTTTCTGATATGACAGTCAAAGGTAATTCCTATTTTTTAAGTGCTAAGATCTGAATTTTCATAAATAAAAAGGCTTCATGCAATTCGCATAAAGCCCTTATATAACCAAAAATCAACCACACTAAATATACATAATGAAAGTATAATTTTCAGAGAATTTTTGTTCCGAGGTATTTTGATACAAAGCAGTTGCTTTATTTAATTTTTCAATTTTTTGATTGATTTCTTCTTTTGCTTTATTCAAAGAGTCTTTCATTTTGTCAACTTCTTTTCTTTGTTCTGCTTTCATTGAATCAACCGCTGACTGCATTTTCTGAAGTTGTTTTTCCTGTGCATTTTTTAAAGAATCAACTTTGTTATTTGGATCATATCGATAACTTCCGCCATTGTTATTTCCAGGAGGGGTTGATTCATTCTGATCTTCGGTAGAATTATTATTCCAGTCATCTCTGCCGTCAGAGCGTTTACCATCTAAAGTATAAAGGCCATCTTCTTTCATTACATATTGCTGGCCATAATTATAATCATAACCATTGTCATCATTATCATAATACCAACGGTCATTACCAGAAAAGAAAGGTCCAAACCGCACGAAGTTTCCATAGTCAAATCCTTTGTTGATTTTGATAAAATGACCCACCGGCACAGCAATGGTTACTTCAACATTTTGATTACGAAATTTATCTGTAGTATTTATAGTAATTGCCCTGTCGATCATTAATACAGAATCGCTCTGGCTTACATTAAATTTTATCAATGAAAGTAAGGTGTCTGCTGCTCTTCGTGTTTGTCCATTCGTCATTTTCAACACACTTACCTGGAAACTATCAGTCGGAGATTTTGTAATTTTTATTCTCACGTTTCTTATGAAAGCAGTATCATCTGTTGCACCAAAATCAAAAGGTTCAAAATTAAACCAACCAATTCTTCGGTAGTTTATATTTTCAATTGGCATCACATCCAACGATTTGCTGGTTGGATTGATTAATGTTATTGGTTCAGGATTTAAAGAACTGATACTCTTAAAATCTTTCCCTACGGAAACGATTAGTGAAATGAAGCAAACCCATCCGAGGATCCACAGGCCAACAAAAGACCAACGCATTAATCTATTAGAGCTTTTTATCCTTGCAAATCTTCTGATAATAAAAGTTATAATACCAATTACCGGCACAGCGATGAAGAATATAAGAGTGCCCCATGCCAATAGGTGTTGCCAACCTTCAGCAAAAAGAAAATTGTTCAATGCAGGAAACAAACCAATTGCAACGATTGCGATAGAAAATAAGCCAACAATGATTGCAAGAGCAATGCACCCTAAAATGAAATAAAGAAATATTTTAAATAAAGTAATAATAATTTTTCCTAAAACTCCACTGCTTCTGCGGCTTGCCGAATGAATTTCTTTTCCAAAATCAGCGCTTTTTTCTTTAGCAATTTCTCCTGCTTCTTTTCCCATTTTTCCTACTCTTTCACCAACATCCTGACCCATTTTTCCTACCCTTACTCCTACTTCTTTCATTTCTTTTAAAACAGAATTTTTGATAGAATTCAAATCCACTTTTTCACCTTTCATTTCCAGTTTTTCTGATGTAGTTGTCGCTTCAGGAATTACGAGCCAAAGAATGATATAAACAATAAAGCTGCCCGGGCTAAATGAAAAGCTTAAAAAGTTTGGAAAAGTAAGTGGCCCGATATGTCCCCATCTGAAAAAGAAAGAAATAAACGGAATCAAAAAGATAAATCTTGGCAGCCAGGGATTCACATCAAAATAACTTCCTATCCCGCTACATACGCCACCAATAATTTTGCCATCCGGATTGCGATACAATCTTTTACGAACGCCATTTTCAAGCGAATTGCTTCCCGGAACAAACATCCATAAAATGATGTAAGCAAGAATTCCAATTCCGGAAACCAGAAATAAAATCC
Organism: Hanamia sp.; assembly: GCA_035606215.1. Lineage (GTDB taxonomy): Bacteria > Bacteroidota > Bacteroidia > Chitinophagales > Chitinophagaceae > Ginsengibacter. The sequence continues at coordinate 12,737 of DATNFV010000042.1, forward strand.
TGACGATTACGGGATCAATTCCGAAGTAAGCAGCGATACCGCTACAAACACCACCAAGGATTTTATTGTTTTCATCGCGGTAGAGACGTTTCCCTTTCCATGAAAAATCTCCCTGGAAGAAGCTTTTATTTTTTTCGTCGCTTCCCCTATTACTGCTTTCGTTATTTTCAGAAGATTCTGCTTCTTCAAAATCCTCAGGACGCCCCATATTTTTGATGATGGCATTTACGTCATCATCTGTGATGCAGGTGCTGCCTCCTTTTAAGCGCTCCTGGAACAATTCACTAATGCGGCTTTCAATATCATTAATGATCTCATCTTTTCCTTCTTCATTGGCAAAATATCGGCGCAGGCTTTCTATATATTGTTGCAGCAATTCATAAGAACTTTCTTCAATAGGTACAATCGTACCCTGAAAATTTATATTAATTACCTTTTTCATTTTAGTTCAGTTTATTGGTTGTTAAGTTGATTTATGGTTGTTTGTTTTTGCCCGTTATGGTTTCCACGGCACCTGCCAGTTCAAGCCATGTAGCTTCCAGCTCTTCATAAAATTTTGCGCCTTTTTCTGTCAGCGAAAAATATTTTCTTGGCGGTCCGCTATTGCTTTCTACCCATCGGTAAGTGAGGAATTCGGCATTTTTTAATCTCGTAAGCAAAGGATATAATGTTCCTTCCAGAATGTTGAGATTGGCAGATTTCATTATATCAATAATATCACTTGGGTAGGCCTCTCCCAATTTTATTATCGACAAAATGCAAAACTCCAAAACCCCTTTTCGCATCTGGCTTGCTGTGTTATCAATGTTCATTGTGATTGTTTTTTTAAGTTCTGGAAACAATTTTTTGAAATTTCTTACACAAAGATAATGTGTTTAACAATACTATGCAATACATACTACCTGCTTTTTTATGGTAGCATAGTTTATTCCAAAACAATAAATGACTGAAAGGCGCTACCAGTAAGTGTTTTGCCGATTTATAATAAAAGAAGAAAAAATGCAGATTTTTACAAAAGGAGAAAATGGCGGATGAGTGGTATAATGTTTTGGTTCAATATTTTTCTAAAACCCCCAAACCAAACAATGCAAAATCATATTTTACAGGATCTTCGGGATCAAATTTTTTTAATTCTTCAGTAAGTTCGATAGCAGCTAACCAGTCAACCGGCTTTCTTTGCAGTAAACCAAAATGTCTTGAAACTCTTGCAACATGCACATCGACGGGACAAATTAACTGGGAAGGAGAAATCTTTTTCCAGATTCCAAAATCAACGCCCTTCTCATCATTACGGACCATCCATCGCAGAAACATGTTCAACCTTTTGCAACTTGAATTTTTAGCAGGAGAAGCAATGTGTTTCCTGGTTCTTTCAGGAATATCTTCTAAAGAAAAAAAATATTGGTAAAAATAATTTAGCGACTTTTCAACTACAGAATTATTGAATGGTTCTATTGTTTTATGGTTGAAAAATGCAGTCTCAAGCGATTTATTTTTTGAATAATGAAATTTAAAAAAAGAAATAAAATACAAAAGATCGGTATCGTTAAAAGTCCGATGGCAAAAACCTTCCATCTTCTTTAAATCATTTTCAGTATGATTCAAACAAAAATCATAAGGTGCATTGTCCATTAATTGTAAAAGCAACTTGCATTTATTGATGATGGTCTTGCGAATTCCCCAGGCAAATATGGCTGCAAAGAATCCTGCAATTTCTATATCCTGGTTTTTTGTAAATAAATGAGGAATGCTAACGGGATCCTCTTGGATAAAATCCGGGTTATCGAATTGCGATACTTTATCATCAAGAAATGATTTTAAATTTTTCAAAAGAACTTTAATCTTTTTCTTAAAGGTTTTTGTTATCCGATCGCCTGATTCAGATCATCAATTAAATCATCTGCATCTTCAATACCAACACTAAGCCTGATTAATGAATCAACCAAATCGTTTTTCAATCTTTCTTCGCGGGGAATGCTTGCATGAGTCATTGTTGCAGGATGTCCTATAAGGCTTTCGACACCGCCGAGGCTTTCAGCCAAAGAAAATAATTTTGTAGAAGAAAGTACTTTTTTCGCAGCTTCAACGCTATCGTTTTTCAATGTAAAACTCATCATTCCGCCAAAGCCCTGCATTTGTTTTTTTGCAATGTCATGATTCGGATGATCTTCAAAGCCTGCCCAATATACTTTGTCAACTTTTGGATTATTTCTAAGCCAGTAAGCAATTTTTTCTCCGTTCTCACAATGACGTTTCATTCTGACATGCAATGTTTTCAATCCTCTCAAAATCAGAAAACAATCCTGAGGACCGGGAATGGCGCCACAACTATTTTGAATAAATGCCAGACTGTTTTTTAAATTCTCATCGTTCACAATTAAACAGCCATGCACTGAATCGCTGTGTCCTCCGATGTATTTTGTTGCAGAATGCAAAACGATATCTGCGCCAAGATTTAAAGGATTTTGCAAATACGGTGAAGCGAAAGTATTATCAACACAAAGAAGAATCCTGTGCTTCTTTGCGATGTCCGCAACCGCCGCGATGTCGGTTATTTTCATCATTGGGTTGGTCGGCGTTTCTGTCCAGATAAGCTTTGTATTTTCAGTGATATGCTTTTCAACTTCGTTGGCATCCTGCATATTTAGGAAGGTAAATCTCACTCCGTACTTTTCAAATATTTTTGTAAAAAGACGATAAGTTCCACCATACATGTCATTAGCAGCGATAACTTCATCGCCGGGATTTAATAATTTGACAACCGCATCTGCGGCTGCAGATCCACTGGCAAAACATAATCCGTATTTTCCATTTTCAACAATCGCTAAGGCGCGCTCTAATGCGCTCCTGGTCGGATTTTGCGTTCTTGCATATTCATATCCTTTGTGCACGCCAGGACTTTCCTGAACGAAAGTTGAAGTTTGGTAAATTGGAGTCATTATTGCTCCGGTTGAAGGATCCGGCTCTGAACCTGCGTGTACAAATTTTGTTTCCTGTTTCAAAATAATTTCAATTTAAAATGTTCAATTCGTTTTTTAAGATCTACAATTTAAGCATAAATGAGAATTTGCAGTAAAGCAAAAGAAAAACTGATTTTTATTCTGCTTTCAGTAATGCATCTAATAATTCCAATTTCTATTTGCAGAATTAAAATTTGACCGGCAAAGTTGTCTTTATATCTTCCCAATACATGTTCATGTCGGCACCGGAATTTGTTTTTTCAAAAACTATCGTCATGTCTTCTGTCGGATCATTTTTCTGAACCGGTAAATCTACTCTCACTACGTCTTTTAATGAATCATAACGAAAGCTTCCCCAGGTATCTGTTTCTTTGTTTACGATCAATGTCCACTTGTCAGCATAAGGAATCGCATAAAGCGTATATCGTCCTTTTTTTATTTTTTTATTGCTGATCGAAACGTCTTTAAAAAATTCAATTTCTGTTGCTTCATTTGCACCAAGACGCCATACTTGTCCGTATTCCTGCAATCCACCAAAAATCTTTCTGCCATTTACTTGTGGACGACTATAGATAACACGCATTACCAAAGGAGCAGTATTCTTATCCTGGATTTTAAGAATAGGATAATTGACAGGAAAATAACTCATATCCATTGGAGATTTATCCAAAGGAGGAATTTTTGGAGAAGGGATTTGAGCGGGTGAACAAAAGCAGGAAAGCATTAATACAAATGCAAAAAAGTATTTCATAAAATTTTTTTGATGTGCAAATATAGAGTGATTTATTCTGCTAAAAGATTGCTTAATTTTTTCAATGCAAATCGTTTTAATTCAGGAAAAAATTCTTTATAGCAATTTTGTAATTCTGAATAATGATCATTAAAAATCTGAAATGCAGTATCCGATTCATTAAAATATAAAGCTCTGTAAGCAAGGCCACCAAACGCTTTCCGGATTCCTTCTCCTGAATGATATTCATACAACCAGTTTTGGCTTTTCATATAAGGAAATATTTTTTGAAAGGTTTGGGGAAAATAAAAACTATCTTTTTCGAGAAGATGATAGGTTGCTTGTGTAAAATTTTGAAGCGAATCTCTTTGGGGAAATTGATTTTTATCGATCGCTAAAAAATGATCAAAAACAATATCTACAAAAGCTCCGGAATACAACCGATAATGTAAACGAAAAAAACTTTTTGCCCTTGCCGTTGCCGCATGAAAATCTGTAAAATTATCAATTTCGCGATGCAGGTAAATTCCATTTTGGATCGAAAGCGGGTATTCAAATTTTCTTTTTCCTTTCACAAAATCACTGATCATATTTCCTGTCAGGATATGCGGCTGATCGAATGAAAGAAAGGCGTGTGCAAGAAAATTCATTTGTAAAATAACATTATATCTGTCGGATTGTGCAGGCAATCTGCTTCCTTTTTGGCATATATTTTTCTTTCGATAAAATTATTAAATCAAATAAAAATTATTATGCCAGATACAGAAAGAATAACAAACCCGTCAATGGGAAGTAATGAATTGGGAACGGAAACAAACGAGCCAAGACAAACCGGAGGCCTTTCTGCAGGAACCGATACCCAGCTTAATCTTACGGCTGCAGGCCATAAAAAAAGCAAAAAGCAAAAGAAAATTGATGAAGATAAAAGAGAGATAGATAAGCAGGTAGATTTTTTTGAGGTAGAAGAAACAGATGAATAAAATATTAATCATCAATTTTTTGAAAAGGCGGGCAATCAAAGCCTGCCTTTTTTAAATTTTGTAGAAGAATTTACTCAAAAATTAAAACAAAAAATTATGGCTTCGGAGACAGTAAAAAAAGAAAAAAAAGGAACCAACGAGCCGGTCAAAAGTGATTCGTCCGCAAATATGAAATCAAAGCCGGATACAACACCTAAAAGCCCTAAAGGAGCAAAAATGCAAAACAAGATTTTGTTTATTACCGGGGCCGACAGTGGCATTGGAAAAGCTTGCGCTTTGTTATTTGCAAATGAAGGTGCTGATGTTGCCATTGTATATTTAAATGAAGACGATGATGCCAATGATACAAAGAAAAAGATTGAAGAATATGGAAGAAAATGCTTGTTGATCAGGGGCGATTTGAGACAAGAAGATTTTTGTAAAGAAGCGATCAATAAAACAATAAAAGAGTTTGGAAGAATTGACGTGCTGATCAATAATGCGGGTACACAGATAGAGGCAGATTCCCTTGAAGACATTAGTACAGAAAATATGATCAAGACTTTTGAAACCAATATTTTTTCAATGTTCTGGATCACGAAAGCCGCATTGCCACATATGAAGAAAGGAAGTGCTATTGTAAATACTACATCAGTTACTGCTTATCATGGCAATCCTAAACTGATAGATTATTCTGCGACAAAAGGCGCCATCGTAACTTTTACAAGAAGCCTTAGTGACAACCTCGTAAGCAAAGGGATCCGTGTGAATGCAGTAGCTCCGGGTCCAATATGGACACCATTAATTACAGCATCGGAACCTGGTAAAACGATATCGCAACATGGAGCCGGAACGCCGATGCAACGTGCCGGACAGCCTTCTGAGGTAGCGCCATCTTATTTATTTTTAGCCTGCAATGAAGATTCCAGCTACATATCAGGACAGGTGCTGCATCCAAACGGGGGTGAGGTAGTAAACGGATAAATAATTTAAAAAAATTACATGAGCGAAGTAGCTGAAGAACTTCTCAAAATTTCTAAAAGAAAATTAAGAAGTATTGTAAAAGACGAAGAGAAAACCGCCATAGCAGCCAATCTTGTTTATGTAAGCGATAAAGATCCGGGTATAGAGAGAAGAAGAAAGGGCGATGGCTTTGAATATTATTTCAATAACGAATTGATCAAAGATGATGAAGAGCTTTTGCGAATAAAGCATTTGGTAATCCCGCCTGCATGGGAAAGAGTTTGGATTTGCAAAAAAGAAAACGGACACTTGCAGGCAACAGGATACGATGTCAAAAACAGAAAACAATATCGCTATCATCCTCTGTGGAATTCTCTTAGGAATCATACAAAGTTTTATCGCCTTCATGATTTTGGAAAAGTGTTACCTACAATCCGACTGCAATTGGAAAAGGACTTACGCCTTCCTGAGCTTTCTGAAAAAAAAGTATTAGCTGCTGTTGTAAGCCTTATGGAGCGTACAAATATTAGAATTGGGAATGCCTATTATGAAAAGGAAAATGGCTCTTTTGGACTTACAACTTTAAAAGACCGGCATGTAACTTTTAATGGAAGTTCTGTTACATTTTCTTTCAAAGGAAAGAAAGGCATTTCTCATAAAATAAAGTTACAAAGCAAGAAACTTGCAGGAATTATAAAGAAATGCCGAGATGTTCCCGGCAAAGAATTATTTCAATATTATGATGACGAAGGGAATCATCATTCCATAGATTCCGGACTTGTAAATAACTATATTCGCGAAATCAGTCATGCAGATTTTACTGCAAAAGATTTCAGAACATGGTCAGGAACGGTTCATGCTTTTCTTGCATTAAAATCAATCGGATGTTGCGAAACAGTAACAGAAGCGAAGAGAAAAATTGTAGAAGCGTTAGATATTGTTTCTGAACATTTGGGAAACACAAGAACTGTTTGTAAAAAATATTATGTTCATCCGCTGATCCTTTCTTTATATGAAAGCAGGAAGCTGGAAAAATATATGGATGAGTTGGATAAAATAGAAAAAGATGATAGAAAAGCATCGCTTTCTCCTGAAGAAAAAGTTGTGATGAAGATTTTGGCTTCCAATTAAAAAAAGTTTTCGTGTAAATTTGAATTATGTTTTCAATACAAAAAAAATCAGAAAATGGCTTTGAAAAAGTCATTTTGAAAAACGATATAACTAATAATTATGTTTCTGTTCTTCCTGCTTGCAGTGCCATGTTGCATGAGTTCGTCGTTCATCTGGATAATGAAGAAATGAATGTTATCGATAGCTATCAATCTTACGATGAATTTAAAAGCGAAGTGGTTGAAAAAGGGTTTAAAGGTTGCAAGCTTTCTCCCTTTGTTTGCAGAATGAACGATTCAAAATATAAGTTTGGAGACAAAGAATATTTTATTCAAAAATCATTGCCGGCAAAGCATTCATTGCATGGGGAACTATATGATAAAGCATTTACAATAACTGCTGAAGCGTGCAACGAACTGAACGCATCAATTACTATGAAATATGAATACAGAGCTGAAGATCCCGGCTATCCTTTTAATTATGATTGTATTGTTACCTGGCAATTGGAACCGGAAAATAAATTGACAGTAACAACAGAATGTATTAACAAAGACAAAGGGCTGATTCCGATGCAGGATGGATGGCATCCATATTTTACTTTAGGTTCCTCAATTAATGATTTGGAACTTGAATTTCAATCTCTCAAAATGGTTGAATTTAATGATGAATTAATTCCTACAAAGACTTTAATTGATTATCAAAAATTTTCTTCAATCGAAAAAATTGGAGATACTTTTTTTGATAATTGTTTTACCCTCGACGAACAGGAATGCCAGCCGCTTTGCGTTTTAAGAAATCCGGAAAAAAATATTGAAGTTCAGTTTTTGCCTGATGAATCTTATCCGTATTTACAAATTTATACACCACAACATCGGAGAAGTATTGCGATAGAAAATATCAGCGGCGCGCCCAACGCATTCAACAACGGAATGGGATTTATCACACTTGAATCAGGTCAGTCCGCATTGTTTAGCACGACCTATAAAGTTCTCCGCTTAAATAAAATTTATGAATGAATCGGCAGCAGATGTAAAAAGAATTTTTGAAGAAAAATTTAAAGAGAAGCCACGTCTTTTTTATTCTCCCGGAAGGATCAACCTGATTGGGGAACACATTGACTACAATGATGGTTTTGTAATGCCAGCCGCAATTGACAAGGGAATTTTTTTTGGCATTGCTTTGAACAATTCTGAAAAAATAAATTGCTATTCCATAGATTTTGATGAAAGCATTTCTGTTCCTCTTTCTGAGGTTAGAAAAATAGAAGGATGGAAAAATTATGTGCTTGGAGTAGTAAATGAATTTCAAAAACTGGAACTTGAAGTAAAAGGATTTGATTGTGCTTTTGGTGGGAATATTCCGATTGGCGGAGGAATGTCATCGTCTGCAGCGCTCGAAGGTGGTATTTCTTTTGGTTTAAATGAGCTTTGTGATTTTAAAATGAATCGGAAAGAATTGGCTTTGCTTGGACAGCGCGCGGAACATAATTTTCCCGGCGTGATGTGTGGCATTATGGATCAGTATGCCAACATGATGGGCAAAAAAAATACCGTGATTTTATTAGACACCAGGAATGTTACCAATGAATATATTCCATTGAATATTGAAGGCTACCAGATCATCCTGATCAATACAAAAGTGCATCATTCGCTGGCTTCTTCAGAATACAATCAACGCCGGAAAGAATGCGAAAAAGGAATGGAGATTTTGAAAAAAGGATTAGGTATTCAATCTTTCAGAGACATTAAAGATCCCGCAGAATTATTTCCTTTTAAAGAAGAGATGGGAGAAAAAGTTTACAGACGTTGTTTGTTTGTCGTTGAAGAAATTCTTCGCACTAAAAAAGCTGGAAAACTTTTAAAAGAAAATGATCTGATCGGTTTTGGGGAACTAATGTTTCAGACACATGAAGGCTTGAAAAACTTGTATGAAGTGAGTTGCAGAGAATTGGATTTTTTAGTTGACGCGGCAAAAGAAAATCCGGATGTAATCGGTGCAAGGCTGATGGGTGGCGGCTTTGGTGGTTGTACGATCAACATTGTAAAAGAAGAAGGTGTTGCTAATTTCTTACTGAAAATATTGCCTGCCTACAAAAAACAATTTGACATCGACGCTGAAAATTACCCCGTGAAAGTAGTAGATGGAACTCACGAGATTGAAAATACAAATTCATGATTTTTGTTTGTTTACTGTAAAACAGGACGGTAGAAAAATCATTTAATTGATCAAGTTTTTGAAATAATTTTTTAGTAATTATTTTGAATTTTAGCTTTTTGTCATATTTTTATGACACAACAACTAAAATTCTTATGAAAAAAATCCTTTTTTATTTCCTTGCATCAATTAGCTTATTTTTTATTTTGCTATTTTCTGCCTGTAAAAAAAATATTCAGGACGCGCCTTATAATCCTGAAACTATTAAGAACGGATTATCAGTAACAGAAGCAAGAAAATGGTATGAACAAATACCTCGCGTTTCACTTCGAACAACTACGAATAATAAAGCGAACTTTAATATACGCACACCAAATTGGGAAAAGACAATTCAAAGTCAGGACTCCAATTACTATGTAATTGAACTTCCCGTACTTTTTGAAAAGACTCCCGGCTTTACATTTACCAATTTAAATGAGAAATCAAATCCTGAAAAAGCGAACGATGCTGCAAGATTATTGATTTTAAAAAATAAAAACACAGGCACAATGCGTTCTGCTTTGATGCACATTGTGTCTGACAATGGGAATTCTGATAATATCTCAAGCTATGGAAAAATAAATAAAAATTTTTCCGGCTTCGTCTTTTTTACAAATTTGGATGGGACATTCATAAATGGTTATAAATATGAAAAAGGAAAGATAACAGGCAAAACCAGTAAAAGTTCGGGTCTTAAAAAAACGTCTAAAAGAATAGGTTTAACAGGTGCACTTTCTGTAGAAGCGCCGCCGGATCCAGGAATCTGTACTACGGTAACAGTTATTTTATATACCAGAACATGCACCTATTATCCCAATGGTGAAGTAAATTGTACAGCCTGGCATGAAGAGGATTCATGGGATGAAACTTCCTGTACGGGCGGCTCAAGCGGTGGAGGTACTGGTGGTACTGGTGGAGGAAATTCTTATATCCAATATAACCAACAAGCACCCAATCCTCTAAATAACAATCAAGACATCATAGATTCGCTAAAAAATCATCCATGTGCTCAGGAAATACTAAAGCAATTACCTTCCCTAAATCAGGAAGTTGATTCAATTCTTCAGAAGATTTTTGGTGCAAATGAAGATGTTAATCTTACATTTTCAGTTGATAATTCTTTAACAAAAGATAGCTTAGATGGCTATACAAAATTTCCTGGAGGGTCCGCATCTTTCTTTGATTCAAAAATAGAACTGAATCCTTGGGTTTTAGAAAATTCAACAAAGGAATATATTCTAGTTACTATGTTACATGAAGCGATCCATTCATATATTGATTATTGGTATAATCAATATTTGACAAAGCAAATTGATTCGACTACCTTCAAAAATAGATTCCCTATATTCTGGGATTACAAGAAAACATTAAAAGATCCTGTTGAAATAGCACAGCATAATGCAATGGCTAATAATTACATAAATACGATGACAAATGCCATTAAATCATATAATCCAAATGCTTCAAATGAAGCTGCGGAAGCACTTGCTTGGGGTGGGCTTCAGGAAACAACTGTGTGGAAATCTAAAACCGATACAACAACTGTAATTGATATTAATATGAATAGCAGAAATGTGAATTTAAACAAATTCTCTCAATATAATTTTCAAAAATGTGGAGGTATAATGATGGTAGAATAAGACTACTTTTAATTAATAAAATAAAGGACAACTCTAAAAATTCGAGAATGTATTTAGGCAAAATAAAGAAAAACTTAACTTGGAAATTATGCTATAGTGTACTCATTTTATTTTCGTCTTGTATGAACAAAAATTTTGGAAATTATGATGTAAATAAAATATCAAGATACATAGAAGCAAATACGGTTTATCCGGAAACTGCTGTTTCTAAAAATTTAAGTGCATTAGTACTATTGAAAATTACTTTTAAAAAAAATGGTAGCATTGATTCTGTTTTTACATTACAGAGTCAAGAGAGCGTATTTTCGCAAGTGCTAATTGCCACAGTTAAAAAGGCGGATCCAAACTTATTCAAAGGAATTAATAAAATTCCGATAATTATTCCAATATATTTTCTGCACTCTGATCAAAACGAAATAGTGAAAATAAATTATGAAAAAGATTTCAGACCTGAAAACTTTGATAAATACCCTTTTAAATGCACATTCTTTAAAGCTATAATTATTGTTAGCAGAAGTAATAATAGGATGAGATAAAATTCGAATAAATTCCAGAAATATTGTTCTTATAGCTACTTCGATTTACTGCCTGAGTAGTAATGAAATTCACGAAATCAAAAATTGAATTGACGATTTTTGTTGGTTTACTGTAAAAATTCAGAAAAAAAACCTTTCTTATTTATTCGTTTACTGTCTCTTGCCAAAAATTGCTGTGATGAAATTTTTACTCTTTTAAAAAATTGTGCGGTAAACTTTACCTCTTCTCTTTTTTACTACTCCCCATCCTGCAACAAAAGCAATTTAAAGAAACTTTAATTCCTTCTTCTAAGGGTTTAAATACCGCTTTATTTTAAACAGGGCCACCTTTGATAGGCATAGTCTTTGAGGCTTCCTGCACGTTAAAGAAATAAATCAAACCTCTCCAGGAGTTCGAAAACAATACATTTCTTTAATTTTTTTCTCATACTTTCTAAATATTTTTTATGGCCAAACAAGTAAGTGATTTTTTACTCGAACGATTGTTAGACTGGGGAATTACCCGCATTTTTGGTTTTCCCGGTGATGGAATCAATGGCATTATTGGAGCGTTGGATCGGGCAAAGGATAAAATCGATTTTATACAGGTACGACATGAAGAAGACGCGGCTTTCATGGCTTGCGGACATTCAAAATTTACCGGCGAAGTGGGCGTCTGCCTTGCTACTTCCGGCCCTGGCGCTATTCATCTTCTGAACGGACTTTATGATGCAAAAATGGATCATCAGTCTGTTGTCGCGATTGTTGGACAATCAGCGCGAATGGCGTTGGGCGGTAGCTTTCAGCAGGAAGTGGATTTGCAGAGTTTATTTAAAGATGTAGCAAAAGAATATGTTCATACCGTAACGGTTCCAATGCAAATGCGGCAATTAATTGATCGTGCAATCCGTATTGCAAAAGGAGAAAGAACAGTTACCGCCATCATCATTCCAAATGATGTTCAGCAATTGGATGCTGAAGAACCGCCGCGAATGCATGGTGCCATTCATACAGGGATTGGTTTTCCCGATATCAGGATAGTTCCGCCGGAATCAGAATTAAAAAGGACCGCTGAATTATTAAATGATGGTAAAAAAGTGGCGATGCTCGTTGGAGCCGGCGCTTTGGATGCGGGTGAAGAAATTTTGGAAGTAGCAGAATTATTGGGAGCCGGTGTCGCAAAAGCGCTTTTGGGAAAAGCGGCTGTTCCGGATGATATTCCTTATGTAACGGGTGCGATCGGATTATTGGGAACCGAGCCAAGCTGGAAAATGATGATGGAATGTGATACGCTTTTGATGGTGGGAAGCAGTTTCCCTTATTCTGAATTTCTTCCAAAGATAGGACAGGCGCGGGGTGTACAAATTGATATTGATCCAAAGATGCTGAGCCTGCGCTTTCCAATGGAAATAAACCTGTTAGGCGACAGTAAAGAAACTTTAAAAGCATTAATTCCTTATTTGAAAAAGAAACATCACCATTCATGGCGCAAATCCATCGAAAAAGAAATGGACGATTGGTGGAAGGTTTTGGATGCAAGAGCGCATGATTCGGCTGACCCGATCAATCCGCAAAGAGTGTTTCATGAACTTTCCCCACGTCTTCCTGATAATTGTATAATCTCTTCAGATTCAGGAACTTCTGCCGACTGGTTTGCCCGCCATTTAAAAATCCGAAATGGAATGATGGCATCTTTATCCGGAAATTTAGCCACTATGTGCCCCGGAGTTCCTTATGCGATCGCTGCAAAATTTGCTTATCCGGATCGTATTCCAATCGCACTTGTTGGCGATGGAGCTATGCAAATGTTAGGAAATAATGGCTTGATAACTATTTCCAAATATTGGAAAAGATGGAAAGATCCGCGGCTGGTAATTATGGTTCTTCACAATAACGATCTCAACCAGGTAAGTTGGGAACAAAGAGTAATGAGTGGCGATCCGAAATTTTCCGGCTCACAGGACGTTCCGGATTTTCCTTATGCAGAATATGCAAAACTTCTGGGTTTGAAAGGCGTATATGTAAATGATCCTGAAAAAATTGCGGATGGTTGGGATGATGTGCTTTCTGCAGACCGGCCGGCAGTACTGGAAGTAGTTACAGATCCTAATGTGCCACCTCTTCCACCACACATTTCTTTTGATATGATGGTAAAATATGGAGAAACTTTATTAAAAGGCGACCCTGATGAAGCCGGAATTATTAAATCAACATGGAAAAGTGAATTATCAACAGTTTTTGGTTAATGGACGAAGAACGGGTAAATATTAAAGATTTGAAAGTGAGTGCTTACACGATTCCAACAGACGGACCTGAATCGGACGGAACGATAAAATGGAACAGCACGACTATGGTTTTGGTAGAAACAGAAGCTGGTGGAAAAAGAGGAATCGGATATTCTTATGCAGATGTTTCTTCGGCTTTCTTTATTGAAAAAAGTTTGAAAGAAATTGTAGTTGGAAAAGACGCGTTGCAAATTCCTTTCATTCTGAAAACAATGATTGAAAGTGTGAGAAACAGTGGAAATTATGGGGTGATTGCAATGGCTATTTCAGCAATTGACAATTCCTTGTGGGATTTAAAAGCAAAAATTTTAAACGTTCCTTTGGTTGCATTATTTGGAAAAGTGAGAGATGATTTTTGGATCTATGGAAGCGGCGGATTTACTTCTTATTCCATTGAAAAATTACAAAAACAATTAGGAGGCTGGGCAGCAGAAGGAATCAAACAAGTGAAAATGAAAATCGGGCGTGAACCTTACCATGACGTGGAACGGGTACAAAAAGCAAGAGAAGCGATTGGAAAAGATTGTCAATTATTTATAGATGCAAACGGGGCGTACAGTGCAAAGCAAGCGCTGGAAATGGCAAACAAATTTGCAGCGCTTGATGTTACCTGGTTTGAAGAACCGGTGCCTGCAAGCGATTTAAAAGGTCTTCATTTTATTAGAGAACATGCACCTGACAAAATCAATATTGCCGCCGGCGAATATGGATATAATCTTCCCTATTTTGAACAAATGCTGGATGCGGGAGCAGTAGATGTATTGCAGGCTGATGCGACAAGATGTGGTGGAATTTCCGTTTTCCTGAAAGCCGGAAATACCTGCGAAGCGCATCAGTTACCTTTTTCTTCCCATTGTGCACCCTCAATCCATTTGCATCCTGGTTTATCACTTGACTCGTTTTTTACAGCTGAATATTTTTATGATCATGTAAGAATTGAAAACATGCTTTTTGATGGAACAGCTAAACCAATAAATGGTGCCTTGCATGCGGACATGAGCAGGCCGGGATTTGGATTGGATTTCAAATATAAAGATGCGGAGAAGTATAAAGTTTAGAAGCAGATAATCCTTCCATGTTTCTAAAAAGCCGGAAGGATTACAAGGAAATTAATTGCCATTGAGAACATACTTTTAAAGAAATGACTATGGCAAATGAAACTGATACATTAGACTTAAGATATGAAACAAAATATTCTGAAGGCGTTAATGCAGAAGCAATTGAAAAAGAATTAAGGAAAAAAATCGAAGGCGAAGTCCGATTCGATAAAGGAACGAAAGCTTTGTATGCAACCGATGCCTCCAACTATCGCCAGGTTCCTATTGGCGTTGTACTTCCTAAAAGTGAAGAAGATATTATCAAAACGGTCGCGATTTGCCGGAAATATCATGCACCGCTTTTATCAAGAGGCGGCGGCACAAGCCTTACCGGCGCTTGTTGTAACGTGGCCATCGTAATGGATATGACGAAATACTACAACAAGGTTTTGCATATTGATAAAGACAAAAAAACAGTTTTGGTTCAGCCGGGAATTGTTTTGGATGAAATGCGGGGAACTACTTCCCGGCAGGCAAATCTTACTTTCGGCCCCGATCCTGCAACGCACAGTCATTGCGCGATTGGTGGAATGTTGGGAAATAATTCCTGCGGAGTCCATTCGGTAATGGCGCAGTTTTATGGATATGGAGCAAGAATGTCAGATAATACCGAATCACTTACTATTCTTACTTATGATGGAATCAAAATGAAAGTGGGCCCCACATCAGAAGAAGAATTGGAAAACATCATCAAAGCGGGAGGAAGAAAAGGAGAAATTTATCAGAAATTAAAAAACCTTAGAGATAAATATGCTGATGAAATTAGAGCAAAGTTTCCAAATATTCCACGTCGCGTTTCTGGTTATGATCTTCCTGCTTTATTGCCCGAAAACGGTTTTAATGTAGCACAGGCGATAGTTGGTTCGGAAGGAACATGCGTGGTTATTTTAGAAGCGAATATGAAACTCATGCCTGATCCGGGAGCACGTTCACTCCTGGTTTTAGGTTATCCTGATATTTATGCGGCCGGTTATGCAGTTCCGGAAATCCTCAAACACAAACCAATCGGATTGGAAGGCTTCGATAATTTACTGCTTGAATTTATGCGCAAAAAAGGATTGGATGTGAATGATATTCCGTTGCTGCCAAAAGGTGGAGGTTGGCTTCTTTGTGAATTTGGAGGAAAAGACAAAACCGATTCTGACAACAAATGCAAAGCATTAATGGAAGAATTGAAAAAAGGAAAAAATCCGCCTGACATGAGTTTGTTTGACGATCCGGACCAGGAGCAAAAACTGTGGCAAATTCGTGAAGATGGATTGGGTGCTACCGCATTTGTTCCCGGCGAACCGGATGGTGCTCCTGGTTGGGAAGATTCTGCAGTTCCACCTGATAAAGTTGGAGATTATTTAAAAGATCTGCGTGCTTTATTCAGCAAATATGGTTATCATCCTTCATTATATGGGCATCTGGGCCAGGGCTGTATTCACTGCCGTGTCGGCTTTGATTTGATGACAGAAGCAGGAATCGAAAACTATAAAAATTTTACGGTTGAGGCTTCGCATTTGGTGGTCAGTTATGGTGGTTCACTGTCCGGAGAACATGGCGATGGGCAAACGAGAGGTGATCTTTTAGAAATTATGTTTGGCAAAAAGATTATGGAAGCTTTTCATGAATTCAAATCTATCTGGGATCCTGAATGGCTAATGAATCCCGGCAAAATTATCGACACTTATGGACAATTATCTGATTTCAGGCTCGGAACTTCTTACAATCCTCCTTCTCCAAAAACCCATTTTCATTTTTTAAATGACGACAATAAAGGAAGTTTTTCACGTGCGGTGTTGAGATGTGTTGGAGTTGGAAATTGCCGCCGCCATGAAGGTGGAACGATGTGTCCAAGTTATATGGCAACAAGGGAAGAAGAACATTCTACCAGGGGCAGAGCTCACATGCTTTTTGAGATGTTACAAGGCGATGTTTTAACGCAAGGGTGGAAACAGGAACAAGTGAAAGAATCGCTGGATCTGTGCCTTGCCTGCAAAGGTTGCAAAGGCGATTGCCCGGTAAATGTGGATATGGCTACTTTAAAATCAGAATTTCTTTCTCATTATTATGAAAAGAAAATTCGGCCCAGAAATGCTTATGCTTTTGGCTGGATTTACTGGTGGTCACGATTGGCATCATTAATGCCCGGCGTCGTTAATTTCTTTACTCATGCGCCCTTATTTTCAACGGTTGCAAAAGCTGCGGCAGGAATTACCCAAAAAAGAAGTGTTCCAAAATTTGCACAGCAAACCTTTAGAAATTGGTTTAAGAGCCATCACGGCAGTCAATCTTCTTACGCACAAACAAAAGGAAAATATGAGCCGGCAGCAAAGCAATTTGAACTTTCAAAGAAGAAAAATAAAAAAGTGATCTTATGGGTGGATACGTTCAATAATTTTTTCAAGCCCGAAACTCTGGTTGCAGGAATGGAGGTGCTGGAAGCAGCGGGATATGAAGTAATTATTTCGAAAAGGTCTATTTGCTGCGGACGGCCTCTGTATGATTTTGGTATGTTGGATATGGCAAAAAAAATGCTGTTGCAAATCCTCGATACCTTAAGAGATGAAATAAGGATGGGCACTCCTGTAGTCGGACTGGAACCAAGCTGTGTAGCGGTTTTCAGAGATGAAATGTGTGATATCATTCCTTTTGATGAAGATGCCAAAAGATTGAAACAACAAACATTTACTCTTGCAGAATTTTTGGATAAAGAAGCAAAACATCATCATATTCCGACATTAAAACGGGAAGCAATTGTTCATATTCATTGCCACGAAAAAGCAATTATTAAAACAAAAGCGGAAGAGAATTTACTCGGGCACATGGAGCTGGATTATCACATGCTGGATACTGGTTGTTGCGGAATGGCCGGATATTTCGGTTATGAATGCGGAGATCATTACGATGTGTCTGAAAAAGTTGGAGAAATGATTCTTTTGCCCGCTGTAAGAAAGGCGCAGAAAAAAACAATTGTAATTACAGATGGTTTTAGCTGCCGCGAGCAAATCGAGCAATTGACAGACAGAAAAGCATTGCATACAGCACAGGTTTTACAAATGGCATTGCACGAAAACAGTTCGTCCGCCGGTGAAGACTATCCGGAGAAAAAATATGTGGAGGCAATGAAACTAAAATCTGTTTCATTGATGATAAAACGCACCGCTGTTCTTTTGTCATTAGCGGCGCTCGTTACGGCTTGCTGTTTGTACAGTAAACAGAGAAATAAGTAGTAAATCTATTTTATCATTTTTAAAAACAAAATATTATGTGGTTTTATAGCGGTTTTTGGGGAATGAATTTTATCTGGTGGATCATCTGGATCATCTTCCTCATCTGGCTTTTTGCTACTCCCTGGGGCTATCATCGCACAAGAGATACTTCTTATGATATTCTCAGAAAACGTTTTGCATCCGGCGAGATCACCAAAGAAGAATATGAAGAAAAGAAAGCGATTTTGGAAAAGGATTTTAAGAAAAATAATTACACAACTTAAAAAATTTTTTATGAAAAAATATAAAAAACAAAATGCTTTCGCCAGCCTTGGTACAGCGATTGGAGTTGGCTTAATAGCCGGATTGGCAGGAACTATTGCAATGACTTTATGCCAAATGGCAGAAATGAAAGTAACGGGCCGGAAACCTTCCAATACTCCTGCCAACGCTGTCAGGGAAGTGCTGGATGTGGAACCCGTATCAGAAGGTAAAAGTGAAGAGGTTTCCAATGAAATACATTTAGGCTATGGTACTTCTCTCGGCATGATACGGGGTATTTTAGGTCTTGCAGGATTAAAGGGAATGATTGCGAATTCACTTCATTTTCTGATTGTTTGGGGTGGCAAAATTTTTATGTTGCCTTCATTAAGAGTTGCAGCGCCAATCACGCATGAAAATGCAAAAACAATTACCACCGATGTTGTGCATCACCTCGTTTATGTAACTACAGTTGGTTGTGTTTACGATGCAATAATGTGTGATAAAAATAATCCTGTAATTGAAACAAAAGACGAGAAAGAAACAAAAAGGATGAAGAACAAAAAAAGAAAAAACAATTATTAATTCAATAAAACAATTTTTATGAAAAAGAATATGTCAGAAAATACGCAAACAGGAAATGCGCATAATACAGGAAATACTTATGCTGCGTCGCATAAAAACTATCGCCCTAAATCTGATGGCCACAGTACTGAAAACTGGTTTGCCGATCACAAAAAACTTTTGTGGGGAATCGGTGGCGCTGTCGTATTAGGAACCGGCGCATTTCTTCTTTTGAAAAACAAAAACGGTTCTGATAAATATTCAGATACTTATGATGAACTGAATGCATTGGAACAAAATGCAATGAACGATTTGGGAGAAGAGGATATTGTAATTACTACTGTCTCAGAATTTGAATAGGAAGAAATGCAGTACAAATTAATCAACAACGATCAGCAAAAAACTTATGCAGTTGTGCTGGAAAGTGGTGAAGAGGTAATGGAACAATTAATGGCTTTTGCCAAAAAAGAAAAGGTAAGTATTTCTCAGTTTACTGCGATTGGTGCTTTCAGCGGAGCCGTTGTTGGTTTTTTTGATTTTTCAATTAAAGATTATAAAAAGATTCCGCTCCGGGAGCAAATGGAAGTGTTGACTTTAAATGGCGACATCACTTTATTTAATGATGATTATAAAATTCATGCTCATGTGATTTTAGGAAAAGAAGATGGCAGGGCATATGGCGGACATTTAATTAAAGCCACGGTTCATCCCACTTTAGAAATCATTCTGAATGAATCTCCTGCCTGGTTATGTCGTGAAACAGATCCAGCGACCAGGCTAGCATTGATCAAAATTTAAAAAGATATGGCAATAAGCAAATTGACCCCGCCAGGGGCTCCCGGAATTTCAGCAAGATGGACATCAAGTGCAAAATCAGGAATTGGAAAATCTTTAAATCATTCATCAAACCCAATCTTTACTTTAAGCCACGGAATTGTAAATGAGGTTTATTATCCAAGAGAAGATCTTGCCTGTATCCGGGATATGGAATTGATTGTTACCAACGGAAAAGATTTCTTTTCTGAAGAAAAAAGAGATTGCAGTCATTCTATTAAATGGATGCAAGAAGGCGTTCCTGCATTTAATATTATCAATAATTGCAACAAAAAAAAATATACTATTGAGAAAGAAATCCTTACAGATCCTTATCGGGATACTTTACTTCAGAAAATAAACTTCAAGAGGCCAAAAAAATCATCAGAAAACTTTCATTTATATGTTTTGCTCGCACCTCATATTAATAATCAGGGTGCTGGAAATACAGGCTGGTTGGGAGACTATAAAGGAATACCGATGTTGTTTGCCAATAGAGATGGGGTTACCTTGGCTCTCGCCTGTTTTTATACACGTTTTATAAAACGATCGGTTGGATATGTTGGCACTTCTGATGGTTATAATGATCTGAAACAACACAAAAAAATGGAGTGGGAATATGAAAAAGCGCCAAATGGGAACATTGCTTTAACAGCCGAAATTGATATTTCAAAAACCCGTGAATTTGTCCTTGCTTTAAGTTTTGGTTTAACTGCTGAAGACGCGGGAAACCGCGCCTGGTCAAGCCTAATGGATGGTTTTGAAACTGCTAAAGACAGGTTCATTTATGAATGGGATCATTTTCAAAAAAAGTTACACAGTGTAAAAACAGATAGAAACACAATTGGGAAAGATTTCAGGGCAAGTGCCACAATGCTCAATTTACACGATTCAAAAAAATATCCGGGCGGTGTTGTAGCGAGTCTTTCTATTCCCTGGGGAAATACAAAGGGAGACAAGGATTTGGGTGGTTATCATTTGGTTTGGCCAAGAGACCTTGTGGAAAGTTCAGGAGGCTTTTTAGCATTGAAATCCAAAGATGAAGTACTGAAGATTTTGAATTACCTGATGTCAACCCAGGAAAATGACGGAAAATGGAGCCAGAATATGTGGCTGGAAGGAACGCCATGGTGGACAGGAATTCAAATGGATGAAATCGCTCTGCCAATTCTGCTTGTAGAACAATGCGAACGAAAATACAATCTCGAGCCTGAACGATTGAAAAGATATTGGCCGGGAATAAAAAAAGCGGTTTCATTTTTAGTAATTCATGGCCCTTCAACTCAACAGGACCGCTGGGAAGAAGAATCCGGGCTATCATCTTTTACATTGGCTGCTGAAATTACCGGGCTCCTGAGTGCGGCGCATTTGGCAGAAATTTCCAATGAACCTGAAATAGCAAAATACTGCAGGGAAATGGCCGATTTTTGGAACGAACAAATTGAAAACTGGACTTACGTTACTGACACTCCTTTTTCAAAAGAAGCAGGCATTGATGGATATTATATGCGAATCAATCCTTATCATAAACCTGCAGAAGAAGTAAAAAATAATTTTATTTATATCAAAAACCACACTCGTGAGACCGGGAAAATGCATCTCTGGGAATTGGTTTGCGTGGATGCACTTTCCCTTGTCAGATTTGGTTTGCGAGCTGCAGATGACCCCAAAATTTTAAATACTGTTAAATTAATTGATCAAAAATTAAAAGTTGATACGCCTTTTGGCCCATGCTGGCATCGCTACACAAATGATGGATATGGAGAAGATAAAGACGGAAATGGCTTTTCAGGAAATGGAAAAGGAATTGGGAGAGCATGGCCCTTGCTTACAGGAGAAAGAGCGCATTATGAAATAGCAGCCGGAAATATAAAAGGCGCCAAAGATTTGCTGAAAACAATGGATTCCTTTGCCAACAATGGATTATTGCCGGAACAAATCTGGGATACCGATGATATTCCTGAAAAAGAATTATTCTTTGGCCATCATACAGGTTCGGCAATGCCTTTGACCTGGGCGCATGCAGAATATATTAAGCTCTGTTATTCTATCAAGGCAAAAAAAATTTTCGACATGTCGCCGCATGTTTATGATCGTTATGTCACTAAAAAAACGGCTTCACCTTTTATGGTGTGGCGTTTTAATTTTCCGTGCACTGTTATTTCTCCTGATAAAATTCTGCGCATCGAAGTGCTTGCTGCGGCGGTTGTTCATTGGACAGCAGACAACTGGAAAACAAAAAATGATCTTGATACAAAAGATACAAAAGTGGGAATGCATATTGCCGATATTGATTTTGGAAAAAAGGAATCAGGTGAAATAAAATTCACTTTTTTCTGGAAAGAAGCGAACCATTGGGAGAACAAAGATTTTATGGTAAAAATTGCCAGGCAATAAAAAAAAGCTGCTTTTTCCCGGACCTGTTAGAAAGAACCTTCTGGAAAGTGATATTTTTTCAGTAACGAAGAAATAGCCTTCATTTTTATTTTCTTCTAAAACAGTGATTTCAGGAGAAACAGATTTTGCAAAATCCGGTAAAAAAAATTGAAAATAAAGATTCTTCTGATTGCGAAAATGCATTTAAGTATTATTGATTAATTTTATCCATTCTAAAAAACTTTCTACATGAAATGTCAAAGTATTTTGCCGCTTAATGGCATATGCTTTGAGGCTTTCATGGCATAAAAAAACAATACAAATGAACAAAGTAAAAAGTATTCATGATTTAGGCCAAAGCATCTGGCTCGATTTTTTTGACCGCGAGTTAATGAACAGCGGTAAGCTACAACAACTGATTGATGAAGACGGATTAGCAGGAATAACTTCCAATCCTTCCATTTTTGAAAAAGCAGTTGACAGCAGTTCGGATTATGATGAAGATATCAGACAATTAGCATCAGAAGGAAAAAGCAATGAAGAAATCTTTTTTGGTTTTGCAGTAAATGATATTCAACGCGCAGCCGATATTTTAAAACCGGTTTTTGATAAAGCAAAAGGAACTGACGGATTTGTAAGCCTTGAAGTTTCGCCTCATTTGGCAAATGATACACAGGGAACCATAAGTCAGGCAAGACAATTATGGAAGGCTGTTAATCGTCAGAATGTAATGATAAAAATTCCCGGAACCAGGGAAGGCTTGAAAGCTATTCGACAATGTATTAGCGAAGGCATCAATATTAATGTCACTTTGTTATTTGGTTTGCCTCGCTATCGCGAAGTGACTGATGCTTATATTTCCGGCCTTGAAGATCGGGAAAAAAATAATCAGCCAATTGATCATATTGCTTCTGTTGCAAGTTTTTTCCTCAGCCGAATTGATGTAATGCTTGATCCGGTTTTAAAAGAAAAGAAACTGGATAAACTGGTTGGCGAAATTGCCATTGATTCTGCAAAAGAAGCTTATCACATTTTCAAAGAAGTATTTTTTAGTGAACGTTTCAGAGAACTGGAAAAGAAAGGCGCAAAAATTCAAAAAGTTTTGTGGGCAAGTACCAGTACAAAAGATCCATCTTTCAGCGATGTAAAATATGTAGAAGCATTGATTGGTCCTGATACAATCAACACACTTCCATTGGAAACCATTGAAGCTTTCAGGGATCATGGAGTTGCAAAAGACGAACTGGAGAATAACCTGATGAAAGCGACCCAGGAGCTGGAAAAATTAAAAGAAAACGGGATCAATATTGATCAGATCACACAGAAATTAGAAGAAGAAGGTGTTCAGAAATTTAATAAAGCGTATGATTCTTTGTTAAAAGCAATTGATTCTAAAAAGAAGAAACAGATGGCATAAAAAGCGTTTTTATTTCCGGCGATTTTTCTTTTTCAGAGTAAAAAATTCTTTATAATATTTAATTTTATATAAATGAAAAAGATTGCAATAAATGGTTTTGGGAGAATCGGAAGAGCATCTTTAAAAGTGATTATGGATACTCCTGATTTGGAAATTATTGCCGTAAATGATCTATTAACGATTGAAAATGCAGCCTATCTTTTAAAATATGATAGCGTTTATGGAATTTATAATAAAGAAGTAAGTGCCGGTGGAGATCACATGCTTGTTGGTGATAAAAAGATACAATATTTGTCAGTAAAAGACCCGGCACAACTTCCATGGAAGGCGCTTCAAATTGATATTGTTATTGAAAGCACCGGTATTTTTACTAATCGTCAGGATGCAGAAAAACATATTCATGCAGGAGCAAAACATGTGGTGATTTCAGGGCCAACCAATAGCGCTGATACACCAACTATCGTTCATGGAGTAAATACCCAGGATGGAAAAGTAGCTATCTTTTCATGTGCCAGTTGCACTACCAATAATATTAGTCCTTTAATAGAAATTCTGGGCAGAAGGATTGGCATCAAAAAAGCTATCTTAAATACAACCCATGCTTATACAGCTTCGCAATCTTTGGTAGATGGACCTTCAAAGAAAAAACCCAGAATGGGAAGAGCTGCCGCTATTAATCTTGTTCCTGCTTCAACTGGCGCAGCAGTTGCAACTATAAAAACATTGCCTCAATACAAAGGGAAATTTGATGGAATTGCGATAAGAACTCCTGTTGTTGTTGGTTCTATTTCTGACATTACTTTCCTTACAGAACGGCCAACTTCAGTGGAAGAAATCAATAATGTTTTAAAAGAAGAATCTGCAACTGATCGCTATAAGAAAGTAGTTTGTGTTTCCAATCAACCATTGGTTTCTACTGATATTATTCAAAGCGCATTTGCTTCAATTGTTGATTCAGAAATGACACGTGTTGTTGATGGCGATCTTTGTAAAGTTATGGCGTGGTATGATAATGAATGGGGATTTACCAATCAGATGATCCGGCAAATACTGGAGATTTAATTTAAAAAATAAAAATACTGTTATGAAAAGTGAAGAATTATACCCTGTGACAACACCTGAAAATGCTCAAATGAGGGCAAAATCAACTCCTGAAATATTAGATGCCTGGAGAAATTTTAGCCGTACTGTTTTTAAAGCAGGAGCGCTGGATGATAAAACAAAGCAACTAATTGCAATTGCTGTCGCACATGTTACTCAATGTCCTTATTGCATTCACAGCCATACAGAGCAAGCCATGAAAAAAGGAGTCAGTAAGGAAGAAATAATGGAGGCCATTTGGATTGCCGCTGAAATGAGAGCAGGCGCTGCTTATGCTCATTCTGCCCTGGCAATGGATGAAATAATGGCAATCGAAAAATCTAAAGCTGGTTAAATGAAATGCAATGAACATACAGTTGAAAAGGGTTTATGAAAAACCGGATCGAAAAGACGGTTTTCGCATTTTGGTTGACCGCCTTTGGCCTCGCGGAATGACAAAGGAAAAAGCCGCGGTTGATCTTTGGCTAAAAGATATTGCTCCATCAACAGAACTAAGGAAATGGTTTGGTCATGATCCTGAAAAATGGAAAGAATTTCAAAAAAAATATCTGAAAGAATTAAAAGAAAATAACGAGGCAGTTTCAGTTTTAAGAGAACATTTAAAAAAAGGGCCTGTTACTCTATTATATGCTTCCAAAGACGAAGTTCATAATGAAGCAGAAGTGCTAAAGGATTATTTTTCTTAAAGAAGAGAAAAAAACATTGGTTTCATCACAGTTTTAGGCTTTTTCCACCTTTTTTACTTTTGAATTTGGATTTGCTTTGCATACCTTTGCAGCCTCAAAAAAAAGATAACAATATGGTGGACATAAAACCCGATGAAATTTCGGCAATTCTTAAAAGCCAGCTAAGTAATATGGATGTAGAATCCAATTTGGAAGAAATTGGAACTGTGCTTCAGGTTGGTGATGGTATTGCCCGTATTTATGGTTTGAATAATGTGAGCTCCGGCGAATTGGTTGAGTTTGAAAACGGAGTAAAAGCAATTGCTCTGAATCTTGAAGAAGATAACGTGGGTGTGGTTTTGATGGGTGAATTCGGCGAAATTAAGGAAGGCGATACTGCAAAACGTACCGGAAAAATCGCTTCTATAAAAGTGGGTAACGGGCTTGCTGGCCGCGTAATTAATACTTTGGGCGAACCAATTGATGGAAAAGGCCCGATCACCGGTGAATTGTATGAAATGCCACTGGAACGTAAAGCTCCCGGCGTAATTTTCCGTGAACCGGTAAAACAACCACTGCAAACCGGTATCAAAGCCATCGATGCAATGATTCCAATCGGACGTGGACAACGTGAATTGGTAATTGGTGATCGTCAAACCGGAAAAAGTGCGATTTGTATCGATACTATTATTAATCAGAAAGAATTTTATAAAGCAGGAAATCCTGTTTATTGTATATATGTAGCCATTGGCCAAAAAGCTTCTACAATTGCCAACGTAATGAAGGTGTTGGAAGATAATGGAGCAATGGAATATACTACCATCGTTGCAGCTTCTGCATCAGATCCGGCCCCATTGCAGTTCTATGCCCCATTTGCCGGCGCTGCACTTGGCGAGTTTTTCCGCGATACAGGCCGTAGTGCATTAATCATTTATGACGATTTAAGTAAACAAGCTGTGGCTTACCGCGAAGTTTCTTTATTGTTAAAAAGACCTCCTGGCCGTGAAGCTTATCCCGGCGACGTATTCTATTTGCACAGCCGTTTATTGGAAAGAGCTGCGAAGATTGTTTCTAAAGATGAGATCGCAAGAAAGATGAACGACCTTCCTGAAAGCATCAAACATTTGGTAAAAGGAGGCGGTTCACTTACTGCTTTGCCAATCATTGAAACACAGGCTGGTGACGTTTCTGCATATATTCCTACTAATGTGATTTCCATCACAGACGGACAGATATTTTTGGAAGGAAACTTATTCAATGCCGGTATTCGTCCCGCAATTAACGTAGGTATTTCAGTGAGTCGTGTGGGTGGAAATGCGCAGATTAAATCTATGAAAAAAGTAGCTGGTACATTAAAACTTGATCAGGCTTTATATCGCGAGATGGAAGCATTTTCAAAGTTTGGTGGTGATCTGGATGCTGCTACAAAATCAGTGTTGGATAAAGGAGCAAGAAACGTGGAAATTTTAAAACAGCCACAATTTAGCCCTTACCCGGTAGAAAAACAGGTAGCAATTATTTATCTTGGAACCAACGGTTTGATCAGCAATGTTGCCGTAAAAAAAGTTCAGGATTTTGAGGAATTGTTTTTACTGGAAATGGAAAATAAGTTACCTGAAGTTCTTGCAGAGTTTAAGAAAGGAAATTTACCTGAAGAAGGAATTAAGAAGATGGTAGAACTGGCACGTCAACTTTCTGTTCAGTTCAAATAATAAAACATTTATTTATTAAAATAGAGGCTGTCTCAAAAGGGCAGTCTCTTTTTTTTTATTTTTAAATTTTAGGTGGGTTTATTCACAATTTGATGTAGATAAATTTTGTGTAGTATTTATGCAATGATTTGGAGTTGAATTTTGTCTTATAACTATGG
>DATNFV010000043.1:0-2812 GCA_035606215.1 Hanamia sp.
TTTGGAATCTTTATTAAATGTTTTGTGAGCGCACCACCACCAGGACCAACTTCCAGCAAATTTTTAAACGGATGTTGCATCAAAGCGGCAAGGATCTTTTCAACTACTTTTTCATCCTTTAAAAAATGCTGACCGAGAGATTTTTTAAGCGTATACATGGTTGCAAATTACGTGCATTAGTTAATTGCTTTTACTCATAAATTACTTTATTGGCAGAATAAGATTCTGAAATATTAATTCGTTTACTGTAATTTTCCCATTCTCAAATTTACACATTGATTCATTCTACAAAAGGCATTGTTTTAAGAACTGTTAAATATGGCGAAACCAGCGTCATCGCTTCGATATTTACGGAATTATTCGGCGTTCAATCTTACATGGTAAATGGCGTGCGCACTTCCGGAAAAACTTCGAAAGCTCATTTTTTTCAGCCCGCTTCAATTTTGGAATTGCAAGTGTATCATAATGATTTAAAAAATCTGCAGCGAATAAAAGATTTGAAATGGAGTGTTCTGTATAAAAATATTTTTAGTGACATTACTAAAAATTCAGTTGCGCTTTTTATGGTGGAGTTGTTGCAAAAAAATCTGAAACAACCAGAAACCAACGAAGATCTTTTTGAATTTTGTGAAGATGCATTTTTGAATTTAGATATGGCTGATGCCGCCGTTGCTGCTAACTTTCCAATTTATTTTTCAATTCAGCTTGCGCAAATTCTCGGGTTCAGATTGCTGGATAATTATTCAGAAGAAAGAAACATTTTTAATTTAACCGAAGGAAGCTTCACTGATGAAAAATCAGCAACTGATAATCAATTGAATGTTGAAGTTAGTTTTTATATTTCTGAACTACTTAAAGCAATTCATCCGCACGATTTAAAAGAAATAAAAATGAATAGAAATACCAGGATGACCATTTTAAAAAATCTTGAACGATACTATTCATGGCATGTACCGGAATTCGGAACGATGAGAACATTGAATGTTTTGACAGAGATTTTGCGTTGATTAAAATTTCGTTTATACTTTGGCGTTATATTCATCTTCTGTAATTGAAAAATACAAAATTGTATTATTTGTTTGCAGGCTGTTGATGGTTCAAATCAACGGGTTAACTCTCGATTCCGGAATAATTCTTTCCCGTTCTGTATTTTCAATAAGAACAACTCCTGGTTTTTTCCCTTTATCAAAACTTCCAAATTCATTCTCCATTTGCAGGGCTTTTGCCCCATTGATCGTGGCCCATTTTAATAAAGTTTCTGTTTTTATTTCAGGAAATTTTTTAGCAATCGTTTTTATCTCCGCGAGAATATCTAACTGATGATTCGAGGCAAGACTATCAGTTCCCAAAACAATATTGCAATTATTGTTTAGAAACAACTGAACAGGTGGCAATGCATTTTCAATGTATAAGTTAGCATTTGGACAAAGACAAAATGAAATTAACTGATCTTCATTTTTATGTTGATTTATAAAATCCAAATCAGCTTGTTTGGTAAAAGTATTATGAACTAAAATCACTGATTTTGCGGGTGAAAGATTTTTAAAATAACTTTCGACACTTCCCATTTTCTTTGGTTTGAAAAATGAGTTATCAATGCTCATCTTTTCAAACATTCTTACAAAATCTCCTTTTCCTTCATTAAAAAACAAATCTTCATCTGCGGTTTCCTGGTTATGAATGGTTACTGTTTTGCCTGTAAAAAGCGGCGTTATCTTTTTCCATAACATTTCAGACACCGAATAAGGAGCATGAGGTACAATGGCTGCCATCAAGTTATTTTTACGAAATTCTTCAAAAGCAATTTTCCTTTTTTCAAAACGTGCATCAGCAATTTCCGGAAGCCAACCGCTTATTTCAATGAAATTGTAATAGCGGACATTTCGTTTTATTTTTTGCGAAACAGTAGTTGAATAGTTACAGATATCACCAACAGCCACAATTCCATTTCGCAACATTTCTTCTTCCCCTTTTTCAATTGCATTCAGGATTTCTTCTTCTGCAAAATATCTTTCAGAAACTACTTTAAATACAAAATCAACCAATCCTGTTTTTTCAGGAATCACATTTTTCAGATGTGAAAGTTCAAGATGGCAATGCGCATTCACCAATCCCGGACAAAGAATTCCTTTGTAAGTTTCAATTTCTTCTCCTGCATCTTTTTCATCAATAATATCAATTATTTCCCCTGTAAAATCTGTA
This sequence comes from Hanamia sp., assembly GCA_035606215.1. Taxonomy (GTDB): domain Bacteria; phylum Bacteroidota; class Bacteroidia; order Chitinophagales; family Chitinophagaceae; genus Ginsengibacter. Next base: position 2,203 of record DATNFV010000043.1, read on the forward strand.
ATCAATATTTTTTCATTAGTTAACAGTTTTTCACCGGTAAATAAATAATCAGCTTTCAATTTTCTATAACGCATCTAAAAAAGGATTAGTTTAATTTTGCACGATTATCAAAGATAAGGGGTAATATTTTCTACATAAACCGTTACACATTTTACCCATTACACACTTTAAAAGACTTTTGAAGAAATATGATGCTTGAAAAACTGGAAGCCATAAAAGCAAGATTTGAAGAATTGGGAATTGCGTTATCTAACCCTGAAATTGTTGCCGATAATAAAAAATATAAGCAATTAAGCAAGGAATACCGCAGCCTTGAGAAAATCGTAATTGTACGTAACCAATACGCAAAATTACTTGATGACATTGAATTTAATAAAGAGGTGCTGAATAGTGATGATGAAGAAATGCGTGAAATGGCGAAGGAAGAATTGCCTCAGTTGCAGGAAGAAAAAGAGAAGCTGGAGAAGCAAATCCGAAACATCCTCATTCCTAAAGATCCACAGGATGAAAAGAATGCGATCCTTGAAATAAGAGCCGGAACCGGTGGAGATGAAGCTTCTTTATTTGCAGGAAATCTCATGAGAATGTACCTGAAATTTTGTGAATCGAA
>DATNFV010000044.1:0-18045 GCA_035606215.1 Hanamia sp.
TTTGCCATAGTTATAAGACAAAATTCAACTCCAAATCATTGCATAAATACTACACAAAATTTATCTACATCAAATTGTGAATAAACCCACCTAAAATTTAAAAATAAAAAAAAAGAGACTGCCCTTTTGAGACAGCCTCTTCTTTGTATTTCTCAAAATCCAAAATCGAGTATCAAATATTCAGTATCGTGTATTGAAAAGGCAATAATTATTTCGCCTCTTTCCATGTATTATTATTACGATTAACATCAGGCAATTCATTATTCGGATCCAGTACGACAGAACTTATCGCAGAAGTAGAATTGTATTTAAATGTCCATTCACTATCGCGCTGCCAGATGTTTACCGGCAATTTCATTTCCTGTGAGTTACCATTTTCTTCAGTCACTTTCACAGTTACCGGCATTGCCATCTGTTGTAAATTTTCAATGGTGATTAGTGCGCCGTTTGCAGGATTATCGTTTACATATTTCACACTTTTTACCGATTGATCCAGCTTCCATGTTTCATAAAACCATTCTTTCCAAAACCAGTTCAAATCCTCTCCTGCTGCATCATTCATCGTGCGAAAAAAATCTTTTGGCTGAGGATGTTTAAAGGCCCACCGGTCAATATAAGTTTTAAAAGCATAATCAAATCTATCGGGACCAATAACAGAATTACGAAGCATGTTTAAACCTACTGCAGTTTTAGAATAATATTGTCCATAATCCCGGAGGCTGATGGCTTCAGGCGCTGTCATCAAAGGATCTTTACTTCTCGTCATTGTTCTTGCCATTCCCAAAATACTTCTGTTAGTAGTGTCTCCATATTCTCCATGATTGAAGGAATTGGAGGCATATCCATTTATGAAAGTATTCATTCCTTCATCCATCCACATATATCTTCTTTCGTTAGATCCTACAATCATTGGAAACCAGTTATGGCCGATCTCATGCGTTACGTCATGCCACAGATTCCCGTTTTTGATTTTATAACTGCAAAAAACAATTCCGGGATATTCCATTCCTAAAGCGACGCCAGCTACTGCCACTGCTGAGTTCCATGGATATTCAAAATAATGTTTTGAATAAAACTCAATGCTTTGTTTTAAATATTGTGTAGCTCTTCCATAACCCTCATAGCCTTTACTTTCAACAGGATAAACCGCCATGGATATTCCCTTTCTTCCTGAAGGAAAATTAATTCTTGCAGCATCCCAGATAAATGCTTTCGATGCTGTCCATGAAACATCACGGGAGTTATGCATTTTAAAATGCCATGTCAGCATTCCGTTTTGCATTGGTCTTGTAGATTTTTCTCCCACTTCATTTTCATTAATTATAAAAACAGTGCTATCGCTTTTGCGCGCTTCGCTCAATCTTTTTATTTCCGTTGCTGTTAAAACCTGCTCCGGATTTTGGAGATCTCCTGAACCGGCAACGATCATACCTGCAGGAACCGTAACATAATAATCAAAGTTTCCATATTCACAATAAAATTCTCCCAAACCCATATATGGCAAAGTGTTCCAGCCATTCACTTCGTCAAAAACACACATCCTCGGATACCATTGTGCCAGTTGATAGATCACTCCGTTTTTCGTATACAATCTTCCCATACGATCAGCGCCATATTCAGGAATCGAGAAAAAATAATTTACTTTGATATCGATCTTATCGCCATTGCCTTTAACGGTGAAGGGCAAACGTAATTGCATTCTTGTATCAGTAATAACAGGATCAATTTTATAAGTTTTTCCTTTATAAATTACAGAAGCAGACTGAACATGATAACCGCCTTTTGTATAACCTTTTACATCAAAGCGATCACCGGAAACCGGCGTTGTTGCTGCACCGCGTGAATCAGGATTAAAAAGATTCTGGTCTAATTGCAACCACAAATATTTCAATTCATCAGGGCTGTTATTCGTATAAGTGATTGCTACATCTCCTTTTAATGTGGTATCTTTTTCATCAAGAGTTGCATGAATAATGTAGCTGGCGCTGTTTTGCCAATATTTCGGTCCCGGCGCTCCGTTGGCGCTTCTAAATTCAGTACCATCATGAGTCATAAACAATGGATCAAAAACCTGGCTCTTGTTATAAATAGAAGAATCCTGGGCGAAAACACTGTTCGAAAAAAACAGAACAGCCATAAGATAAAAGCATAAAGAGGTAAATCGTTTCATCATTAAATAATTTTTTTGCCGATAAAAGTAATGGAATAAAAAAGCAATTATAAAAATTGAAAATCCTCAAATATAAAAATTAACATTTCCCGGAAGATAAAAGCATATAACGGCGGTGGATTTACGAAAATAGAAATCAGCGATAAAATAAAATCACTTTATTTGTTTATTCCTTACCATCCTTCTGTAAAACGCACAGATCAGAAGTGGCAAAAACTACATGAGCAAGAATTAAGTGTCCATAAAAATCTTTGAATTTTATTTTTGGCGGATCAGGATGCAAACTGAAAACAGCTTTCCAGATTCCAACGGCTGTAACTCCGTTCATAAGTCCTAAAATAATTCCGTCAGGTACATTTGATTTTAATTTTGAATTTTCTAAAAGAAACTTATAAGTGATCGTAAAGGCTAATCCTGTAGAGCAATGCAGAATCCATCCAACAACTTTTGAGTCCTCTTTTTTAATTTCAGGAATTGCACGGTAAACCATTTTCCCCAGCAAGCGCGGTTCTCTGAAATCTTTATTTTTTTTCCTTGAAACCAAATAACTAAAGACAGTCATCGCAAAAGTCCCAACAGCGGCGGCGAGAAGAACATTTCCGGTTTTCATTTTATTTTTTTTAAACCAGATAAAATATTATGCCAAATAAAAAACACAGAAATCGGTGCATCATCTGCTTTATCGATTAATCATGGCCATATAAACGGCAGCAATTTTTTTTAGCATAAAGTTTGATGAACTTTTAAAAAAAACTTATGTCAGCATCAAAGACCACAACGGATTTAAATGTAATTAAGAAATGGGCCGAAGAACGCGATGGCAAACCAACCAAAGTAAAAGGCGTAGGCGGAAAAGATGATGGGATTATCCGGATTGATTTTCCCGGCTATTCAGGCGAAAAAACACTGGAAGATATTTCGTGGGACGAATGGTATGATATATTTCAGGATCGCAAACTCGCCTTTCTTTACCAGGATGAAACATCAGGTGGCAAAGAAAGCAGGTTTTTCAAATTAGTGAACAGGGAATAACTGGGGTCAGGCTTCCCATAATTCTTTTTCAAAAGGACAATGTAATTTCCGGAAAACCTTCTTTTGTCCTGAAATATTTGAATTCTCTTCTTTTCTTTTTTTGGAAATCAACATTCTTAAGGAGTATTAAATTTGAGTATATTAGCAAACGAATAGACGTTTGAAACGTAAGTCATTTCCCACGAACATCCATCAGAAAAAAAGAGATCATGAAAAAAATTGGAATTTTATTCGGAAAGGAAAGAAGTTTTCCCGAAGCATTTATTGAAAGAATCAACAGCAAAAAAATTGATGGAATTACAGCCGAACCGGTTCATATTTACAAAGTGATCCAGGGCGAAAGTAGCGGCTATGATGTAATACTCGACCGTATTTCGCAGGATGTTCCTTTTTACAGGGCATATTTAAAAAACGCGGCTCTTTGTGGAACTGCTGTTATTAACAATCCATTTTGGTGGAGTGCCGACGAAAAATTTTTTAATAATTGTCTTGCTACAAAAATTGATGTTCCTGTTCCTAAAACTGTCATCATTCCTTCCAGTTCCTTGCCTGCAGAAACTTCCGATCAATCTTTCTCCAATCTTGCTTATCCATTGGATTGGGATAATATTTTTGAATATATTGGTTTTCCTGCCTACATGAAACCACACGCAGGCGGTGGCTGGAAAAGTGTTTATAAAGTTACCGGCATTGATGATTTTTTTACAAAGCATGGGCAAACAGGCGAGCTGGTGATGATGCTGCAGGAAGAAATTATTTTTGATGAATATTACCGCTGCTATTGCATTGGTGGCAAACACGTTCACATCATGCCTTACGAGCCTCGTAATCCTCATCATCTTCGTTATGCTGCCGATTTTAAACCTGATAAAAAAAGGGAGGAATTAATGACAGATATTGTATTGAAAATTTGCAACTATCTTGGTTATGATTTCAATACCGTTGAATTGGCAATCAGAGACGGAGTTCCTTATGCTATTGACTTTTGCAACCCTGCTCCTGACGCTGATCTCGCCAGTGTGGGACAGGAAAATTTTGATTGGGTTGTTGAAACCGCTGCTAACTTTGCTATAAAAAAAGCTGAAGATCATAAAGATGGAAAAGATAATCTTACATGGGGAGAATTTATGAAAAGAAGCGTGAAAAATGAGAAAATGGCTGATGTAAAAATTTGAAAATGCGAAAATGATCAGAAGTAAAAACTAAAACTAAAAACTAAAAAATGGCTGCCATTTCCTACAAGCGTTTTACGATCGGCATCGAAGAAGAATATATGGTGATTGACCCGGAAAGCAGGGAGCTGAAAAGCCATGAACAAAAAATTGTTCAGGAGGGAGAAAAACTACTTAAGGATAAAGTAAAAGCAGAAATGCACCAGGCCGTGGTGGAAGTTGGAACTGACATTTGTCAGGACATTGATGATGCTTATGTGGATGTTGCCAATCTTAGAAAAACGATCAGCAATATTGCCGGCGACCTGGGGCTCACAGTTGGCGCTTCAGGCACACATCCTTTCAGCCATTGGGAACGGCAGTTAATCACTGATCATGCACGCTACAGCGATATTGTAAAAGAATTACAGGAGGCAGCGAGAAGCAATTTGATCTTCGGTTTGCATGTTCATGTAGGAATGGAAAACCGACAAATGGCCATTCATATTGCCAACTCGGCAAGATATTTTTTACCCCACATTTTTGCATTAAGTACCAATTCTCCTTTCTGGGAAGGAAGAGTGACCGGTTATAAATCCTATCGCACAAAAATATTTGATAAGTTTCCACGAACCGGCATTCCTGATTTTTTTGAAAGTATCGAAGCGTATGATAATTACATCAAAGTGCTGGTCAAAACCAATTGCATCGACAATGCAAAAAAAATCTGGTGGGATCTTCGCGTTCATCCCTTTTTTAATACAGTGGAGTTCAGGATTTGCGATATCCCGATGACTGTTCAGGAAACCATTACTATTGCTGCTTTGTTCCAGGGGATTTGTGCAAAGCTTTATAAATTACGTACTCAAAATCTCAACTTCATTATTTATCCCAGAATGCTGATCAATGAAAACAAATGGCGTGCAAGCCGCTATGGTATTGAAGGAAGCATGATTGATTTTGGAAAAGAAGCGGAAGTTAACACAAGAGTACTCATTTATGAACTGCTCGATTTTATCGATGACGTGGCGAATCCTTTAGGAATAAAAAACACAATTGGTTATGTTCATAAAATGCTCGAGCAAGGCAGCGGAGCTGACAGGCAACTAAAAGTTTTTGAAGAAACACAAAGCCTTCCTGCTGTTGTGGATTATATCAGCTCGCAGTTTTTAAATGGATTATAAGCAGTAAAGAAATAATGACAGTTTGTAATTTTAATCAGAACAAAAAGTGAACAATCGAAAGATTTAAAATAAATCTTTAAAAATAACTTTTTATTAAAATAAATCCTTATAATTGCCTTTGATCCCCCCTTTGAATGCAATTAGAAGAAACGTCCCTCTCCGAAGACTTCCAAAATACCAATTCTTTTCATCATTTTTTATTGATCAAAACATTTGTTATGGAAAATTTATTCATTTCCGAAAGACTTCTACACTTTTTTAAGATTAAAAAAAATCTACCCAGCTGCAAAAAAATTTTCCTGGTAACAAAATTATGTTTTGTTGCAAATGCCGGATGGGCGCAAGTAATTGCCTGGGATTTTGATAAAGGAACAAATGGAGGAGATTCTCCATCGATAATAACTGCAAATGTTACCGCCGGGAATTTGTCGCAGGGAAATAACAATGGAACGACACCACTATTAACAATCACATCTGCTTCTTCAGGTTATACAAATTCTTCCGGAAATTTTAATGCAGGTATTGCACCATTCTCGCAGCCATTTAACCTTTCATCCAGTACTTATTTTGAATTCACTTTAACTCCTGATCCTGGATATTCATTGTCGATAAACTCTATAAAATTTGGATCAAGATCAACGGGAACAGGGCCACAAGCCTTTTCAATCAGAACTTCTGTCGATTCCTATAACTCAGAACTGGCAGGTGGCGTTTTTCCTGTTGATAGTAAATGGTATTTGTATCAGCTTTCTTCAAATACTGTTTCCAGTGTTAATGCAATCACTATCAGAATATATGGATTTAATGGAGCAGGAGGAAATCAAAGTATTGCCACCTGGCGAATAGATGATTTGTCCTTAAATGTCACTGCTGCTCCTTTCAAATCTTCCATGCGAAGCAGGCAAAATGGTAATTGGTCACAATTAACAACATGGGAGTCATCAACTGATAATATCAACTGGAATATTTCATCTTCAGTTCCATCAAAAGATATTGAAGAAATACTCATTCAGCCTGCACATACTGTAACAATTAGCACACCCGTTTCAATGGATCAGATAACCGTTGCCGGAGTTTTAGAAGTTCAAAACGGAGGAATTTTAAACATCAATAATGGAGAAGGAGATGATATCAATATTGTAGAAAATGGAGTTTTAAAAATTACTAGTTCTGCTGATTATTCAACTTCTGTTTTCCAGGCTGCAAATGCTTCAATTAATATTTCTAAAAATGGCAAAATAACTGTTGGAAATGGAGTCACACTTGCCGGGAAAGGTTACGAAACTTTTGCAACGTCACTAATGAACAAATGGAATGACGCATCAGTTTTTGAATATAATAATAATGCAGCTTTTCAGATCGCAAATCTTATTTATTTTCCAAATGCTACAAGTGCAGAAATTCCAATTTTCAGAGTTTCAAAAATGATTGGAGCAGCTGCTGCTGGTACCGGGAACGATTTCTATTTAAATGGTTTATTGGAAGTAAACTCAAATATCAGTTTTTCAGGGGTCGGAAAAAAATATTTTAGAAATGGTATTAGGGGAAATGAAACATTATCACAAACCGGAACCGGCAAATTTATTTTAACAGCAGCAAACGCAGTATTAGAAGGTTCTTCATTGAAAATTATTTTATCTGCTACAATGGATTTATCACCCTCAGCTTTTGTTCCTTTAGGAGCATATGTAACAGTATCAGGTGCTAACATTAATAACAATATTGCGGGAAATGTATTCACAATTAATGGCACGTTAGATGTTGTATCGAATGGGATAGGCAACTTGAATGGCAGTGTTATCGTAAATGGAACTTTTAGAACATCTCATCCCGGAGGCTTTTCAGGAGGCGGTTCCTCAATTGTTTCGGGCAATATCACTTTAAATCCCGGCTCTATTGTTGAATTATATGCAGAAGGAAATCAGAATTTAAATTCAAGAAAAGATTTTTACAACTTAATTATTTCAGGAAGCGGTACAAAAAAGCCTTTAGGACCGTTTATTCCATTAGAAAGCGTTACGATTAAAGACAACGCTGTTTTTGATTGTTCAAGTCAAAATATTGGCGATGACAACATTCCTACCAATCTCACTATGACCGGAAATTCCAGATTAATTGTAGGTAATACCGGGACAAATCCGAAAATGAGTGGTGCTTATAATTTATCCGGGGGAGTTATAGAATTTAACGGATCGAATCTTACGCCTCAAACAATAAGGAACAGGAATTATCAGAATATAGAAGTGACCGGGAATAATGTTTTAATGTCGATCGGAAATATTGGTTTGAATTCAAACGGATCTTTTGTGATTAAAAATGGAGGTATTTTTTCAATAAATGATAATACCATTATCGGGGATGGGTCTGGAACGCAAACTGTGGTAGTTCAATCCGGAGGAACTCTTAAATGTGGCACTAACTTAGGTTTCAATGGTGCTAAGATTTCTGCTTTTCCTATGCAAAGTTCTGCCATCAATCAGGATATTAAACGGATTACTTTAGAAACAGGAAGCACTGTTGAATACAGCAGGAATGGCGATCAGCCAATTACAAATGAGAATGGATTGATTTATCAAAATCTCATTCTTTCAGGAACAGGAAATAAAACTGCTCCTTCTGATGATCTGATCATCCAGGGAAATTTTTCAAAAACCAGCCCTGCAACTTTTATTCATAATAATGGCACTGTTATTTTTAATGGCAATAATTCTCAAAATTATTCCTGCGTTTCACCACAAATAATCTTTAATAATCTTACCAATCAAAATATTTCAGGCTTATATGTAAATGATAGTTTGGCGGTTTATAAACGTCTTTTGCTTGATAACAATTCTACTCTTAATCTTATTGCAGACATCAGTTTGAGAAGTGATAAAAATCAAACTTCTTATATTTCAAAATTAGGAGCAAATGCAAAAATTAATTATTTCAATGGACGTTTTATTGTAGAGCGTTACATTAATACAAATACACAAAATGGCGGCCATGAAAAATCGTGGCAACTGATTGCTACGCCTGCATTTGGAGAAACAATTTTTAATACGTGGCAGGAAAAAGGGAATAAAACAATCAGCGGTTATGGAACCTGGATTACAGGAAACAGTATTAGTAATGGTTTTGATGCCTTTTCTCCGGCTCCAGCTATGAAATATTACGATGATGTAAGTAACAATTGGGTGGGCATTTCGAATACCAATCTTAATCTTGAAAATGAAAAAGGATATATGATTTTCATCCGGGGCGACAGGCTTTCAACAAACCCGAATTCACCTCCTAATCCCACTGTTTTAAGAACAAGAGGAAAACTTTATGTGGGAGAATTCTTACCACCAAAAAGTATTGTTAATGCAGGAAAATTTCAGTCTGTAGGAAATCCGTATGCATCTGCAATTGACTTTTCAAAAATTAATCGTATTAATACAGGAAACTACTACATAGCATGGGATCCTACTTTGGGTGGATCGTTTGGTTTTGGCGGATTTCAGACAATTTCTCCTGTTACCAATTATCGCGCAGTTCCTGGTAACACTGCTAATTATAATTCCAATTCTGATTACAGAAATATTCAATCCGGACAAGCTTTTTTTATTTACAATCCCACTTCAGCTCCTGGTTCGGTGTCTTTTACAGAAGATTGCAAACTAGATGAAGGAAATCATCTTGTAACAAAAGAAATAATGCCAAAAAGGCAAATGCTCTTTGCTCATTTATTTTCTCAAAATGGAATAATGGCAGATGGAAATGTTGTGGTTTTTGATGAACAGTTCTCTAATAAAATTGACGGCAATGATGCTTTGAAAATAAATAATGGAGCAGAAAATTTTTCTATCAAAAACACGGAAAAGATTTTTGCGATTGAAGCCAGAGAAAATATAAAAATCTTGGATACTATTTTTTATTATCTTAAAAATTTATCCAAGCAGGAATACAAGCTCGTTTTTACACCTCAGGAATTTGAACAAGAAGTTGAAGCGATATTGATTGATGAATATTTAAAAAATGAAACACAAATCAATTTAAATGATACTTCAGGTATTGCTTTTTCTGTTAACGCCGATCCTACATCTTCTAATCCCGAAAGGTTCTATTTAATTTTCCAAAGAAAGATCAAAGAGAGGGCTCCTGCAGTATTTTCCTTCGATGCACATCAGCAGAATGCGAACGTTTTCCTGGAATGGAAAATCGGTATCGACACCAAACAATTGATAATTGAACATTCATCAGATGCAATTAATTTTTCTGCAATAAAAACATTTGATGATATCACACCTTTTGAATCTACTTATCTTCATAACCAACCTCTGAACGGCGACAACTATTACCGTCTTGCAAAAGTTGACAATGAGGGAAAAATAGAATACAGCGAAATTGTGAAAGTGGTAATGCAAAATGTTTCTAGAGGAATTTATCTTTCTCAATACTCAATTGAAAACAAGAAAGTAATGCTTCAATTTATTGATGAACCTGCAGGAAGATATTTTATAAAGATCTACAATTCCACCGGACAAATTTTATTAAAAAAAGAGGTCTTTCATACAGGTGGAAGCAGTGTAAAAGCTTTTGATTTTATAAATGATTCCCATCAAATTTATTATCTGCAAATCCTGAAGACTCATGGAGAAAAAACGATTTTAAAAATTTTGAAGTAAAAAGTAAATGCAACTATTTTTTATAAAAATACCCGCTTTTTAATTCAGACAAATTACTTTCGTACTACAAATTTTTCTCATGATACAACGTGCACAAACTTTATGGATGATCCTTGCAGCAATTGCTGTTTTTCTTACCATAAAATTTTCTTTTTACGGTGGCACACTTGCCTTGCAAAACAGTGCTGATACAGTTTCAGGATTAGTGAGTGATACCGGTTATCACCTGGTAACAGCTACAGATAATTTTCTGATTCTCATTCTTACCAGTGCGCTTGGAACCGGAATTATCATTAATATCTTTTTATTCAAACACCGAAGCATTCAAATCAGGATTATTATCGCCGCCATTATTGTGGAATGCCTGATTGTTTTTTTATATATTCGTGAAACTCAAAAATACTCGCAGGGCAATTTCAATATCTGGTCCATTCTGCATCTTCTTATTATTATTTTTTTAATCCTGGCTGCAAAGGGAATTTACAACGATTCTAAATTAATAAAAGAGAGCAACAGGCTTCGATAATAGTTTACGGATACTTTTAAAGCCATTCAATATTTTCGTGTAACCATAGGTGTTATCTTCCAATTTATTTTACAAATTTATCTTTATCCTTCTTTATTTTTTCCGTAAACATCTCGTTGAATTTTTCATTCGCTCCTTTCATAATAATGATGAGAGAGCCATGTTCTCTTGCCAACGGATTGGTGATACTATCTGATAAAATAACAGAAGAAAAATCTTTTAAAAAATCATGCTGCATTTCCTCTTTATCATCAGTGACCAAAATCACATTGGTGATATGACCACTTTCAGGAAGCCAATATAAAAAACTGGCATTATCACTATAAACTGTGGGAAGATTGTATTGATTTCCGTAATAATTGATCGCTCCGGCTTCGCCATAATTATCGGCGAAAATAAACGTATTCTTTTTTTCTTCACTGGTCAATGAAGAATAAGCTTTTGCAGTTTTTTCTGTCATTTCTTTCCACCCGAGCATGTCTCCAAAATCCTGTGGCAATGGATGATTTTGTAAATCTTCCCATTTCAAAAAACCGGTCTTTTCAATGTGCATTGCTTTATAATATGACGCCAGTTTTTTCGGTTTGTAAACAGGCAGATACAATGGAACGAAAGGAATTCCGATAAAAAAAGGAATCGCGATAAAAACAAATTTCCAAACATTGGAATGCCTTAGAGCAAAGCGTTCCAGTTGTATCGCCCCAAATGCAAATAACACGGGATATACACCCAGTGAATAATAATTTTTCCCCTGGAAATAAAGTAATAAAAGGATCAAAAATAAATACGCCCAGGCAAGAAACCGGTACTTTCCATTTTCCTTAAAGACAATAAAATATAAGCCGGCAATCCATATGAAAACACAAGGCAAATTCATCAGCAATTGATCTATTAAAAAGCCGGCTGGACTAACATATTGCAATTGAAACTGGTGCAATTCTTTCATGTGTACGATCACAGGGAAATGGTGATTATATTCCCATAAAAGGGTTGGAAAAAAAATTAAAAATGCGATAGTAGCAGCGAAATACAAATGCTTATTCAAAAATATTTTTCTATTACTTGTGGCCAACAATCCTAATAAAATACTGAGAATAAAAAAAGCAGCCGAATACTTGCTGATTATCCCCAAACCAGCGCTAACACCGAAAATATACAAGTATTGATTCTTTTCAGTTTGTACAAACCGAAGAATACTAAATGCCATCATTGTCCAGAAAAATATTTCCAGAAAATTAGGCTGAAATAAAAAATGAACGCGTAAATACACACTGAAAATAAAAGCCAAAAATGCAAGAAGCAAAGCGAGCCATCTTCCACCGAATGAAAGAATTATTTTTCCAACAATGATATAATTAAGAGCGCCAAATAATGAAGGCCAGAATTTTAGCCAGAACATACTTGCTCCAAACAAATTAGTAAACCAGGCAAACACTGAAAGCAATGGAGGTATCTCCATGTAGCCCCAGGCCATGTGACGTGCCTCTGCAAGATATAAGAATTCGTCACGTTGAGGTTCATAAAAACTATTCTGTAAAATAAACGGAAGAACAAATTTTATCAATGCAAGCAGGTACAACAGCTTGTATTCTTTTTTCATAAAAAACCTTTTTAAAAAGAAATGTTCCTAATTATTCTCAAGATTAGCAAAAAATTTCGCAATTTGAAATTTAACTTTCATTTTACTTCAGTTCTTTCATTATTTCTTCTACTGCTTTTTCTATTTGAGGATCTTTATCATTCATCCTGTCTTCAAAAGAATTCTTTACATAAATATCCGGCGAAACACCATTTTGTTCCAGGTTGGTTCCCTGCAAAGTGTAGCAGCCCCACGAAGGCAATCTGACTGAAGACCCATCAATCAAAGACATTGAGCTGGTAAAGATGATCCAGCGGTATGTATCTGTTCCAACAATTTTCCCCAGTTTCAATTGTTTAAATCCTGCAGCTGTCATTTCTCCGTCACTAAGCGTTTGCTCATTTACCAATAAAATAATTGGTTTTGCAGCAGGGGCAAAATCAGGCTGAGAACTCATTTTTCCGTTTCTATATTTCCATTGCAAGTAAGGTCGCTGTGATAAAAATTGCAATACTTTATCATGAACATTTCCTCCGGTATTATATCTCAAATCCAAAATCAGCGCTTTCTTTTGATCAATAGAATCAGAAACCATTTTTAATTCAAATTCCTGAAGGGCATCATCACTCATATCTTTCATATAAACATAAGCAATTTGTTGATCACTTAACCGATCAACAAGGTGACGGTTTCCATCGATCCATTCATTATACAAATGGCGTTGCATTTCGTTGGGAGTTGATGGATGAATTTTTACATCAAAAGTTTTTAATCCACGTCTGAAACCCAAAATCATTTCATCAGGCATTTGCGAACGCATAAAATAAAAATTACGATTCTGAGTAGTATCAATTTTTACACCGTCGACACTGATCAATTCATCTCCTTGCTTGATACTAATATCAGAAACATCGGCGCAATCATTTTTAATAACATGATCAACCTGGTAAGGATGAGTGTTATTGAAAAGCAGGCCAGGCGAGGCTGTTACATTCCTATAAAAAGTTTTTTCATCAGAACCATAAGTAGAAAATCCATAATGGGAAGAATTTAATTCGCCCATCATATTGTTTAATAAAACGCGAAAATCATTTCTTGTCTGAAGTTGCGGCAAGTAAGATGCATAACGATCTCTGATAGATCTCCAGTCTACGCCATTAAAATTTTCATTGTAATAATTTTCCTGCAAGTCCGCCCAGGCTTCGTAAAACATTTGATTGAATTCGTCATTCATGTTAATGGTGAACGGATAACTGATATCCACTTTTTCCAATGAGCTATTATCAATCGAAAGCTTGTTGATATTTCCATTGTTCAAAGAATAATAATGATCCTTATAACCTTTGATTTCAAGATCACTTCCATTAGCATCTTTGATTTTTTCGGTCTTTGTTTTTTCAAAAGGTTCAAAAGTCAATTTCCACAAAGACTCTTTTCCACTTTCATGATTAGAGATAAAAAAAACATACGTATTTTCATCATTTTTTATCACAAACAGATTCGATTGATCGCCAAAATCAGGGCCGACTCTTTCAATACGATCCATTAAATTATTGAAATCAATTTTGATAAGTGGCTTCGGAGGGGCAGTGCTGGCAGCAGTTTCAGCTTCACTTTTTTCTTTCAGCTTCTTAAGGTTCTTCTCTTTTATTTCTTTTTTTGTTGTATCAATTTTGGCTTCCTCCTTCTTTTTTACAAATAAAGAATCAAACATATCAGAACGATAAGGCTCAGTGATCTTTTGCAACGGCATCCTGTAAATTTTTTCATTTTGAGCACCATAAGGATAGGATGGATGCGTTCTGTCTGAAATAAAATAAATGTATTTCCCATCAGGCGACCAGAAAGGGTTTGTCTCAGAAACACCGGTGTTGGTGATGTTGTAAATCTGTTTATCATCAATTCTATAAAGAAAAATATCCTGCTCAAAATTTCTGTGAGAAGTATACATCACATATTTATCATCAGGAGAAAAATAAGGAGTTGAATTTTCAAGTCCCCAGATTTCATCTTTCACAATTGGAGTACTTTTCATGTTTTTCAGATCAAGAATCCTCACTTCATCAGTGCCGCACAAATAAACAGCTTTTGTTTTATCTCTGTTGAAAGTCAGGCTACGACTGTTTTTCACTTCGTCCGTGATTTGTTTTCCCGGTTCATCTCCTTCCACATTTTTCGTAAAAAGATTTTCAAAACCTTTATAAGTTTGCCCATACAATAAAGAGGTATTGTCTTTTAACCAATGCACTTCTTTTACTCTTTCCTGATCGATCGTTTTTATTTCACGAATAAATTTTCCCTTGCTGTCAGAGACAAATAATTTCCCTCTTGAAATAAATGCAAGCTTTTTGCCATCATTTGAAACATCAAAATCAGTAATGTTTCCATTGACATTCAATGTTTGTAAAGTCGACAAAGTATTGTTTTTGAAAACCTCTAAAGGGATTTTTTCTGTTTGTTTAGAACCAATGTCATAACTGAATATTTGGAAATCTTTTTCAAATACGATCTTATCTCCTGCCGCATCCACAAAGGGGTTCATGACAGAAGTAGCAAAATTGGTTAGCTGTGTTTTTTTCCCGTTTACAAAAGTATAAAGGTTGTACTGTCCATTGGCTTCATCAGAAACAAAATAAATATTTCCGTTTTTATCAACTGTTGCCCACATATCTTTTCCTTTCCAATCTGTATAGCGTTTGTACTTTTTTGTTGACGGATTATAAGATTGAATATCCGGGTTAAATGGTCCTTTATATCCAAGACGATTGGCAAAAAATGAACTCTCAAATGTATCATCAAAAAATATTTCACCAGTAATAGGATCTTCAAAAGCATTGTGCGTATAATCGAAATTATTATTGCTGAAAACACGTAAAGGAGTACCACCATTGATGCTCACTTTGTAGGTTGACATGCGGTCATGCCGGTTGGAAGTGAAATAAATATATTTGCTGTCCCACGACCACGATTCCACATTATCGTTGCCGCTGTGGAAAGTCAATCGCTTTATGTTACCACCATTTATTGGCATGACATAAATATCATAATTCCCGAATTGAAAGCTGCTGAATGCAAGCCATTTCCCATCCGGCGACACATGCGGATTAGTAGCGATTCCATCCATAGATGTTATACGCATGGATGTTCCACCGTTTGCTGCAGCTTTCCAAAGATCCCCATCATAACTAAAGAAAAGCGTTTGTCCATCCGGAGTAAGCGCAGGATAAGATGAAAAATAAGGGCTTGAATCCTGGGCAGTTAGTTTTTGCAAACAAATGATTGTAAGCAGTAGCAAGAAAGTTTTTTTCATAATAAATTTAGAAAGATTAAAATCGTAGAAAATAAAAATAAGCAAAAATGATTGTTGGCATTTAAAATATTGATGGACGGAGTTTTTAGAATGATATTTGCATTCCAAATGGAAATGAAAACTTATTTTATTTCTATCTAAAATATTACTATGGATAAAATTCAGATTTTGGCAATCGGACGAGATCCGGTTTTATTGCAAAAGCTTTCTTCATTTATGAATGAAAATCCAAAATGGGAAAGTACTGCGACGGTAGACGACGAAACAGCAATAGAAATTTTTCATCAGCGAAAATTTGATATCGTTTTGCTGATTGATCAAATTGAAGGTGAATCTGACAAAAAATTCCAATCACTTTTTTCTTTCAATAATCCTGATGTAATTTTTATTAAACACGTTGGAGATTCAACAGGCCTGCTTGCCAGCGAAATCCAGGAAGCTTTGGATAAAAGAAAACAGCCAATAAATATTATGGATAATGTTTTCAAAAATCCGGAAACAAAATCATAATTATTTATTTGTTTACTGTTTTTCCAGCTACTTTTGAAATAAAAACCAGTGAACCAAACTTTGCAGCCAAATCTTTCAGCAGTTACATCAAAGTTTAGAATTCATTCAATTGATATTCTGCGTGGCGTTGTCATGATCATTATGGCGCTCGATCATACCCGTGATTTTTTACACATCCCGTCTGATCCAACCAATCTTCAAACCACTACACCCATCTTATTTTTCACAAGATGGATCACTCATTTCTGCGCACCGGTTTTTGTATTTCTTTCAGGAACTTCGGCGTTTCTTTCAGGAAGAAAAAAAACTAAAAAACAATTATCATCTTTTTTATTCAAAAGAGGAATCTGGCTCATTATAATTGAAGTAACCGTTTTTAATTTGTTTCTAACGTTTGATCCAACCTATAGTTTTCTTGCTGTTCAGGTTCTTTGGGTCATTGGATTTTCGATGATCATTTTATCAGTAGTTATTTTTTTACCAATGCGAATGATTTTTATTATTGCTTTTATCATTGTTTGCGGCCATAATTTTCTTGATGCTTTTGATTATGCAAAACCTGCTGAAACGCCATTGTGGTGGGGTTTTCTGCATCAGCAATCTTTTTTCCCTTATGATCACAACAGGTTATTTGCAATATTGTATCCATTACTTCCATGGCCGGGTGTAATGATGCTTGGTTATTGTGTTGGCTCGCTGTATAAAAAAGAAATTGATGCAAAAAAAAGGCAGCGAATTTTGCTGACCTCAGGAATGATTATCACACTCTTTTTTATTGCACTTCGTTTTACTAATATTTATGGCGATCCTTCCGAATGGCATCAACAAAAGAATGTAACCTTTACGATCCTTTCATTTTTAAATACAACAAAATATCCGGCCTCTCTTCTTTTTTTGACAATGACATTGGGGCCGGCATTAATTTTTCTTTCCTTGTTTGAAAAATCAAAAGGCAGATGGACGAAGATTGTATCTGTTTATGGAAGAGTTCCTTTCTTCTATTTCCTGATTCACTTTTTTCTGATTCATTTAATTTGTATGGTTTTGTTTTTTGCAAAAGGCCATATATTGGCCGAAGCAAATACAGGATTATTACATTTCCAGGCTCCAGACCAGGGAGTTTCTTTAGGAATGGTTTACATTATCTGGATTGCCGTTGTTGTTGTATTATACCCGGTTTGTAAAAAATATGATCGCTTAAAAGCATCGCATAAAAAATGGTGGCTAAGTTATTTATAAAGCAAAGATTTTTTAACCTTCAACATATCATCCCAATCCAACTTCAGAATGCCTTGCAGGAACTTCAACATCCAAAAACCCTTTACTGATCAGCCTGTTTTTGAAATCTAATTGAACGTCATAATCACCATGAACCAGGAATAATTTTTTCACTTCTTTGGGATTTTGACAAGCAAGCCATTGGCATAAATCATTATAATCACCGTGGGCGCTCATGCTTTGAATTTCTCCTATTTCTGCATGCACTTCATGAATCTGTCCAAAAATTCCAACTTCTTTCGGATGCATTTTTAGTCTTCCTCCCAAAGAATTTGGTTCACAATATCCGGTCATTAAAATAGAATTCCTGCTATTCTCGATATTATTACTGATGTGATGTTTTACCCTTCCTGCCTCAGCCATTCCACTTGCAGAAATGATTACCATCGGGTCTGTACGATAATTCAATGACTTACTTTCTTCGACTGATTTTACAAATTTTAATCCTTTGAATTGAAAAGGATCCTGATCCGTTTGCAATAATTTTTGAACCCGGCTGTTAAAATCTTCAGGGAAACTTTCTACAACTTCTGTCGCTTCCAGGCTCAGCGGACTATCTACATAATAGGGAATATCAGGCAATCGATTTTCATTTTCCAGTTGATTTAAAAAATAAAGTAATTCCTGTGTGCGCCCAACACTAAATGCAGGGATAA